>NZ_JMKP01000106.1 GCF_000685805.1 Psychrobacter phenylpyruvicus DSM 7000 = NBRC 102152 | reverse complement strand
GAGTTTGAGAGACGATACTATGATAGCCTTAATGAGTCAGACAAAGCTGCCTGACTCAAGCAATCCACTCTCCGATATAGTCGGGGCGGTTCATATCGTAATGATACAGTTGAATTTAATAGTAAGCTAGAGTCAGAAACGGCAATTAAACTTGCTCAATATGATAAAGCAATAGCTGCTGCTAAGAAACAACAGGAATATATTGCTAATGAGCAAAAAAAATTAGATGATAATATCATTGAAATGGATTTGTTATTAAAAGAACAAGGTCTAAAAGGTTCTGGTAATCAATCAAGAGATACCATACCTCAAAATAACAGAGGCTCATTTAGCAATGTAAATGCTACTATACTCCCTAACCATATACCATCATCTTCAAGTTCATATAAGATAAGTGCTACAGACTACAAATTTGAAAATGGACAGTTTGTTCCAATACAAGGCACAACTAGTAAGGGTGGACATTATGAACTTTATATTCAAGGATCAGATGTCTTAGTTAAGGATAAAGCGTCTAATTCAGTCAGTGCGCTACCACCAATTAAATTACCTAAGGGTTATAAAAACTATGATCCTTCTAAAATGTTTACACCTTATGTAGGAGGTAGACATATTGATAGCACGACTATTATCAATCAAGAGGGTAATTTACTGTGGTCACACGGCTATGGAAGTGATGGTAATAACTTTTATCCTTTATTTGTAGATAGTCAGGGCAATCAATTTACTACCAATCAAGTTCAAAGTGTTGATAAATATGTAAGCATACCCTCTGCTAATAATGGTTATACGTCAACTAATAATGCAGCTACTAATAACGAGATAGGTGTAACTCATGTTGAAAATAATGCCAATAACGGTCAGAGCGAAAATAATAATTATATATTCAATAATCGAACAATAGAGGCACAGCAAGAGGTGAACCGCCCCGACTATATCGGAGAGTGGATTGCTTGAGTCAGGCAGCTTTGTCTGACTCATTAAGGCTATCATAGTATCGTCTCTCAAACTCA
>NZ_JMKP01000105.1 GCF_000685805.1 Psychrobacter phenylpyruvicus DSM 7000 = NBRC 102152 | reverse complement strand
TACCCCACTGTTTAGCCGCGTCCGTAACTGTTAATTTCAAGTGTCACTCCCTGCTAAATTGCTTTTTTTGAGCGTTCAATCATTGAACATTATTATACGTTTGACTTAGAGTGTATATTTTCAGGATACCCTTTTACTTAAGGGGGATGTGATTTGTTGCAGATATGGGAGGATAGTACTTCGTGAAGTGACAGTTTGAGGGTTTAATAAACGCAAACACCCAAAATAGTCTGTTATAAGTGGTTTTATTATAACGGTCTATTTTAGGTGGTCTATTAATATTTTATAAGGCGTTTTTAGATGGTTCCGCTAGGGTATACCCTAATAAGTTATCTGAAGATAAGTAAATGATTAAAATGAGAGAAGATGATGATGGATGAACGCATTCTTACACTTATAGAGGCTTTAGATTTATACACTAAAAGTAAATCAGAGATAAATTCTGTATTGAGATACTATGAAAGCGAAATTAAAAAAAGGTTAGCTTCTATAGAAAATCTAGATGCCGATAGCGCTAAAGAGATCATCAGAAGCCTTTTTGACCTTCAGAATGAGATTAGTATTGTTATTTATAAGTACAACTATCCAGTTAATGAATTTATAGGTAATTTTGTTTACGAGTTTGATCGGCAAGATGAAGAAAGTGTTGATTTTATATGCAAAAAATTGGTAACGAAATTATAGAAAGTGGTGGTGATTTATATATGCCCGAGAATGAAGAAAGATAAATGTATGGAAGTTAGGTCTGGTGTATTAATTTCATGTACACCACCAAGTACACTGTCATAATCTTGATGGCTGTATCTACTATCGTATATAGCACACAGCCAAAAATTCAAGTCCTCACTAGGGAGCCTAACCAGTGAAAGCACCTGATTGGTTCACCGCAGATATAATTAAATCAGATTCGATGGCTTGGGAATAGGTGTGCTAGCTCTTCTTATAAAAACAGCCTTCTACTAGTTTCCCACAATATATAAATAACCCCACTCTCAACACTTTTAGGGGTTGAAAAAAAATGACACCTCACTATCCTTAAAGTTTTCGACCAAGAAGACCAAGGACAATGAGATG
>NZ_JMKP01000104.1 GCF_000685805.1 Psychrobacter phenylpyruvicus DSM 7000 = NBRC 102152 | reverse complement strand
ACGGCTCGCTCTTTCATTTCAGGGGTATAGTTTCGTGTTTTCATTGTCGTATTCTCTCAGAAAATTGAGTCTCCGACAATCCCGGGGCGGTTCACTTTTTGCATTGCCGTTTGCTTTGTTGGCGCCTAGGCTGCCCCATTAATTACTTCTCTTGATTTCCAATTAATAAGAGCTTGCTTAAATTCAATTGCCGCTGGTTTTCAATTGCCGCTGGTTTAATTTCTTCTTTGTCCATTTTAAATTGAGTCATTTTACTTTCATTTGGTTGAAGTGAACTTTGCACACGCACAATTCTTGATTTATAAAATCCAGCTACAGAAAATGCAACGATTATAATCAGTAGAAACAACCACATACTAGCCATCCGTGGTATGACTCCAACCTACTGCTTCCCTCACTTAAGCTAGCTTCGCCAATACAGAAGATAAACAGATAAATTATGAATAGATGATTTTAGAGCATACTGAATATCCATTTAATCATGTAACATATTCATAAATTCTTCAAAACTATCTGCTAAAAAATTGACTGCCATTGAGCTCGTTCCATCTTCATTTTCAACAATATCATCATGATAAACTAAAACAACTTTTGGATTATCACTATTGTGATCTTCTCGATAGTCAAAACATATATAATCACCATTAGCAGTAAACGCAAATGTGACTAAACCTTTTATACCTCCATTATCTATATCATTAATATTAGCTTGTTCTTCAATAATAAACCCATCTATATGGTTTTTCTTTAAACTATAAAAATTAACATCTCTATCATCAGGCTTTCCATAAATATTAATAAAATCAAAAATATCTTTCTCTGGTCTTAGCGCATCATGCTTCTTGACTATATCTTTATAAAGTTGAGGTAAACTATAGTTAAGTTGGTTTTCGATCATAGATATATTATTGACATCATTTGAGCCATTATCTTTATATACGCTTATATTCATTTCTTATTGACCTTCCTTTAAAGAGTTTTGACCAGTATGTGGAACTGTTTTATTACTATGTATATCATTTGGTATTAATTGCATTGAATTAGGTTGAACCGCCCCGGGATTGTCGGAGACTCAATTTTCTGAGAGAATACGACAATGAAAACACGAAACTATACCCCTGAAATGAAAGAGCGAGCCGT
>NZ_JMKP01000103.1 GCF_000685805.1 Psychrobacter phenylpyruvicus DSM 7000 = NBRC 102152 | reverse complement strand
TACAAAACCACTTGGGTGTTGTATGGTCAAGCCAAACGAGCAATTAGTACAGGTTAGCTACACGCATCGCTGCGCTTCCACACCCTGCCTATCAACGTCCTAGTCTTGAACGGCTCTTAAGGGAAATCTAATCTTGAGGTTGGCTTCCCGCTTAGATGCTTTCAGCGGTTATCCAATCCGAACGTAGCTACCGGGCAATGCCATTGGCATGACAACCCGAACACCAGCGGTTCGTCCACTCTGGTCCTCTCGTACTAGGAGCAGATCCTCTCAAATTTCCAACGCCCACGGTAGATAGGGACCGAACTGTCTCACGACGTTCTAAACCCAGCTCGCGTACCTCTTTAAATGGCGAACAGCCATACCCTTAGGACCTGCTTCAGCCCTAGGATGAGATGAGCCGACATCGAGGTGCCAAACACCGCCGTCGATATGAACTCTTGGGCGGTATCAGCCTGTTATCCCCAGAGTACCTTTTATCCGTTGAGCGATGGCCCTTCCATACAGAACCACCGGATCACTAAGACCTACTTTCGTACCTGCTCGACTTGTGGGTCTCGCAGTTAAGCGCGCTTTTGCCTTTATACTCTTTGAACGATTTCCGACCGTTCTGAGCGCACCTTCGTACTCCTCCGTTACTCTTTAGGAGGAGACCGCCCCAGTCAAACTACCCACCATACATTGTCCTCGGTATTGTTATACCTGAGTTAGAACCCCAACATGACCAGGGTGGTATTTCAAGGTTGGCTCCACAAATACTGGCGTATCTGCTTCAAAGCCTCCCACCTATCCTGCACAAGTCAGGTCAAAGTTCAATGTAAAGCTGTAGTAAAGGTTCACGGGGTCTTTCCGTCTAGCCGCGGGTACACAGCATCTTCACTGCGATTTCGATTTCACTGAGTCTCTGCTGGAGACAGCGCTGCCATCATTATGCCATTCGTGCAGGTCGGAACTTACCCGACAAGGAATTTCGCTACCTTAGGACCGTTATAGTTACGGCCGCCGTTTACTGGGGCTTCGATCAAGACCTTCGCATACGCTAAGCCCATCAATTAACCTTCCAGCACCGGGCAGGCATCACACCCTATACGTCCACTTTCGTGTTTGCAGAGTGCTGTGTTTTTAATAAACAGTTGCAGCAGCCTGGTATCTGCGACTGCTA
>NZ_JMKP01000102.1 GCF_000685805.1 Psychrobacter phenylpyruvicus DSM 7000 = NBRC 102152 | reverse complement strand
TGGGTAGAACATGCAGACAAGGATATTGATGACAATAATCCGGTTGGGCGCTTGGAGCTAAATTTCGTCATACCTTGCCAAGAGCTGCGTACAGGCAAGTCGTTTCAGCCGTACTATGAGCCTGCGGATCTGCGACGGGTGAATGCATGGAAGAACATAATTAATGCAGAGGTTAAGACCATAAATGCAGAGCGCTTGAGTGATCCTAATGACCCTAAAAGACAACGTTTAGTTAATCCTTATAATAGCCATGCACCAAGGCCAAGTCCTTTTAACATCAATAGTTATTCAAAAAAACAGAGTGATGAAGACGATAAAACAATTCAACACCCCAAAAGCCGTCGTGATTTAGAAGAAGCGCTTAAACGGCGGTTATTGCTTGAGTCTCAAAGAGGGGTAGTCATCAATCGTCAATCGCTTTTGACCACGTTAAGGCGCTGGGGACTTAACGTCAATCGGGGTAATAGCGAAACCAGTGTGTCAGTTAAACACGATGACCTAAAGGATAAAAATGGTAGGGTTATGAGTGTGAGGCTTACGGGAGGTATGTTTGCTAAAAACTATAGGGGGATTGAGTTTAAGCCATATATCCAAGAAGTTAACAGCAATACCTACTACAGTGAGCCTAATAAAACACATCGCAGTCAATTAGATAAGATGAATTTAGAGGAAGGAATTAAAATTAAAGCCCAATATCATCAGGAGCGATATAAGGAAGCTACTTTGCCCGAACCTTTGGCAATACAAAAAGCGAAGGTTACTGACAGTGTTGAGGAAGCCGTAGATCCTAAGGGAGCAGAACAATTAAAGAGCTATACTCCTTCTTTTAGACGTTAGTTTTAGGTTCATACTGACAGTAAACCATCCCTAGGGTAAATTAGTTAGGCATCCTTATTGGTTTGTTTCCCTATACAGGCATCAAACGCATTCCAACAAACGGAATTATTGAGAGAACTCGTTGTACAATGATTCTATTGGGTATAAATTTAAAGGCAATATTATATTATCTTGCCTGATAACCTTATCAACACATCTATTATCAGATTATACAATGACTCATATGAATCCAACACTTGTTATAAACTTACCTCCAAAATTCATTAGCCTATTGCAAGAAGCAGTAGCTTATCGCATTAATTCTATGCAACAGTTGTTAGACAGCCCTAACATTT
>NZ_JMKP01000101.1 GCF_000685805.1 Psychrobacter phenylpyruvicus DSM 7000 = NBRC 102152 | reverse complement strand
GGAGGGATTGACGCACAAGTGGGAGGGATTGACGCACGAAGGGGGAGGGATTGACGCACAAGTGGGAGTAGTGTTAAATTATCTCCTACTTTGTGAGCTGAGGGTTAAAGTTATGACTACGATTGTTACTTCTTCAAATAATAAAAATCCGTTGGCTGTTATGCACAATGACTTAGTACGTGCGTCATACGATATGACAGTAAACGAATTACGTTTATTGCTTATTGTTTTATCGCAAATGCCGAAATCAGAAGATGAAGAGTTTGACCCTAATCAGCCCTGCTATGTGACAAAAGAAGACTTTGTTCGTCTTGGCGTTGAGCCGAAAAACGTAGTTCGTGAGATTAGAACAGCTTGTAAGTTAATGCGTAAAAAAGAGTTTAGGATTGATACTCCGGTTGGAGAGCTAATTTACCCTATCTTTGATAGTGTTCTGAATGTTAAAGACGAAGTGTATAAAAAGCTAAAAGACAAATATCCCAATTCCAAATACGATGAAGAGTTTATAAGAGAATTAAGGCTATATAACTTGTTAGATGTCTTAGATGTTGTGGCTAATAGTGATGCTAATATCGTTGTACGCATGGTCATACATCGGGAAGTTGTACCTTACCTCGTTAAGCTACGTAAAAACTTTACAAAGCTATATCTTGATGAATTTTTTACTTTTAGTAGTTCTTATAGCTTCAGAATATATTTTATGATGATGCAATTTAGAGATGAGAAAAAGGCCAAATGGTGGTGTAAGATCAGTCTTAAAGATTTGCGCAATGCTTTAATGCTGGAGGATAAATACAAGGCGAACAAAGACCTTAAAAAATGGGTTATAGAGGCAGCAATAGATGAAATTAATAATAAGTCACCAATTGAAGCATCTTACGAACTAGAAATGACAGGAAAAAAATACACTCATCTCATCTTAAAATATCAGCTAAAAGATAAAAAGAAGAGCAAATCAATTGATGTTTTTGAGAGTGATGAAATAACATCTATCAAACGTTTGACTGACAAACAACTGGCTAGAGCAGTCCACAGCAAGAAATTTATGGCAGATTATAATGGTTTAGTAACAGCTCAGAGCTCTGTCAATCAATCAAGTAGCGCTTGGATCAGCCATATGGTTGAATGGGTTAAAAAAGACCCTGAAAACTTTACCAAACGTCCTATGCAAGAGTATTTGGACGATGAACAAGCGCCTAGATTCT
>NZ_JMKP01000100.1 GCF_000685805.1 Psychrobacter phenylpyruvicus DSM 7000 = NBRC 102152 | reverse complement strand
TTATTCGCTGTGATATCTGTTGTAATGGCGTTGCTGTTATTGGTTGTGGTGGTCGTTATTTTAACTTTTTTCTTACCATACCATTTGCGAGAGGTCTTTTTAGTTTGAGAGCCATCTAAAAATGCAACTTGTGATGCTTCTAAGTTGATGTCTCCTTTGGCGGCATCAATACGCACATCGCCATTCGTTGAGGTGATATCAGCACTGTTTAATACGACTGAGTTGTTGATTGCTGTGTCAGTTGATTTTGGCAGACTACCGACGCCAGCTATTTTAATATCGCCTTTGGCAGTAAGCTTAGGCTGATTAATAAGTTGATGGTAGGAATAGTTTGGCCCTGTCACAGATCCTTTATTAATATCCCCTTGTTGATAGATATCAGCAAGCCCTGTGATTCGGATACTGTCTTTATAGGTTTTTGTGCCATTATCATCATTTATTGATGTTGAAGGTAAGTTGCCTTGAGCCAAGATGTTGATACCACCTTGACTACTTGAGATATCAGCACCTTCAATTAATACACCTTGTTTAGCAGAGATGTTGATGTCTTTACCGGCTACAATATTAGAAACTTTATGCTCATATCCTGTTGAAGGAGTGTTAGAAGCGGTTTCTATCTGAGTAAGATCACTGATTGTCTTTTTTAAACTCTTCTGATTAGATAAATAAGACATATACTTATTATAATTCGTACTTTTTGTCAGCTTATAATAGCTTGGCATTTGTTTTTCAGCTACCGCCACATTCGGGGCACGTATACTTACACATTGTCCAACTCCTCCAGGATAAGGACTATTATAGCAAGTGCCAGCTACGTAATTTATCCAATTCTTTTCTTCTTTTTGAAACTCTTCAAGCCATTTAGTATCTAAAAATGGCTTTTCTAGCTCTTGTTTTGCGTCGTTAATCTGCTCTTTGAGAGTACGCAACTTATGTTGCGAAACCTTATTACTAAAGCTATTTTTAACACCCTTAACCTCAACACTACCATCGGTTGCCGTGATATTCGTTTTATTCCCTACACTTAAATCACTGCCTTCAATTAAAACCCCTTTGCCTGCTAGGTTGATATCGCCTTTAGTATTAAGTTTGACAACCGTTTCCGATCCTAAACCACTATTTCCAGCATAGCCTTTTAAGTGTAGCTTTCCAGCTGTTACCCCACTCTCAACACTTTATTAGCAATTCAAACTGAAGAGGCGGGTTACCAAGTTTTTTATTTAAAAGAAAA
>NZ_JMKP01000099.1 GCF_000685805.1 Psychrobacter phenylpyruvicus DSM 7000 = NBRC 102152 | reverse complement strand
TGAGTTTGAGAGACGATACTATGATAGCCTTAATGAGTCAGACAAAGCTGCCTGACTCAAGCAATCCACTCTCCGATATAGTCGGGGCGGTTCAGGTGCTGATTGAGCGTTGTGATGCCAAGTATATCCTTCAACTTTCGCTTTTCCACGTTTCAAACTATCTAACTGAGAACTAGTAAACTTACTCTGAGCAATAGGATCATCCTTAATTGCCTTCCACATATCCAATGATGCTTGTCGCATTTGACCTGTATAACTTTTTGTCGTATCAATTTTGGTTGTAAATACAACAACATCATCAAAAATTGCTAAACCTCGACTATCATAAGGTATCCTTTTTACTGTACCATCTTTCAAGGTTAATTCTACTGCTTTATTACCATTCATATCTACACTAACATCGGCTCTATTGGTGCTAGCTTGCTGTGGTTTTTTAGGAACCGTTGTAGAGGTAACATTGTTTTCGCCATACACTGCCTCTAAATCCGAACGTTGACCTCTAGAATCGTAAATACCTTTAGGGTTTTGAGCCTCTTCACTACCAACTGCTAATATAGCGCCACCTGTTTCAGCAGCACCAATACCACTATCAGGTTTTGGCTTACCTGTCACTGCAGTTGCACCACCACGACCATCTTGGCGTGAATGGTGCCAATGAACTAAAAAGCCCGACTTATACTGTCAGGCTTTCGCATTAAGATATGTCAAACTGGCTTAATCTTCATCCTCTGAGGTATCTAAGTACCACTCCATAAACTCATAGAAGCTATTCCAGTGCGGTAAAGTACCGTCAATCAGTTGCTGTTGCTCACCCAAGTTGAAATCCCAGACACTATCGTCTTCTGTGTTGTAGAGATAACCGCCCTCAGTAGAACCCGTACTAAATAGAATAAAATTTTTGGGTATACCCCAGTGTTTATGAGCCATATCAGTTTCCATAAGAAAAGGATCTGTCAATGGATAAGTATCATCATTGCGATCAAGTGCTCTAAGAAAATATCTTGAATATAACTCCATGAATTCACTATTACTTTTAACACCTAATTTAGTAAGGATTTCCATTGTTTCTTGTCTTTTATTTATTTTTTTTCGAATTACAGGATACTCTTGTTTATCAAGTAATTTCTCAATTTTCTCCAAACTCATATTAATTATCCCCCAGTTGTTTTAGTTGAACCGCCCCGACTATATCGGAGAGTGGATTGCTTGAGTCAGGCAGCTTTGTCTGACTCATTAAGGCTATCATAGTATCGTCTCTCAAACTCA
>NZ_JMKP01000098.1 GCF_000685805.1 Psychrobacter phenylpyruvicus DSM 7000 = NBRC 102152 | reverse complement strand
AAGGTAGTGTTCAAAATTCTGTGTCATTCCCCTAAACTATGTAAAAAACAAGGAATGACACCATGCAAAACTTTGACTTTAACGAAGCCTTAAAAGGCATTCAAGCAGGTAAACCTATCACAGGCAGTGACGGGGTACTTGCCCCACTCATCAAACAGCTCACCGAAGCTGCCTTAAATGCCGAAATACAAAGCCACCTTGAACAAAGTTCTACAAGCAACCGTCGTAACGGTTACAGCAAAAAGACCGTCAAATCAGCGGCGGGCAGCTTCGAGCTTGAAACGCCACGAGATCGTAACGGTGAATATGAGCCTGTGTTGGTCAAGAAACATCAAACTAAACTCACCGCTGAGATCGATAGCCGCATCCTATCGCTATTTTCTCATGGCATGAGTTACCGTGACATACGCCACCACATTGCTGAGATATACCAACTTGAGGTCTCAGAGGCGACCATCAGTAGCATCACTGATGAGCTGATACCGCAGCTTAAAGCATGGCAATCTCGTCCACTCGACAGCGTTTATCCGTTTGTCTGGCTTGATGCGATTCACTACAAGGTCAAAGACGAAGGACGCTATGTCAGCAAAGCCATTTACACGCTATTGGCACTTAATACCGAAGGCAAAAAAGAACTCATTGGTCTGTATTGCTCTGAAAGCGAAGGGGCAAACTACTGGCTATCTGTGCTCACAGATTTACACAATCGTGGCGTACAAGATATTCTCATCGCTTGTGTGGATGGCCTAAAGGGTTTTCCTGAGGCCATCAATGCTATTTTCCCCAATACAGAAGTACAGCTGTGTGTGATTCACCAAATCCGTAATAGTATCCGTTATGTAGCTAGTCGTGATCAAAAAGCCTTTATGCGCGATTTAAAGCCTGTTTATAAGGCAGTTAATAAGGAGTCAGCTGAACTGGCTCTTGATGATTTAGAGGCTGTTTGGGGCGATCAGTATCCGGCGGTGATTAAGTCTTGGCGGGACAAGTGGCATTTACTATCTGCCTATTTTAAGTATCCTGAAGCAGTCAGAAAGCCTATTTATACCACCAATGCGGTGGAAGCGGTACATCGTCAGTTTCGTAAACTTACTAAAACCAAAGGCGCTTTCCCGAATGAAACCAGCTTGCTCAAATTGTTGTATGTTGGTATGTTAAATGCCTCTGCCAAGTGGACGATGCCGATTCGTAATTGGGGACAGACGATGATGCAGCTGTCTATCTATTTCCCTGGTCGATTAGATTCGGTGATGCGTCTTTAATTTAGTTGACACAGAGTTTTGAACGCCCTC
>NZ_JMKP01000097.1 GCF_000685805.1 Psychrobacter phenylpyruvicus DSM 7000 = NBRC 102152 | reverse complement strand
GAGACTTTCCTAAACTTTGTGTAACTGCTTATAATCCATAGTAAAGGAGAATAAGCAATGACAAAACAAACAGAACTAAAAAAACTAGCCGAACAAATGGCCAAACACGTTGGCAGCTTTGAAGATATCAAAGCATTTCAAAAACAGCTTATGCAGTCATTTATTGACACTGCCTTAGAAGCCGAGATGGAAGAACATCTTGGCTACCCCAAGCATGAGAAGGCGGATAAGCCAAACAAACGTAACGGTCACACCAAAAAGACAGTACGCAGCGACACAGGCGATCTTGAGATATCCACCCCCAGAGACCGTGAAGGAAGCTTTGATCCTGTATTGGTTGGCAAACACCAAACCCGTATTACCGGGCTCGATGATAAAATCATCATGTTTTACGCCAAAGGTCAGACAACCACTGAGATTGTTGAGAGTATCAAAGATATCTATGACGTTGATATCTCAACGAGCCTCGTTTCCAGAGTTACTGACAACATCATAGATGACATCACAGCATGGCAGAACCGGCCACTAAGTAGCTTATATCCTATCGTTTATTTAGACTGTATTGTCGTTAAAATACGTCAAGACAAGCAAATCATTAATAAAGCCATCTATCTGGCTTTAGGCGTCAATCTTGAGGGCAAAAAAGAGCTACTGGGTATGTGGGTATCAGAGAATGAAGGCGCTAAGTTCTGGCTAGGTGTTCTCACCGAGCTACAAAACCGTGGGGTGCAAGATATTCTTATTGCCTGTGTCGATGGCTTAAAAGGCTTTAGTGAGGCAATTAATACAGTATATCCAAACACACAGGTTCAGCTATGTATTGTGCATATGGTACGTTACTCTATGAAGTTTGTACCATGGAAAGATAGGAGAAAAGTAGCTGCTGATTTAAAGGCGGTTTATGGCGCTGATACGCTTGAGCTGGCAGAGGCTAACCTTGAGCAGTTTAATGAGGTCTGGGGCGATAAATACCCGCATGTAGTTACCTCTTGGCGCAATAATTGGGAGGGCTTAACGGTGTTCTTTGATTACCCGAAAGACATCAGAAAAGCCATTTATACGACCAATGCTATCGAGTCATTAAATAGCGTGATTCGTACTGCTGTGAATAAGCGTAAGATATTCCCATCTGATCAAGCGGCGTTTAAGGTTGTTTATCTAGCAACTCAGCAGGCGTCTAAAAAGTGGTCGATGCCTATCCGTAACTGGACGTCTGCTCTTAATCGCTTTATGATTATGTTCGATGAGCGTGTTAGTAAGCATTTAATCTAAATTGCAGTTACACAGATTTCGGGATGGGCTC
>NZ_JMKP01000096.1 GCF_000685805.1 Psychrobacter phenylpyruvicus DSM 7000 = NBRC 102152 | reverse complement strand
TGAGTTTGAGAGACGATACTATGATAGCCTTAATGAGTCAGACAAAGCTGCCTGACTCAAGCAATCAACTCTCCGATATAGTCGGGGCGGTTCAACTTTAAATTCACTCTACTGCTTTAGTTTAATCTTTTTCATTATCGATTTATTTGAGAGTAACCGGCAACCCTGAGACCACCAAAGTGGCTTTATTCGCCACTTGTGCCAGATATTGATTGACCCAGCCTTGTAGCGAGACAAATTTGCGCCCCTCTGGTGAGCTTGCATGTAATCTCATACCGATTTCATTGGATATAATAAACAAGGTGGCGTTATGCTGATTGCTGAAAGCTACTAATTTATCGATTTCTTGCTTAGCAATTGTTAGGCACTTATCAATATCATAGTCATAATCCATCACGTAATTAGTCAGCCATAAGGTGACACAGTCGATAACGATCGTAAGTGGCTTAAGCGGTTGGTCAATGTGTTTAGAATGATTTTTTAGGCTGTATTTTGGATGGGACTGCTGACTGTCAAAATAATCGGTTAAGGCATCGGCTAAATTTACATCCGCCTCAATAGTACTCCAATTACTCTTTGATTCTGCTCTATCCTCTACATGACGGCTCACCCGTTTGGCAAAGTCATCATCCAACACTCTTGAGGTAGCCAAATAATAAGGCTGGTCAGTTATTTGCTCGGCCAAGGATTGCGCCAAGCTGCTTTTGCCGGAGCGTTCGCCACCAGTTATGTAGTGAATCAATGGGTTGTCCTATTGAACTGAGAGTAATGATTAACGAATGAGTAGATATAATAAAAGACTTTAAACGAGCAACTTACTCATAAAAAACGCATCTACGCTCTGCTGGTGTGTTTGTAGAGTGCTTTAATGCACCAATTAATATTTAGGGGTTTGATGGTACGCAGGGCGCACCCTACGACTAATACAGCTATCAATTAGATCGCACCCTATTTAAAAGCAATCATAGAAGCAAAGTTCAAAAGCTACAAGATAAGTCTTTATTAAATAAAACCCACCCCAAATAAAACAAGCCCCTTCCATTCAACTAAAAGGGGCTTGAGATTTTATCATTTCTTATTGTCGTCTTTGCCTTAAACCTTCCATATATCTAGAGCTTTCTCCAGCATATCTTCGGCTCTTTTTTCAATCTCCACCTCATTCCACGTGTCAAGCTCGAGATAGGGAGATAGTGTTTCAATGCCGCCAGAATAATGTTTCAAGCCTTAAGGTGCTCCCCAATGTCTAGACCAAATTATCATAAAATTAAGATAGAATTGGGTTGATAAAACGATTCATTATCCGAACTATTGTTAGCCAGA
>NZ_JMKP01000095.1 GCF_000685805.1 Psychrobacter phenylpyruvicus DSM 7000 = NBRC 102152 | reverse complement strand
GGCTAACAATAGTTCGGATAATGAATCGTTTTATCAACCCAATTCTATCTTAATTTTATGATAATTTGGTCTAGACATTGGGGAGTACGTTATATCAGTATTAACGGGTTGTGTTGCATCGGGCCATATTATCGACAGGATTGAAGAGAGAAAAACAGCACAATGGGATTTAAATGACTCATTGAGTGACACTATTGTTGCAGTTGGAGTACCCAGTAAACCCATTAAAAACTATGAGAATGCTTTGGTATTATCTGGACAAAAACAAGGTTATTTAATTCAAACAGCTAACAATGATGATTCTTTTGTCAGACTATTAAATTCTGATCTAGATTTAAAGTATATGACACTAAGACCTAATAGATATGCAAAAGATGGTGCGTATCGAGTGGAGGTAGGGGGTAAAGATTGTAGCTCTAAGCATGGTTGCGTGGGTATTGACTTTGAGTATGATTGGAGGTCTGACGACCTTGAAGCAAATCTAGAAGCTAAAAGAAATAGTGTGCAATTATTAGTAGACGCAGGGTTTAGATGCATTGGGGGCGAAAGACATCCTTACTGTACTAGAGGTATTGAAGACGCTAAATTAACGATTGTTAGTAAACCAAATAACGCTGACTCATTAACTTACAAGTTAAGAGAACCTGCTAAAATACATTTTTATCAAAATAATGGTACAGGAAAAATAGCTCAAGCTGGTCTATGGATGGTACTTCCTATTGCTATTGTCTTTGATCTAGTGACATTGCCTGTACAGCCTATGCCTGAAAAGTAACCTGGCGTATTATTCACAAATTATTGTATGTTCCAATGATGTTGTTAGAAATTAATAAAGCGGGCTTCCTAAAAAGTCCGCTTTTTTTCGGTAGAGTGGAAGCAGGTAAGCCAAAGTGAATAGAGATGAAACAAAAAATACGTCTATTTTTTAGAGCTATCGCTGAGGTTTTCTTTGCTAGTCCAAAGTATTTTTAAGGGTAAAACTAACGATTTCAAAGTCATAATTAGGCTCGTAAAACTGTGAAAGTATAGGTTCAAAATAATTGCGTATAAAGCGAAGTCCTTACTTCAAATTGGAATAACAATTCTTACCATTTTTTCACAGTGAATCTTCTATTTCTTAGGTTACTATAATTGATAGTAATACAATCATTCGTATTATTTTTAATCTCAATCAATAAATAGACCGAGGTAATACCATGTCAGAAGATAACAATAAATCAAAAATAGTAGCAATTATGACTCTACAAGGTAAGCATCCGACCAATCCCCTATTGCGGTGGCACCCAGCGATGAGG
>NZ_JMKP01000094.1 GCF_000685805.1 Psychrobacter phenylpyruvicus DSM 7000 = NBRC 102152 | reverse complement strand
AGCACAAAACGATGCATTGAAGACACAGAACGACGAGCTGACAGCACAAAACGATACATTGAAGACGCAAAATCAGGTACTGCTTGGGCAGCTGAGCGATGTGAAAACTTACCAAATAGAATTGATGAGGCAGACAGAAGAAACGATGAAGCACAACAAAGAATTGATGTCTCAAAACGCTTTGTTATTGCAAACTCAAAACGAGCTGCAGACAGCGAATCAATCGCTAAGAGCATCCATCAAAACGCTACAAAGCGAGCAAGACCTACCCCAACCCCGTTCGATGACAACGCGCGACGAGCAAGAGCTGCTAGGCTTGATCAGCAGCAAAGACGAGTTGATAGAGAAACTAGAAGAGCAAATCTTGAAGATAAGAGAAGATCTGAACGTGCTGAACAGCTTAAGCTAAGACTTGCTCATAAATTACTCACTGCCACACAACAAGATAACTGTTTGAGACCTGGCTGGAATGATGATCCTAATGATTACCCTGATAAATATGACTACAGACAAATTGAGGTGATCAAAAACTTTGTGACCTCACTTAATCTTCAAAGTGAGTATTTTAGAGACAATTTGACAGCGGTTAAAAATAAGATTGATGAAAGCTTTATTGCCAACAACAAGGACCTTATCCACCTGGTTAATCATCCTAGGCAGGAGCGTGAGCAGTATAACGAGCGGTTAACCGCATGGTTTGAATTTAAAGAAGATATTGACCAAAAAAGAGCTGATTTTAACCAAAGCATTATTCCTAAGTTAGGCGGTAGTGCCGGAGAGGTGGGTAGAATGACCCGAGATATCATTTCATCATTTGACTACATTCAAGGGTTAGATCAGTTTATTTCTGATGATAAACAAACCATAGAGGCCAGAGAATTAGCTAAATCTCATAGAGCAGATACGCTAAATAGAACTTGCCAACAATTCAAGTATGCCTACTTTGATGTGGTCAAACTGCCTAGTGGTCAGCGAGAGAGTTATATAAACGCTCTAAATTCGACCGTAGAGGTGTTTAAAAATATTTATGGTAGTCAGTTACCCAATGAACAAAACAAAGCCATAGAGGATGGTTTACGTGCGTTTAATAACGATTTACAACGATCTCATAGGCCTTCAAGAGGGTTTAGTCGATAAAACACCTTTGGCTAAGAGAAATATGAGTGAATTTTAGATCCAGATAATCATCATAACCTTTGGTTATTTGAATGGTTTTTTCTTGTTGTTTTTTTATTTTAAAACAAAAAATCTGTTTTTTTAGTTCTTAAAACTTATTAAAAGCTTTTTAGGTCACTGGGAGAGTTTGTTCTATAAAGGGTTGAGGGGGCTAAGTAGGAGGGATTGACGCACAAGTGGGAGGGATTGACGCAC
>NZ_JMKP01000093.1 GCF_000685805.1 Psychrobacter phenylpyruvicus DSM 7000 = NBRC 102152 | reverse complement strand
ACGGCTCGCTCTTTCATTTCAGGGGTATAGTTTCGTGTTTTCATTGTCGTATTCTCTCAGAAAATTGAGTCTCCGACAATCCCGGGGCGGTTCATGGGTTGTTATTGACTGGCTTTAAAGTTTTTTAGTTCTTCGTAAAACCATGGGTGTAGTTTGGTTGGAGTCAGAAAATTCCTCGTTAATGATAGGTAATAGAACATATCTTCTTTAATATAATAAGCCCCATAAAGCGACATATCCAAACGATATCCTCTGTTTTCATCTTGGAATATCTGAACGAACTCATCTGTTAAGTTGTCTTTTATGGATAACCTAGTACCTACTCTATCCAAATAGTACAAAGAAGACATAAACAATAAACTTTTAATATTACACCATACCACTTCTGATAATATCGGATTATTATCCTCATCCACCGCTTCACGGTATATGATGCCTGTGGCTTGTTCAATACAATACCAATTATCAACATATGGATTAGCAAAGTGACAACATCCCTCTGCCAGTTCAACCTCATCAGGATAATCTTTATCAGCTTGATACAGCTCTTTTATTTCCTGAAATGAAAAATTTGCATTTTGATTTTTCAAAAAAGCGGTAAAGTGATTACCTCCAAACCTCGCTAAAAAATCAACATGGTCTTCACGATAAGGGGCATTTTCAGATTCAAAAAAATCAATAATCTCCTGCCTATTGACAGGCACAATATCATCAGCATAAGAAATCAGACGCTCTGTGATATAGGTGACTAGGTCCATTATTCTTCTCCTTTGAGAGGGTTGGGTTCTTGTCGTTTTGGTATTGCTGTATCTTGATAAATCTGTTGATTGTTTGGTTCGGCGCACGTTAAACAGGGGTCCATCTGTTGATTATCTAGTATATCAGCATCTTTATCTGTATATGGATGTGGATTGTCATCTTTACCGCGCCATAGCGTTGCCGAACCCGTAGCAGGGCTAGGGTTATTACCTGCTACCATAGCACAAGCAGGTTCAGCACAAACGCCAGGCTTGTTGCCTAATTCACCATTAGGACCCTCTCCCCTAACAATACCATTGTTTTCATTAAGGGCACTGGTGCTGACGTTATATTTGCCCTCTCCATAAGTCTTATCAAGCTCACTTTGTAGCCTACGGGCAACATTAGGATTAGTACCAGAAACACCCACGCTAACCGTACCATCTTCGTGGGTTATGACGCTCACAGTTTGATTTTTCTTAGGGTTAAAAAGATTCTGTTGACTGCCGTCTTTTCTAGTAACCGTGCTGTTCATGACATCGACTACATTTTGTCCCTTGAACCGCCCCGGGATTGTCGGAGACTCAATTTTCTGAGAGAATACGACAATGAAAACACGAAACTATACCCCTGAAATGAAAGAGCGAGCC
>NZ_JMKP01000092.1 GCF_000685805.1 Psychrobacter phenylpyruvicus DSM 7000 = NBRC 102152 | reverse complement strand
ATTGTGTTGTCATGTTAGTGTCCACGATTATTTGTTCATGGACACTATCTCGCATTTTTTAATAGAAAAAAAGATGGGATGGTCGGATGCTTACAATCAGTCTATCTTCTATGAAGTTACATTTACTATTGCTGATGATAAGGCTAGTAAATTTGATAGACTAATCGCATTTACTAAATTTGATATTTTGAGCAACTATGCTGTTAAATTAAAAGTAAGAGATGATGCTATAGAAGTTCTTGGTGAAGAAGTCCCTATAAAAATTATTGAAGATTGGGAAGTTTCGATTAGACCCTGTGAACTTAGAAATTTCGCCAAGATTTTTCACCCTAATTCTGTTTCAATTAATCCAAATTCACTTGAATATAAGGAGCTAATGAAACAGCTAAAACTACGAAATATGAATTTGGTTGAGATAGTTACTCTAAATGAAAATGATTACTTAAATTTTGTTGAAAGTATTAAGTCTAAATCCAATACTACACATATACTCAATACAATTAATAAAAGTAGAGATATCATAATAAAAGAGTTATCTGGTCATAACGTTATTAAATATCTACTTTTAAATCTAAATAATAAGATTATTAAACACCAAATTAATGATCAGTCATGCTATATGCTATCTAATTTATATCTTCAATGGGGGTGCATACCATTTGAGAAAATGCCATTTGCAACGTCTTTAAAAAATCATAACCCTAAGATTTATGATTTGTTTGAAGTAATTGAATCCTCAAATAGGACACACGAGTTCTTAGGTAGGTTCATTAGCAATAATGCTGAAGTTCATGAAACCTTATTTACACCAATTAAAGATTTAGAAAAGTTTGACAACTTAGATTCACTAATTAAAAACTTTAATAATAAAGTCTACCATAAGCATCCGGGTAGAAAATTAATCAAATACCGTAATCATATTTACATAAAAGAATATGTTGAAGATTGTCTAAGTATTATTGATGATATATGTCAATTCGCTGAGGTTGGTGTCCAAAACTATACAGAGGCATTTGAGGCGTGGTTAAATGATACATCATATATGATTGACTGTAGTGAGAAACTTGAGCTATTGCGAAAGATGTTTACTAAGTCCCGAGTCGCTTTGATTTATGGGTCTGCAGGTACGGGAAAATCAACTTTAATTAATCATATGTCTCAATATTGGAACGATGTAAAGAAGTTGTATTTAGCTCAAACTAATCCTGCTATTAATAATTTAAAGAGGAAAGTAAATACAAATAATAGCCAGTTTATGACTATTTCAAAATTTCTTTCGAAAAGGAGTTTTAATGTCAGTTATGAACCGCCCCGACTATATCGGAGAGTGGATTGCTTGAGTCAGGCAGCTTTGTCTGACTCATTAAGGCTATCATAGTATCGTCTCTCAAACT
>NZ_JMKP01000091.1 GCF_000685805.1 Psychrobacter phenylpyruvicus DSM 7000 = NBRC 102152 | reverse complement strand
TAATTCACCCAAATACTTGCTTTACAAAATCATGAGAAAAAGCCTGATATAAGTTGTGTGGTTGGCTTGTAGGCTGTGGCTTTAGCCCAGCATTGTTGATTTATTTATAAGATGACTATCATTAAAATTAGATATAAAAAAACCGCTACAGTTTTTTAACTGTGGCGGTTTTTTTGCCCTAGGCAAACTAAAAACTTAATTTTAGATGTTAAGGTTGAGTTGTGTGCATATTCTTATCAATATAACCACTTATTATTATAGGACATGACCAGACATTCTTATGACTTATCCATTGTTAAAAAGTCATCTTAATAACTATAAGTCAGATAACTCCCAATCATTCACTCATTCAAATTGCTTTTAATCAGTTAATAACTCTTATAAATAATATTGACAGATTTTAAAAGTGCTACTATTATCTTTTTCAAACTGCTGTTATATCCAATCGATAAAAGCAAGTTCTTAAAACCAGTTTTTTGCTTGTTTAATCAGTCTGATGCATTAATGAGGCTTTAACCTTATACAATATAACCAGTTTGGTAAATAAAGTCGACAATGGGTCAGCAATAAAGAGCTTAAAAGTTTAAGTGCCCAATATAAAAACCAAAACATGCAAATTAACTGAGATTAGCCATGAAACTCAATGTCATACAACCTTACAAATTAGCTCCAATAGTGGCTATTCATCTTTGTTGTATGACAGCATATGCGCAAACTGATACCAGCACGATTAACCAGCTTGAACAAGCTCAGTTCGAGCAACGTAAAGATCTAATTAAACAAAATATCAACGAACCACAGGTTAACCTGCAAACAGATATTCAATCAATTAATAACACCCTACCAGCGAATGAAAAGCCTTGTTTTATCATTGACACTATTAGGATAGATGTTGATGCCGATTATCTAAATAAATTTAAAGGTATCTTAAAACCAATAACACAAGGTTCAAACTCTATCATTGGTCAATGTATAGGGCAGCAAGGACTGTCTTACATAGCCGATCAAGTTCAAAATGAGATATTAAAAAAGGGTTATATAACGACCCGAGTTAGTATTCCAGAGCAAGATCTTAATAGTAAGGTTCTTACTCTAAAAATAGTTCCTGGACTATATAAAAATGTATGGCTGAGTAATGATAGTGATAAAGACGTCAATACTTATAATGCTATAACCATGAAGACAGGTGATATCTTAAACCTAAGAGAGTTAGAGACGAGTTTAGAGAACTTTAGATTGCCACAAACATCAACCACAAGTATAGATATTATACCAAGTATAGAAGGTGTTACATCTGAAGCGTATGGGATCACAGGGCAATCGCACTACAAAAAGTCAAAGAAGGAGTAAAATATAGCACCCGATCCATAAGAGGGAGCTATTATGCTCAACGATCCAAGAGAGTT
>NZ_JMKP01000090.1 GCF_000685805.1 Psychrobacter phenylpyruvicus DSM 7000 = NBRC 102152 | reverse complement strand
ATGAGCCTCGTATCTAGCTCCATTTTATCTATGCCATACTGGAAGATTCTATCATTCTTTTTTGCTCTTTTTAAGTTGTGTAGATACCTATGCTAAAACGGGTCAAGTATTTACGACTCCTGATGATAGTGCATTAGCCGCTAATGAGAGTCGTATTGTTATATTTCGCACGCCTACAGGTGTGTCCGAAGCCACCTCAATAGATGCCGCTGGCGCTATAGATTTTGAAGACAGTGTCGTTGTTGGTATAGAGAATTATTTTCAAACGTCGTTACAGGCGGGGCACTACTCACAGATTAAGGTTTGTACTGGCCAAAATGTGTTAAGTGCTGAGCTTACAGACCAAAAAAACAATCACTTGGCGAATCAAAGCCTCATTGTAAGTCTACAGCCTAAGCGCACTTATTATTATCAAGTCAGTCATGTAGAAAGAGGAGTTACGCCAGTAATTAGAGCGGTTAATACCTCTGAAGCCATAGAGTTACTTAAAGGCTCTATTGAGCAAACGCATCAAATCAGCCGAGTTGTCACTGATAACTGTATGCAACCACCCACTCAAACCATTACAACTCATCCAGTGACCACACCTGTAATGGAGACTCAGAAACCGATAAATCTTGATGTGCTATTTGATTTTGATAGTGCTCAGATAAAAGGAAAATATCAACAAAAAATACAACTGCTTGGGGAGTATATGCAGGCCAACCCAGAGGCTACTGTACATTTAGAGAGTCATACCGATAGTAAAGGAGCAGCTGGTTATAACTTGAAATTATCCTCTTAATAAAACTATTTTAATCACTTCACTTTTATCTAATGTAATTAGTGAGATACAAAAATACTTAATGTCCCTTACTACACAATAATCAATACAAATCAAAATTTAGGAAATATCATGAAAACAGTTATCGTAAAAGTAAACACAGCTACTCAAACCATTGCAGAACATACTGTGGTAACTCAAGACGGCCAGCCCACTGTGATTAAAGCTGTTCAAAAAGTAAACTATGAACTTTTTGATCCAGCCACAGGCCATGCACCAAACCATATTGTGACTAAGCGTGTGGGTAATGATTTACATGTGTCAATGGAAGATAATGCCCAAGATAGTGATTTGATTATTGAAGGGTTTTATGATGATACAAATAGTGCGTTAATAGGCTTGGCAGAAGATGGTGAGTATTACTACTATGTACCTGATTCAGGTGAAGTGGTAGATTATGTTACTCAGCTACAAGTTGGCGATATAGAAGGTCAAGCGCTTGGCGGTGAAAGTCAAGTAGCCCCTTGGTGGGTTGGGGCTACCGAAGGCAGCTTTGATACGCTGCCATGGCTAGTCGGCTTAGCGGGTGCCGGTATCGTTGGTGCTGCTTTAAGCAGTGGTGGTGGTAGCTCAAGCTCTAATGGGTATGTTCCGCCCGTTGATAATAATAAAAAAGTTGACGACTTAGTTAAAGCTGCTGAAGAGGCTGAGAAAGCGGCAGAAGATGCCTTAGTTGAAGCCAACAAAGATGG
>NZ_JMKP01000089.1 GCF_000685805.1 Psychrobacter phenylpyruvicus DSM 7000 = NBRC 102152 | reverse complement strand
CCCGCCTCTTCAGTTTGAATTGCTAATAAAGTGTTGAGAGTGGGGTATAAATAGCAATAAACAATAGAATAAGTCCTGAAGACTTACTAATTGTATTTGCGATTTTGTTATTGCTAACCTTTGAGAATATAAAAGAATAAATAGATAAGATACTATAGTCTAGCGCTATCCATACCAAGGTAAGAATTAGCATAGAGGAATATATATCGCTTGAAACCTTTAAGAATAAAGGGAAGAAAGCAATAAAGAAAATAACATCCTTAGGGTTAGAGATACCTATAAGAAAACCATCTTTGAAATGGTTTTTCGTAACAAGAACTGAGCTTTCTTTTACAGTCTGATCAATATCAATTTTATCTTTTACTATATTTATAGAAAAATATATAAGATAGAATGCCCCTAAAAAGGATAACCACAGCATAGCTGTCTCGCTAACTGAAAACACTCCTTGAAGGATAATAAATGATATCGCTATCAAAATTAGTGATGCAGCATTAGTACCTGCGACTGTTGCTAATCCAGCCCTGAACCCACCTTTTACGCTTGCACTCACTACAAGTACAGTCACAGGTCCTGGAGTACCTAAAAACAGTAAAACAGCTGAGAAATAGGTGAATAATAAAGAATAATCAATCATTTAACTAATGCCTTTTTTATTTGGTGGTGTTTCAAAAAGTATGCGAGCCCATCCCGAATTCTGTGTAACTGCTATTTGTTAACAGGGCATAAGCAGTTACACAAAGTTTTGGAAAGTCTCAAAGTTTGGGAAAACCTCAGCCTATCACTAACGTCTAAAAGAAGGTATATATCTCTTTGTTGGCTCTGTTCCCTTAGGATCTAGCGCTTCCTCAACACTGTTAGCAATCTTCACTTTTTGTATTACCAAAGGTTCGGACAAAGTAGCTTCCTTATATCGCTCCTGATGATATTGGGCTTTAATTTTAATTCCTTCCTCTAAATTCATCTTATCTAATTGACTGCGATGAATTTTATTATGCTCACTGTAGTAGTTATTACTGTTAATCTGTTGGATATATGGCTCAAACTCAATCCCCTTATAGTTTTTAGCAAACATACCACCTGTAAGTCTCACACTCATAACCCTGCCATTTTTATCCTTTAAGTCGTCGTGTTTTACTGACACACTGGTTTCGCTATTACTCCGATTGACGTTAAGCCCCCAGCGCCTTAACGTGGTTAAAAGCGATTGACGATTGGTGACTACCCCTCTTTGGGACTCAAGCAATAACCGCCGTTTAAGCGCCTCCTCTAAATCACGACGGCTTGGGGGATGTTGAATTATTTCATCATCTTCATCACTTTGCTTTTTTGAATAACTATTGATATTAAAAGGGCTTGGCCTTGGTGCATGACTATTATAGGGATTAATCAAACGTTGTCTTTTAGGGTCGTTAGGATCACTCAAGGACTCTCCACGTATGGTCTTAACCTCTGCATTAACTATGTTCTTCCATGCATTCACCCGTCTTTGATCCGCAGGCTCATAGTACGGCTGAAACGATTTTCCTGTACGCAGCTCTTGGCAAGGTATGACGAA
>NZ_JMKP01000088.1 GCF_000685805.1 Psychrobacter phenylpyruvicus DSM 7000 = NBRC 102152 | reverse complement strand
TATCGAATACATTTACCCTGTATATCGAATACATTTACCCTGATAATAAATACATCGTCCACTAATGTAGTTGAAATACGTTATAATACGATGTATTTATAATAATAAGGCAGGGTAAAATGTCAGAATTAGTGGTTAAAGATAATGCACTTATTGAAGCTAGTTACACTCTTGGGTTAGCTGAACAAAGATTGATATTGTTAGCAATCATTGAAGCTAGAGAAACAGGTGAGGGTATTGACCATAGTAGCTTGTTAAGAGTCCATGCTCATACCTACGCTGAACAGTTTGGCATTGATAAAAATAACGCATACGGAGTTATGAAAGACGCAAGTAAAGGGCTTTTTGATAGATATGTTACATATCATGATAAAAACCCAAGAAATGGCAAGGACAGGTCATTTCATTGTAGGTGGGTTGATAAAATCGGTTATGAGAATGATACAGGTACAGTATATTTGCGTTTTACAGCTGATGTTGTGCCGCTAATAACAAGACTTGAAAAAGAATTTACAAAGTATGAGATTGAGCAAGTCGCAAAACTTGATAGCGGTTACGCCATCAGGCTTTATGAGATATTAATAAAATGGCGGAAAAACGGCAAACCACCAAAGTTTGACTTGTTGGAATTTAGACGTAAGTTGGGAGTTGAAGATAGCCAGTATAAGACAATGAGTAACTTTAAGAGCAGGGTTTTAAATCCATCAATTAAGCAAATTAACGAACATACAGACATAACAGTCGAGTACAAACAAATAACACAAGGGCGTAAAATCACAGGGTTTGAGTTCTCTTACAAATTCAAGGACAAAAAGAAAGAGAAATATTTAACAACACAACGTGATCTCAAGACAGCTGATATATTCACCAATTATACTGACAAGCAACTGGCAAGAGCAGTGCATAGTAAGAAATTTATGGCAGACTATAATGGCCTGGTATCAGCTCAAAACTTTGTTAATCAATCAAGTGGGGCTTGGATCAGCCATATGGTTGAATGGGTTAAAAAAGATCCTAAACGCTTTACCAAACGTCCTATGCAAGAGTATTTGGACGATGAACAAGCGCCTAGATTCTGAATTCGCTTCACCCTGGCATAAGCGGCTTAAAGCCCCTGATTCAAAAAGAATCAGGGGCGTTTTATGAAAAGCAGCTTAAAACACTATCAAGCGAATTCATTTAACGTAAGGTTATTTAGGAGCAGATATAAACATGAATAATATATAGAAACTACCTAGAAAGCCTGGTAACCACATCCACCATGAAGCACTTTCTACATGGGGTGGTTTTATACCACCACTCATTATATACGCCATAATAAAGGAAGCTATAGCACCGCCTACATAAAGGTAAAAAGTAGATTGTATTTGTGATGCCTCTGTGTTTTTTTGAAAAGCATTGACGATAGCTAACTGCAAAGGGACTTTTGATTTAAACTTGTTTTCCTTGCACCCATTAAGGAACTGTAAGAAGGCTGTAGCTTGTTGTACTTATAGCTAGCAAGAACACTTATCGATGAGTATAAATAACTAAAAGGTGCATTGATTATGAATGGCATAGCAATAAACATTATTATCATCTTATTACTTTCTGG
>NZ_JMKP01000087.1 GCF_000685805.1 Psychrobacter phenylpyruvicus DSM 7000 = NBRC 102152 | reverse complement strand
CGGCTCGCTCTTTCATTTCAGGGGTATAGTTTCGTGTTTTCATTGTCGTATTCTCTCAGAAAATTGAGTCTCCGACAATCCCGGGGCGGTTCAAGCTAAAGCGTTCAACTATTGCCTACTTTACTTGTGCCCCCCTACTTTTAAAGCCCTATTAAAACTAGCTAATGACTATTGTTTAAGCCATTCTCAGCTCTTTGTCTGCGGATTTCTTCTTTGTTTTCCAAAACATAATCCCGAAGCTCCAACATGCCAGATTCTATTTCTTGATAGATTTGTTTATGGCTTGATTTTGGGGTAAAACCATTGGGGTTATCGCTATGCCATTTATAGGCTTCTTCGATAAGTCTGGCCCAATTATCAACGTTTTGGCCAGCGTACTGATTAATGGGAGTACCTAGTGAATACCGCAGGGCATAAAACAGCGCAGGATCATCTGATTGCTCCAGATCTGGATTGGCTTCAAGGTAAGCTCTAAACCTGATTTGACCAACATAATACCATTTCACTGCCTCATCAAAACTGCCTTCATTGAATAACTTAGCGGCCAAAATAAAATAGTTTAAAGGGTGCTTATCAGCAATACCCTGCTTTAAGTCCTCAATTGACTGGTCTGCAAGCTCATTATCAGAACTGACCGCATTGGCTGTATCTGCAGTGTGGTTATTAGTTGAAGTTGTACTAGAATTAATAAAGGTGGTTGTAGCGGGGTTGTTGGTTGTAGTTGCATTGGAATTAGTGGAAGCATAAGCACTCAAAAATCATAAACATCGAGACTAACGCTATATTCTTGCTAGGCATCCAATTCTCCTTGATAGACTTCGTATTTTCCTAAATTCAACTTCGTATTTTCCTAAATTCAAACAGTTATACTTTGGTTCTGATACTGCAAAATTTTAATTTATCACTATTAATTTACCACGTTATTAAAGTGAACTCATTACTATCAATAAGTTTAATGAAACTATCATAATATATACTCGCTTTTATTAAAATCCAAAACGTTGGTTGTATCAATCCAGCTTAATCGATTAGATAGGTATGTAGTGTTTATACGTAAGTAGGTTTTGAACGCTTAAAAGTTAATTTGTCAGATTGCTGAGGTATCAAGCTCACTAATTATTAAAGGTGGCCCTTAATACCCATTATGGATAACATATAAGAGTTTTGAGGTGGTTTAATTTAGTATAGTATGTTTTCAGATGGCGAGCATGTGGTTGTAGAATATAGTATGTAGTGAGTTGTGACTATTTTGCTTTAAAATTTGAAGGTTTTTAGGTTTCTCTAAAAAAATGATTTTGATAGGTTTAATTTCTATTTACAGTTTTTTCTTTAAAGCATTATGCTAGGCTAAAAGCCTAGCCAAAGCTTTATTATTGAGTACTTTTTTTACTCACATTAAACAGCATACCTACGGGTGACTTTTTAACTTTATTAGACTCATCAGCAAGTGAACGAATTGATTGAGGAATATCCTTCAATTTAGGCGCATCTAAGAGTTGACCCGCAAACATAGCTGCTAAGGTAGTGTTCAAAATTCTGTGTCATTCCCCTAAACTATGTAAAAAACAAGGAATGACACCATGCAAAACTTTGACTTTAACGAAGCCTTAAAA
>NZ_JMKP01000086.1 GCF_000685805.1 Psychrobacter phenylpyruvicus DSM 7000 = NBRC 102152 | reverse complement strand
CGGTGTTTGTCAACATAGTTGTCACCATTTAATGAATTAGGCGACTCTCATCTTATCAATCGATTTTGGCTCTTTTACTGGATTTAAAGTCGTTGGGGGTACAGGTGTACAATCTCTCACCTCTCGGCCACCCCAGCGCGCAGGATTTAATGCTTTCGCACTCTCTATCGTCTGCTTACGATTTGCTAGAATGACTTTATCCTCCCCCATATGGCGCTCATTAGGGGTCACAAATCTAAGCTGACTGTGCTTATGCTCCATGTTATACCAATGAGCAAACCTAAGCACCCAAGCTCTCGCTTCATCAAGACTATTAAACCCATCTGTGGGCCAATCCGGGCGGTACTTGCACGTTTTAAACAGCGACTCAGCAAATGGATTGTCATTACTTACCCGAGGTCTACTATAAGAGGTCACCACCCCAAGCTCATAAGCTTTCATTCGCATCGTTTGCGCCTTCATCGGTGCCCCATTATCAGAATGTAGAACTAAGCCTGAATGCAAACACTTCTCTTTAATTAACGTACGCTGTAGAAGCTGTGCTGCAAGCTCACCTGACTCATGATCGTACACTTCCCATCCCACAATCTTACGGCTATACACATCCTCAATCATATAAAGATAATAGAACTGACCGCGTACAGGACTTGGCAGGTATGTGATGTCCCAGCAGAACACTTGGCATGGCCCTGTAGCGGTAAATGATTCCGGTTTACTACTGACTTTAGGAGCTAGGCTACGTCCTCTGTGGTTTAGCTGATTATGGGCTTTAAGTACACGGTAAAAGGTGGATTCTGAGGCATGATAGATACCTTCGTCGAGCAAAGTGGGTACGATCTGTGTCGGTGGTAGGCTTGCAAAGCGGGGTTCGTTACAGACGGCAATAATAGTTGCTGTCTCATTATCAGTCAGCTTATTTCTGGGCATAGGACGCACAGCTTCAGCACGCTTGTCATGAACTATTTGACCTTGTTTATACCAACGCCTGTAGGTACGTAGACTAATGCCGACCTCGTTACATGCTTGCTTTAGCCTTGCCCCTGAAATATTAGCTTCTTGAATCCATGTAATGTATTGCTTGCGCTGTGGCAGTGAGGTTAGTCGTCCTCGCTTTGTGTCTCCCAGAGCGCATCCAGCTTTTTTCTCAGTACCAGTAAAGCAGCTGTTTCGGCTAAAGCTTTCTCTTTGCGATTAAGTTCACGCTCTAGTTTTTTAATCTTTTTACGGTCAGCTTGTTGTTGTCGTCTGCTTGCTAAGCTCTGCTTTTGGCTTTGATTGAATCCTGATAAGGCTCCGGCTCGCCATGCTTTGATTTGTTCGACATATAGGCCTTTACTACGGCAGTATTCGCTAAGCTCGGTCTCTGATAAGCCGCTGGCCTCTATGATGGTGGCAAGTTTTGCTTCATTTGACCAGTTATCGGGAGTGTTTTTATTGCCGGGCATGGGCTGTCCTTGTTCTCTAGCTTGATTACGCCAATTATATAGGGTTTGTACACCTATGCCTTCACTTCTTGCAACTTCTGATACACTTAAGTTATGTGGCGGCGATAGCTTGCTTAATATAGCTTGTTTTCTCTCTTCACTGTATCTGGACATCTTTGTTCCTTGTTACCCCCTTTTACTTGATTGTTAGGGGTGACAACTATCCTGACACAGGGGG
>NZ_JMKP01000085.1 GCF_000685805.1 Psychrobacter phenylpyruvicus DSM 7000 = NBRC 102152 | reverse complement strand
GACAGACGATGATGCAGCTGTCTATCTATTTCCCTGGTCGATTAGATTCGGTGATGCGTCTTTAATTTAGTTGACACAGAGTTTTGAACGCCCTCGCTGCTAACCCCCATGCAGGTGTTCCGGTAACTGCTGCAGCGACTTCTAGTGTACCCATTACCATCCATGAACCTATATCTTTTCCCGCAAACTTCCATTTTTTGGATTTCAGCTCTTCAATATTTTTTCTATGTTGATGAAAGGCATCATTTATGTTGTCAAATATTTGATCTCGACTTCTATAAAAGTTATCTGGATTTGATCTAACTATATCTTCAATACTATTTCCTAACATAGATCTTATATCATCCATAGCACCTTGCTTTCTGATATCAATAAGAGCCTCCGGTGGAATATTTCCTAACCACTCCATTTCATTAGTGGCTAGGTCTTGTAGACCTCTAACAATATGTAAGTCATGATTTCCAGTTTTCGACTCAGCTCTCTCAGAATCATATTCCATTTTCCAAGTCAAATACTGCCAAGAAGTAGGTGCATCTATAATAGGTGTACCGTTTAGCCTCCTTGATTTAATTAAAAGCTCATTACTAACACTCATTCTTCCCAATGCTTGGGAGGCAAGTAATAAACCTGGATTGCCTACGAATTGAGCATAACTTTCAAGTTCTAATGCTTTTTTAATTTGAGAAGATAAATCACCTTTCCAATCAGTATCAAAAAGAACTCTACTTTTATCTTTTACTTGTTCTACTGCCCTTTCAATCGTATCTAAACCCTCAGCAAATTCAATTAGCTCGTCAAAAGATTCAAACTTTCTGCCAAATAGTTTATTAGAATGTATTACTGAATCATCTTTGCCAAGTAATTGAAAAAACTCTCTTTCTTCTTCCTGCATTTTGGATTGATCTGGAAGAATTACAACTATAGGAACTTCCAAATTAGCACAGGCTAGTTCCTTATATTGGAGTATATTCATGGCATGTTTAACTAAGTAATATACTCGACTTTTATTAGAGAAATTTTCAAAAACATGCTTTGACCTTAAAAATGGGTCTGGTAATACAATGGTATCTGTATAAATCCCACATGTGGATGCTATGTTTTCGTCATGTGAAGGGAAAAGATCGCCTCCAAATACACCTTTTATGTTCCCGTGCATATCTTCAACATGAATTTGAGCGATTTCTCCCAATTCCTTCCATAAACTATCTATAACATTAAGGAATTCACCAAGATTTTCAGTAATCTCTTCTACTGATTTTTGGTTTTGAGTTAACACTTTGCCTACATCATGGGGGGTAAGATTGTTATCAATCATTAACTGATAATAATGTCCAAAATTATCTTCAATGAAATTAAAATATATATTTTGTATTTCACTTAAAGAAATTTCTTTTTTCAATTCTTCTCGGTCATGCATTGCTGTAACAGCAAGAGCCATTGATCTAACATATTCATCAACAGTATCTAAGTCAATTTCACCGTCTGGCCCTTGCCTTACTGCTAGAAGACTCTTTTCTACATTCATACCTTCAGCGATATGAATTTTACCTTGTTCAAATTGTTCTTTTAGTATTTTAAGGCGACGACGAAGCCTTTTTTCATATTCTACTTTTTCGGGTGTTTTTGCTCCGCCCATCTTATTAACGTACTCCCCAATGTCTAGACCAAATTATCATAAAATTAAGATAGAATTGGGTTGATAAAACGATTCATTATCCGAACTATTGTTAGCCAG
>NZ_JMKP01000084.1 GCF_000685805.1 Psychrobacter phenylpyruvicus DSM 7000 = NBRC 102152 | reverse complement strand
CGGCTCGCTCTTTCATTTCAGGGGTATAGTTTCGTGTTTTCATTGTCGTATTCTCTCAGAAAATTGAGTCTCCGACAATCCCGGGGCGGTTCAATATTCAGTAGCGGGTTTTAAGTCTTTATTGCCAACACCTTTATCATTCTGTTTTTTGTTTTTGTTTGTGTTGAGTTGATTGTCATCTGTGTTATTATTTTTTCGTTTATTAGAAAAATCTAAATCAATACCAACTACTTTTGTACCAACCTTCTTAACTACTAATGCAATACCTGCAGAGACAAATCCTGAGACTATATCCATACTCACTGTAATTTCTGCTTTGCCTAGTTTATAAAAGTCTTCATCAGAATTTCCAAACTGATTAACAAATGCAATTTCATCTACAAGCTCAAAATATTCTTTAGGCATAGCTGCTACAGCTTTACCTACGCTGATTGCAGTTCCTATAGGATCTAGTCTGAAAGCTTCTACTAAATCAATCATATCTTGGGGTGCATTTACCATGCTCTCTTTATATTCTTTTATAGCATCCACACCACCTTGTGCATAAAATTGAGCTTGTCTTTCATCAATTTCTTGATATTCAGCCAAAGTTTCTCTATTCCAATATCTTGAAATATGAATAACATCTTGTGCTAATGAAGTTTTATAATCAATGCTACCTGAATCCTTCTCAATAGCCTTAGCCAATCTCTCATCATTTGCATCAAGCAGGCCTTTATTCTCAGCTTGTGTAACTGCATCCTTACCATCATCAAGATGCACTCTGTATTTATCTATATTATCTTGATTAGCAGCCATACTAGCTGATACGTTTAGATCTGCCGCTATACCTGCTAAATCAGCTAACCATTCATCTTCAACACTATAATCATGACTCACTTCATGACCCACAACTTTAATAACGTCAGCTCGATTTTCAAGTGCACTGTCTATCGCTATGATTTCTGAATTAGTCGCCCCTTTCGCTTGTAGCTTTTGAGTTAGTGTGGTAATGATGACATCGGTACTTAAACCTGTACTATCAACGAGTACTTGAATTGCTTCCTGACTCTTAAGCAGACCATCATAATCACCTTCTTTATAAGCCTGTATAACCGCACCCACATTAGGATTATTAGCGATAACAGCTGCCATTCTTGCTGGAACTTTTGCACTATTAATGGCTTGAGAGATACTTTGTTTACCTTGGACGAAACTGCCTGCTGTTGCTACTGCTTGAAGTCCCGATGACGCAGTGATCTTACCGACAGTTTTAGTATTCTCCCCAATATCTTTCTGTTCATCAGCAATCTGCGTCCGACCCGCCCCAGTAAACACTCTAGCATCGATATTGGCATCGACACCAAGTCCTGCGGTTTGTTGATCTTTGATAATGATTTCGGTATTAAACGGATCTCGGTTGACACCTGCTAAGCTGTCTTGTCCTGTAGACGTATCACTGGTGACGATAGCACCCTCACCGACAGTGGCTTTTGTCACACTTTCAAATTCATGAGCAGTATGACCGACCTGTAGGCCTACATTATTGATGCTTTGACCTTGCTTTCCAGTACCTACGCCTATACTACTGCCTAGGTTAAGCTGGTCATTGGTGGCAGTGTTGATAATATCTTTGGTGGTCAGGGTGTCTGTAGTGAAGTTAAGGGTGCCACTGCTTTGATTGCCCTCACTATCGGTTTGGATGTTAGCCATAATACCGCCAATGTTAGTGGTATCACCTGCCGTAATAGATTGTTTGTTGCCTCTATCAATGATAGCGCTTTGCTTGGCTGCAATAATACTTTGAACCGCCCCGACTATATCGGAGAGTTGATTGCTTGAGTCAGGCAGCTTTGTCTGACTCATTAAGGCTATCATAGTATCGTCTCTCAAACTCA
>NZ_JMKP01000083.1 GCF_000685805.1 Psychrobacter phenylpyruvicus DSM 7000 = NBRC 102152 | reverse complement strand
CTTGTTTTCTCTCTTCACTGTATCTGGACATCTTTGTTCCTTGTTACCCCCTTTTACTTGATTGTTAGGGGTGACAACTATCCTGACACAGGGGGAGAGCCTTCAGTACCTAAAGGACTTGTATTTATCACTTCATACCCTCCATCATAATTACTGAGTATCTAATGCTTAAAACATTTACGTACATCATGGAATGTTATTTTTATCAAGATTGGCAGTCAGAATTTGCTCAACCTAAAGATGTATTGCTTTATTTTGCTACAAAAGAGAATTCGAGAATATTACATAATTTAATTGCTGATATTGAATACATATTGAGTACATATTGAAAAATAATTTATCTCAAAATATTTTTGAAGAAAATCACTTAGACTTTGACCCATTGTTAGAAGGTTATAGCAGTGAAAAAGAGTGGTTTGAAGATGCTCACATCATTTTGTCGGAACTGAGCAGAGAATAGTAAAAACTTAGGTCAATGAAAGATAGTTGATAAAAACCGGCCCTTATTCGTTATTTATCTTCGAGTCTTGATAGGTTTTTAAATGGACTACATGAATACGGCGAGCATGAAATTGAAGAAGACTAAAGTTGTGTGTATACCTAAAATAAAAGTAAGCTTTGAGCAAGATTTTTAGTTAATTGTTTATAAGTACCTAACTTCAGTTTGATTACCATTTGAAGCTACGATAAAAATTATCGTAGCTTTTTTATTGATTTAGACTAATCTTTAAAACAACTGAAGAACACTCATTTTGTATAAATGGTCAAGGCTAGCATAAAGTCTCTATTTTAGAAGCTAAAATTAAGCTACTGGATAAGCACAGTAATGCAAAAACAATCATTATCAGTCAAACTGTTTTAGATCGAAATAAAATTAAGCTACAAAAATAATATAGAGGAGTTAAGCTGTGACTAAAGTTAGCTATCTTGATTTTAGAATTAATGTCTTAGATGATTTTTTCTTATGTTTAGCAAATAAGCCCAAAGTTAATTTAACTTATGAAGAGGCTTTAGGTTACGTATCTTATAACTTTGAAAGTGGCTTTAACGAAGTTGAAAATTTTATAGTGGATTTTGTCTTGTATGTACTCTGTAGCGACTTTGAGTTTACTAAAGATTTATCTAAAGTATTAAATAAAGGACTATCACAGGTAATCAATTCAAGCTATTTTAAAGAAATAATCAGACAAATTGATACTAGTGATAAGAATGACTTGTTACATGACCTTTATTTATCTAAATTAATTTCTAAAGAACAAAGAGATTTCTTAACCAATAACTGATAATTAAAGTTAAGTTATACTTGAACTGAACTAATAAAAGGACTTGGCCTTACCTGATTATAATCTCATTCAACATATTGCTTGATACTATTGATAGCCACAAATTGAGTCTTACAATTACGTCGATATATAAGCTCATTTTTTATTAATGCCACATAAGTTCCCTGATCAACAAACCGCAGGAGTTGGTGTCGATGCCAATATCGATGCTAGAGTGTTTACTCATGATGGTAGAACCCATATTATTGAAGAGCTAAAAGATATTAGGAAGAATACTAAAACTGCCAGTAAGAGAAAATTAATTGAGTTATACAATACATGGAATAGATAAAAATGAATTTATTTGAGTTTAGCACTGAAGATTATTGCTCAGAAGAACGTATCTCAGCGGAGTTTAATAAGTATTTTAAAAATATGATAACGCTTGTTAGTCAAGACGTATTTTGGGATCTACTTGATAATGCTTCTATTGAAGACAAAATGATAGCCATTGACGTAGTAGATAATAGATGTGATTACAACAATACTGGTGATAACCACAAAACTTTCATTAGTGGATATTCAAGCTTTGATGACATAACAATCTTAAAAGAGTTTTATAGATACTTGTCGAAGGAGCTTAATACAGAAGTTGCTTTCAATGGA
>NZ_JMKP01000082.1 GCF_000685805.1 Psychrobacter phenylpyruvicus DSM 7000 = NBRC 102152 | reverse complement strand
CCGACTCCAACACCGACTCCAACACCGACTCCAACACCGACTCCAACACCGACTCCAACACCGACTCCAACACCGACTCCAACACCGACTCCAACGCCTACGCCTACGCCAGAGCCAACGCCAGAACCTGTTAATCCAGATGCGGCTCCTGATTCAATAATTTCTGCAATTCAGAGTAGTTTTGTAGGTGGAAAAGACAGTGGAATATCCAATAATTCTACTGATTACTACGATAGTCTTACATTGAATGCTGATGATGCTGGCAAAACCTTTATCTTGATACCCGTTATTCATAATCCAATAGACGCTACCTTGAAGGAGGGTGATGATGTAGATTTGACTAATGGGTTTATGAGAACCGATGGGTATAAAACTGAAAAAGTTAGCCCGAACAAACTTATAAGTAATAAGGTTAACTACACTTCTGTTTATAACAACTTCGATAATCAGATGCAGATAGGTCACGTTTATGGTGACATAAAAGGTCCTGCGAACCTTGTAAGAAAGTCAACGTTATCTAGCACTTATGTGATGGGTAATGCGACAAACCTTTCAGATATGTCTTATATGGAACAGCTAGGTCAATACAACATTGATGAAGGAATCAATGATGGAACTGTCAAATATGAAGGGGTAGCCAGCTACATTGGAAACAGTAAAGAAGATATTATTGATAATGGTGCCTTAGAAATAGGTGAGTCTGAGTTTGATGTTAACTTTGTTGATAAAAAGGTTGATGGAATACTTAAATTCTATGAAACCAATGACAAAATCATTAAAGCTAATATCTCTGGGAACAGTTTTTCAGGGCAGGCAAATGATTTAACCACAAGTGGTGGTTTCTACGGTGAAGATGCTAAATTATTAGGTGGCATATATCAAGACACTCATGGCAAAGGAACTTACGGAGCTAGTAAGTTTGATCCAAATGCAGGTCCAGTACCTGTTAAGAAAGAATTAACCGGATTCCAGTCAACCACATTGAGTAGTAAGGAGAGAACCCTTCCATTTGGTCAAGGCCAATTAGAAAACGCAGTGGGTTATGTAGCAATTCGCAATGATAAATCAGACTTTACTGAGACTACCATCGAGAGTGGCGCTGAAATCCCTGTAGACAATGGTCAAGGCGATAACTTCAAGAGTTTCGATCAAGGGTTAATCCGTGCAGACATGGTTCAACCGGCGAGTGTGTTAAAACCAATTAGAGTTAATCTTAAAAGCTCAGGTGAAGTAGTTGTAGATGCTGGGAAAGATGGATTCAACCCAACCTATAAGTACAGCTCTGTGTATCAGAACTTTGATGAGCAGATGCAAGTAGGCCATGTTTACGGTAACTTTGATTCATTAGCAGGCGATGTTTCTCGAGCTACTAATGTGTATGTACAAGGTTATGCTACAGACCAAGCCGATATTGATGCTTTGAAGCAAGTTAATGACGGTCAAGCTAACTACACAGGTGTTGCGACGTATATTGAAAATATTCATTTAGATGATAATGCTAATACTGCACCAGTTGATGGCACGTCAAACTTCGATGTGGACTTTGTAAATAGTACTGTGTCAGGTGAGCTTGCCTTTGACGGTAACTTAAAGTACAACCCAACTGGCAAGATTGCCATAGAAGCAGACATCTTAGGCAACACTTTTGCTGGCAATATAAATGGCATCGATACAGCTGGAGGATTCTATGGTGATGATGCTAATTTCTTAGGGGGTATTTACCAAGATGCTTCAGTTGAAGGTGGCAAAGGAACTGTTGCTGGCACAGGGACCACATTCCAAGGTACCTTTGGAGCAGAAAAGCAATAATTGGTAAATGTGAATATATATTTATAAAAAACGTCCCAATTGGGGCGTTTTTCCCTTTTATATTATGATATTATACCCCACTCTCAACACTTTATTAGCAATTCAAACTGAAGAGGCGGGTTACCAAGTTTTTTATTTAAAAGAAAA
>NZ_JMKP01000081.1 GCF_000685805.1 Psychrobacter phenylpyruvicus DSM 7000 = NBRC 102152 | reverse complement strand
TATTCTATCTTATTTGCTACAATTTTTTGGTCTAGTTTTCCGGGAGTATTATAAGGAGATCACATGAATAATTCCATCGATAAAACCACTTCTTTTGCAGATACTGCAAACTCCCCTACTACCTCTCCTTCTGATACAAAAGTAGAAGATTGGATGCTAGAGATTTGGGACTGGGTAGATAACCATAGTATCCATAGCAGTGAGGACAGTATTGTCCCTCGAGACCCACAATCTTTACGTCAACTTGAAAGATTGGATTTAGGATTTGGTAGGTCAATAACCCATGAGCTCATAGACGGCAAATCAGTCTTAAGTGCTTTAAAGGAATCTACAAAGCCTTTACCCGCTGCTATCGGTAATTTGAAAAACTTAAAGTATCTTAGACTAATTGGTTTTAGTGAATTGCCAGATGAGATTGCTCAATTAGATAATTTAGAAGAGTTAGTTTTTCTTAGATGCGGATACGTTGAGTTTCCAAAAGTATTATGTGAGCTTAAAAACCTTAAGTCACTTAACATTTATTCAAAAACTTTACAGAAATTACCGGATGAGATTGGCAACCTTACTTCGCTAAAAAACTTAAAAATTACTGGCACCAGTATCGAACATCTTCCTGATTCCATTGCCCATCTTACCAATCTAGAGACTATGAAAACATATGCCAATAGAGACCTGAAAACTTTACCTGTGAGTATCGGTAATCTATCAAAATTACAAACTCTTGACGTGCGTGGCTCTGAATTAGAAGCTATTCCCCACTCAATCGGTAATTTAAAGCAGCTTAAAGAGCTTATACTTTATAGTAATAGCCTAGAAAGCTTACCTGACAGTCTCACTAATTTAAAACAATTAGAGCGTCTGGATGTTAGTGAAAACCCATTATCTAACTTACCTGACTCAGTAAGACAGTTTATTGTTGATTTGGGTAATAAGGTATTTAGCGTGGCAGATAAATAGACTCTGTTGATCTTAGCTATTTGTTATATATAGTCTTTACTTTTAGAAGGCCTTTAAATTCAAATTTAAGGGCTTTTTTGATTGATAGGTAATTACTCTTTCTTAACACTGAAAAGCCAGACAGCTTAGGTTGTCTGGCTTTTTAAGCCTAAGCGTGGCTGTTGCTTATGCAGTTATCATTCTTTCCTTATACATTAAGTTTATTGTACATCCCTATTCTTGTAACATAAGACTCAAAAGTTGTTTACGTATCTTTTTGGCTTATGCAAGATCTACAGTAGTAAACTGAATTTTATGGTCTTGAATAACCACATATTTATTAATATCTTCGCCCACTGAAGGGTGTGTAAATAAGCCACAGGCATTCTTATCCAAAAAATCTCTACTGTCTTCTTGAGACCTTAGGTAAGAAAGTTTCTTAAACTTTTGACAGTCATAAGAACACAGCAGTTTCTTTAAGTTTGACTCTAAAAAACTACTCATAATGACTTTTCATAAAATATATGTTGCATTTAACAAAATTAATATCTGCAGTTTTAATAGCATGACCATTGCTCAATAGTCTATGCTCTTAAATCTATTTATGGCACGCAGTGGAGTAACCCTGATTTCACCTTGAAAATTGAAGAAGCCACAAACGAACGGACACCAAGACAAGTGGATCACAACTGGCAAAACTCTAATATCCAAGAAAAAGTGATTACTGCTTTGTACAGAGACTTAGGATTAAAACCTAATGTTTTAGTTTATCCTTATAAAAATATTCCTAAAGAAAATCGAGTAGTAAACCATCGTCGCTACCTTAAAATCACATGGTCAGACGACTCTTGTACTTCAATTACTTTGGACCAAGGTATTGGGTTTATGAAACTTTCTGAAAATTCTAATAGTCGTCATTTTGATTTAGATTTTAACGCTAGGGCGTGTCCCTAATTTGAAAAATACAGTAAAGCCTTATTTTAATCCTATATATCAACAAAATATAGGGAAACTCAAGCCATGGCGAGAAC
>NZ_JMKP01000080.1 GCF_000685805.1 Psychrobacter phenylpyruvicus DSM 7000 = NBRC 102152 | reverse complement strand
CAATAAGACGACGTTTACCTGACAATAAGACGACGTTTACCTGACAATAGACGCAATTTATAATAGTTGCGTTTTAACGCAGAATATATTAATGTCGTCTTATTATTTATAATATGGACGTGAATATGTCTAATCTTGTTGTAAAAACTAACCGTTTAAATACTGTCACACAAAACCTATCGCTTACTGAAGTTCGCATTATGCAATTGGCTATTGTTGATGCAAGGGAAACAGGGAAGGGGTTAAGCACTGACAAACCGCTGACCATATCAGCATCAAGATACGCTGAAGCCTTTGGGGTATCAAGACAGTCTGCATACGAAGCTATACTAAAAGCTGAAAAGAGCTTATTTGATCGCCGTTTCTCATTTCTTGATGACGATGACAAGATGGTTAAATCTCGTTGGGTTCAGCGTGTCAAATATCTTGATGATGAAGCTAGTATTGAGGTGATATTAACTTATGACGTAGTTAAAGAAGTCACACGTATAGATGGATATGAGCAATTTTTTACGCAATACCTGCTAGAACAAACGGCTCACATGAATAGTGCCTATTCGGTGCGGTTGTACGAACTGCTAGTGCAATGGAAGACAGCGAAAAAAACACCTGTGTTTGAGCTACAACAGTTTAGGGAACAATTGGGAGTTGAGAATAATGAATACCAAAGAATGTATGATTTTAAAAATAGGGTGCTAGACGTTGCAGTTAAAGAGATTAACGAGAAAACAGATATTCAGACAAGCTACGATCAAGTGAAAAGAGGACGCAAAATTATTGGGTTTAAGTTTGTTGTTAAAGAGAAACCCAAAAAGACAGAGAATAACCAACGTGACCCTAATACATCAGATATGTTCATGATTGATGGATTGACTGATAAGCAATTGTGGCGTATTAGTCGGCATAAAGAGTTTATAAGTACATATAGTAGTCTTGCCAAAGGCGACGCTGGAAAGAGCTGGTCAGCATACAGCGACTTTATAGTCGGTGAGATTAAGAAAGACGCCTCTAAATTTAGCAAAAAACGCCCTATACGCGAGTATTTAGATGGAAGCGAAGAAGACTATGATTTCTCAAGATAGCGAGAAAAACTGACTACCTAGAATAGTCTGTTATAGGCGGTTTTCTTATAACGGTCTGTTCTAGGTAGTCTATTAATAGGTCTAAGGGGCTTTTTATTTGGTTCCCTTTGGGTATACTGAAAATAAACTTGTCCTGTGCCTGATTCCAGTAAAACACTCTCCGAAAATATCGAGACGATTCACGGTTGGTTACAGATAGTTTGGGTATTATTTTTATCTCTATGCTTGATAGGCTTTATGAGCTTACCACAAATAATTTTTTCATTCGGTCAGTCCTCGCTTTCATCCGACCAATTTTGACTCAACTCACTCACCAAACGACTCTCATCGCATTTAAAATCAATATAGTGATAGGTATTGGCAGGCAATAGCCAATCCTGCCCTGTCAGTGGACATTTTTGTTCCATATCTTCTGCCTTTGTCCAATCACGGTAATTCATTAAAAAATAATAGGTGGGTACACCTGTGCTTTGTTCAATGATACGGCACAATTCTCGACCTATTTTGCTATGCTCAGAATTGGGATTTTGCATTTGCTCTAAGGCAAAGGCTTCACTTACTGGTTGAGAACCAAGCCACAAACGATATAACGCTTCAGCCTGTCGATACCATGACCACACATTATCATAACAAGGGTGATCAGGTTGGGTATATGGGATTTTATATAGAGGAATGCCTTGTAAGGTTACTCCATCTAGTAAAGGCGAACTCCAGCCCCAACGCAACATGTAAAATTCAGATTGCGTTGGTACGGCATAACGGGGAAGAGGATAGTCATGGTCTTCTCCGATATACAAGGTTTGAATGGGTTTACCTGCTAACTGTTCGATTTTATTGTGCATTTCTTGGGCATAGCTGTTCATATTTTTACGGTCAAGGGCATCCATTTCAGGACACACTACAGTCACGCGAGTAATATCATTTTGGCTAACAGCTAAATGATGGTTACGGGGTAAT
>NZ_JMKP01000079.1 GCF_000685805.1 Psychrobacter phenylpyruvicus DSM 7000 = NBRC 102152 | reverse complement strand
GACGTCTGCTCTTAATCGCTTTATGATTATGTTCGATGAGCGTGTTAGTAAGCATTTAATCTAAATTGCAGTTACACAGATTTCGGGATGGGCTCCAAAAAGCTATCTGCTTTTTTTAAGCAATATCCATTAATTCATATTGAGCCAAATATATTTAATAAATTATGTTCTTAATCTCTGCACACGACAAAAAAATTATCCCCACCCAATTTTCATAGGTTTAGGGGTTAAAAAGCTAACTAACTGTCGAAGTACAGTCTTATCATTGTTAAAAAACACCAAGCGCAGGCCCTCAATCAACACATCCAGGCCAAGCACAAACAAACTGGCTTGAGGTCGAGCGTTTGACTTCAACTTGCGTTTTAACGGCTTATCTTTGTCTTTATAAATACCGACATGATAAGCCCAACAAAATGCTAAGGCGTTCACTGCGACTAATTTACTGACCCGATCAAGATGGGTTAAGTGGGTATCTTCAAGATTAAAGCCACGCCCCTTTAAACAAGCAAATAAAGTCTCAATCTCCCAACGCTTAGCATAGCTTGTCATCGCATCCACTGTTTCTAGTTGATTGGTTGCGACAATCACTAAACCATAGTCTTTATCACGCTTGGCAAATACTCGAACCAAACAACCATCGACAGTCAGTATTCGCCCATGTCGATATGTTTCTTGATGGCTAACATGGCGCAATAACTCTTTAATCTGTACCAACTTGCCATGATGATTCTTAACTTTACTGTTCTTCTTAATCCGTATGGCAAAGGGTATGTGATTATTGGTGAGCCAGTTAAACCATTTTTCGCCAACAAACTCTCTGTCCGCTACTATCATCTCAAGGTTATCTTTGCCAAATTGTTTGATAAACCGCTCAATAAGTTCACAGCGTTCAAGATGGTTTGTATTACCTAGCTTATCTAGCATTTGCCAGTATAAGGGGATGGCTATCCCTTTATATACCACCCCTAGCATAAAGATGTTGAGGTTACTTTTACCCCATTTCCAGTTGGTGCGGTCAATGGTTAAGGTGACTTTGCCTAGCCCAAATAGTCGATATATCATTAAAGCTAATTGATCGTAGTCTATCCTCGCTTCGGCAAAAAATCGCTGTAGTCTGCGATAGTGGCTGTCGGTCTTGCCACCCTTAGGGAGGTGTCTTGCTATTTTTTTTAAGATTACTGCTTTGAGCAGTAATCAGGGCTATTATCATTAGGCTCAAACATGTGATTCTTGCCTTGTTCATACTCAGGTTTTGGGTTAAAGTTTCACTAAGTCTGTTAAAGTTTGGCATGGTCTGATTCGTCTTAAAAATCACTATTATGCCTTTGCTTTAACAGACTTTTTTGTTTTTTTTGTCGTGTGCAGAGCTATTTTTATTACTGATATAGGATCAAATATGAAAACGAATATCACGGGTTTTGGACAATTAACTAATTCTGAAATAGAAGCTTTTGAAAAGCAGTACTCTATTAATTTACCTCAAGAGTTTAGATCTTTTTTAATGAAATATAATGGGGGTAAGGTATATCCAGAAACTTTTGTATTTCATGATAAAACAGATGCTTCTAGCATAAGTTATTTTTTAGGTATAGGATTAAAAGAATACTATTATAATTTATCCTATACATTTGATATGTTTAGGGATAGGGTCCCTAATAACTTATTTCCTATAGCTAGAGATCCAGGTGGTAACTTAATCCTAGTAGGTTTATCAGGAAAAGAGTTAGGAAAAATATATTTTTGGGATCATGAGTTTGAAGCAGATGGCAATAAACCAGATATGTCAAATGTTCATTATTTATCTTCAAGTCTTGATACGTTTTTAAATGAGCTATACGAATACGGCGATCATGAAATAGAAGACGACTAAAGTCTTGTATTTATTTGACTGAAACTTTAAAGAATAGTATTAGATAAAAGATCCATATATTACTAGAAGAGTTTTTTAAGGAATAAGGTGCTCCCCAATGTCTAGACCAAATTATCATAAAATTAAGATAGAATTGGGTTGATAAAACGATTCATTATCCGAACTATTGTTAGCCAGA
>NZ_JMKP01000078.1 GCF_000685805.1 Psychrobacter phenylpyruvicus DSM 7000 = NBRC 102152 | reverse complement strand
CTTGTTTTCTCTCTTCACTGTATCTGGACATCTTTGTTCCTTGTTACCCCCTTTTACTTGATTGTTAGGGGTGACAACTATCCTGACACAGGGGGCTAAAGAGCAATTCTAATCAATAACTGCAAAACTAATATAAACTGGTGATGAAATAATTATGAATAACCTAAAAAACTATCAAACACGAACCGTTGGACAAGCTCAAATACCTGCTTTAGGATTGGGAACTTGGCAATCAACAGATGATGACTGTATTGAGGTGGTTAGCCAAGCCCTACAAATGGGCTATGAGCATATTGATACGGCCCAAGCCTATCATAATGAGACTCAAGTGGGAGCAGGCATTAAGAAGTCGGGCGTAGCTCGTGACCGCTTTTTCTTAACTACCAAGATTTTCCCAGATGACATGCGCTTTGAGCCTGATAATTTAGTGAAGTCGGTGCATGACTCACTAGATAAATTGGACGTTGAGTATGTAGATTTATTATTACTGCACTGGCCAGATGCACGTGTCCCACTATCAGAGACCATGCCTGCTTTGGCAGAGATGCAGCATCAAGGATTAACTAGAAACATTGGGGTATCTAACTTCAATATTAATCTGCTGTTAGAAGCTCAAAAATATAGCGATGTGCCTATTGCAACGAACCAAGTCGAATTTCACCCCTTTATTCGTCAACATACCCTGCAAACGTTCTTGTACAACCATCACATTCCGCTAACTGCTTACTCGCCGTTAGCACGCGGTGATGTCTTTGATAATGACACTATTAAAGCCATTGCTGACAAACATAATATTAATCGAGCCCAGGTATCGTTGGCTTGGATTTTATCTGACCAAAACCGTATTGCCATTCCAAAAACCAGTACCCCATCTCACCTACAAAGTAACCTTGATGCGTTAAAGGTACAGCTGGATAAGGAAGATATTGAAGCCATCAATAAGTTGGCACGTTCAAATGGTCGTATGATCGAGCATCCTGATTATACGCCTGAATGGGATGATTAAAGAGTCAACCAACGTCTGCTCTCAATTAAGAGAGTAAACGCGTTAAAAACAAAACAAAAAACCAGCCATTTGGTGGCTGGTTTTTTTATGGGTTTAAGTTTCTGACTGGACGGATATAATGCGCTTTTTGTTTGGCCTTAATCTTACCGTCATTAAAGTAGACTGCTAACGGCTCACCTTCTTCATTTAACGTAGTTGATCGGTAGCCTCGCCATATCGCCCATTGCGTATTTGGAAATACCTTTTCATTAATAGCAGGTGTTTTGGACCCGCCAGCACAGTCTACTGCTACTGTTTTCTTGCTACCAGAATTATTACTTGTACCGACAGGAATGGAATAACTGCCATCATAGCCATCACTACAATCAATTAAAGAATGCAACTCCTCGATATTAGGTAATCTCCATTCATAAAGCCCAACATAGCTTACTTTGTTCAGTTGCTCGATAGCTTGTTGCGCTTCTTCTAGACTATAGGCTTTTGCGCTGCCCTCACAACCACTCCCATTCCACTCTTGACCTAGACTACATCGCATCCAGACAATTCCCATTGCTTTATCGACCGCTATGCCATTGTCATAAGCCACATATTTACCCACTTTAGTTGAGGGGCTGTTCAGTGCTGACGGTTTAGAGGTCTCTTCTACCGCTTTATTGCCCTCTGCAGCCTTATCAGAGCTTTCTGGTAGATTTATTTTACGGGTTATATCAGGCATCGAAAAGATAATCTGTAAAATGGTCAGAAGCCCTACGATAATACCAACTATCCAAAAAAGACTTTGCAAGCTTACCTTACCTCTTTGATGAAAAGGAAGGTTAAAAGATTCTCGATCAAATTTTGGCATTCATTACTCTCGACTCAAAAAGCTTACTGTTTAGCAAACAGGGTATCTGATTATTATTAGGATAAGTAGGATTAAATTTTAATTTATTGAGCTGATAAGCATTTTACTAGGTTAATCTTACTCGCTTGCTAAATAAAAGCTGAACCGCCCCGACTATATCGGAGAGTGGATTGCTTGAGTCAGGCAGCTTTGTCTGACTCATTAAGGCTATCATAGTATCGTCTCTCAAACTCA
>NZ_JMKP01000077.1 GCF_000685805.1 Psychrobacter phenylpyruvicus DSM 7000 = NBRC 102152 | reverse complement strand
GGCTCGCTCTTTCATTTCAGGGGTATAGTTTCGTGTTTTCATTGTCGTATTCTCTCAGAAAATTGAGTCTCCGACAATCCCGGGGCGGTTCAAGGTTTTTGGTGGTATGACACTTTGCACATCAGTTGTAGGTTGTACAGTAGGTGGTGCACTTATAATAGAAGGCTCTGATAATGTTGCAACTGGAAGGAGTAATTATGGTAAAAAACAATCTGATCAGGTGCCTTCTGCGGCTTTAGATGCGATAGGTGTAGATAAAAATACCGCTGGAAAAACGAAGTTAGTTGTAGGAGTTTCTACCGGATTCGCTGGTAGTGGAAATTTACTATTGAAACCTAAGCCAAGAATATCTAATGCAACAAATTAAGCTAGAGCTGATGCGATTAAATTCAATATTGATAACCCTCCTCATGTAGCAATGGGCGATGAGCCATATGTAGCCCCAAAACACACAACAACACAGGACTTTCAGACTCATGGTATTTCAGAAAATGATGTGCCACAATCTGTAAAAAATATTATGATGGAGGATATCGTGGAGAGTGGACACCCTAATCCTGATAGAGCTTTAAAAGAATATATTGAATCAGGAAAACCGGTACCAGTAGTACAAGTAGCTAATCAAAATACAAAACTGTATAAGCTTGTTAAGTTAGGTGGTGACTATGATACACCTAGTCCAAACACAGGTTATTGGATAGATCAAGCTCAATATGATTTGGTCAAAGCCCACCCTGATAGAGCCAATGATATCTTAGGGCTACCCGAAGGTAGTCAGGCTAACAGCTTTAAAGTATTTGTCATGCAACCCAAAGCAGGTGAAGCACCAAGAGTGTATCAATCATCCATAGCAACTACGACTAACGCTACTGGTTTGACCAATGTAGGTAATGCCACCCAAACCATAGTACCTAACCGTAAACTATGGCAAGAACCAGTAGAAACCAATGACATCATAAAGGTAAAGTAAAATGATTCAATTTAAAATGGACAAAAAAGAAATTAAACAAGCAGCGATTGAATTTAAGCAGGCACTTATAGAGTGGAAGTCAAGAGAAAAAATTGAAAAGGGTGCATTAATACGACATCCTGATTGGACTGAAGAAGATATATTACGTTGCATAGAGATTGAGACACGAACAGTGAAGCCAGTCTTAGAAGCATTTGAGCCTATTTATCGTTTGGCTATAAGAGGTGATATTAATGAGCTATTTGACTTTATGGGTTATATGATGAGTTATGTTGGTCGAGTGTTAGGTGATGAGCTATCGTGGCCAGAAGTACAAGACCCATATTACCGTATAATAACTAGTTTAAAAGGGGGACTAACTGCAGAAGAAATGTGGGAATCACCATACTATAAAAATCGGAAGTTACCAGAGCTTTACAGCGAAGTAGTGAAAGAAATTGAAGCAGAAGGTTGGAGTCATACCACGGATGGCTAGTATGTGGTTGTTTCTACTGATTATAATCGTTGCATTTTTTGTCGGATTTTATAAATCAAGAATTGTGCGTGTGCAAAGTTCACTTCAACCAAATGGAAGTAAAATGATTCAATTTAAAATGGACAAAGAAGAAATTAAACAAGCGGCGATTGAATTTAAGCAGGCACTTATTAATTAAAAGTCTAAAAAAGGAATTATTGGGGCAGCCTAGGCGCCAACAAAGCAAACGGCAACGCACAAAGCATTACCGCAGCCGAACAAAGCGGTATCATTGATAGAGGTAACAAGCAATCCTTCAAAGCAGGCGATACCACCAACATTGGCGGTATTATGGCCAACATCCAAACCGATAGTGAGGGCAATCAAGGCAGTGGCACCCTTAACTTTACCACAGACACTTTAACCACCAAAGATATTATCAACACCGCCACCAATGATCAGCGTAACCTAGGCGGTAGTATGAGCATAGGTACTGGAAAGCAAGGTCAAAGTATCAATAATGTAGGGGTACAGGTCGGTCATACTGCTAATGACTTTGAAAGTGTGACAAATGAACCGCCCCGACTATATCGGAGAGTGGATTGCTTGAGTCAGGCAGCTTTGTCTGACTCATTAAGGCTATCATAGTATCGTCTCTCAAACTC
>NZ_JMKP01000076.1 GCF_000685805.1 Psychrobacter phenylpyruvicus DSM 7000 = NBRC 102152 | reverse complement strand
GACAGACGATGATGCAGCTGTCTATCTATTTCCCTGGTCGATTAGATTCGGTGATGCGTCTTTAATTTAGTTGACACAGAGTTTTGAACGCCCTCTATAAAAACATAATATTCAAAGGTTTTATCGACAATATCATACCTTATTATCAAGTTTCAGACTACCTTCTATCATTGTCAGATTTCGAAGGGTTTCCCATGAGTGTTCTAGAAGCTATATCATGTGGCTGTAAAGCTATACTTTCGGATATACCTTCGCATAGAGAAATTGTAAAGCTACTTCCTAGCAAAGCAGCTTTAATCCATACACATGATAAATTACTTTTAAATACATCTGAATCAGAACTTAGTCATTATTATATATCTTCAAAAAGAATGGCTGATGAGTACTTATTAATTTATAAAGGTAGTTACTAATGGATTTCTCTGTTCTTTTATCTGTATACATAAATGAGAAGCCTTTATATTTGGACGAAGCATTATCAAGTATATGGGACAATCAGATAAGTAAGCCAAATGAAATCATTATAGTTGAAGATGGTGAACTTACAGAAGAGCTATATAAGATCCTTGATCTATGGTCATCAAAATTACCTTTATTGATTAAAAGAGTGCCACTAGAAGAAAATCTCGGATTAGGTAAAGCTCTAAATATAGGATTAGAATATTGTACAAATGAATGGGTATTTAGAATGGATTCTGATGATATTTGTTTACCTGATAGATTCTCTAAACAAATAGAATTTATTACAAAAAACCCTGATATTGATATATTTAGTGGCTCTATCCAAGAAATTGATATTACCACTAACAATCCAATTGCAACGAGAATTGTGCCTGAATCTTTTCAAGATATACTTAAATACTCTTATTACAGAAGTCCATTTAACCATGTAGCTGTAGCTTATAAAAAGTCTGTAGTTCAATCAGTAGGTGGCTACCAACATCATATGTACATGGAGGACTATAATCTTTGGATACGTATTTTAGCTGCAGGATACAAAGCCGCTAACTTACAAGACATCTTAGTTGTAGTGAGAGCTGGAGATGACATGATCGGCAGAAGAAGAGGTAGAATATATATTGAAAGCGAGTGGCAATTATTCAAATTGAAAAGGAGTTTGAACTATCAACCTGTTCCTCACGCTCTTTTAGTTTATTTTGCTCGTTCCATACCAAGATTACTTCCGAGCAATCTATTAGTTGTCATCTACTCTAAATTAAGAGATATGAAATCGCATTAAGCTTCATTTGCTCATTATTAGAATTAAAAAACATCCAGTACTATTTAAAATATTAATCCACCTAAAATTTAACTATTTATCTTTGAAGAAAGGTCAAAAAATGCGGTTTCTGCCTGTTCAATTAATTCTCGGATTAGCCCTCTGTACTTTTTTACCTTTTATAGGCTCAGGTTTAGACGTTATAAATCAAATATTCTATACAGGTGGATATGTCAACCTTGTTTTGAGCACTTTATTAGTTTGTACCACCCTTATAACGTTAAACAGTATCCAGCGATTTCCAGGTATTACCTCCAGTACCTATATCGTTCCCGTTATTATCTTTTGGTTTTTACTAATATTATTCATAGTTAAGTTCTCAGGTACATCTTATTCCTTATATTATTACTGCTTTAGTAGTTTATTACTTTTGATTTACGCATTTTTTATAGATATCATTAATCGTAAATATGAAAACTACAATTTTGCTTATATTCCAGTAGGGCGAGCTAAACTAATACCTGAGCAAATCCCAACTGTTAGTTGGATGCCACTATCAACTCCTCAGCTTGATGAAGAAGTTAATGGAATTGTAACGGACTTACACAGTGAAGAATTGACTGATGATTGGGAACGTTTTATTACCGATAAAACACTTCAAGGCACCCCTGTCTACCATTATCGTAATATTCGTGAATCCCTAACAGGGAGAGTACGTATCAACCACATGTATGAAAATGAGCTGGGGTCGTTACAGCCCTCGCCTAACTATATTTTTTTGAAATACTGCTTTGATATCCTACTTATCATCGCTTCTCTGCCATTTACCCTTATTATTTGTATCATTACTGCCATAGCAATTAAACTTGAAGATGGTGGTAAAGTTTTTTATATTCAACCTCGCGTAGGCTATCGTGGTGAAGTATCGGTGTTTGTCAACATAGTTGTCACCATTTAATGAATTAGGCGACTCTCATCTTATCAATCGATTTTGGCTCTTTTACTGGATTTAAAGTCG
>NZ_JMKP01000075.1 GCF_000685805.1 Psychrobacter phenylpyruvicus DSM 7000 = NBRC 102152 | reverse complement strand
TCAGGCGTAGTGTCTGAGGTTAAGTTGTCTGTATCACTCGTGCCCGTATCTGTTGCAGCAGTCATATCTGGTGCAGTTGTCGGTGCTGCTGGTGCCGTATTGTCTGCATCATTACCTGCAGTCGTGGTTACTGGACCATTGGTATTGCCTGAAGGATCTTTGGCTTCAGCACTCACCGAAGTGCCATCTTTAATAGCAGCTTCTGGAATGGTAGTGCTATTTGGATTTGTGGCATCTGTGCTTGGTACAAACGCCTCATTATCTGACTTCCAAGTGCCATCTGGCTGCTTGGTTAATGTCGCTTCAACAGGCTCACCCGCTTCATTGGTACCCTCAACGGTAACGGTATCGCCCGCTTTGGCATCGGTTGGTAAATCTACTTTTATTGAACCATCATCTGTGCTTGGCGTTAAGGTCGGCTTGCTTGGGGCCGTATTATCAGAGTTGTCTGGTGCTTTAGCACTTGTTGGCTCTGAAGTGTTACCTGTTTTATCAGTCGCCTCTGCAGTGATCGTCTCACCATTAATTAATGGGGTGTCAAGCTTAACTGTATAGTCACCCTTGTTATCAGCAATAGCTGTGCCAATTACCTGGCCATTTATGTCTTTAATTTCAACAGTAGCACCTGGCTCAGTTTTACCGGTAACTGTAGTACCATCTGAACTTACAGTCGCGGTAGGTGCATCTGGCGCTGTGGTATCTCTTACGGGGCCCTTGCTAGAGCTAGAGCCACCACTTAAAGCTGCTCCAACAATACCTACACCAGCCAGACCGACTAACCAAGGTAGAGCGTTAAAGCTACCTTCAGTAGCCCCTATCCACCAAGGTGCCACTTGGCTATCACCACCAAGTGCTTGTCCTTCAACATCACCAACTTGTAACTGTGTAACGAAATCAGCTACCTCACCTGTGTCTGGTATGTAATAGTAGTATTCACCGTTTTCAGCCACACCAATTAATGCGCTATTCGGATCATTGTAGAAGCCTTCTATGATCAAATCACTGGCTTCTCCTTCATCCTCCATTGATACATGTAAGTCATTACCCACACGTTTGGTCACGATATGATTAGGCGCACGACCAATGGATTGATCAAAAAGCTCATAGTTAACATTTTGTGCCGCTTTAATAACGGTTGGCTTGCCATCTTTAGTTACGATGGTATGTTCTGCAATAGTTTGAGTAGCGTTGTTTACTTTTAGGATTACTGTTTTCATTTATTTTTTCCTGATATTTAAATTTTAAACTAGTAGTAGTTATCGATTTAAATTGTATAGTTGAGTAAGTTTCAATTGAGTGATGAAGTAGTTTGAAGGTCAAATACAATGTATTTAAGTTTGAATTTACTAAGGTTTAATGGTCGCAACCACCCGTCTATTATTTTGACGTCCTTGTTCTGTATCATTAGTGTCAACGGGTTGTAAATCTCCATGAGTTTTAGTGATTATTCTCTGCGAATCAATTCCAAACTGATTCGTTAAAGCATTTTTAACTGAATTGCCGCGCTTATTCGATAGATTCAAGTTATAACTAGCGGCACCCTTATTGTCGGTATGACTTTCTAATAAAACCGTAGTATTAGGATATTTTCGCATATACTCAGTAACAGCCTTTAATTTTGGATGCGCAGAATCTTTAAGCTGAAAGCTATCGAAGTCGAAAAAGACGTCTAAGGTGAGGGGAGCATTTACTTGTACTTCTGGTGAAGCAGCAGGTTTAGTTTGATTGGATTTATTGTTAACTGCTGAAGGATAGCAGTTATCGGCTGTGACTCTACTTATTTGATGGGTTTGGGTATTCAAACCTTGCAAAAGCTTTATAGCTTTCTCAGCATCAACAGCTTTTATAGTGGGTAATTCATTATCGACTGCAGCAGTGACTGAGTAATAATAGGTATGTTTGGGTTGTAAATTACTTTGAACGCTAACATTGGCCAATTTATTGGTATCGTAACCCGTTGATTCTACACTTAAGTTGACCTGTCCTGAACAAACCATAACTTCGGAAAAATGATTAGGCTGTAAGGAGATTTGAAATTGGTTATTGATTCCAACCACCACACTTCGGGTAAAGTCATTAACAGCTTTAAGATTGTCACTACTAATATCGCTACGTTGAAAGAAAACCACTCTACTTTGATTATTCTGTAAACCACTATCATCAAGGATGTTAAATGTACTTCCTGACTTATCCCATTTAGTGTTATTTACTTGACGCATTCCATCTGGTTTTGAGTTAGAGTTATTATTTATAGTAGTGCTTTGGCAACCGGTAATTGATATAGTAATGATTGATGCTAGAAGTAACAATGGTAAGCATCCGACCAACCCCCTATTGCGGTGGCACCCAGCGATGAGCTAACAACTCATCCAGATCCTCTTGAGTAGGCAGGCGTCTTAGCACGT
>NZ_JMKP01000074.1 GCF_000685805.1 Psychrobacter phenylpyruvicus DSM 7000 = NBRC 102152 | reverse complement strand
AATGGTAGGGAAACGTAGTCATAATGGTAGGGAAACGTAGTCATATGAGAAGGAAAACGTAGTCATATAGACGATGAAACGACCGTGTATCAAGGGTTACATCGTGTCTAAAAATATATTAAAAATATTAAAAATAAAAATAGGGTTTTTTTCTAAGATACAAAAGAAAAAAGCAATGAAAATCAGCTTACTTATTAACGGTAGTGTTCAAAATTCTGTGTCATTCCCCTAATGACCCCTGCCGTCAAATCCGTAGACATAAACTTGGGAGATTTTAGTTACGCAGCTTGACGATAATAATCAAACCACACCTGTCTTGGCGATTTATAGCCTAAACTCTTTTGAATCCTCGTTTGGTTGTAGTACAGCTCAATATAGCCAATAATATCGCTAATCGCTACAAACCTTGTTTTATAGTCTTGGTGATATACCAGCTCATTCTTCAACACGCCCCAGAAGCTTTCTATCGGAGCGTTATCAAAGCAGTTACCCTTACCACTCATCGAGCCTGTAAACTGATGTTGTTTGATAATCTTGTGGTAGGCATGGCTACAGTACTGACTGCCTCTGTCAGAGTGAACTATTAGCTCTTTGCTGGGCCGTTTGTTCTTGATGGCCATGTTCAATGCACGGCATACTAGATCAGCGGTCATACGTTTGTTAATGGCATAGCCAACCAGCTCTTTAGTGTATAAGTCTTTAACCCCTGCTAAGTACAGCCAACCCTCATTTGTCCAGATATAGGTGATATCACTGACCCAAGACTCATTAGGACGCTTAGCATCAAACTGCTGATTCAACACGTTTGGATAAACCATTTTATTATGGTTTGAGTCTGTAGTGACTTTAAAGCGTTTGTGGCGACGACACTTGATACCATGTTCTTCTTTGATACGTCTGACCATGTACAAACTAATATCATGGCCTTGCTCTATGAGCTTTGCATGCAGTCGCTCAACACCATAGCGCTCACGAGTTTCACTGTGAGCAGCCCTAACCAGTAGCTCAGACTGATTACGATGTATCTGTTGGTCACTGATATCACGACTCAGCCAGTCGTAATAACTTGATGGCTTAACACTTAGCACACGGCACATAGTGGTGATGCTAAAGAAGTGCTGGTTATCTTTGATAAAGGCGTACCTGAATAACTGTCACTTCGGGCAGAGCCCTTCGCCTTGCGTCGCTAAAACAGTCTCCCAGACTGTTTTTTAACGCTCCTCATTTGCAAAGTACGCCGTGGCCTTTTTTAGGATCTCTCGCTCCTCTTCGGCAACTTTAAGTTGTCGCTTGAGCTGCTTTATTTCTTGGAGAGCCGTCATAAGATCAGGATCGTATTGATCTGTTCCTGCAAGTTTGCCTTGATTAGCTTTGTTGTTACAGTTCGATAAGGTTTAAGCTGCTTTGCGGTCGCTGAAATATTGCCGTTGTTGTCTGATATCTTCTTGACGGCTTCGGCTTTGAATTCTTCACTATAAGTTCTAATTTTCTTGACCATGATAAACTCCGATTAATACGCTTAGTTTACCAAGTTTATTTGTACGGTTTCTTCAGCATAGCTCAAAAAAAATGGTAATCCAGCAACCGTAGATCCTAGTCTAAAAAAGTTCGCTATGGCTACCTAATCTATGCAATAGCACGTCATTGCCTCGGATTTCATAGATCAACACTAAATCAGGCTTGATATGGCAATCTCGACAACTCGACCAATTGCCCGTCAGAGCATGATCTTTATACTTTTCTGGCAAGGGTTGGTCTTTGACTAAACAATTAAGTACTTCCGCCCATGCAGGTGTTAATAGTTCAAGATGGTGTTTTTTAGCATCTCTTTTAAGCTGTTTAGTGGGATATACTTTTCTAGCCATTCTCACTTTCAACCAATACATCAGTTAACTCATCTGCATGGTAGCCAGTAAGCTTACCTGTTTCGTAGTCTTCACGGCCTTCAATAATTGCTTTAGCTGTTTCAGCATTAGGGGTGCAACTTGCCCAACTAAGAGATAGGGGTATGGTTTTGGTATGCGCAATCTCATTTAAAAACATACGCACCGCTTGAGTTGGTGTTAACCCATATTGCTCAATAACGGAGTAAGCACTTGCCTTTAAATCGTCATCAAGGCGCATATTAAAATTACTTTGACTCATAGCAATAACCTTATGTAATGTTGTTAGCATTACATTGTATATCATTTAGCTGTTAATAAAGTAGATGTTGTTTATCTTTACCTAATGCTTTTTGTTGCTATTAATTTAAATAATAGCACTTCTGCTGGCCCTCCACGGCATGCTCTTAAATAGGCCCAATAGTTACCACCAGCGCCACTTTTTTACTTTATGAGGTATTGGTTCAGTAGTATTTACTTCCTGAGCAGGATGGACCGTTTCAGTCTTAGTTACATTATCGTCTGTGTTGCCTGACTGTTGTTCATCTTCTGTTGGCTTCTTAGGATCCATGCTAATCAATCTGTTTTGTGCAAGCTCCTGTATACTCATATTAGCTTTGCTCAAATTGTCATTTAATTGCTCAATCTGGCGTTGATAATGTGTAATTTGTTGTCGGTAATCCCTATTGACTAATTCTTGTTTTTGCAGCGACTCTTCTAAGTGCTTGTTTTTTAACTGTTCTAGCTCTAATTGATGCTGTAATTCAGC
>NZ_JMKP01000073.1 GCF_000685805.1 Psychrobacter phenylpyruvicus DSM 7000 = NBRC 102152 | reverse complement strand
TCACTGTATCTCTTAACTTTCTTAGTCATGGTAAACTCCTATTTGTCTTCTTTAGTTTACCAAGTTTTTGTCTACGGTTTTTTCAGCATACATCACGGTGAGGGCGTTTTTTTATAGCTATAATCTGTAGAAACAATTGGGTAGAAAGTCTAGCTAAAGCTATTTATAAAAGTTTCTATCAATTAAGAAGGTTTAAATAACTGTACCAATATTGGTATCTATATAGACTGTATACCCTTCATTATTTGGTGCATTAGAACTACCCTGGTATACATACATATCATAACCAACTTGAGTAGACGTCCCTTTAACCCAAAAAGTATCATTAGCATTAAAGAGTGCATTATTATCAATATATCTAATTCCTGCTTGATCTCCCGCTCCTCCAGGTATAGTTCCATTTCCACCTAAATCAACAGTATCCGTAGATCCTCCATTAATAAATACTGCTTTATTATTTGCGTTTAAAACATCCTCAAAACTAATATTTAATTCGTTACTCTTATTACCGAGGTTAATAGTTTCAAATTGCTTAATACCGTTAAGATTCTGATTTGATCCTGTAAAATTAAAGGTATCATTACCAACTCCACCATTTATCGTTCCATCCATACTAGAACCAGCAAAGATAACCGTATCATCACCTGCCCCCATATCTAAAGTAGCAGATCCAAATCCACTACCGAAGCCATTATTATTAGTTGCAGTCAAAGTTACGGTATCATTACCTGCCCCCATATTTATACTAGAACTATTATTAATACCTAGAGCTACTAAAGTGTCATTACCATCTCCCATATCAATAGAAGAACCACCTTGGATATAACCTTCTAGAATATTAATACTGTCATTATTACTACCTAAGGATAGAGTCCCTCCATCAATATTTCCTAACTTAACAGTAATGTTGTCAATACCTTCACCACCTAATATCGTTCCCGATATATTCCCAGTTCTAACGGTAACAGTATTTACATCAGTTACTAAATCAACATTACTATCATTACCTAGACTTAGAGAGCTATTGTTATAAGTTTTCAAATAAGCATCAGGCATAGTGTTACCACTACCTAGATCAACTAAACCATTAATCGTACCCGCTGTAATAGTATCGCTACCTGAACCTGCATATAATTGATGTCCATTGCCGATAGTATTGGTTACATTAAATATATCATTACCAGATTCACCGAAAGAATAGCCTGAATATAAATTATTACCTACAATATATTTATCATCACCCTCTCCTAAGTACACCCTTGTTAATGCATCTTGCGTATCGCGAATTTTAAGCGTGTCATTTCCATCTGCTAAATCAATAGTTGTAATGTTACTATTGCCATCTGTAATTCGTCCTGCACCACCCGCCACAAGTAATGCTGAAATGTTACCGGCACCGCCACTGTCTACTCCATTCTGATAATAACCCATAAATACCTGGTCATCATAATTTGTAGTCACTAGACCACCATTTTCAACTGTCTCAGATGCCCCATTTAAAAGAGGATTATCTAAACCACCTACAACTGGTCCAACTAGTAAACTCATATCACCTGTGATATTTCTCATCGCAGTTGGATTGCTATCAATAATAACCCCAGTAGCTGATCCTTGAGTCGTACTAACAGCAATATTACTACTCGAGTTAATCGTAGCAATTACACTTTCATTAGGCTCAGCGGTAAAAGTTTGACTTGATTGTTCAAGTAGTGGGTCAACATGGAATACCGCTTGAGTCTGCCCTTTAGGTATAGTCACCGTTACCACATTGTTGGCATAACCAGTGTAGTTGGTAATACCATTGACTACATAGTCGGCACCTAGTTGACCACCAGGTGTTGCTATACCAGAAAGTGTAATTTTTACAATTGTGTCTACTTCCGGAGCTTTATCAAGAGTCACTGTATAAGTTAATACTCCTGCAGCAGTCGAATCTTTTTCCTGAACTGCTGGCAATTGAGCACCATTGAAATTTGTTACATCGGGACCTGTTACAGTAATACTAGCTTGTGATACAGAAGTGTCAGATATAGTCGACGTATAACTAGTCCCGCCAATATTAGCGACTATTGTCTCTTGACCCTCTGTAGTACGGTCTTCAGTTGGTATAGTAGAAATAGTAAAGCTACTTACTCCTTTTGGAATATTTAATAATCCCGTAGCACTATTGAAAGTAACTCCATTTGAAAAAGTAAAGTTGCTATAGTCTGAAGAACTAGCAGTACCAGCACCTATACTAAACTGGGCGGTAGTAGGCGAATTCGTATTCGGCGTTAAATTGATAGTAAATGCGGTCTGAGAAGCACCTGATTCTAAAAGGTCGGCATTTGTCACACTACTAATAACTGCGGAAGGTGGCGTTATAGTCAATTCATTAGTTGAACTATCATTTGTAACGTTACCTGCTAGGTCTGTTACAGTTGCTTTAACATCATAAGTTCCCACTGGTAATGACGTGAATGTGCCTGAGATTGGGGTGGCTGTTTCTGTATTTACACTCCAATTACCATCAGCATCTGGGGTAACGGTATAAGTTGCACCGCCCAACGTCACCGTTAAGGTCTCACCCTCACCCACGGTCGCTGTACCTGTAATGACTGGTGTGGCGTCATTGGTTTCAATTGGATTAACCGTTGGAGCGTCTGGTACAGTCGCATCAACGGTGAAGGCAACTGTTTCACTTGGACCTGAACTATTGCCAGCAGAGTCAGTGATCTCAGCCACTACGCTGTAGTCT
>NZ_JMKP01000072.1 GCF_000685805.1 Psychrobacter phenylpyruvicus DSM 7000 = NBRC 102152 | reverse complement strand
GTTCGGCTAGTTTTTTTAGTTCTGTTTGTTTTGTCATTGCTTATTCTCCTTTACTATGGATTATAAGCAGTTACACAAAGTTTAGGAAAGTCTCGTTTTATTGATTCACAAACATTAATTTCTATTTAATACAGTTATATTCATCTTTTTGTTTATTAAATAAATCTCAACTCTAAATTTCAATAACTTACCTAAAAGGTATCAAAGCTTGCTAAACTAGTTCTATATACTTAACTACTAGTATGACATCTTACATCATCTGCTGACTACACTCACCGATTAACAGGAGGGCGATATGACTGATAAACCTAAATTCGTCCTAAAACTATCCGGTATCAACTTAGACCGTATTAAAGCTGGCGATATTGGTCGTCTGTTAAATGACTTTTGCAAACTATTAGATGATGACTTTCTGTTTTTTGAGGCTATTTATCCTGGTTCTGCTGTACTCAAAGTAAGTACAGAGCCTGAGTATTATGATGAAAAACTCGATAAACTGAATTCAAATATTACTCGGCAAGCTCCTGCTTTGGAAGATATCAATAAGGTTTTGCGTGGCTATTCAAAAACCAATAAAGAGATTAAAGCTTCAATTTTAGCGAGTAGAACGGCTGTCAATGATAAAGATATGGAGCTTATCCATCAGATTGATTACTGCAAACCTATTACCAACACCTTCAAACAGAATGAAACTTTAATTGGTAAGCTGATAAAGCCTGCTCATGGTAAAGATGACACTGATCACTTTACAATATTATTAGCCAATAACATCTACCTATCTATTGCTGTTTCAAAAGAAATGTCTTTAAGCCTAGCTCAACATCTTGAGTCATTATGGTGCTTTGATACTCTAATTAAGTTTACAGGTATCGCTAAATATAAAATCAAAAATAAGTATGACATTAATTTAGTCGACTTTAAGGCCACTAGTTACGAGATTATTGATAACAAGACAACGGGTAAAGCTTGGATGACCGCATTTATCGAACAAGGCGATAGTGGCTGGCAAGCACTTGATGATCCTATATCGGTTTGGCTTGAGGAACGCCATTGATGATAATAATGGTGGATAATAATTTTCTAATCAAGCTATTAGACGATAAACAGATATACCGTGTATATAGTCAATACTTCGAACGCAATAACATCACTTTGGCACTTCCAACACCTGTTTTAGCAGAGTTCCTCGTGAAAGATAACAATTATAAACGCACAGATTTTTTGACTAAAACAAATCCATTTATGCAGATCCTTGATTTTGACCAGAAGTGTGCTCGTGTGAGTGCTGATATTTTCCGAGACTTATTAGATAGTGAATTTTTCAAGGAAATAAATAGGACGCAAAGGCAGGTTGTCAAAGTTGATATACAAATTTTAGGTATGGCAGTTGCTAACGGTATTAAGCAGGTTTATACATCCGATCCAGAAATAAAGCAGATAACTGAATTACTTACTGAACTTCCTATTACAATTATTGACTTTGAGAAGGATGAATTAGCTGACTTACCTTTATTAAAAGACCTTAATAAATAATTTCTTCGATTATTGTCTTAAGCTTTGAATCAATACCAACCCTGTCTTTAACTAATTTATCCTTCTGTTTGTATCACTAACAAGATGCATAAATACCTTTGTATATATCTATTCTGATATAGTATTTCATTGAAGTAGCACCAACTATTAACTCGTATTTTTACAAGTCAACTATTATAAGTATTTACAAAGAATATTAAGATTGATATCTAAGTTGAGTCTTTAAGACTTTTTAAAAATTTCACATCCTTAGAAAAATTTTTTTTGGTAAAGCTATCGAATACGGACTTTTCGGTTTCAGGTGTCCAATAAATTTTCAAATCTTCTCGAGCTCTTGTAATAGCAGTATAAAAAATATTATGAGTAATCATATCTTCAACGTCATTGGTTATAACAATCTTAACTGACTTGTACTCAAGACCTTGTGCTTTATGAATTGAAACTGCGTAAGCTATTTGGAATGGGACTATAGCATCAGAATAATCCCCATCCTCATCTGAGCCTGGATGTTTACTTACTTTAAACTTTATAACTGAATTGCCATTTTCTTGGCTAGGTAATAGTTCGAAATCATAACCTATCGCTTCAATTTCATTAATGGCTACATCTAAAGCTATAGAAAAATATATTTCATCATATAATTTTTCAACATTAACTATCCTTCCTTTCATATTATTATGAATAAGTGGTGAAAAGCGCTCCACTTCATTAAATAAAATAGGGTCATCAATTTTGTATGTATTCACACCCCAATAAACTGGTTGGTTCTGATTGATACCTTGTAAAAACTTATTCAAATTATTAATACCATATATACCGTCATAATTTAGACATAATATAATTTCATCATCATTAGGTGTATTAAGGATTGAATTATCAAGTGGAACAGAATATCCATGCTTTACAATTAGTTCTAATATCGCCTCATCTAACTCCCTAACTCTATTCCACACAGTTAATAAGTTCTCATTATTTGTTCGATATGGTGTTTCCAACTGTAGAACTGAATCATCGTCAACAAAATCTCTAATAATACTAAACCAATTCCCAAATCTAATTGATTCTATTTGAAAGGTGTCACCAACTAAAACTAACAGTTTAGTTTCAACTTTATCCAAGATTTGTTTCATATCTTTGTTTGAAACAGTACTGCACTCATCAATAACTAGAATGTCATAACTGAACCGCCCCGGGATTGTCGGAGACTCAATTTTCTGAGAGAATACGACAATGAAAACACGAAACTATACCCCTGAAATGAAAGAGCGAGCC
>NZ_JMKP01000071.1 GCF_000685805.1 Psychrobacter phenylpyruvicus DSM 7000 = NBRC 102152 | reverse complement strand
TTGAGTTTGAGAGACGATACTATGATAGCCTTAATGAGTCAGACAAAGCTGCCTGACTCAAGCAATCAACTCTCCGATATAGTCGGGGCGGTTCACTGAGTTAAGAAAAGCTTAACCTCTTCACTTACTTTAAGTTAATTAATTACAGGGTACTTTGTAGCGTTTTTATTAAAACTCTAATACATTTATATATTCTAATATTGAGGATGTAAAATAGAGTATTGCTGCTTTACTTTGACCTACAAAAACCATAATTCAGAATTAATCATAACCACGCAATTCTTAAATTTTTTACTACGAATAATAAATTTCCCTTGAATACTGATTAGATAAGTATAAGTAACATTAATTATTGGCTTTCATAATTGTGCATTTAAGAAAAATTTTTATAGCAGTTTAAACTACTATTGTGGAGTAATTATTAGTTATTAACGTAACGCTACAATAGATATTGGAACTAAAGTATAATGTTAGGCTTTTTTAAAAATTCCAACCACCACGAGAATAAAAGATCTGATATGAGTAAAAACCTATTAATGTGTGCCACTCCTCTACAAATGCTAATAGCAGAAAGAATCATTAGAATATATCCTCATGAAGATTTTAAACTTCTTTTATTAGTCCTATCGGATAATGATAAATATAGATATTATTATAATAGGATTAGCAGTTTATGTTCTGGAAGTATTTATCATGTACCAGAGCGTGGCTTGAAGGGAATATTTAAGTTATTGAAGAACCTAAAGAAAAATAGAATGTTAATCGGTTATGACAAAATTTATATTGCAAGTATAAATGAAAGCTACTTCCAATACATAATATCATTCAACTCAAAAGCTCAAGTTTTTACCTTTGATGACGGTACTGCTAACATATTTAGTAATAGTATATATTTCAAAAACGAAAATATAAATATTTATAAAAGAATATGTAGAGGTTTATTAGGTCTAAATATTTATACTGAGCATGTAAGAAGTTTATCGAAGTTACATTATACTATTTATTTTGATATGCCTAATATAGTAGATAATACTAAGTACTTGGAACTTTTCGATGACACAGGGTCCAAAAAACTTAAGTCCAGTAATAAAACTATTAAGATATACTTAGGCCAACCTCTAAGCGATAAGTTTAGTGATAAATATATTGCTTCTATTCTGGATAAATTAGGGGTCACTCATTACTTCCCACATCCCAGAGAAAAAACTTTCCCAAATGGAGATTTTCAAATAATAGAAACGCCCTTGATCTTTGAAGACTATATAATAAATTATCTAGAGTTAAATGATGAAATCTTTATAGAGGTATTCAGTTTCATTAGTGGAGCGCTAATAAATTTATCCAGTTTTAACCGAGTAAGAACAGTATATATCTATAATTACAAACTTTATGAAGAATATAAAAGTTTTTATGATTTAGTACAGAAAAAGTTCAACATACCACTTATTCATCCATAATAAGGTTAATCATGAGAAATATATGCTTTATGACAGGCAATTTAAGTAATCCAGGGGGAACGGAAAGGGTGGGTTCTATTATTGCTAACGGGCTTGCTAGTAAAGGCTATAATATTGTTTTTGCCAGTATTTCAGGAGGTAGTGAGCCCTTTTTTCCATTAGATAGCAGTATTAAGACTGTAACTTTACTTAAAAAGCCTGGAAAATTAATATATCGTACCCCGTTTCTAATATCAAGTATAAGAAAAATGCTAATTGCAGAGGACATTGACATACTTATCGTAATCGAAAGTATGGCTACTCTTTTCACGCTTCCTGCAACTATAAACTTAAATATACGTCATATTTGTTGGGAACATTTTAATTTTACAGTAGATTTAGGTAAATATGGAAGGAGATTGGCTCGTCAATTGGCAGCTATTTATTGTGATGCCATTGTAACCTTAACAGAGCGAGATGAAGGACTCTGGAAAAAAAACACTTTACACAATAACCAAATTGTCACTATTCCAAATCCAAGTCCATACAAACCTCAATACTATGACAAATCTGAAAATAAAATTGCCTTAGCTGTCGGAAGGTTAACTAAGCAAAAAGGATTTGATTACTTATTACAAATATGGTCAATAATTTCAAAGGGACAAAACGATTGGCAATTGATTATTGTGGGAGATGGCGAGAATCGGAAAGATTTACTATCTTTTATTCAAACTCATAATTTAGAGGCCTCCGTAAGTATTGTAGGTAATACTAATGATATAAGCTACTATTATAAAATAGCTAATATATTATGCATGAGTTCTAGGTATGAAGGTTTTCCGATGGTTTTACTTGAAGCTTTATCTTTCGGTCTTCCTGTCGTAAGCTTTGACTGTAATACTGGTCCCTCTGAGATTCTTGAAAACACGGGGAGTATTTTAGTACCGCCAGGAGATATTACAACCTTTGCTTCAGAGCTCAACAGTCTGATGCTTAACCAGCCCAGGAGAATTGAGATATCTAAAAAAAGTGTGAAAAAATCAAAGCAATACCAACCTGAAAGAATAATAGATATGTGGGTAAATTTAATCCAAAATATAAACTAAAATCAGTCTAAGGAAGTTTAATTATGATAATGGTTGTTTTGAGCATCTTGTTATGAGAATTGTCTTCATTGTTCCGAGATTGGTAAACTGTGGACCAGTCAATGTAGTGTTAAACTTAGTTAATGAGCTATCAAATAGGCCAGGAATAGATATTTCGATTGTTAGTATCAGAAGTAATGACATACAATACTCTACAGAATTCTTAAGTTTGGGAATTACCAAACTATATACATTAGCTAACACTAGAGGTTTTTTAAAGAAAATTTTATATTTATCTAATCTAGTTAAGGATGCGGATATTATTCATTCACATGGTTTTTATCCCGATTTACTTTCTGCATGCTTCTTAAGAAAATGTAAGAGAAGAATCTCTACTGCACATAGTTTATTTATTAAAGATTACAGATCCGTATATGGTAATATTAAAGGTTTATGTTATGGATTATTACACCATACTGTATATTGGATTTCTTCTTTCGATAAGATTGTGGGGTGTTCTGAAAGTGTGAAAGACTATTTGATAGAATCCTCCAGTTTGTTTATACGAAAAGGAAACATAACTTTTGTACATAATGGAGTTAATACAGATAGATACTTTAAACTTTCTCAACATGATAAGCATAAATTGTTAATGGAATTAAATCTTCCGGTTAATTTAAATGATAGTTATGAATCAGAAACTAAAGTATTTATATATTCGGGTAGGATTACTCGTAGTAAAAAGACTTTTGAAATGATTAGATGGTTTATCGGGTCCCAGTATATTGACAATAGTATATTGTTAATATTAGGTGAAGGAGAGGAAATGGTTAAGTGTACTGAACTGGCACAAGACTATAAAAAGGTAGTGTTCAAAATTCTGTGTCATTCCCCTAAACTATGTAAAAAACAAGGAATGACACCATGCAAAACTTTGACTTTAACGAAGCCTTAAAA
>NZ_JMKP01000070.1 GCF_000685805.1 Psychrobacter phenylpyruvicus DSM 7000 = NBRC 102152 | reverse complement strand
ACGGCTCGCTCTTTCATTTCAGGGGTATAGTTTCGTGTTTTCATTGTCGTATTCTCTCAGAAAATTGAGTCTCCGACAATCCCGGGGCGGTTCATATTAGAGAAATTGCACCAACTAAAGTACAAGCTCAATTAACTGATTTGGATAACAGATTAGCAATTATCCAAATAAAAATTGATGAATATAAAGCGCAAGTTGAAAGTAGTCAGACTAAAAGAGACAAACTGCAAATCGAGTCTGATCAGATAATGAGAATATTGGGTTCTGGGTCAGATATTCAATCTAGTCAAGATATTTTAGCGAAATTACAGCATGTTCAAGATGATTTAAATTCTTTTCAACTTTCAGTTAAATCAGCTGTAGAAGCTATGCCTTTATCTTTCTTGCCACGTTTAGAACTTGATAAGTTAATAACAAAGTTGGAGTATGAGAAAAATCGTCTGGACCATGAAGCTGGCAAAGAGCAGGTCGAAGGAAAAGTCGAAATATTCTGGCAACAGTTTGTTAAAAGCGATAAGGTCAGAGAGGTTTTAGGACGCTCTGCTGAAGGAATTTTGAATGATGAATTGATGAAAGAAGCCGTTCAAGAATGCTGGGAGTTATTATATTATCCTTTACCTGATAAATGTGCTGAAGAAATAACACATAACTATCTATCCCAAACTGCACATTCAAATATTGTTGCAGAATATGAAAATTTAAATAGTAGAGTCAGTGAGTCATCAGTTTCTGAACTTATATTAAGAATGGAGCAGAGTAGAGTTAATCGAGATAAGTTACGTCGACAACTTGATGATATTAAAGAAAATGGCAATGATGAAAGAATTGAACGTTTAAAAGAAGTACAAGATGAGACTGAAAAAACAGTACAAAGCTTGTCAATAGCGCAAAGTAATCTAGACCGTGAAAAAAGTTCAAAAAATTCAATCGAACAGGAAATTGAAAGATTAACCCAGAAAATAAGTGATTCCAATCCAAAACAGCAAAAAGCGCAAAGAGCCAAAACTACACAAGATATGATTGATGAATTAATCATACGTTTAATGAGTAATAAAACAGCTGAAGTGGCTAATGTAGCTACCGAAATCAATCGTAAAATCGCACATGGAAATCGAATAAGTAGAATTGATATTGATAAGTCTGGTCAAATGTCTTTATTTGGAAGTAATAATGAGCAAATGAATGTAGATTTGTCAGCAGGACAAATTCAAATTTTAATGATGTCTCTTATTTCTGCAATGGCTGAAGTAACTCACTATGTAGTTCCTCTAGTTATTGATACGCCCTTGGCTCGGTTAGACATAGAACATAGAGAAGGAATATTTGACCACTGGATTTCTTTAAAACAACAAGTGATTTTGTTATCACAGAATAGTGAAGTCACACCTGATGTAGTCCAAAAGTTAAAACCTTATATAAATAAGACATATTTGATAAGTGCAAAAGCTTTGTCAACAGGTGGTGCACGTTCAGAAATTAAAGAAAATGAATATTTTGAGCTAAGGAATTAATAATGTATCAAATTGATAATGATAGTTTATGGAATAGCGAACTATATCAAAGTCTTATGGAAGATAAACGAATATTCTCCAGTCAACAGGCCAGAGAAATACGTCAGGATCTAGAACATTTAGGAGCACTACCAGAATTAGAAAATCATCATAATTGGGCGACACTGTGTATAGGTTATTGTTTTGCTAAAGGTCTTAATGAAAATAAAGAAAAATTGAGAATGACCCCAAGTACTAAGGGTTATGAAATACTTTCTTTTAAAACTTGTTTTCAAGATAACTCATACTTATGGTTAGCAGTTTTAAGTGAGAGCCTGTTTAGATTACACAATAAACCTGTAACAAAAGATGATTTATATCAGTATATACAACAATTATGGCATGTGGGTGCTACTGAGTTATGGGAACACTGGGAGAAATGCAAGCAATTTAAGGAATCAGACTTAGAAGCTAGACAACTATTTTTACAGGAGTTAGCGAACTTAGCAGCAAAGAATATCACATCACAAAAAGTTAAAACTAGTAGTTCTCAAGTAGTGTCAGAAAATAGTAAAAAGATAGATATCCAGGAGCTGGAAAAGGCTTTTGAAACTCTCAACATCCCATTTAAGTTTATAAATTTTATTTCCCGTGGTGTGCGTTATGATATTTACGAGATTGAACTCCTAAAATTTCTTGAACTATCTAAGAAGCATCCAGCTCTTTGCTCTGCTTTAGGAGTTAGTGCATCGAATCTAATTATATCTCAGAATTACGGAAAGTCTTTTAGCTATCAACTAAAAGTTTTAAGAGATAGTTCTGATTGGATAAACCTAAATAAGGATGATTTTGAAAGTGCACTCCGCAAGTTTAATAATAATCAGAGTTTTATCTTGCCAATCTGTATTGGTGTTAGTGAAGACGGTGAAGCAATATTTAATGATTTAACTTCAGCTCCACATTTATTAGTTGCAGGAACTACAGGTTCAGGAAAATCAGTTACAACTCGAGCTATTTTACAGAGCTTATTTACTCTAAATGATGACAATAGCAAAATCGAAGTAGCTATTCTCGATCCTAAGAAAGTCGATTATAAGCAGTTTGAGAATGAGCAAAATCTTTATAGCAAAAAGATAATAGATAACCCAAAAGAGATGTTAAGCTTTTTAAAAGAAACAGTAGCTGAAATGGAAAACCGCTATAATCTCATGAGTGAGCTTGGGGTAGATAATTGGATAAGATTGAGAGAGAATAAAAAGCTACCTTATAGGATTGTCTTAGTTGATGAATTAGCTGACTTATTAGCAGTAAATAAAGATGTTGAAGCTCTGCTGACTAGATTAGCCCAAAAAGCTAGAGCTGCAGGTATCCACTTAATTCTTAGCACACAAAGACCTGACGCTGCAACCTTAGTGGGTACATTACGCTCAAATATACCTTCTCGTATTGCTATGAAAGTTCAGAAATCTACTGAATCTACTATTATATTAGATGAGATTGGTGCTGAGAACCTCCTTGGTAAAGGGGATCACTTGATTAAATGGGTGGGTGAGCATACTTACTTTGCCCATAGCTATAATATCTAAATAGATGGATTTAACAATCAAGTCGTGATGAAGGTCAATGGGTGCTCAAGTTTACCCAGTGGTACAGTATAAGCATACCCTAGGGAAACTACCTAAAAGCACCTCATAAAATATCAATAAACCACCTAAAATAGAACACTATAATAGAACCACTTATAACAGACTATTTGAATGTTTATGTTTATTAGAGCTTATCTTCGCGCCTCAACCAAAGAGCAAGACGCCAATCGTGTTAAAGATGAGCTTATTGCTCTTTCTGGAGTGCATGGGCATAAAATCGCTACAAGCCCCTGATGAGCAGCTGCCCGATACCGGTATGCCTCCTGCGCTCGAGCAAGCGCTTTCCTCTATATGTATTGATACTCCTGAAATGCCAAATTATGGCACTCGCACTCAGAGTGTTTTGACTTTAACGAAAGATAAGACGTAAGCATCCGACCATCCCATCTTTTTTTCTATTAAAAAATGCGAGATAGTGTCCACGAACAAATAATCGTGGACACTAACATGACAACACAAT
>NZ_JMKP01000069.1 GCF_000685805.1 Psychrobacter phenylpyruvicus DSM 7000 = NBRC 102152 | reverse complement strand
CGGCTCGCTCTTTCATTTCAGGGGTATAGTTTCGTGTTTTCATTGTCGTATTCTCTCAGAAAATTGAGTCTCCGACAATCCCGGGGCGGTTCACAATTTGTCTGTCTTCTACAATCTCACCCATAATTTCTTTAAACTTTGGCAGCACTTCAGAGTTTTGAAGATAGTTCATTAACTCACTACCCATAAATATAATAATCTTAGGTTTGAGCACTTCGACATACAGTTTAAAACTGATATTAGTTAAATCTTAGCAGCATCCATCCAAGAAAACTCTTCTAAAATACGGGTCCATTGGTCGTCAAAACCCGCTTCCAATATTAACGGTTCGCCAGTAACAGGATGAGTGAGCGCTAATGTCTGAGCATGTAGCAGCATGCGCGTACAACCATATTGAGAACGAAAGAATTTATTATGGCGTCCATCGCCGTAACTGGTGTCCCCTATAATGTGATGAAACAGATGTCTCATGTGACGGCGTAGCTGATGTTTTCGCCCCGTCTCAGGTATTAAGCGCATGAGACTATAACGGCTCGTATTATGTTTTTTTGATACTGCAAATGGCAGCTCAATTTGGGCTAAGCTCTGCCAGTGTGTCACCGCTTCTTGAGCAGGTTTGTCTAAGTTAGCAAACTTATCAGCGATGGCATCGGGCTTAAAGCTTAACGCATAATCAACAGTACCTTCCTCTGACATAAAGCCGCGTACCACAGCTAAATACTGCTTAGCAACCTTACGTTCAGTGAAAGCTTCTGTAAGGCTGCGTGCCACAGCAGAGCTCTTAGCAAACAACAATACACCGGATGTTGGCCTATCTAATCTGTGTACTGGAAACACATGGCAACCTACGGCATCACGGGTTAGTTGCATTGCAAATCGTGTTTCACCTTTATCAAGCCAACTGCGATGCACCAATAGACCCGCTTCTTTATTGATTGCTACTAGATCCTCATCTTCATAGATAATATCTATCTGGTTGTCAGTTTGGTTATCGGTGCCGCTTTCTATATCCATTTTTTCAATGCCTTAACGTTAGATAGTTTTGCTTTAAACCCTATTATTATCTCTACTGTCTTTAATGCATAGTCTTTACCGTCAAGGTTCAGACTCTAACGCTTAGTTTCTGTAAAGCACTTTAACCACATGCCAACCAAACTTTGTTTTTACTAAGTGTGGGGTCAAAAGCTCGCCATTGAAACAGACCTTATCAAATGCCGGTACCATTTGACCTTTTCTAAATTCACCTAAGTCACCGCCCTTTTTACCTGATGGGCAGGTTGAATGCTTTTTGGCCAACACATCAAAATGTGCGCCCTTTTTAAGCTTGGCAATAATCTCTTCAGCCAGTTCTTTGTCTTTTACTAAAATGTGTAATGCGCTAGCGGTACGAGCCATAATGTAAATCCTTCATAAATATCGATTATCGCGGCATTATAGCACCAGTGATTTTGGTTGCTAGCCTCATTGGTATGTCATTATCATTTTATCTACAAGACAATCTGAGAATTTTAAACTGGTAAAATAGACTAAGAGCCACTATTTATTTTTATCTGGTAATGCCGAAAAATTGGGTAAAAGGCTGATTTGTTATGATAAAATAGCTCTTCTTATTATTTCTTATTATGTGCCTATAGCTCAACAGGATAGAGCAGTTGCCTCCTAAGCGACCGATCGAGGTTCGAGTCCTCGTGGGCACACCACTTACTGTGTTTCAAGACACCTTATCTCAGTCTTATGAATATTCTGATATCTAAGGCTTTGAGTCTGTCTTAATTACTTTCTAACTCGGCAACTTCTCAAAACCTATTTTCACATTACCATTTGATTATCTTCAACCGCTACCTTAGCCTTTTCATTAAAACTTACTACATTAGTGACTTTACAAGACATACCTTTATCACAACGTCAACAAAGTTTAAAAAACTCTTAATCATATCCTTTTGTTTATATTTGATTGTTATTTTCGTTTGAGTTATATATTAAAAAGCTGGATTAAAAGCCTAGCTTATATTTACTATATCCAATGTTAAATCGAATTTAGAGGCATCCAGTTATCTAAAATGATTGTTATAAGTCTCTTATGTTCTGGGTGAATTTCTACAAAGCGTTGACAAGCAAGTTTAGTATATTGAAAATTTTCTTGTTCAGTAACATATATTCTATTCGCTGGATCATCAAAACCTAGTTCAAAACATACCCCTTCGAATACGTCTTCTGGATAAGCACTCTCTAAATCAGGATAGTACCACCAACATCCTTCTACACCTGCTTCTTCATATTTTAATAAAACATTTACTATTGCTTCTAGGAAAATACCGTCTGCATAGAATGTACTGAAGCAACCTTCTATGATTTGACTCTGACGATTACCAATTGTAATTTTAAAACGCCAATCATAAAAGAAATATAAATCATCTGGATTCACAGGGACATAGTCATAATTAAGATCATCTATGGTAAACACTTCGTACTACTCCCGTTTAAGCTCCATTATGATTAAGGATGTGGTTATATGCTGAATTCTATTGAGCTTTACCTATAACTATCGCCTAAAAAAATACAGCTCAAACATAGAATTTTTCACTGTCTAATAAAACTTACCTTAAAAGCTTTAACAAGGGAAAATGACTTACTAATATTCGGATAGTATCAATTTTAAAAGAATATGATGAAGAAATGATTGTCGAAGATTTTTGTCACAAGTATGGCGTTGCTAGATCAGTCCTCTAAATTAAGACCATTAAAAACTTCCAGAAGTCCCTACCGTTTATTTTCCAATAGCATTCACTATCAGGAATCAAATAACCAAAATCTAATGCTTTGGCAAACCATCCTTCATAAATGTAATCTTCATGACTTCTATCCCAATCCATATGCAAGTAAACCTTAGTATCGAAATTAATATAAAAAAGTGGGAGCCTAGACGCTATTTGATTAATTTTAAAAAAATCACTCGGATTGCCTTTATAAGAGATACTCATGTTATGTGCTAATTTATTTTCCACAATTTTGTATAGTTGTACTTGCTCCATTTCATCAAACTCTTGAATAAATAAATGTCTTAAACTAGACGGTTCTAATATCATAACCTCATCTAATGCCAGAAATTCTTCGAAGTTATCAGCATTGAGTTGCCAGATTCCTCCTCTATAACACCCTTTCCTTATTTCATCATCATAATCTTTTTTGCTTAACTCGCCATTTTTTAAATCCAAATCTAAATCTAACTTCATGTTTAAAATAAAGTTTTCTCTGTAGCTATAAACAAAACTATAAGCTCTATTTTTAATAAAAACTGCGATACACGTAGTAGATTCAAAAAGATTATCATTATCCCACTCTATGCTTATATCATTTTTCATATTTCCCAAACTTCTTTATAAATCACTCTTCAGTTAAAATTCTAGCTATTGAAAAGTTTTCTCTCTAGCAGTTTTTAATTATCCCTTAAAATAACACAGCTCAAACATAGAATTTTTTATTGTCTAATAAAACTTACCTAAAAAACTTTAGCAAGAGAAAATGACTTACTAATACCCAAATAGTATCGATTTAAAAAATATGGTGAAAAGATGATTGTCGAAGATTTTTGTCGCAAGCATGGTGTTGCTAGATCAACTTTTTTAAAATTAAAATCTAAATAAGGCGATATGGGAGCAACTGACGTCAAACGCTTAAAAGAGTTTCAAGCAAGATTATGAACCGCCCCGACTATATCGGAGAGTGGATTGCTTGAGTCAGGCAGCTTTGTCTGACTCATTAAGGCTATCATAGTATCGTCTCTCAAACT
>NZ_JMKP01000068.1 GCF_000685805.1 Psychrobacter phenylpyruvicus DSM 7000 = NBRC 102152 | reverse complement strand
CGACTTTAAATCCAGTAAAAGAGCCAAAATCGATTGATAAGATGAGAGTCGCCTAATTCATTAAATGGTGACAACTATGTTGACAAACACCGATAAGTACTAAAAAAGATTTGCCACAGATCTCCAATTTTAGCCGTCTCTGGATTTAATTCTGCTCGATTAGTAGTACGAGTACTAATCCCTCGACAAGCTATGCCATTGGGTAGCTCTTTGACAGTGGTACTCATAATAATTCCTTTTGGAGCCTTATCTGTAAAGTGACAATTGAGCACCTTTGAGGTTGAGCTTAAAGGACAGCTTACACCAATTGCCTGACTTTTATTGAATTAATCTAATAACTTAACTGGTAAATAATGTAGAGTGACTTAGCAAAGCGCAACCCACCAAAATTAAACGAATGTTATTTTTAATCATAAATCGTTGGGTTACTGATTCTGCTCAATAATCTGCTGATGATTGAGCAGAATCAGCATTTATTTTTTGATCAATAGGTGTTTTTCATAGCTTTGCAAACTTAACCTCCTCCGCCTCCTGTGAAGATATGATCGATCATCCTTCTATAGGTCATCGACTGTTAAATATATACTGATACACGCATCTAATATCGACTAACCCAAGTATTAGCATTTTCAATTTTTATGGCACTAAATTATCAGTATAAATAATATTCATTGTATTTGATAATGATTATCGTTATTATTAAGAAATATTTACAAGTATTTACACAACTTGTAATAACTTGTTAGCTTTTATTTTTAAGTTAATTAACCTTAGTTTCATAACAATGGATTGATTTATATGCCTAATATCTTTACCTCTTTTTCTCTCTTTGCTTTATCTTCACTGGCCTTATCATTACAAACTGTTTATGCACAAGATTTAAATAAACAGTCTCTAAATAATGAACAACCTACTGCTACTATCACATTAGATCAGATTACAATTATTGGCAGTAAGCAAGATGCTGCTCTAATCGCTGGATCAGGATATTATGTCGATGAAGATCAACTAAATAATGAGCACATTACTGATATTAACCAAGTTTTAAAGACAGTACCTGGTGTTTATATTTCAGAAGAAGATGGCTTAGGGCTGCGTCCAAATATTAGTATTCGTGCTGGTATTGGTGGTCGAAGCAGTAAAGTTCATTTAATGGAAGATGGTGTGCCTATTGCGCCTGCCCCATATGCCGCACCTGCTGCTTATTATCATCCTACTGCGTCACGCATGTCAGGTGTTGAGGTACTAAAAGGTGCACCATTACTAAGGTATGGTCCACAAACTACAGGTGGTGTCATCAACTATGTTTCGACACCTATACCCACAGATAATGAGGGGAAAGTTACTGCCACCGTTAACGATCGTGGCGGTATAGACTTGCATGCTTATGCAGGTATGCAAGAAGGTGACTTTGCAGGGTTAATTGAAACTGTACAAACTCGTGGTAAGGGATACAAAAAAATTAATGGTAATGATATTGGTGACTATGACAATCAAGATTATGTGTTAAAAGGTCGCTATCAGGTCAATCCAGACCATAGCCTATCAGCCAAAATTCAACATTCAATTAAGTCGAGTGATGAAACTTATTTAGGATTAACTGATGAGGACTTTAATAAAGACCCAAACCATCGTTATCCCATGTCAGGCCTAGATAAAATGGATAATAAACATACTGGTATTAATCTGACACATAATTGGCAAATTGATGATAATAGCAGTATACATACAACAGCCTACCATAATAAAACGCATAGAAACTGGTATAAGCTTAGTGGTAATGTCATTAAAAAGTTTTATAAAAATCAAATTACTCAAGCACAGCTCGATGGTACCGAAGATCTTGCCGATATTACTGTAAAAGCCAATGATCGTACTTACAAGAGCACTGGCGTACAAACCAACTACAGTACTGATATAGTCGCGGGTGGCGTACACTCTATCGAGATTGGTGCTCGTTATCATCAAGACAAAGTAACTCGTTATCAGCCCTCTGATATATTTAATCAGGTTGATGGGCAACTTATCTACCAAAAGACTAAAGCACCTAATGCTAGCAATAACCGAGAAGAAAAGGCAGATGCGGTTAGCCTTTGGTTAACTGATAGCTGGCAAATATCAGATCCATTAACGCTTAATGCAGCCTTACGCTATGAACTTATTGATACTGAAGAAACACGTGGTGTCGGTACAAATAGTGAGAAGAAGGTTAAGAATAAGCAATCTGTTTTCCTTCCAGGACTGTCTGGCACATACCATATAAATGATAACTTACAACTGCTTGCTGGTGTTCATAAAGGCTTTAGTCCATTAGGTGCAGGAGTTTCTGACGATGATGACAAAGATCCAGAAGAGAGTATTAACTATGAACTAGGTACACGCTATACCAGTGGTGATAGTCATTTTGAAGCGGTAGCTTTTTATAGTGATTTTGATTCAGTACTCAAAAACTGTAGCGAAAACTCTCCTTGCGGAACACGCACATCAGGCACTGAAAAAGAGAGTAGCTCTGCTGTAATTTCGGGTATTGAGATGATGGCAGGCACTCGATTTTATAGGGATGGCTACACTATCCCTCTTAGTGCAACCTATACTTATACTGAAGCAAAGCTTGCTGAGGACTATCAAGACACTCGTGATGGTGATCGCTTAACGCTTGTTCCTAAAAACCAAGCAAGTGTACGTACTGGTATTGAAATGGACTCTGGTTGGGATACTTATTTGACTGCGAAATATATTGATGGTATCTGTGAATCAGTTGGCTGTAATCGCACTAATAATGCCCGTAGCAAGACTGATCCACTTCTAACGTTCGACGTTATTAGTCATTATCCGATTGGCTATGGGGCTAAAGTCTTTGGCAAAGTTGAAAATATCACCGACAAACAGGCTATCGTAAGTCGCACACCTTACGGTGCACGTCCTAATATGCCACGTACATTCACAGTGGGTATTACAAAAGAGTTTTAAATTGGCTCTATACAGTATGCTCTTTGACATGATGCTCTTTTTGACTAGCTGCATAACCAGACAAACGAGCACAAACATATAGAAAAACGTATTGAATGTAATAAAACATATTTAGAATAGATTGTTTTAAATAAAACCTTGGTATCAAATATGACGCCAAGGCTTTTTTAGTAATCTGCTTAAGCAAGCGCGTTAGAGGTTTTAGGCGTTTTGATTAATCCGCCTCATCAATCCAATTCATCTGAATGGCTTCTAAAATACCTTCATTAGATTTATTTGGATCATCATCGAAGTTCTCAAGCTCAGTTACCCAGCGGTGCAAATCGGTAAAACGAATATACTGTGGGTCAGTATCTGGAAACTTTTCATAAAGTTCGATGGCGATATCTAAGCTGTCGGTCCATTTAAGTTTCTGATTCATAGTGGTGTCCTTTTTATGAAAATGTTTTTTTAGTATTAACTAAAACTGGTATCCCCTTAATCCTAACAAATATCAAAGCAGGTATATAGCCAGTTTTATCAAAGCCAAACTTTACTGAGACTTAATCGCTATTTGATTTACATTCCAAGTTTCAATGACTTCGGTCAAGCTCTCACCTTCCATTCCTATGCTTAAAGGCGGTTGTATGCCTTGTTTATTTATTAAAACAAATTTAGTAAGCCCTACGGCCATTAACGTATCTTTGACATAAAAGTGATGCTGAAAATAGACATATTTCTCATCCCATCCCTCTAAAGCCATAGGTATCTACACAAATTTACTAGCGGCATCAGCGAATTCACGCAGTTTGTCAGGGGGATAATGATTTACCAGTTCGGTAAAATTAAGCCAC
>NZ_JMKP01000067.1 GCF_000685805.1 Psychrobacter phenylpyruvicus DSM 7000 = NBRC 102152 | reverse complement strand
TTATTCGCTGTGATATCTGTTGTAATGGCGTTGCTGTTATTGGTTGTGGTGGTCGTTATTTTAACTTTTTTCTTACCATACCATTTGCGAGAGGTTTTTTTAGTTTGAGACCCATCTAAAAACGCAACTTGGGATGCTTCAAGATTGATAGTCTTGAAAAGTCATATTATATTTATTGTAAATTATTCTCGCACAATTCAATATGACCTTTAAATCACCATAAAAAAACTTTCCGCTGTCTAACACACTCCAACCTTTATAGTTATTTTCAGTAAATAACTTTTTCATTAGAGAGGTATCTGTTGCTACAAGTATAAACTCTCCTGATATTTGATACACCAAAATATCTAAGCTTGAGTTGAAGCATATAATAGTTTCAGTACATACGTAAGGAAGCGATGAACGAACTCTAATATAGTTATCTAAAGTTAATGGTGCTTTTGCTACACCATAAGGATAAAATTTTTGGTAGGAATAAGTTTCTTGGGATAAGTCTTCCAAATCACTTAAACATGTCCAGTAGAATTCTTGATCATTAAATTCACTCTTTATATTTTCTAACCTACTAAAAAAACACTCATCCCAGTCTTCACTAGTTTTATTTAAAGTTTCAGGAGAAACTAATGCAATCTTCCAGTTTTTAGCTAATGCAAAAACTGGATTAATTATAGGAATAAAGGTTTGAACATTACTCAATACCTCACTAACCTTTTTCAAATCTTCTTTTTTAGTATTTAAAAAAATTTCCTTTACTTTTTCATCTTTTGGAAACCATGGTTCACTATATTCTTCTTTCATATTTAACTCCTATAAATCAATAGCGTATTTTTATTAGTACTTTACCTGTAGCACTTTGAATCTCAATAGTTGGATGACCACTACTACTTTTTAAACGAGAAATCACTTTTGAACCATCAGGTAGTAAGCTAATTTTGATATCTGGAGTATCTTTAATTACTTTTCCTCCTGCTGATAACCATGCAAAATCTCCAGCTCTGTTACGATTACCAACCCTTTCAAGATTAATAACACTTTTACCTACAGTAATGTCATTATAGTCTTTAGCAAGTTTCTAAATTCGGTCATTTGTAATATCACTTAAATTACTAAATCTCTTTACACAAGCATTATGCACCCAAACATCAAATTCACCGATATGATAAGTATGGAATTCATCGACTTCAAAGTTATATACGGTATCCGTTTTATCTAGCTTGGTTTGGCTAACAACGGTTAATATATTATTGTTTCTATCAACCAACTTCATTCCAGCCATTAAAGCAGTAGCTGCTATCCAACCGCTACCATCTACCCAAAACGGATGCTCTTCTGTGGTTTGGTAGGTTTCAGTATTGCCAGTGCTATCTTGAACCACAACTTCATAGATTTATTTATCTTTGAGGTTATTGAGAATTTTAAAGCCCTATTTCATACATGAAAGAGCTGGACCTAAAGTCCAGCTCGACAGTTTTATTAAAAAAGATGTCTGGTATGCGGCAAGCATCCTACTTGGACTAGCTTGGCTTATCTCGCATCTGTTCTTTAAATTCACAATATTGATTAGTTTTGTTCTGTAGCTGTTCTTTCATTTCATCATCAAGGCTATCAAAAAGTTCATTTTTTAAAATATCATACGCTGTGATAAACATATGTTTATTGTTTCTAGTATAGGCTTGTCTCATATCAAGTTCACCAAACGAGCTTAGTATATTAAACAAAACACCGATCTCATAAGGATTATAATCATATGCTTTAATAAAATAAATTAAACCAGTTTCATCTTCTTCATATTCAGTTAGGCTAGGACAGTACATTGCAACAATCAAACCCTTTAGATTAATAGCATCGGCTATGTCCTTTTTATTTGCTTGATTATCTATAATAATCTCATTTAATAAATTAAATGCTGGTAAAAATTCACTCCTATCTATTAAAGAATTAACTTTATCTAATTTATCTGATATACGTGACATTATTTAACTCCTGCATTTTTTGGAGATATAGTACCATCTAAAAATCTAATACCCTCGACCCATATGGTATGACCATCGACGTCTGCTTTTAGTATTAGTTTATCTCCTACTTTAACCCCTTTTGCTCCACGATATATATCACCTGTTTCTATCCACTCTCCTTTACTTAATGCTTGTTTAATTATTGGATTAACATCATCTAGAGTCACTGTTTTATTACCAAATATTTTATTCCAGTTGTGATGTTTAACAGTGACAGTATGTTGAGTTATTTTCCAACTATCATAGCACGCATTATGCACCCAAACCCCAAACTCACCGATATGATAAGTATGGAATTCATCGACTTCAAAATTATACACAGTATCCGTTTTATCTAGCTTAGTTTGGCTAACAACAGTCAATATCTCATTATTTCTATCAACTAGTTTCATTCCAGCCATTAAAGCAGTAGCTGCTATCCAACCGCTACCATCTACCCAAAACGGATGCTCTTCTGTGGTTTGGTAGGTTTCAGTATTGCCAGTGCTATCTTGAACGACAACTTCATAGATTTCTTTATCGTCAAAACTGAATGTACCAGTGACTGGTCTATAGCCATATTCTAAAGTTTCTTCATGACGTGACCAAACCAAATCGCCTTGTTGAATGGTTTCGATGGGTTTTAGACCGTCTATTGTTTCAATAAGTGTCCCTGCTACGAAGCAATATCTCTTAGTGATTTTATCGATTTCTAAAGCAGCCTGACCTTTATTTGCTTTATTTAAACTGGTACCGACCACAAGATCTATAATAGCTTTAGCATCATTAATATCAACTTGACCATCGCTTAAAGTGATTAAGTTATCAACAATATCAAAACCTTCTTCTTTAAGTGCACGTTTTAAATCCTTTATCGTTACCTTGCCTTTCTTTACGGCTACTTTAAAAACTTTACCAGAGACTTTTATTACGGTTGTTGCCACTTTTAAAGAATTATTCTCAACAGCCACTCCCGCACTATTTGCTGCAGTGTCTACATCTGCGCCAACAATTAAAGCAACTGAACCTGCTACCAGTTTAGCTCTATTTAAGATGTCCTGTTTTTGCTCAGCAGACAATTCCCCTTCAAAGCCTTGCTCAACTAAATAATCCCCAACCATCTCACCAACAGCTGCACCAATTGCCCCAGCATCACAGCTTTGGTTTTTCGCACTTGCCGCCACACAACCCACACCAGCCGCCGCTAGCTTATGAGCTAAGTTTCGGGCAAAGTCATCAGAATCAATGGGCTTGACGCCCTTACTAAACACCTCACCTGCAAACACATCCACTAAAGAAGCTCGTAAGCTGTTGGTGAGTGCATCTTCAAAGCTGGTACCATTGACAGTAGCATTAACCGCTGCTTCCGTTATCCCTCGGCTAATACCATTAGATAACTTCTTAGCAAAAGCATCATTAACATTATTACCAATGTTAAATTCAGCCGTTAACCCAGCGGTTAGAGCAGAGGTCGCCATACCGCGTACAGTTTCACTACGGGCGAGTTGCCGTAAGGTGGCATTAATATCGCCCTTATTATTGATTAGTGTGATTGTTGCTTTAGTAGCTAGGGTTGACATCGCTGCATTACCAGCTATACCAGCTGTTGTGGCATTTGTCGTTGTTTGGTTTAGAAGTGAGGTTGCAACGCCTCCGCCATCCATACCACTTAACGCTGCTGTTACCGCAATGGCAATTAAAGCCGCCGCCGCTGGGGTTAATCCTTCTTGCTTATAGTTCCAATTTTTTTGGATTAACTCAACTTGTTGCCAGTTAATATCACCTCGCTTTTCTAAATCAGCTAAATACTCATAACCGGGTTGCTTAGATAGCTGTATGGCTATCTTGCCTAAGTCCTCTTGTTCTCGGTTGATTCTATTTTTGGCTTGGTTGTTATCATTAACCGTGACTTCTACAGGAACTTGGACAATGACCCCGTTTGGTGTGGTGATGGTCGGA
>NZ_JMKP01000066.1 GCF_000685805.1 Psychrobacter phenylpyruvicus DSM 7000 = NBRC 102152 | reverse complement strand
GAAAGACATCAGAAAAGCCATTTATACGACCAATGCTATCGAGTCATTAAATAGCGTGATTCGTACTGCTGTGAATAAGCGTAAGATATTCCCATCTGATCAAGCGGCGTTTAAGGTTGTTTATCTAGCAACTCAGCAGGCGTCTAAAAAGTGGTCGATGCCTATCCGTAACTGGACGTCTGCTCTTAATCGCTTTATGATTATGTTCGATGAGCGTGTTAGTAAGCATTTAATCTAAATTGCAGTTACACAGATTTCGGGATGGGCTCAATAAAACTACATCTATACTGAATCCACAACTTGCAAAATAACCTCCTACATACCCACTTATTCTTATCAAACGTGACCACCAAGTGGTAAATGACGTGACCAGTCATTATTATCATTCTTGACCACGTTAGTTTCAGACTAAAAAGCTATTTAATACTATCCATCAAAAGTATCTACCACTTTTCTCATAGACTTACCTTTTAATTCTATGATATGAGTTTGATTGATAACTCGATCTAACAAGGCATCAGCGATTGTTGAATCACTGAACTTATCATGCCAGTGCTCTATTGAAAACTGACTAGTAACCATTAGGCTACTATTCATGAACTATAGATCAATAATTTTTAGTAATAATGATGCAATTTGTATATCTATCTGACCTTAAGCGAAATCATCGATAATCAATAAGCGACTTTTTATTAATTTTCATCTTAATCTAATTAAACTCCCATCAAGCAGTGCATCACTCAGCTCTTCAAGTAACTGGTGTGCTCATAACCTTGTCGACAAGCTTGAATACCTAAGCGCAAGAAAGCCACGTTTTACCAGTACCTGTTGCACCAAATATCAATAGATTCTGTTTTTCTCTAACCAACTTACGCTTCACTGGATTGTCACGGGTAGTTTACCAAGGTTTTTATTGTCTATGTTTAAAGACAACTTTTTAGCACCTCTAGTGGTACCTGTGCTTTCCACAGCAATGCTGGCAGTAGTCATTTTATTGATTATTGATATGTGCTATTATTTCTAAAAGATTAGCTGATAGGTATAATGACCGATATTTTTCTTATCATGGTTAGTTGTTATAAAAAAGACGGGGATGAAGTGTCTATTATACGGCAGATTTATACCTGCTTTGTTCCACCTAACATCTCACCAACAGCTGCACCAATTGCCCCAGCATCACAGCTTTGGTTTTTAGCACTTGCTGCCACACAGCGCACACCAGCCGCCGCTAGCTTATGGGCTAAGTTACGGGCAAAGTATCTGTATTGAAATCTCTGGCATCAATAGGCTTGACTCCTTCACTAAACGCCTCTCCTGCAAAGACATCCAATAATGAGGTGTGTGGGCTGTTGGTGAGTTTAATTTGTTTTGAAAGGCTAAAGTTGCATTTACTAAGCATAAAAAAGGTGAGTTATTTTTATAACTTGTCATAGTATAAAAATAACTCACCCTTTTTTGCTATCTAACTTAAATATTTAACCCCACTCTCAACTCTTTATAAGTTATTGATAATTAAAGGCTTATAAGGGTAAGACCTTACAACTAAATATTTTAAGCCCTTTAAAATCAAGGGTTAAGAAAAAAGAGTTGAGATTTGGGTATATTTAGTTAAGAGGTATCATAGAAAGCCATAAAGCACCCTACCTAAACTTTACTCCAGTCTAATACCGAATCAGAAAGTAGGCGAAACTCAGGCACATGAAACACACTGCCAGCAGTTTTTTGTGCTAACTCAAAGTCAGGGAAAAAATCTTGACCATATATATAATAAGCCTTATCTTTTTGATAAAACGCCATCGGATCTAAATGATTTTTTACCGTTTGGCGTATCTCTTGAAACTCTCTAAACTTCACATAACTGTCTGTAATATTTTCAGTCAATTGCAAATATACCGTATCATCACTAAGTTGCTCAACTTTATACACAGGTGCAGACAATATCTTATCCATACCAAATAAACGCACATAAGCATCACCAAATACGGTTCCCCAATAAATATCATCTAACCAGTGTCTAAGATTGTTGGTAAGTAAATAAATAGATACCGCATATGAGTTTTGATAATGCTTTAACTCTTCTAACACGGCATCTCGATAGGCATCATGTATAACATCAATATAGGCAATATCAGCTTTAAACTGAACTGAGCTTGTTTTGACATAGCTAATCAATTCATCCATATTGGTTTGGGATAATGTACTTGTTATACTCTCATCAGAATGAGTAGGTAATAACTCACCTGTTCTATTATCAATAGCTCTAGTGAAGCTACCCATTGATTGTGTTTTTTTATGACGCCTCCAATAAAAACTTGGCCAAAGTGTAGGGTCGAATAGCAGTCGCATTTCTTCTTCCCAGTCGGTATCTTCTCCAAAAGGGCGATTGATAGGTTCGATCATATTCCACCGAGTCGGTGTCATGCTAGGTAGCATTTTGAAATGTAGATTAAGCCGAGAAGCTAAATCTCGATAATCATGCATTGGTAAACGGCTCAATATTTGAACATCTACTTTATAAGTTGCTCTTTGCATTGTTTACACCTATATTAAGTTATATGTTAAAAGCATCAATAGATCTTATCTATATTTTGATCATATCTTTTAATGCTACCTTTAGAAGCATATATTGCTTTTTGTAAGGGGCCAGTTACAACAGTGTCTTTACCTATTATTAAATGAATAGGTTGTTTAGTTGCAATATAACCTCTAAATTGATTTGACATGCTTAAGTATTTAACATTTTTCACCTCAACCAAATTAATCTTCTCATCGCCAATCTTAGCATCAGGTATAAAGCGTACAAGTCCTTTTTCAGTGACAATTTCTGTAACTTTCGAATTCTTATTTACGGTTATACCTAAATCTTTACCCAATCGACTTAAAGCACCTTTTTCAAAATCACTGCCTTTGAGACGGTTAATTCTTATTTGGTTAGTCCATTTTGAAACTTGTTCGGAAATTTTATAGCCATCTTGCTTTAGCTGAGATACTTCTTTGCTATTAATGCCAATTTTTTTCTGAGTTTCAGCTATTGTCTTAGCTGAATGACCACTCGTTTTAAAATTAGTCCCTGTCAGTAAATCTATACTAGCTAAAACTCTTGAGGAAATATTAGAGTTTTTAGAAAATATGGTATATAAATCATCTGCTATATTTATTAATTCCTCTTTACCTGTATCTTTTAATGAAGTTTTGAGCTCTTTTTTAAACTCAGCAAGGTTTTTTACTTTTTTTACATCAATGTGCTTGAAAGCTTTGTACAGAACTTTGCCTGTAGTAGTGAAAAACTTTAATGAATTGTTCTCAACTGCTGTTTGAGCTGCCTGAGCTGCCTGAGCTGCAGTATTGACCTCTGTACCAGCTAAAAGAGCAATAGTACCTGCTGTTAACTTACTTGCATTAATTATTTGACGCTCTTCATCACTATCATAAGCAACCCCATCTATAGGTGGCGGGAACATCTCGGCTACTATTTCCCCAACAGCCGCACCGATTGCTCCAGCATCACAGCTTTGGTTTTTAGCACTTGCTGCAATACAGCCCACACCAGCTGCCGCTAGCTTATGAGCTAAGTTTCGGGCAAAGTTGTCTCCATCAATGCCTTTTATCTCTTTAACCCATTCACTAAAAGCCTCTCCTGCAAAGACATCCACTAAAGAAGCTCGTAAGCTGTTGGTAAGTGCATCTTCAAAGCTGGTGCCATTGACAGTAGCATTAACCGCTGCTTCCGTTATCCCTCGGCTAATACCATTAGATAACTTCTTAGCAAAAGCATCATTAACATTATTACCAATGTTAAATTCAGCCGTTAACCCAGCGGTTAGAGCAGAGGTCGCCATACCGCGTACAGTTTCACTACGGGCGAGTTGCCGTAAGGTGGCATTAATATCGCCCTT
>NZ_JMKP01000065.1 GCF_000685805.1 Psychrobacter phenylpyruvicus DSM 7000 = NBRC 102152 | reverse complement strand
AAATGCCAGTATTAGTAAGGCGATGGATTATTGCCTGAAACGTTGGCAGGCGCTGACTCAGTATCTAGATGATGGCAGGCTGCCGATTGATAATAATTGGGCGGAGAATCAGATGCGTCCGTGGGCACTTGGGCGTAAAAACTGGTTGTTTGCCGGTTCGCTGCGAAGTGGGCAGCGTGCTGCGAATATTATGTCAATCATTCAGTCAGCTCGTTTAAATGGCTTGGATGTGTCTGCTTATTTGACAGACGTGCTAAGACGCCTGCCTACTCAAGAGGATCTGGATGAGTTGTTAGCTCATCGCTGGGTGCCACCGCAATAGGGGGTTGGTCGGATGCTTACGATAAGAGACAGGATAACTCGGTAGTATCAAGCTGCGATTTTAGGCTTCAGTTGATAAGTCGGGAGTATGTCCCAGCGGAACCATCTACAAATATCTTATAAGGTATTGATGGACCACCTAAAATAGACTGCTGATAGACTGTTTTTTCATCTCTAATTAATGTTTAAGCTGAACATTTTCTTATACAGACTCATTGTTCGTTGATGTCTCCTAAATATTTTCATTGGCTTGTTCAGTATATTTATTATTTGGTGAGTATTCCGAATACCGGTGACATTTCAGTGGTATCGAGTTTCTTATTTGAATTTTTTGAAGGCTCGTCATCATCAATCTTCTTATAAACTGTAGTTCTTAACACTTCCCATTATTTGCTGCTTCTAATACTGATATATTGATGTTCTGTCCAGCTGTCCAGGTGTATTTTGTGAATATGTACAGTACATTATAGTAAACCACTATTAATATCCCACCTACTATGGTGATAAGTGACTAATAAACACATAAATTGAGTACATTTTATGCAAAACCGTACTAAGAAAAATATTTATGAAGAAATTTGGGAAGAGAATGAAAAAGGTTTATTGCTACCAAAAAATCTTATTTTAGAGAGAGGAGATAATAAGAAAGAAAAGAGAAGCTTAGTGGATTATATAAAGTGGGGTATTAATCATATTAGTGTTCTTGTTCTTTTTCCATCTATTGTAGGTGCGATATGGCAAATTATTGAGTTGGCTAAGATTAATATCGCTTATATTAGGTTTTTCTCTCTAAGTCAGATACCAGTAGATGGTGCACTAATAATAGCTCTAAGCGGAATTTTGATTTTAGGGAGTAAACTTACGATAGAGTTTGTAAATTTTAGCTTTAAAGAGAGAGCTAAGATCCTAAAAAACAAAGAGTTTATTAATACGATTAAACCTAAGATAAATCGACTAATACTTAAACATACTTTACTTAGTCTCTTACTACTATGTGGTTTTGTTTATATGCTAGTAGTGCTGTATGCAGATATGTTTTTGAAAGGGCCTATTTTTACTATACTTCTAGTATATGTATCTTTTGCAGGTATCATGATATATACCTCCGACATTGTGATACTTGTTAGTGTAAAAAAAACAATGCCTCCTGACTGGTTAAATCGATGTTCAAATAATTTACTAAAAAAGTGTAGAAAAATATTCACTTGGTCAGTGTTTCCTATCGTTGGTCTGATTATATATATGATATTTTCATTATTGAACTTTTTTAGTAAAAGCTTTGTTCTTCCAGGCGATTTATACAATACTAAAAATTTAGACTCAGTAGTGTACAGTGATTTTCATACCGATGAGTACAACATAGAGTACTTTAATGATAAATATATTTTCTTGAAACTGTGTACTGTCGATAATTGCGACCATCACCTAGATGAAAAAATTGTGATTTATCCTATGGAAAAGGTATTGTTCGATAAACATTATAATAATTTATTATCTCCATCTAATAACTAATACGAAAATATGTTTTGCTAGCAGTGTAATAAAGGATACACCATGTACCAGACGTTACATTAAAGGATTTTTGTTCATAATTTTTTAAGGCTTGCTAGTAGCAAAAACCTATAATAGGGGCTTCTGGTTTAGGAATTAATCTTTTGCCGTTAACTGTATTAGATAAAGTACTAATACAGTGGATGTCAGCATAAATAAAAGATGAATTGATATTTGCATCAAAGATAGGCTGACGAACTTTTTTTGTAAGTATAAAGTAAGAAAGCTCATGCCTATTATTGTTATTGCGTACTTTACCCAAACTTTTTTTACATAATTACTCGAAGCTAAAAACAGGGTACCTAGGAAGATAACAATAAAGTTAATAATCATTTGTTCGCCACTCAGTTTCTGTCAGAAAAATTATAATTCATGGTGTGTCTTAATTTAAGATCCATTCTTGAACGTAAATAAAAATATAATAAGACCAATTCATAATTTTAAGTAAAGCTTTTAGCATCCAATTCAGCAGTCTTATTAATCAAAAACTGTATTCGACTTGCCATCTTATTATCCTTGAGACGATAGCCATAGGCACTACACTACAACTAAGTTGTTTAAAACTTAAAGTTAAAACATAAAAGACCGATTCATACTTGAGCTTATCAACGGTTACCAAACTCCTTAATAAAACCACAGTGGTTACTATCTTGTCATATACAGCAGGTATATTGTAGATAGTGGTAAGCCAATAAAGTTGTTTAAACTGATGCAAAACGCAAGGAAGGTAGATCATGAGTATGATGAAATCATTAATATTTGTTGGACCAGGCAAAATTGAGCTGACTGAAAAGAAAATACCAGACGTCGGTCCCAATGATGCACTGATTAAAATCACCACCACCACAATTTGCGGCACGGATATCCATATTTTCAAAGGAGAATATCCCGTCGAGCAAGGGTTGACGATAGGTCATGAACCAGTGGGGATTATTGAAAAGTTAGGCAGTGCTGTCATGGGTTATGAAGAAGGGCAAAGGGTCATCGCTGGTGCCATTTGTCCTAGTTTTAGTTCCTATGCCTGTCAAGATGGATTCCCTTCTCAAGATGGCGGCTATATCCAACCCGATGGAACCTGTGCTTGTCATGGCTACAAAGCCACAGGCGGTTGGCGCTTTGGTAATATTATTGACGGCACTCAAGCTGAGTATGTGTTGGTGCCAGATGCGCAGGCCAATTTAGCCCCAGTCCCTGATGGCCTAACTGATGAACAGGTATTAATGTGCCCCGATATTATGTCAACAGGCTTTAAAGGGGCAGAAAACGCCAATATCCAAATCGGTGATGTGGTGGCTGTTTTTGCACAGGGTCCTATTGGCTTGTGCGCCACAGCAGGCGCTAAGCTAAAAGGGGCTTCCACCATTATCGCTATTGATGGTAATAATGAGCGTTTGGCGATGGCGAAAAAGATGGGTGCCGATGTTACGCTTAATTTTAAAGAAGTCGATGTGGTCGATGAAATCATGAAACTTACGGGTGGACGCGGGGTAGACAGCAGTATCGAAGCACTCGGATTACAATCTACTTTTGAGCAAGGTCTAAAAATCCTTAAACCTGGCGGTACTTTTTCAAGTTTAGGCGTTTATTCAGAAGACTTAACCATTCCTATGGCTCATTTTGCGGCCGGTCTGGGCGATCACACTATCCGCACCGCTTTATGCCCAGGCGGTAAAGAGCGTATGCGCCGCTTGTTGAATGTTATTGAATCAGGACGCATTGATCTGTCTGAGATGGTGACGCATACCTATGCTTTGGACGATATCGTCGAGGCTTATGACTTATTTATGCATCAACGCGATGGGGTGTTAAAAGTAGCTATTAAACCTTAGCGGTTCGCTATTGTTACTCTATCTAGCCCATCTAGTAACTCATAACACAAAAAATAGGCCCGTATCACTGGATACGGGCCTATTTTAATAAAACAGTAAAAAATAAATAATAATCAAAGTAAGCAAAAGAGCATTAACGGATAAACCTGTTAGCCATTAAACCTCTAAAAGATGGTTGGTGGTCTCAGGTAAAATAAGCTCTTTTTTTAGCGGTAACTCACGTGCCAGCTCTCGCAGTGCACGGCGATACACGCCTCGCTTAAAATGAACCACTTGACCCAGCGGATACCAGTAGCTGACCCATTCCCAATGGTCAAATTCTGGCTTTGCGGTGTCAAAGCGGATGTGTTCAGTATTCGGCTCATCTAGCTGTAGCAAAAACCACTTTTGTTTTTGCCCAATACACAAAGGATGCTGCCCATGACGTATGTAACGTTTGGGCAAGCGATACCTTAGCCAGTTGTCAGTCGCCGCCAAAAGCTTAACGTGGCGAGGATATAAGCCTACCTCCTCCCACAGCTCTCGGTACATGGCATCTAGAGGTGTTTCTCCCTCATCGATACCGCCTTGCGGAAACTGCCAAGAATCATGACCAACTCGTTTCGCCCATAGTACTTGTCCTTGTGTATTTGCCAAGATGATACCGACATTGGCTCTAAAGCCGTCTGCATCAATCATGACGAAAACCTTAATTTAAAAAATGTTGAAATACCATCAGTTTGTCGCTTCAAAATTAACGTTGGCTATCTGTTATCGTTTTAATTGCCTCGGTGTAACAGAAATCAGACAAACTGAAAATCATTGCCTATATTAAACCAGTATTTGATGTTAAATGGTAACTATATTTTGATATAAAATGTTTCACAGCCTCGCTAGAAGGTTGCAACCTAGCAATTAGCGGTTGTTAACAATGAGGTTGGCGAATAAATTATAAATTCCAGTGAAATCAATATAATATCTATGCGCAGACTAGGCATAGAATTAGAGTGAAATTAAAGAATAGTCGCAGTGTGGCAACTGATATAATATAGGGAAGCACTCCCAACTTATAATACTCCCGGAAAACTAGACCAAAAAATTGTAGCAAATAAGATAGAATAACCTTTAGAAAAAGAGGTCTATCTAATGACGAAAGTACGTAAGCGTCACAATGCTGAATTTAAAAGCAAAGTCGCCGTTGAAGCCATCAAAGAACACAAGACCCTCAACGAGTTAACCGCAGAATATGGGGTTCATGCAACCCAAATCAGCAACTGGAAAAAGCAGGCTTTGGCAGTTATCCCTACGGCATTCAATACCAAACAGCAAGCCAACGAACAAGCCCAGCAAGCTATTATCGATGAACTACATAGGCAGCTAGGGCAAGTTATAAGCGAAAGAGACTGGCTTA
>NZ_JMKP01000064.1 GCF_000685805.1 Psychrobacter phenylpyruvicus DSM 7000 = NBRC 102152 | reverse complement strand
GAGCAGGGTATTGCTATCAGTATGGATGGTCGCGGTAGGGCTCTGGATAATATCTTTGTGGAAAGGCTTTGGCGGTCAGTGAAGTATGAATGCGTGTATTTGCGACAGTTTGAGACAGTCAGTCAGGCAAGAGCAGGTTTGAAAGAGTATTTCGAGTTTTACAATCATGAGCGTTTACATCAGTCGCTCGATTACCATACTCCTGCACAGGTTTATCTGGCTAACAATAGTTCGGATAATGAATCGTTTTATCAACCCAATTCTATCTTAATTTTATGATAATTTGGTCTAGACATTGGGGAGTACGTTACCTATTGCTCTGTCTGTGCCAAAAAAGAAACGACACAGTCACCTTACAGAGCAAAAGGAGTTGTGCGTTTTACCAGTCTTTATTTTTCATCGCGCTGGAAGTAGCCATAAACCCACGATGTTTTTTTAGAATATCAACCTGAATATAAATTGTCAAATATATACTTCAATGAATTTTATTCAGTTTTGTAGTCCATTAAATTTAACTTGCGTATCAGCCCCTATAAAACAAGCACAAAAAAAAGCCCCAATCAAAAAGATTAGGGCTTTCTTTTTTTACTAAATGCTGGTAGGCGTAACTAGATTCGAACTAGCGACCTCTACCATGTCAAGGTAGTGCAACGAATTTTTCGTTAAATAACGTGGGATGTATATTAACCTACATCCATTGATATGTAAAGGATACAGGGATTCCTAGGGAGTGATTCAGTTTAGGTAAAATAGGGTAGGTTAAAAAATTAGGTCACCGTTAGGGCACATTAAATGACAGTGTTTTTGACCGTCACTCTAGTGAGTACAGTGAACTATCTCTGGTGTTATTTTGCTTCTAAATACTCTCGAAGTACAGATTTTCCAAAAGATGAAAATCAGATATACATGTCTTTTTGGTATTGTCATGTCTAATTTACTCATTTGATTCTGCAAATATAAGTCAGCATAAAGTATAAAAAACATCTATAAGATCTCTCATAACAGCAACTAACACTGCCAGTATATGAGCTGGAGTGGATTAATAGTCGGTGTGTTACTTCTTCTAATACAATAAAGCAGGTCAGGATTTTGCCATCATCAAATATTATTGAGATGGTGCACCTCTGTGAATATTATTTTCTATTAGGGCGCAGACTTCCGTGTAGCTAATTATGGCTAAAATTAAACTATACGATAAAGTAAGCTCCATACGCTTTGATGTATCCTGAAAATATGTTAGCTCACTTCAGAGCTTCAGGATATAACTTGAATATATACTATAAATTGCAAGGTAGAATGTAGTAACTCCTTAATAAGTTAGATAGCTATTTATGATAAAAGATCACTAATGCTCTAAACAGCCTCCATAAGTTAAATATTACTTGTGGGGGCTTTTTCTACATCTTGCTTTAGAGTCGTTTTATTTTGGATAGAGGAGCATACAAGAATGTATGACTTAAAAGGTTCTTGACATGTGCATTAAGCAACATATTGTATAGGCGTTCTAAACAACTTTACAAATTTAACTTTATCGGTAAAAATATAGAAAACTTAACGACTGTTAAAGTTAAGAGATATTAAATAGAAGATTTTTAAAAATTGTGATGATTGTATTGAAGAGCTAGAAAACCTGATTAGTAATAACGCCGTTCAAATACCTAAGTTTTATAAATTATTTTATACAAATTGCTCAGAAGAGTAAAAAGAACAGGTCTGAGATTTTATAAAACCATACTTAGCCTCTAGCCTCTGTATTTGATACGGACTATGATTTGATTCTAAATATGCTATTAGAGAGCTCTTTTTATCATAGATATTTCAATAGTTTTTATCTTCATAACAAGCTTATTGAAGAGCAGTTAGAGCAAAATGAAGAGCTTGAAGTATTAATCTATGAGCTCTATTTGGAACTAGAAAATGAAACTAAAGCATTTAATTAACTAAAACTCTAGCTGCATGCAATGAGTAAGTGTTTTATCCGATTTTACTAAATTAAATGTTAAATGTTGGAGGCAGGGATGCCCGATGCTTTTTTTGCAACCATAAGAAAAGTAGAGAATAAGCTACTTAGTGATGATGAGGTCATTTTCTGTGGTCAGGGAATCCATATATTCAACCCAATACTTAAAGATACGTTGATTATTGATGACAGGTCTGATTGTACTGAAAATCAGCTCAATAAGTGGACTGTAACTTTTTTAAAGACAGTGCTTTTAATCAGACACTAACCCTTGATGTGAAAGCTACACAGCTAGTTGAAAGCTTGCAAGAGGCTAAAATTAGGGATAAGAGGTAATATCAAAAGTAGCTCTATTTCTTAGCAGTGAGAACCTAAAAGAAGAATTTTATTATTGATGTTAGCTCTAGCTTATCAGCTAGCTTTTCAACAAATTAATGAGGAGCGAGCAGAAGCCCTTAAAGGACTCGAAATTAATAGAAAGAATGATGCTCAGATTGAAAGGCGAAATAATTTATATGCTCAAGCATCACTCTTTAATGCTAGAAACTACTTTTTCAATCCTATTCAACTTAGCAGGTATCCAACATATAGATGTTGGGAAGATTTCCGAGAAGCTTTTCAGTTGCCGATGAAGTATCGTGAAACCAATGAACAGATTATTCAAGTACATAGCATATTAAGTCATCAAAGACAAAAGCTAGAAGATATTAATAGACAGAAAGAAATAGAGGAACACAGAAAGGAACAGCAAAAATCTGAGGAAGAGCGTCAAAGATTGGATAAAGCTAGATTAGAGCAACAAAAAAGTAAAGATAAGCTAAATAAAAAAATCAGTTTATTTGGTCTGTTTCTATCATTCTTAGGTCTTATAGAAGTTGCGGATGTAATGGGCTGGATTAGTTAGTCCATTTCAATAAATAATTTTATCAGGTAAATTAATAAATAGGATAGTAAAGGAAGCTAGTATGGCTCAGATGATACCAGACTCCATAGGTCAAGTTAAAGATTCAACAGCAGGGGAGCGTAGAGTATATGACTTATTAAAAAAGACGCTACTTCCTGATGAGGATTGGATGGTTTGGTATGATCCAGCTGCTACTTTACATAATAGACATGGTGATTTTTTAGTCTTTTCAAAATACCATGGGATTATATTGGTTGAAGTGAAAGATTGGAGTCTGCAATATATTGAGAGTGCAACACCTAATCAATTCACTTTACAAGATGGTAATGGAGGCATAAAAAAGCGTGAGAACCCGATAAAGCAGGCACGTAGTGTACAGTTAGCTGTGAGAAATCTATTAGAAAAGAGGTACTCTTTAAGAGATAAGAGGGGAGCGAGTTTATTACAAGCTTCAGGCAATCATAAAGGAAAATTAAGATTTCCAACTACTGAATGCGTTATTTTCACAAAGATTGAAAGAGCTCAAGCTGAAAAAGCTGGCTTATTGGACGATAAAATATTAAGTCACAAAAAGTGCATATTTCAAGACGACTTAAGAGTTGATTTTGAGGATAAAGAAGCACGAGATGAGTTCGTTAGTAGACTACTAAATTCGTTCGATTATCGATTTTCATTTACACCTCTTAGTAATAAAGAGTTTGACGCCGTTAGGTACGCTCTATTTCCTGAGCTTCGAATACAGCAACCTGAGCTTGATTTAGAGATTGTACTTAATAATGATGAGTTAATTAAGATATTAGATAAACAACAAGAAGTAACAGCCAGATCTATTGGTCCTGGTCACCGAATACTAAAGGGTGTAGCAGGTAGTGGTAAGTCACTAGTTGTCGTTTATCGTGCTAAGCATTTAGCTACATATAATCCAAATTGGAAAATTTTGGTTGTTTGTTTCAATATTTCATTACGTAGTCATTTGGGATCAAGCTTAAATAACGCTCATATCGAACCATACAAATCAAAGGGTACAGGCTTTATTGAAGTTAAGCATTTCCATGGACTGTTGCCAAAAGAAGTGAATAAAAGAAAGCTGAGTGGCGAGAGCTGGGACGAATATAACAAGCGTATTTCTAATGAGATGATGCAGGTTCTTAATAGCTATAAAGACGAAGATAAATACGATGCTATTCTGATTGATGAAGGACAAGATTTTTCTGAAGACATGTTAAAAGCTGTCTTAAGCTACCTCTCAAGCAAAGATAGCTTGCTATTTTGTTATGATCCTGCTCAAAATATTTTCCAAAGAAGTCGCTTTACTTGGAAATCAGTTGGCCTGAATGTGCAAGGTAAAAAACCGACCTTATTAAGTAAGAGTTATCGTAATACGCGACAAATATTAGAGTTATGTACTGAGTTTCAAGGTGAAGACACAGAAATAGAAAGTGATAATCAAGCATTGGTGCCAGACTATGGAGACTGCCGAGAAGGAGATCTTCCCGTTTTAGTAAGTCAACCAACCTTTAATGATATGGTTGATTATATTGCTCAAGACATTAAGTCACATGTTGATAGTGGGGTACCTTTAAACGATTTTGCAGTTATTATTATGGAATCTGATCATAAAAAACAGATTGTTGATAACTTAATTCCAAGGTTAACGGATAGTTTAAAAGAGCTTGGTCTTTCAGGTGGTTGTGTTAAAGGAATTCTAGATCGTCAGGCTAAAATAAACCTAGATTTGCTTGATCCAAGTGTAAAAGTAATGATGACTGATTCTTGCAAAGGGCTAGAGTTCAGGAATGTTTACTTCTTAGGTTTAGCTGTTCATGACACTGATAGTGACATATTGAGAAAAACAGCGTATGTAGGAATGACTCGAGCGAAAGAATATCTAACCATTTTGTACTCTAAACCAAACTTTTATATTGAAGAGTTAAAAGAGATTCTAGAGAAAAGTAGTCATGACCGAATTTTCTAGGGCGTGTCCTCAATTTAACCTACAGTGAATAATAGTACAAGCTAGGTAAAGCATAGATTTAAAATTGCGTGCTAGCTTTTCATAGCGTGTTGCTATACTGCGAAAATGCTTTAATCGAGCGAACATATTTTCAACTAGATGGCGTAATTTATAAAGGTAACTGTCAAACTCTGGGTTAGGTTGTTTCGTATTTTTTCTTCTAGGAATAACCGCTCTCATGCCATGTTCTATCGCTTTATCTCTGATTTTCTGCGAATCGTATCCTTTATCAGCTATAAAATAT
>NZ_JMKP01000063.1 GCF_000685805.1 Psychrobacter phenylpyruvicus DSM 7000 = NBRC 102152 | reverse complement strand
ATCGCGGCGTTCAGTACTTATCCATTCGCTATACGGATAAGATGGCTGATTCTGGCGTTATTGCATCTGTTGGTACAACCGGTGATTCATACGATAATGCGTTAGCTGAAACGGTTAACGGACTTTATAAAACAGAGGTGATTGAATATTTAAAACCGCAGTGGCGGGATGCGTATGATGTTGAATTAGCAACCCTTGAATGGGTCGATTGGTTTAATAAAACTCGCATTCATAGTACGATTGGTTATGTGTCGCCTTTTGAGTTTGAGAGACGATACTATGATAGCCTTAATGAGTCAGACAAAGCTGCCTGACTCAAGCAATCCACTCTCCGATATAGTCGGGGCGGTTCACTTTGGATATGCATGATTTTGATATGTCTATTTCTACTATAGTGGTTAACAGCACTTAATAAAAAACGATATATCCATTGTAAAAAGCATTACACATAAAAATATAATAACCCTAGTTTAGCTTTATGAAAGGCAAGATGACATAGTTTGATGACATTAGTAGGGGCGATAAGTTCAAGAATTTTTTTAAAGCTTTTAATAACTTAAAATTAGAACTCGCACTTGTGAACTGTAAAAAATGCACCTATACTGAATTCACAACTCACCCTTAGCATCTAAAATTAAGTTTTTAGTTTGCCTAGGGCAAAAAACCGCCCACAGTATTATGCTGTAGCGGTTTTTTTATTATGGTTAAGGCTTAAGTTGAAAATCATCCGTATCGAGATTCGAAGTTACAATAGGTAAATTCAGTTTTTTAATAATTTGAATCAGCCCTTTATCTTCAGTATATATTTCTTTAATTTTGTTTGACAAAGTAATAGCAATAATTTGAATATCTACTTTTATAATCTGTCTAGTTCCATTATTTTGACTAAAATAATCCTTTTCCTTTAGGTCTCTAAATATTTTAGCACCCGCTACTGCTGATTTCATATCGTAGTCGTAAATTTCAGAATAGCTATTAACTTTGTTTATAAAATTAATTCGGCTAGAATTTTCATCTCTCACAAGGAACTCGCTAATAACAGGAGTCGGAAACCCTATAAATAGTTCACGTCTTTTTAAAGATTGAAGGAAGACTTTAGTAGATTGTTTATTACTTACTAGTTTAATTAAAAAGTTACTATCTACCATCACCATCATGAATGACGCTCCTTAAGCCATAAGTCTATAGGGTCATCAATATCTTGCCATCCACTCATACCTTGCGAAATGAACTCATCAATCCAAGCGTTTGCTGTTGTATCGTTTTCTACAATCTCAAAGCTACTAGCTTCAAAGCTTTTTAAAATCATTTCATAATTATCCTGAAGCTCATAGCATGCTGTACCTGTAAATTTAACTAGACTATCTTGACGCCATAAAGCAGGAAGATAAGATGCTAAGTTTAGAGATAATACTTTAGGAACCGATACAGATATTACCTCGTCGTTTGCTAATATAATTGTAAAATAATCAGATCCATCATTATCTGGTAAAGTTTTTTCTAACTTACCTGTGAAAAAACGACCCATAAAGGTCTCTGTTTGTTTAAACACAGGAAAATTTGGTTTGCAGTAATCAATCTGATGGATAAGCTCCATATCTTCGTCATTGACAGCTGTTCGACTCGCTAAAATTGAAGCTTTAATCTCTTTATTGGTTTTTGAATAGCCACGCAAAACCTTATTGATATCTTCCAAAGCAGGGGCTTGACGAGTAATATTTGAATTCAGTTTATCGAGTTTTTCATCATAATACTCAGGCTCAGTACTTACTTTGAGTACAGCAGAACCAGGATAAATGGCCTCAAAAAACAGAAAGTCATCATCTAAAAGTTTGCAAAAATCATTTAACAGACGACCAATATCGCCAGCTTTAATATGGTCTAAGTTGATACCGGATAGTTTTAGGACGAATTTAGGTTTATCAGTCATATCGCCCTCCTATTGATCGGTGAGTGTAGTCAGCAGATGATGTAAGTTGTCATACTAGTAGTTAAGTATATAAAACTAGTTTAGCAAGCTTTGATACCTTTTAGGTAAGTTATTGAAATTTAGAGTTGAGATTTATTTAATAAAAAAAAGATGAATATAAATGTATTAAATAGAAATTAATGTTTGTGAATCAATAAAACTGCATCTATACTGAATCCACAGCTCACCCTTAACATCTAAAGTTAAGTTTTTAGTTTGCCTAGGGCAAAAAAACCGCCACAGTTAAAAAACTGTAGCGGTTTTTTTATATCTAATTTTAATGGTCGTTATCTTATAAATAACTAAATCAACAATGCTGGTGCATATTCTTATCAACATAACCATTCATTATTATATGTTGTGACCAATCATTCTTATGAATAACCCATTAATATCAACAAATAGATTTTAATGTGGATTCTTTGTTTAATATAACCAAATAATAATCTTTGAGCTATTCTGAAAAAAACCGTAGACAAAAACTTGGTAAACTAAAGAAGATAAATAGGAGTTTGCCATGACAAAGAAAGCTAAAAGATGTAGTGAAGAATTTAAAGCAGAAGCGGTCAAAACAATAGAGAATAATGGTGGCAATGTCAGTGCTACAGCAAGGCAATCAGGGCTGCTAATGCAGACCCTAGCTAATTGGCAACGAAAAGCTAATCAAGGCAAACTCAAAGGTACTAAGCAATAAGATCCAGAGCTCGTTTCAGCCCTTGAAGGAATTAAGCGTTTAAAACGTGAACTAAAAATAGTACAAGAAGAACGAGACATACTAAATGAGGAGGGATAAAGCGAAGCACTGCTTTGCCCCGACGCAAGACGAGAGCTATGCTCGAGTGGGGCTACGGCATACTTTGCGAATGAGGAGTATAAAAAACAGTCTGGAAGACTGTTTTAGTGACGCAAGGCGAAGGGCTATGCTCGAAGCGACGGTCAGTAACGTACGCTTTTATTGACCATCACAAGACTCAATTTAGTATCACAGCCATGTGCAAAGTCCTTGATATCAAACCCTCAAGCTACTATGACTGGACCAAGCGTGATATCAGTGCTCAGCAAATACATCGTAATCAGTGTGAGCTGCTTGTAAAGGCTGCACACAGTGAAACCAAAGAGCGATATGGCTATGAGCGTCTGCATGCTCATTTAAGCCAACAAGGGCATGAGATTAGCAGGTATATGGTACCGTAGTATTAAAGAAGAACATGACATCAAATGTAGACGTCATAAGCGCTTTAAAGTGACAACGGACTCAGATCATAACAAACGAGGCTATCCTAACTTGCTTAAACAACAGTTTGGCGTCAATCGTCCTAATTGTGTCTGGGTCAGTGATATCACCTATGTCTGGACAGATGAGGGTTGGCTGTATGCAGCAGGTGTTAAAGACTTATATACCAAAGAGCTGGTGGGCTACGCTATGGGTAAACGCATGACCGCTGATTTAGTCTGTAAGGCCTTAAATAAAGCAATCAAAGATAAAAGACCGAGCCAAGAACTTATTGTCCATTCAGATATAGGCGGTCAGTATTGTAGCAATAAGTATCGCAAAATCATTAGCAGACACGGTTTTAAAGGATCTATGAGTGCTAAAGGCAACTGTTTCGACAATGCGCCAATAGAGAACTTCTGGGGCGTGTTAAAGAATGAGCTGGTGTATCACCATAATTATAAGACTCGATTTGAAGCAATCAACAGTATCATGAAGTATATTGAGTTTTATTACAATGAGGAGCGATTAGCAAAGCACTGCTTTGCAGCGACGCAAGGTGAGAGCTATGCTCGAGTGGAACGAGAATTCAAAAGGGTTTGGGGTTTAGATCGCCAAGACAATTGTGGCTTGATTATTACCGTCAGGCTGCGTAACCAAAATCTCCCAAGTTTAAATGTACGGATTTGACGACAGGGGGAACAAGCTATTAGTGATTGTCCATGCGTTATGCTCTGATAGGGAAGTTTGGGCTCTGTTTTTTCTTCATTTTATATAAGTATTGAGATTGTTACATTCTTTTAAGATCATCAGTAAAGGAATCACTAAAAAAATACACGCCAAAAAAATTACAAAATTAAAATTTATATAACTCAAGCTTAATCCAGATATTAGAGAACCCATTATCAACCCTAATGGTGGAAATACTTCGACAATACCTCGAAATTTTGGATATATTATTCCATAAGGATTGACCGCAATTATGTTTGATGAAACTGAATAACCAAATGCCCAAACAATACCTGCAATAAGCATATAAGCCAATAAACTATTGTAGCTAACATTGTGATTGTAGCTTATATAAGCTGATATTAGAAAGGCTATAATGCTAATAAATAAGCTAAATTTTAAGATGGATGCTATAAGAAACCTACTCATTAGTATTGGCACTATTACTATGGGTAAATACATAGCTACCATGTGCCACTGAATTAAAGAAGATATATTTGAAGCTGTCAAACTTCTTGCTGTTGCTTCTAATGGAACGGAAGTCATTACTAGAGTCATAGTTACATAACTACAAAACCCTATCAGACCACCCAGATATAATAATGATTTGTATACCCCAATGTTTTTTTTCATTTCATTTGTTTCAAAATTGATATTCACTTTGCTAAGAGAATACTTCTTAGGTAGAGTAAAACATAAAATTAATGCTAAAAGCCCGAAAAGAGTAACAGCTAAATAAGCTTTATAGAAAAGTTCAGGGAGAGGAGATATTTGTTTAGCAATCCACGGCCCTATAATTGCTCCAACAATTCCACTAACTAAGACTAAATTAGTATTCCAGGGTGATTTAATTCTTGCAATATCTTGTACTAAAAGGCGATGGTAATTAGATAGCCCTATAAAAATACCAACTAAAATTAGGCTAAAACAAAATATATAGAATAGATTATTGCGTACCGAAAAAGAGGATAAGAGCCCTGATGCTATACAAAGAAATGCTGATAAAGTATAAGTCCTTCTTAGTCCAAAATATTCAATTAATGACATACCGCAACGAGAACCAATGATCATTCCTATACCTATCATGGCATAAGAAGCAGTTCCTCCAAAGTCACTATGGGTAAGCATTTGTCCCGACCTAACTGTAATACTAAGATCCAAACTAGCAACAGAAAAAGATATAGCATAAAGAATTGCAAATCTTAGAGTATTTGTGTTTAGTGAATTGATAATATTCATAGTAGTTCCATCTTCCCACTTTGTTAAGCGATATAAAAATCAGAAAAATTATAATTATTGATATAACGCTCAACTTCGTTCTTTGATGCAATATTAATTTCAGGATGGATTAACATACTATACCTATCATTTATTTTTTCTAACACTGCTATGCCGTGGTATGGTAGTAATTTAGAAGCTTTTTTATACTCTGGATAAATTCTTAACCCTAATACATCTTGTTTTTTCTGGTGTATTGTTGCCCTAATGGAGTTAGGAAAATATCTTTCTTCCCACGCAAGTTGCGACATTGCATATTTCAAAGCTCGATAATCAATAAATGCTCTTTCGGTTCTTCTTAGCACCTCTCTACCGAATGTACTTGAGAAGTCACTATCTCTGAAAGTTTTTACTATAACCTCATAAGGTGCAATTATATCTCTAGTGGTAATTGTTCCTGCCATAGCAGAAATCCAAGCTTTGTGTTCACTATTATCTAGTCCATAACTTGAGTCTACAGATAATTTCTCGTACATACGCATATAGCTATCTTCAAATTTCTTAATATCATGTTTAGCCGTAAGCATCCGACCAATCCCCTATTGCGGTGGCACCCAGCGATGAGGTAACAACTCATCCAGATCCTCTTGAGTAGGCAGGCGTCTTAGCACGTCTGTCAAATAAGCAGACACATCCAAGCCATTTAAGCGAGCTGACTGAATGATGGACATAATATTCGCAGCCCGCTGCCCGCTTCGCAGCGAACCGGCAAACAACCAGTTTTTACGCCCAAGTGCCCATGGACGCATCTGATTCTCCGCCCAATTATTATCAATCGGCAGCCTGCCATCATCTAGATACAGAGTCAGCGCCTGCCAACGTTTCAGGCAATAATCCATCGCCTTACTAATACTGGCATTTTTAGTGGTTAACTG
>NZ_JMKP01000062.1 GCF_000685805.1 Psychrobacter phenylpyruvicus DSM 7000 = NBRC 102152 | reverse complement strand
AGATGTGATTGACGGCATTGTTGTGCCTGGCATTACAGACCAAGATAAAGATGGTTTAGATGACACGCTACAAGCAGAGGTTGAAGACTTAGTTAAAGCTGCTGAAGAGGCTGAGAAAGCGGCAGAAGATGCCTTAGTTGAAGCCAACAAAGATGGTCTAATCACCCCTGAAGAGAATCAGAACCTGACTGATCTTAACAACGCGGTGACTGAGGCGAAAGACAAAGCACAAGCTAAGGTTGATGAGCTACCAGAGAGCACAGGTAAAGATAGCTTCCAAGATCGCTTAGATGTGATTGACGGCATTGTTGTGCCTGGTGTTACAGATAAAACCAATGAAATGGCTGACTCACCAACTGTTGATGCAACTGCCGGTGGGGGAATAACTATCAAGCCTGGCGAAGATAATATTAAATTGATAGTTCAGTTTATAGATGAATCTGATAATAAACAAACCATTACTCTAGAAATTAACGATAATGGAAATTGGGTTTCTGATACAGTTCTAATAGGCTTTGAGGTTGACACCTTAAGTGGTGAGGTGAATTTAAGTCCTGAACTGGTTAAGGACGGTAGTGTAGTTAAAGCAACTGGTACAGATGTTTACAGTAAAGAAGCCACTGATAGTGCCAATGCGTTAACTGATGACAATACGCCAGATGCGGCTGATGCCCCTGTGGTAGACGCAGTTGCTGGTGGTAGCGTGACCGCGACACCTGGCGCTGATAACGTTGAGCAAGTGATTGTCTTTACTGATGAGACAGGCACCGAGCAAACCATCACTGCCACTAAAGGTGCTGATGGTAGCTGGACACTAGATAAAGAGATTGATGGTGTTAGCCTTGATGCCACCTCAGGTGTGGTAACACTGGCCCCTGATGCGGTTAAAGATGGCAGTACCGTTACAGCAACGGGTAGCGATGCTTACGAGAACACAGCAAGTGATAGTGCTAAAGCGTTAGATGTTGCAGATCCAGAAATAGCTAACCAAACAATTTCATATGATGAGAATCAAGTGCCTGCTGATGGTGAAGTGACCACTGTAGTCGGTAAAGTAACCGCTACAGATAATGTGGGTATTGTTAGTTATGAAATTATGTCTGGAAATGATCTAGGCTATTTTGATATAGATAGCGAAGGAAACATTATATTAACGGCAGCAGGTTTAGCCGCAGCAGCGAACGACTTTGAAACTGATCCAAATAGTTTTGATTTGGCTATTAAAGTTGAAGATGCTGCAGGTAATAGTAGTCAGGCAACACTAACGCTTCAAGTTAATGATGTTGATGAAGCTGTTGGCCCAGTGACAGATAGTGATGCATCGGATAACTTAGTATCTGAAGTAGCAGCTATAGGAACAGAAGTAGGTATTACCGCTTTAGCTGTTGATCCTGATGCTAAAGATACCGTGCGCTATGTATTATCTAATAGTGCTAACGGTTTATTCAGCATCGATGAGCAAACAGGTGTTGTGACTGTTGCAGCTGAGTTGGATTATGCGACAGCACAATCTCACACTATTACTGTACAAGCGATAAGCACGGATGGCACGGCCAGTGAGAAAGAAGACTTCACGATTAATGTGGCAAAAAACAATCCTGCAACTGTGACAGACGCACAAGGTGCTGTTGTAGAAGATGCGGCAGAAACAACCATCAGCGGTACAGTCACCATTACAGATCTAGACGAAGGCGAAGCTTTTGCTCAGCCTCAAACAAAACAAGGTGCATATGGTACGTTTAGTGTCAATGAAAATGGTAACTGGAGCTATGCGCTGGATAACGGTAAACCAGAAGTACAGGCATTACGTGAAGGACAGACTGTTGAGGATATCTTTACTGTAACGAGTAAAGACGGCACAGGTACTGGCACAGTCACAGTGACGATCACAGGTACTAATGACCAGCCAAAGCTTGACGTTGTTGATATAGTTGATATAGTTACTGAGATTTATCAGGGCTATGTTGATACCAGCATGTCTATTGCTGATGCAAATGGTAGCGATATTGATGAAGGTGATGTATTAACGTACAGCCTACCTGATAATAATCAAGGGTATTTTGCGATTGATGAGAGTACAGGTGTAATCACTTTGACTGAAGCAGGTGTGGATTATATTAATGCCGGCAATGACTTGCCAAGTCAGCTAACAATCATGGTAAGTGATAACAGTGGTGCAAATAATGATTCAATCACTCAAATTATAGATTTACCTGCAACGATATTAGCAACCAGAGTTGTCTTTGTAGAAGTCACAGATGACTCTAACGAAGAAGTAGAGAATTTACCCGCTAATCAGAACTCTGCATATGGTGTTAATGGTGTGTATACCGGTATTGTTGCTAACAATAGTGATGGCAGTGTACAAACTGACCCTGCTGTTTTACAGGGACTAACCAACGATACAACACCAACGATTACTGTCACTCTCGAGAAACCACTTCGTACAGCTACTTCTGGTATTGCTGATGAAGCTGTACAGGTTGTCTTGACCCCAACACAGGGCGAGCCTGTCATACTTGATATGGGTCAAGCACAAGTCAGTGCCGATGGCATGACCTATACCTGGAGTAACTTTACTTTGGCGCAAACACAAGCGCTTGGTAATGACTATCGTGTAGATGCTCAAGTTGTGGCAGGTACCGTCAAGCCTACGTTATCTACAGAGTTTACCTTAGATACTCTAGCGGGTAGACCGACAGTATCATTGGTACAAGAAGAAAATGCTTTTGATGGAACCAATGACAGCGAAAACAACCAAGCTAATATTCAAGTTATCGGTGGGACTGGTGAAGTAGGTGGTACCGTTATCTTCGATGTCAATAGGAATGGCATCTTTGATGCAGGTGATGTCAGTACTGTGGCTGACGCAAATGGTAACTGGAAGCTAGCAATCTCTGAGTTAGCAGGTAAGTTTGACTTTGCTAATGATGGGGATACTACGACAGGCAGTGCTGAGACAACCAATAGCAGTGCAAATCGCAATCAAACCAAGGACTTATATGCAAACCTTATGTTTGTTGATAAGGCCGGTAATAAGTTGCCAAATGAGAGTTTTGCCAAGTTCTATCTGTTTGATGAAACGACAGGTGGCGCTGCTTTCCTTGCTAGTGATGAGCCATTGGGTGCGACTATTTATAATAGATATAATTCTAATGGCAAAAACTCTATCAACATTAACCAAAGAGGTGAAATTCAAACTGATGGAACAGGTCAGAATGTAGAAGCCATAGTGTTTGATAGTGATAATACTGATAAGCTAATCATTGTCGACGGCAATATGCAAGCCATAGCTGCCCCATTAATTGATTTTGCTGTACTTACAGGTAATGGTAATGATTTCTTCACCCTTTCAGGGCGTCAGTCTCTTAGAACACATGTCTATATGGGAGAAGGTGATGATACTTACGAAGGCTTTAGAATCAGAGGGTACGGTGGTAGGCCAATAGTTGATTTAGGCTCTGGCAATGACATTCTAAACATAGAAAGCTATGTTAGAACTGCCATTGTGAACTTAGGTGAGGGCAATGATACAGCAAACGTAGGTACCTATATTAGTGATACGGAGGTAAGACTAGGTAATGGTAACAACTTACTAACAGTAGGCAACTACCTTGAAGAGCGTACAACTATTACTGCAGGCTCTGGGAATGATACGATTAATATTGGTCAAACACTTAATGATGATAGTAGAGGAGGCGTATGGGTTAGTAATATCAATGCAGGTGATGGCGATAATACTATTAATATTAAGGGAAGATTAATAGCAAGTTTAGCCAGTGAAGCAGGATATGGTGAGATTATTACTGGGAGTGGCCAAGATAACATTACTATCTCTGGTATTGTCGATGGTAGGAACGCTAAAATCGATACCGGGTCTGGAAATGACGTCATTGATGTAGGTGTTATTCAGAGACAAGCCACAGTGATTACGGGTCCAGATGCCTTGACACCTGGTACCACTGATAATGACACATTAATAGCTGTTGCTTTGGATGATAACGCACTCGTTAGAACAGGAGCTGGTAATGATATTGTTAAAATTTCTAGCAATATAGTAAATAGCACGCTTAGTATGGGTTCTGGCATAGATCACTTGCAGGTAAACCAAGTTAGAGGAAACTCTACTATTGATATGGGAGAGGGTAATGACACCGTCAACATGGAAAGACTGGGTCAGACATTAGCTAGTACAGGTACCCCTAATTTAAGACTTGGTGCTGGTGCTGACAATCTTGATTTAGGAGTATTGCGTAGAGGTAATATATACTCAGGGAATGATACTGACCAAGATATTATTAATATTAATAATATGGAAGCTGGGTATGTTGAATTGGGTAACACCGATATCCTCAATATCAGTAATTTACAGTCTGGCACTATTAAGTCTTCGCAAGGTGGTAACGATGTGAGTATTAGCGGTTCCATGACTGGAGGCACTATAGACCTTGGTACCGCCAGAGACGATGTAAGTATCGCGAATAAGTCAGCTGGTAATGTGTTCTTAGGTGATGGTAATGATACTATTGACGTGACAACACACTCGGGTGGCGATATCGATACTGGAGCGGGTAATGACACAGTGACTATCGATACCATGTCAGGTGGTAATATCTATCTCGCTAGCGGTAATGATACGATAAGTATTAATACCTTTACAGGAGGCACCTTAAATGGTGGTGATGGTACAGACACCCTTCACATCACTGGTGGTGGTAATACTTTAAGTTCAAGTAATATTTCAGCTATTGAGGTATTAGACCTAGGAGTTGGCAATAATGCAAACATTCTAAACCTTAGAAATGATGATGCTCGTAGCAATGGTTACAATAATATCCGCATTGATGGTGATGCTCTGGATACGGTCAATTTAACTAAGAATCTTGCCGGTCAAAATTGGACTAAAGGATCTATTGTTGGAGATTACACCATCTATGAAGCCACCTACTTTAGCCAAAAAGCTACCATCTATATCGATACCGATATTAAAGTTGTCATCTAACCCAATCTAATCTTTTTGCTTCACAAAAAAACCGCTCTCACTCTGAGGGCGGTTTTTTTATGCTTGCAGATATATCAATATTTGGTCTGTCTATCCTGTCTATGCAAACCCAAGATAGATTTTTTTAGCCTAAAACTTGATATCAATTAAAAATTTTAATACCCTTACTGCTTAGTTAAATATCACAGTTGTCTTGTATTACTTAAAGATAGCGTAAATCAGACTAAGGAGAACCTATACGTTTATGATCAAAAAAAAGCCCTACGATCCTGAGGTAAAGGGCTATAGAGCCTCATCCAACTTTCTATTAGATATTGCCCCTCTTGTACTAACTGCCATGATACTCATGGTGCAGTTCTTCATCTTCAAAGACTTTACCCCTCATATTCCGCTCGCTTGTGGTATTTTAATCACAGCACTATTCATGGCTGCGCGTGGTCGTAGCTGGGAGGGTATGGAGTCTCGATTTTTAAGAGTGATTAAGGTCGGTCTGCCAGCAATTATTATCCTTATGGGGGTGGGTATGCTTGTCGGCGCATGGATTATTGCCTAATAGCATTTGTTCTGCAAGATAGTTTGCCATCCATGCTATGATTACATCGTCATCGTCCTTGCTGAAACTGGCAAGTAACTTTTTACCTAAGTCGATAACTTTTTCTTGTGTCTCTAAGTCTTCCATCAGCAGATAAGATGAAGGTTTTGCTGTAAGGCAAGTTTCTGTCATTATTTATTTTCCTTCTATACGATTGAACCGCCCCGGGATTGTCGGAGACTCAATTTTCTGAGAGAATACGACAATGAAAACACGAAACTATACCCCTGAAATGAAAGAGCGAGCCGTCCGTATGCTAATTGAAGCTAAAGACGACTACCCATCCACCTGGTCAGCCATCAAAGCTATAGCACCAAAGATAGGTTGCACACCTGAGACCCTACGATCATGGCATAAAAAGCACGTAGATAAAACCATTCCTGCAAACATTCAAGCTCAAAGCCAAGCGGAGCGTATCAAAGAGCTTGAACGTGAGAACAGAGAGTTAAAGCAAGCCAATGAGATTATAAAGAAAGCAGCCGCTTTTTTCGCCCAGGCGGAGCTCG
>NZ_JMKP01000061.1 GCF_000685805.1 Psychrobacter phenylpyruvicus DSM 7000 = NBRC 102152 | reverse complement strand
AAGATTTACCAGACCGCTCATTGAGCAGGGTATTGCTATCAGTATGGATGGTCGCGGTAGGGCTCTGGATAATATCTTTGTGGAAAGGCTTTGGCGGTCAGTGAAGTATGAATGCGTGTATTTGCGACAGTTTGAGACAGTCAGTCAGGCAAGAGCAGGTTTGAAAGAGTATTTCGAGTTTTACAATCATGAGCGTTTACATCAGTCGCTCGATTACCATACTCCTGCACAGGTTTATCTGGCTAACAATAGTTCGGATAATGAATCGTTTTATCAACCCAATTCTATCTTAATTTTATGATAATTTGGTCTAGACATTGGGGAGTACGTTAGATTTCTAACTTTAATGCACTTATATTTATATCTTCATAAACAATTAATGAGTTATTGTTAGAAACAAATTCTTCAATAATTTCAGCTGCTCGGCTAAAATTACCTTTATCGATAGCTTGGGTAATATTATTTATACTTGCATTAGACTTATACTCTTTGAGTTTTTCATTTTCTCTTCGAATATCGTCTTCATCTTCTAAAATAATATAGTTTTTTAGAATCTCAGCTCGTTTAACAATTTTCTGGATAGGTATTTCTAGTGTTGTTAATTCATCTTCATGGTAATAGTTACTGCATATTTTTTTAAACTGTTCGATGAACTGCTCTGCTAAGAAAGTATCGCCTTTTGTTATGACAATACTTTCATGGTTTCTTTCAGCTTTATAACTCCAGTTGTACGAGCCATTTATTACAGTATATCCATCTATTACACAAAATTTATTATGCATCAGATCTCTATCACCATCTCCAATAAGATAGGCAGCTGAGTTTTTAATCCTTAGTTGTGTATGATCAATATGAGAGTTTGTATTGATGTGATCGTTAGAGAGCATAAGCTGTACGTGAATACCGTCTTGGGCTTTTTCTAGCAATACATCAAATAAATTTCTATTAGTGAACCAGGCAACAGCAATGTATATGCTACTTTTAGCTGTTTTAAGTTCTTTCTCAATGCGTTTACTAATACCTTCAAAGACTGCTTCCGTCTGCATATTTTCTATCCCACATTGCTATATCAAATTTTTTACTTTAAAACCTTTTTATGGTGATTTGTGACCTTTTATTCCCATATAAATGTATCTTCTTAAGCTTATTTAGTTTCTTAATAGTACTTGGTAGTGAAGTAAGTTTGTTATAACGTAAATCTAATTCTTCAAGGTTAATTAAATCAGATATCCAATAAGTAACCTCATTTAACTTATTACCCGACAAATCTAAATATTTTAAAGATGTGAGACCGAGTAATTCCATAGGAAAATATCTAATTTTATTGTCATTCAAAGATAATTTCTCTAAACAATCTAACGAATAAAACGTAAAGGGCAGGTCGTCCAATTTGTTACGGCCTATATTAAGCTCTTTCAGTTTTGTTAATCTCCCAATATTCTCACTAATATCTTTAATTTCATTATCACTAGCATCTAAATAAATAAGGCTTGATAATCCTCCTATGCTGGCTGGCAATTTCTTCAAAAGATTAGATTTAATACTTAATCTTTCTAACTTAGATAACATTCTAATGCTTTTCGGTAGCCTATCTATTGATGTGTGCTCTAAATCCAACTTACGCAGATTTGTAAGATAACCAATACTATCAGGCAAATATACTAACCAATTATAAGGAACCACCAATGTTTCTAAGTTAACAAGCTTTTCAATACCACTGGGTATTGATTCGAGTTTGTTAAACCCTAAAGAAAGTACTTTTAGTTTCTGGAGTTCAAATAAACCGCTAGGAAGATCGACTATTTTGTTAAGATCAGCTAGAAGTATTGTTAATTTTTGAAGAGAACCTATACTCTCTGGTAGAACCTCAATATTATTATCTACTACACTAAAAACTTTTAATCTCACCAGTCTGCCTAACTCTTCAGGTAGCTCTTTAATATTATTGCTCGTGAGGTTGAGAGAACTTAAATTTTCTAACTCAAATAAGGCATTTGGCAAATTAGTTATTTGATTTTTTGCCAAATGCAATGCTTCCAAGTTACTCAGATTGCTTATACCCTCGTGAATACCATTCAATTTATTTTCACATAAATTTAAATGTTCAAGAGATATCATATTTAGCAAGACCTGAGGAAGTTCTTCGAAATTATTATCATCGAGCTCTAGTACACTTAAATTGGTTAACTGGGAAAAGCTCTGTGGCAAGTTATCAAGATTATTATTTGATAAATCTAGACTAACTAAGTTGGTTAGTTCTCCAATGCCCTCAGGTAAACAATCGAGGCTATAGTTGAGAGTGAGTTCCTTAAGATTGACCAAGGCTTCCACACTCTCTAAAAACTCTTCAGCATTAAACCCTTTAACAACTAATTTTTCTAGATTTACTAGGTAGGATAGCTCTACTGGCAAAGACCCATGAACTCTTATATATTCAGAATCATCTTCTGTATCTTTCTCTACAATTAGCTCAAGCTCAGTTAAATCTAACTCAGTTAAGTTCAATAATCTCTGAGCATCACGAGGAATGCTAGCTTCAGGAATAGCAAACTCATCAGCCCATCTCCAGATAGTCTCCATCCACTCTTCGTTATCAATTAAGCTTGAGAGGTCAAGAAGAGAATCTGTAAACGCAATTAAGCTTCCACTATTTGCAATAATCAGAGCGTTACTACTATTAGATTGCACAACAGCATGATTATTATTTTGTTGTTCTGCCATGCTCTAACTCCCTACTCTACTCTTCTTAAACTGCTCAGCCTGATCGAAGATTTCCTTATAAACCTCATCTCTATCAATAGGCGGATAGCCCCATTCATCCAGTAATACAATCAGCTCAAACTCAAGCTCTGCCTTTATGTCATTACGCTTGTTCCAGTCAGTGTACTTTGCCTTATCATCGACCATATCTTTAACCGCTTTGGACAGGTCAATCAGCTTATGTTCTGGATAGCTAAAGTCGTACTTGTGAGCCAGCGTTAATAAGATGTCATAGAAAGCTTTTTCTTCGTAATCAATACCTATGCCTTGATAAGAGTTCACTTCCTCGCGCATCTGATAAATGATATCAATGATTTGGTCGGTAAACTCTTTCATCACTTTAGCATTCATGGTCGTGGTTTCATCACGCTCATTATATTTCTGCACAATGGCGCTCATCTTCTTACTAAAGTCGATGCTTTTGACCTTGTTAGTCTTTTTAAATTCACCAATGGCTTTTTTTAGAAGCTGCTGTAATAGCTCCATTTTGGTATTGGGCTGTTTGATATTCTCAATCTTAGCCAAATAATCATCATCAAAGATACTAATCTCATGACCATGCTCTGCACCCAGTTTAAAGATTTCTTCCACACCATCGCTTTGCAGGGCATCTTTAACCAGTTCACGAACCTTCTCATTCATCTGCTCTACATCAGGTGCGTCACCGGAGGTTATTTTGAATATGAGGGTACGTACTGCTAGGTAATAATGAATTTTATCCTTATGAGACTGGGTAAGCTCATCGCTACCGACACAGATGTCATAAGCAGACTTTAGACGTTTAACCACCTCCATAAAGAAGTGCTTAGATTTCTCTGTAGCCAATACAAAGTTGGCCGATTCATTTAGGCAGTCTAGCTGTTCAACAGGTTTACCTGAGAAATATCCTGAGTTATCAAAGTTATGGAACATCGCATCAAGCAGACTCAGCTGGTCTTTAACAACAACTACAGATTGAGCAATCTCTTCTAGGTTCTGCTCTTTACCTTCTGTATATTGAGCCAAGGCTAGGTTCATGTGTTTTTTGATACCGATATAATCTACTACTAGGCCGCGCTCTTTACCTTCAAACTTACGGTTTACCCGTGAGATGGTCTGAATTAGATTGTGCTTTTGTAGAGGCTTATCAATATAAATGGTATCTAAGAACGGTACGTCAAAGCCTGTCAGCCACATATCAACCACGATGGCTATCTTAAAGTTTGATTTTCCGTTTTTAAATTGTCTATCTAGCTCTTTGCGGTATTCTTTGGTACCGAGTAAATCCCAAAGCTCTTGAGAGTCATCTTTATTACGAGTCATAATCATCTTGACTCGCTCAATGGGTTTAATGGTCTTTTTTTCGTTCTCAGTAAGCGTACTACCTTCTTCACAAGCCCTAACTTCAGCCCACTGGGGTCTTATGTCGATAATGTCTTTATATAGCTTAAAGGCGTTCTCACGAGAGCTACAAACGAACATGGCTTTACCTTTTTGAGTAGTACCCTCAGCCACTCGTGTTTCGTAATGCTCAACAAAGTCTTCAGCAATGGCACGAATACGATCAGGGTCACCCAGTACCGTAGACATGGTGGCCATGGTTTGCTTACTTTTTTCTATCTGATATTCGTTTGCGCCTGCGTCCTCGGCCTGCTTATAATATTTCTCTACCTCTTCTAGCTGGCGAGAGTCTAGCAACACTTTAGCTGCACGCCCTTCATAAACGATAGGTACGGTAATCTCATCATGTACAGACTCAGTCATGGTATAGCTATCTACAATAGGCCCGAACACATCAAGGGTGGCATCTACCGGTGTACCGGTAAAGCCCACATAGGTCGCATTAGGTAATGAGTCATGTAGGTATTTGGCAAAGCCGTAAGTCTTCTTGACACCGTCTTCGGTAACGGTAATCTTTTGCTCAAGGTTAAGCTGGCTTCGGTGCGCTTCATCAGATAAGACAATGACGTTGGTACGCTCGGTCAGTAGCTCTGTGTCCTCAGTAAACTTATGAATGGTTGTAAGATACACGCCACCACTCTTGATACCTGATAAACGCTCTCTAAGCTCAGCTCGACTCTCAACACTAATGATATTCTCATCACCAATGAAGGTTTTGGCATTGGTGAATTGGCCAGATAGCTGATCGTCTAGGTCGGTACGGTCGGTAATTAAGATTATGGTAGGGCTGCCCAGCTCAACATCACGCATTAGTAGGCGGGTTAAAAACAACATGGTAAAGCTTTTACCACAGCCGGTAGCACCAAAGTAGGTACCGCCTTTACCGTCACCCGATATCAGCTCGCCAGCTGAATTAAATTGCTTGATGTGTTTTTTGTTGTTATGAAATAGCTTAGTGGCCGCATAATACTGCGGATAGCGACAAATGATTTTTTCTTTTTTAGTTGAGGTGTCAGGGATATAGATAAAGTTGCGTAGGACATCAAACAGACGCTGCTGATTAAATAAACCTTGTATCATGGTAATAAGCGAGCTAATGCCGTCAGTCTCTAACGTTTCATTACCCGTAACTTTACGCCACGAGTAAAAGAACTCATACGGAGCAAACTGTGAGCCCATCTTAGTATTGGCCCCATCACTAATGACGCAAATAGCATTGTATTTGAGTAGCTCTGGGATATCACGGGTATAACGGGTGGTGAGCTGTACGTAGGCATCATATAGCGGTGCTTCCTCACGTATGGCGCTCTTAAATTCAAACACCACCAGTGGCAAGCCGTTGATGTATAAAATAGCATCAGGAATACGTAGCTCATAGCCTTGAATGTTTAGCTGAGTAACCACTCGCAAAGTGTTATTACTGATATCATCGTAATCTATCAGTTGAATAAACAAATCTTTTTGGGTGTGGTCTTCACGCTTAAGCAAAAAGCCATTAGACATGTCCTTCATAATGGCTTTATTGCTGTCGTATAAGTCGGAGGCTGGCAGGGTCTTAATGCGATGAATGATTAAGCCAATCTCATAATCGGTAATGTGTTGATCTTGATATCTGTTGGCGAGAAACTCACGTAAGTCAGACTCGATTAATACCTCATCTACGGCACGTCCAAGCTGGCTATCAACCACTCCACCTGGCGTGTGTGGATAGCCTTGGCTGGCGAGTAACTGAATAATAGCTTGCTCAAGTTTGGCTTCGGTGAATTTCAAATCTATTCCTATTTATTAGGGCGTGTCCCTAATTTGAAAAATACAGTAAAGCCTTATTTTAATCCTATATATCAACAAAATATAGGGAAACTCAAGCCATGGCGAGAACAGTAATAACTGACAACATATGGGAACAACTACAAACAACAATGAAGGCTCACGGTTGCCATCAATGGAAGAATGACCGCACCGTAATGGAAGCCATACTTTGGAAACTAAGAACAGGTGCTCCATGGCGAGACATACCTACCGAACTAGGTTCATGGAAAACCGCTTATAACCGCTTTAATCGATGGTCTAAAAAAGGGCTATGGCAGAATTTTTTTTTGACCTACGAACACAAACTGATAAA
>NZ_JMKP01000060.1 GCF_000685805.1 Psychrobacter phenylpyruvicus DSM 7000 = NBRC 102152 | reverse complement strand
GCCAAGGTTTGGAAACCAAGACAGCCAGTGGTTTTTAAAATATTGCCAGATTTGTTTGTCTTGATCCATGCCCATAAACTCACCAACTAGCTCCATACATATAATTTCAGTATCGCTAAGTTTAGGCGCAAATCCGCCTCTTCTTAACGGTTTTTGAACGACTAAGTTGTAATATTGCTCTACCATCAGATAGATATTAATGATAAATTCGTCAAGTGGCATCTCATTGTCCTTGGTCTTCTTGGTCGAAAACTTTAAGGATAGTGAGGTGTCATTTTTTTTCAACCCCTAAAAGTGTTGAGAGTGGGGTATAATAATAGTGATTTTAGTACCAATAGGTTGCTAAATAGATTGATATTAATCCTATATAACAAGTTACACCTGGGTGCCTTTGCAGCGCTTTATCCTTCATAGAATAAGTAAACTCATTATGATGTTAAGCCCTAATAGAAATAAAATGCTACTGCTTTTGTCCTTAATGCTAGGTTGTACCTTACCAAGCCAGGCCAATACCGTGGTCACTGACGTCCAGATTAACTCTTTAATTTCTCAGGCGATCGAAACTCACCCTTTAGTTGGCTCAGCAAGAGCAGAACAGCAAGCTACTACGGAAGGGATTAATGCGGCTAAGCTGAATCTGTTGCCGACCCCCAGCATTGCAACGAGTTATGGCAATAATGATGATATTGTATCGGAGGTGGGCATACGTCAGCCTTTATGGACCGGCGGTCGACTTACTGCCAACGTCAACCAAGCCATATTTGATGACAAAGCTGCTACTGAAAATATCTATGTCCAGCAAAACCAAGTGGCAAAAACGACGATTGAAGCGTGGCAAATCTATATCAATTCTGTAGCACAGCAACGAGTTTATTTAGAAACTATCGCTCAATTACGTAAATATGAAGCCATGATGCAGCGCCGAGTCAAACAAGGGGTTTCGGCGCGTATTGAGTTAGATTTGGTTACTAACCGTATTTTGCAAGAAACCAGTGCTTATGAAGCCGCCAAAGAGCAGCAACACATTGCTGAGGCGCGACTGCAGCAAATTACAGGACGGGCATTACCTCGGGGTAGTGAGCACAATGTGCCTCAGTTAAGTACTTTGGTAGAGCAAGTTAAAAGAGCCTCTATGAATTTTGAAAAAATGGCTTTTAATGAAGCCAGTTTTTATAATCCGACTGTGGTGAAAGAGACCTTCCAGATTGAATCTGCTAAGCAAGAAGTTAAGGCGCAAAGTGCCAGTAAATTTCCTGTGCTTTATGCCGAGTATAAGCACACTTATGACCATGATACCAATGAAGATGATGGTCAGTTTTATGTGGGTTTAAATTATCAGCCAGGTGCTGGTTTTTCTAACTTGGCATTAACTCGGGCCTCTGAAGCTCGTGTAAACAGCTTAATTCAAAATAAAGAAGCCGCTCAGCGTCAGGTGATGGAAAACATCCAGATTCAGTACCAGCAATTTGCCAGTGCAAAAAGTCGCGAATTATCTTTGGTATCTGCAGTAGCAGGAGCACAAATTGTACTCGACTCTTATCAACGCCAGTTTATCGCTGGCCGTAAGTCTTGGTTAGAAGTACTAAACGCCGTACGTGAGCTAAGCGACTATCAAGTAAACTTGGTACAGACTCGCTCAGATATTCTAGGCTCTTTTTATAAGCTTCAAGTGGATTTTAGCCTGATGCCTTGGCAAGTCTATGCCCATAATCGTCAGCCTGTCAGAATGTTTTCAGTTCAAGATCCAGTAAAAGAGTGGGTTAACAATCAACAGAACACGGCACGAAGTAAGCAGTTTGGATATGGCCAATCGTCTACGACACAAGATGAGTATATTCAAGTCAATTTACCAGCATATGTCGAGCAACAGCTTGATCAAGGGGCTTATATCATGATTGATGAACAAGGCAATCCTATTACCATTACTGTGGAAGAATCTGAGCCTACAAATACTGACGATAACCAAGCTGGTACTGAGTAAATAAAAAAAAGAATTAGCGAAGCAATTACACAGCCTGCTGCCTAAGATTATAAAAACATTTAATAAGTGATAATTATGAGTACTAACCAACATCGATCAGATAGTTTCGAGACAGACAATACTGAGCTGCACCATGAGTTGGTGCCTAGCTCACCCGACGTGTCAATAGCAAAATCTTTAGCAGATGCTTTAAAGCATATTTTAAGCCAACAAGGGTATCCGGTAGATAACATCCGCTTACAGGATGTGATTAGAAAGTTTGATAATCAAAGAGAGGTTGAACAAGGACGTGGAATTAATACCCTAGGGGGTATCGTAAGCGTTCTTAATGGATTAGGTATAGAAGAAATACCAGAAGTCTTAGAGCAACCAGATGCTGCTTTTTTACCCTTACTGGCTTATCACTCTAGGTATGGGTGGGGTGTGATTGATAGCCAAACACCGCACAGAACGTGGAGTTTGCGCCAAGAAGAAATGACACACTCGGTTCCCGCCGATGAGTTAAGAATAATCTTACGCTTACGGCTAACAGAGGATCATATTCAGAAACGCAACGCCAGTTTTTCTGAAACCCTAAAAAAGGATTTGTTGAGCTATAAAGGAGTGGTGCTTGAGGCAGTGCTTGCGTCCTTCTTAATTAACTTTCTTGCGCTTGCTGTTTCCCTATTCTCGTTACAGGTTTATGACCGAGTTATTCCAACAGGAGCGGTTAGTACCCTGATCATTTTGGCGAGTGGGGTGGCACTATTCATCATATTCGAAGCTTTTATGAAGTTCGCCCGCGCAAAAGTTATGGATAAAGTCGTTGTTGGTTTGGATCAGCACTTATCTCGTGAAGTATTCCAGCGATTATTAAGAGTACGTATCGACCAGATGCCAGGTTCTGTCGGTTCTATGGCAGCACAGTTAAGAGGCTATGAGCAGGTACGTAGTTTCTTTACAGCCAGTACTCTGTTCGCGTTAGTTGATCTGCCAATGACTATCATCTTCTTGTCGTTGATTGCCTATATTGGTTCTCCTCTTGTGGCTTTAGTACCCATTGTGGCTTCAGTCATTGCAGTTACTATGGGCTTGTTTGCCAGAAAGCGCATTGATGCAATTGCTGCAGAAGGTGCCTCTGCTTCTTACTACAAAACAGGACTACTTGTTGAAACAGTTGAGGGTGCTGAGACCATTAAAGCTGGGGCAGGTAGTTGGAAGTTTCTATCTCGTTGGCTTGATGTGATGAACATCACTATCAGAAATGACTTGGATATGAAGCATGCCAATGATTACTTAAGTTATTTTACTCAAATGCTACAGCAAGCGAGTTATGTGGGTATCGTGATTACCGGTGCGTTTGTGGTAATGAGTGGTGAGATGACCATGGGTGGCTTGATTGCTTGTTCTATTTTAGGGGGTCGTGTTCTAGCACCTGTCATGTCTATCCCTAACTTACTGGTACAGTTTTCACATGCGAAAGCTGCCAAAAGTATGATTGAGTCTATTTTTGCTTTAGAGCAAGACAACCACGGCGTAAGCTATCCGCTGTCACCCACTAAAATTAGAGGCCATTATCAGTGTGATGATTTAGTATTCAATTATGTGGGTAATGACCGTCCTGCAGTAACTGTGAAAAAGCTAGTCATTCAACCTGGCGAGCGTATCGCAATTTTAGGTCCTATTGGTTCTGGTAAATCAACTTTATTAAAATTGCTGGCTGGCTTATATGCTCCAACTTCAGGAAGAATTTTACTGGACGGGCTGGATATACAACAAATCAGCCGTGAGGCGTTAAGTGAGCAGGTCGGCTATTTGCAACAAGATCACCGTTTGTTCCAAGGGACGCTACGAGAGAACTTATTAATTGGTATGGCAGCACCTAAAGATGATGTGATTCATGCAGCCCTACAAAAGACAGGTTTAATTAACTTGGTTGCTAATCACTCAAGTGGTTTAGACTTGCCGATTAGTGAAGGCGGACGAGGCTTGTCAGGAGGACAGAAGCAACTGGTTGCTTTTACACGTCTATTATTAACTAAGCCATCGGTATTTTTAATCGATGAGCCAACAGCATCGATGGATAACCGTCAAGAGCAACGTTGTATACAAGTCTTACGTGAGGAGCTACAAGAAGGCCAAACCTTTGTTGTCTCAACACATAAAACAGCGTTACTAGATTTGGTTGACCGTATTATTATTATGGACAATCATCAAATCGTCATGGATGGTCCCAAAGAAGCGGTACTGAAGCAGTTAATGCAAAATGAGCAGGCTAAGCGAAAAGGCGGTGTGGGCAAAATTGCACAGCAGCCAACGCCAAAATCTGCGATTAGCGCTCAGCCTACAGCACCAAAAAATCCACAAGACTCTGGGGGTGCTGCAGAATCTAATTCGGCTGGAGAATCTGATACTCCACAAAAAACAGATTCAGCTCATAAACCTAAGATTATAATTAAACCTGTTTCTGAAACTAGAAATACCGGTCAGCCTACGAATACTGACTCCGGAGATAGTGCTAATCAGTCCACTAACAATAATGAATCAACAAATAATAGCCAGCCCATTAGCAACAATCAGTCAATGAACAGCAGTTCAAATGAAGCGAGTAATGAGGTTACCAGTAGTAGCGCGGCGCAGGATATACCCGCTACAACAACTAAGCCCAATACCATTATCATTAACCCCAAATCTGAAGAGAAGTAGGCATGTCTGAATATCAATATACCCCCACTAAGCCAAAAGTCGGCCGTGCTCGCCTCACTATCTGGATTGCCTTAATCGGTATTATCATATTGGTGGTGTGGGCTTATTTTGCAAAGATTGACCAAGTAACACGCGCCAAAGCAACTGTTATTGCCAGCGCTCGTACGCAAGAAATTCAAGCCTCAGAAGGGGGTGTGTTAACAGACATACTGGTTTCTGAAGGTGATGATGTCAAAAAAGGCCAGTTATTGGTTATCTTAGAAGAAGAGCGTGCAAAAGCAGCTTTTGATAACTCAGCGACAAAAACAGCAGCTTTACAAGCACAGTTAGCACGCCTAAATGCTGAGATATTTGACCGACCACTGACATTCCCTCAAAACGTCTTAAAGTATCCCGAATATGTAGAAAACCAAACTCAACTATACAATCGCCGCAGACAAGCCATTACAGAAGAAGTGTCTTCACTTGAAAAGATGTTAGTTTTGGCTAGGCAAGAGTTGAGCATGAACGAGCCACTACTACAGTATGGAGATGTTAGCCAAGCAGATGTTATTAAGTTGCGCCGTCAAGTGGCTGATATTGAGGCCCAGATTAATAACAAACGTAATAAATATTTTGAAGAAGCTCAGGCTGAAATGACAAAGGCTCAGGAAGAGCTAGATAGTGAGCTGGAGCAATTGCGTGATCGCACCCAAGTACTAGAAGAAAAGCGCTTACTGGCACCACAAGATGGTAAAGTGAATAGTATTAACATTACCACTATTGGTGGTGTGGTGAAACCGGGCGAGGTGATCATGGAGCTATTGCCAACCAGTAGTGACTTGATTGTTGAAGCTAAGGTTAGTCCAGCTGATATTGCTAATGTTAAGGAAGGACAAGCCGCATCGGTTAAGCTAGATGCCTATGACTTCTCAATATTTGGAGCGATGCGAGGAACGGTCACCTACATCAGTCCAGATACACTTGTTGAGCAGACACCGAAAGGTGAAGAGTCGTACTATCGGGTATTGATTCAGATTGGTGAAGCGGAATTTGCTCATCGAGCGGATGAAATTGTCATTAAGCCTGGTATGACCGCTAGTGTTGATATCAAAGCAAGAGAGCGTACAGTTCTATCTTACTTAACTAAGCCATTAACCAAGACGCTATCAGAAGGTCTAGGCGAGCGTTAATTGCTTTTAAATAGGTTGTGTAGCAAGACTATTTATAGGATAAACTGCGAAGCAATTGGTTGTCTTTATATGATGAAACTTTTAGTTGCATATAGAGATAACCAAAGTTGCATAAACCTTCTGATATGGTTATAATTATTAGCTTCAAATATAGTATTAATTATTAGGGCGTGTCCCTAATTTGAAAAATACAGTAAAGCCTTATTTTAATCCTATATATCAACAAAATATAGGGAAACTCAAGCCATGGCGAGAACAGTAATAACTGACAACATATGGGAACAACTACAAACAACAATGAAGGCTCACGGTTGCCATCAATGGAAGAATGACCGCACCGTAATGGAAGCCATACTTTGGAAACTAAGAACAGGTGCTCCATGGCGAGACATACCTACCGAACTAGGTTCATGGAAAACCGCTTATAACCGCTTTAATCGATGGTCTAAAAAAGGGCTATGGCAGAATTTTTTTTTGACCTACGAACACAAACTGATAAA
>NZ_JMKP01000059.1 GCF_000685805.1 Psychrobacter phenylpyruvicus DSM 7000 = NBRC 102152 | reverse complement strand
CATTGTTTAGCAAAGTTAGGGTAAGAGCCAAGGTTTGGAAACCAAGACAGCCAGTGGTTTTTAAAATATTGCCAGATTTGTTTGTCTTGATCCATGCCCATAAACTCACCAACTAGCTCCATACATATAATTTCAGTATCGCTAAGTTTAGGCGCAAATCCGCCTCTTCTTAACGGTTTTTGAACGACTAAGTTGTAATATTGCTCTACCATCAGATAGATATTAATGATAAATTCGTCAAGTGGCATCTCATTGTCCTTGGTCTTCTTGGTCGAAAACTTTAAGGATAGTGAGGTGTCATTTTTTTTCAACCCCTAAAAGTGTTGAGAGTGGGGTAGCTGTTGATATTAACGACATATCACCGTTAGAGACTAAGGTTACAACTTTAGGGTCAATGGTAAGATCATTTTTGCTACTAACAGATAAGTCTCCATTCAGTGTCTTTTTAGCGATGGACGGATTGTTCGCAAGTTTCGTGTTGTTGTTAGCAAGGGCAGAGGTGCTTTGTGCATTAAAGCCGACATTACTATTTAAACCAATATTTGATCCTGAGTTGATCAGTACCGCCCCACCTGATACATTAGTGTTTTTATATGCTTGTGTGTTACGACTATTAATGGATGCTACCTCTCCAGCAGTTAAGGTAGTATTACCTGAAGTGGTGTACTCTAAGCTTGCATTCGTCCCTGCTTTACGGTTACCGTTAAATGCAATTTGGTTAGCGCTGTCTATGATTAAGTCTTTACCTGCATTTAGCTGACTATTATTCACTCGCATTAAGTCGCCAGACTTCAGTGTAGTCGATCCAGCAGAGGTGGTTTTTGTATTAGTCAGGTTTAAATGATTGGCAGCGTCTACAAATAAGCTATTATCTGTTTTACCTGTTGGCGTAAGTGTGATGTTTGATATATTAATATCACCATCACCATAGGTGTTATTAATACCTTCAGAGTTTTTTGCCGTATTTTTAACGGTGGTTTGCAACTGAATGGCATCAGATTTTATTTTAGAATTATTTATCGTAATCCCTTTAGCAGCTTGTACTATAAAATCTTTTTTAGCATTAATCGTATGGTTAGCATTCAGGTTTATTTTATCTTTATTGACAATTTGAACATCACCATTGATATCACCTGCAAGGGTTTTACTTGCACCAGTAGCAGTGATGTTTAAGTTATTAGATAAGGCGTGCCCAGCTTTCGCATTAGATAAGACAGCACTACCTTTAAGGTCGGTATTGGTAAAGTATTGTGAGGAGGTACTGTTTAAAACCAGTACGTCTCCAGCCGTTAGTTTGTTTTGTTTATTTTTGGTACCATATTCATTGTAATAGCTGCCGTTATCTTTTTTCTTTAGCTGGGTATTGCTATAAATACGTCCATTATTTAACTCTAAATTATTAGCGGCTTGTATCTCACTTTCAGTAAGGGTTAAGTAACCTTTGCTTCCAATACTAACGTTTTTTGCGCCCTCTAAATGGCTACTAGTAATGTCAGTTTTACCACCTGATTGCAGTTGTACATTGCCAGCATTTTCTATATCTTTGACTGCGACACTGGTATTCTCAAGTAAAGTATCTGCGCCAGAAACTATAACACTTGCATTTGATGTTATGTTACTGGTTTTTATGTTGGTATTTTTATTAGCTGCCAAGATGCTGCTGTTTGCGCTTGCATCCAGACCAGTAATATTCAGATCGGCTTTATTAGCTATTGCAACCACTGCACCTTCTGCACTAGTCAAATGACTGTTTAAAATATCATTATTTTTTGTTTGGCTAGTAACCTGTATACCTTTATTAGCACTTAAATTACTATCAATGATCGATGTCTGATCAGCCTCAACTGTAAGCCCACCCCCAACATTTAATTGAGTACTAATATTCTTTAGTGAAGCGGTCTCTTTAGCTGATATGTTTGCATCACCTTTCGTATTTATCGTACCATTTCCATCCACTCCAGCATGCCGACCGGCTCTCAAATTCAAACTCTCAGCCTGAGTTACTTTAGTGCCAGATTGCAAAGTAGCATCTCTATTTGCATAAATAGTAACGTTATTAGTTGCACTTACTTGGCTATTGTTGCGAATAGATACGTCAGATGTGGCGCTGTTATCTCCTTTATCTGCAACAATATATATATCCCCTTTGCTACTTAAATTACTGTTATCTATAACCGTAGTATTTTTAGATTGAACAGTAACCCCTCCGTTAGTGTTATTATTTTGAATGTTCGATTTATTATTGATCGTAATATTTTGTTTTGCAGCTAAATTAATTGTATTTGGTAACAGCTGAGAAGTTTCACTAACATTATGCTTATTAATAGCACCCGCATTGATAGCAATGTCTTTGTCTGTTTGTAGATTAATCATGCCGTAGCTGTTAAGTGAGCCTGTATGATTAATACTGCCTGTTGAACCTGTCGCTTCTAAATCAATTAAGCTGGTCTGTTTTTTTGTGGTAGCAATAGTGCCACTGTTTTCAATCTTACCAGTATTTGTGAGTCTAATTTGCTGACCTGCTTGTATAACGCCAGCATTTTTGACACCTAAGCCTGCTTCTGTGCCAATAAGCTGTATAGAGTTTGCATAGACACCGCCTAAGTTACTTATATCTACCGCTAGCGTAGGCTTAGTATCTGTTCCAGTGATTTTAGTCGCTGCTAAAGTGTCATAGTCAACACTATTGCTACCGCTCACGGTAGTTACCGATTCGTTTGCTTGAATCTTACCATTAATATCGATTGCTCTAGCCAATACATCAACATAGTTTGCTTGTTTTTGTACTGAACCCCCTAATGCAAAACCTGTTTCTGTATTATTAAACTGCACTTTACCCTGTTTAATATCAAAGCTCGTTAGATTACCAGACGCATCAATTTTAGGCGTACCCGTCGTCAAAGTTGCTCGATTGGCATTAATAAATCCACCACCTTGTATCTGCAGCCCTGATGGGTTAGCAATGATGATATCCGCTTGTTGTCCTGCAACCTCTATAGTTCCGTTTAACTGCGATGCTTTATTACTTCGTACTTCATTCAAAATAGTATTAGCCGCACCTTTTCCTAAATATTGGTTGCCTGAAATATTATCCGCTAGCTGAGTCTTAGCGCCATGTGTACTATTGTTAAGAATGGCTCCATTACTACCAATATCAAATTGATTATAAGTATTGTGTGATAAACCTTTGCTATTAGGCGTACGTATATTAACAATAGGCGTGCCATTAGGTGCTTTTAAAAGGGCTGCTTTTTGTGATGAAGGAATGTTAGAGGCTGTGTTTTGAATTTGAGTTGTCGATGCCAAAGCTTGGGTATAAACCATACTTTGGCAACAGAGAAGTGCAACTGTAAGGCGTTTTAATGAGGTTTTGGGAGTGGCTAAAGGCTTAGAGAATGACTTTAATTGTGTATCTGCTGAGCTCTTTTTCCCTTGGCTTTTGGTTAGCTCACTAACTACAACCATCATGCCGCGGACCTTACTGAAAATAACACGATAACAATCTTTATTCATTGTAAAATTCCTACTCAAAGGTTACACAATTATTTTTTTAAATGATTATTATTCCTATTTAATTTAAAGTCAATTAAAATTACGTTATTTCTTAAACTAATTTATTAAATCTGGATTGTCTCCTATGAAACGACTTTTTACCTTATTGACACTCGCCTTGCTTGCTGGCTGTACAACCACCCCATTTAAAAAAGAGTTGCCTCAAGCACTCATATATCAGCCTCCTAAATCTGGTGACAGTGCAACTATTACAGGTAATATGCAGCCTCGTTATACCAGTTTAGTGGGTGACCGTATTTTGTATATTGTAGAAATCGATGACAAGCGCGTGCCATTAGAAGGGGAGAAGCAATATAGCGCTACTTGGGATAGGATATATCCATTGACAGCAGGTGAGCATAGTTTAAAAGTTGGCTATCGTATGGCAGGACATAGAGTGGGACCAGCTACTATCATATTTAATGCTGTTCCTCATCATCAGTATCAGTTAGATTTTAAAACAGATATTGGCACTAAATGGTTTAGTGATGACAGTTATGTTGACTTTTGGATTATTGATAAACAATCTAATAGCCCTATAACAGGTGTGGTAAGAATGACACCTAACCCTCAGCCGAGTGTTATTTCTTACCCTATCATTATTAATAATAAATAATACCTATGGCAGGTTTTAGCATCTGTGTTTAGCCTCTATATATTAGTAATATATACTGGTGCTAAAACCTGTCACAGTTTCTTTTTCAACTTCTCTTGGGGCCCTCAAGGCTCTGCCGATAAAGCCACTTAAGCTAAAGTTAGGATAATATAATTTCATACCAAAGGTGCTACTTATCAGCTGGTTGTTAGATAAATACTCTGCTGAATCCCCATAGACGAAACCTTGATCTAAAGTAATATAGGGAATAAGAGTAAACTGGGTTTTAGAGTTAAATATCCGTCCAATCTCTTGTTTGATTAATAATCCTTTATCTCCTGCAATACTCTGCTGGCTATCGACACCTCGTACCGTAGAACGTCCACCTATAATAAACCGCTCATTTGGTGCAAGCCTGTCATCTGTGTATTGGCCTACTAATCCAACTTGATAGTAATAATTGGCTTGGTTAACCATAAAGGGAATAGAGGTATCTATATTAGCAGTTACAATGCTTGGTCTATCATCGGCCTCTCCAATATAACTTTCAGGAGATTTGATAGCAGAAAAAGCACCTGTCCCTTTTTCATAGTTAATACCTGCGTTTATTTTACCAATTTGTGTATCCTGTTGATGATTAAGACCTAGTGTCCAACCCGCAGTTTTGCGACGTTGTACTTCAATCTCTTCGTTGTCAAAGTAGTATTTTGAGCTTTTTTTAAAGCCATCTAAGGTTATTGTGGTTTTCGCGTGTTGATCCCGATAAAGTATTTTTGATAATCCTGCTCGGCCCTCTAATGTATCTCCCTTATACACGATGTCATTATTAAGTCCAGCTAGGGTTTGGTTAAAAGTATAGTCACTATAGTTCAGGTTAAGCTTCCAATCCCTAAATGGATAGATATACTGAGCATAAATACTATCATTATTTGACTTTTTATCCGTTTTATTCCAAGGATCTATGGTATGGGTATAAGATAGATATAAGACGTCATTCGCTTGCAGCGGATGATCAATGTTTATGCCTAATGTGCCTAAATATTTGCCGGTTTCTTTATTACCTGAATCATCTACAGTGAGCTGAAAACCTAGTGGAAAGCTTTTTTTCTGGGTAATCAATAGATCACTGATCCCATACAGGGCAATCGCACTATAAAACTCTCCCGAATAGAACCTGCTCACGATAATCAAGATTTTGAGAAGCCCTAATACGGCGTCGTTTCACTGACAGTTTAGTATCATCTCTATCACGTAGTAGATTTAAAGCTGTACGAGTGAGTAAGGCTTTATTACTTCGGGCATTCTTCTCAAGCTTTACCGAGCGGTCTTCACCGAAGGTCACATCAAGCACCCAGTGCTGAGAATTTTCTATTGCCCAATGAGAACGTATATATTGAGCAACGATAGGTAAATCAGTCAAAGAGGTCAAATAATAACGCCGTTCAGTATGGCTATCTTCACCTATACTACGAGTAGACTCAACCATAGCCACGGCATTTAAGCCTGTCCAATCAGACTTATTATCTAACCAATCTATCTTTGTAGATAGCGCATAACGTCTTACTTCTATACGACCATGATCTTTATCAACAGTTTCATTGATGGGTAAATTACCTGAATCAAATTGTGTGTCTAACCAAAGCTTAACGTCGTCATATAAAAGCTCATGGTTTCTTTTCAAGGACAAGATATAGTCGGCTTTAGCTTTAACAAGCTGTTTACAGACATCCTTTTGACAATACATCGCATCCCCGGTCACAACGCTGCCCTTAAGATTGATCATATCAAGCAGTCTAGGCAGTGTCGTTATCTCGTTGTCTTTACTATTTACTTGCGTTTGTGCTAATACCAATTTAGTTTCACTGGCAAAGGCAGTGACTAAATGAATAGAGTCTGTATCTTTAAAGCCACCTTGGAGAAATTTACCATCAATGGCAATGTGTGTATGGTCTTTAACACTTTCGGTCATCCAATGAGCAAAGCATAGGGCAAAGTGATCTTTGTCTATCATTTTCATGACATTTCCAAAGGTGTCATGCGAGGGTATACCATAAGGCATAGCGAGAACCCTCTCAAACCACGACCTGTTCTCTTTGGCAAAGTCTTCGACACTCACCCAGTCGTTATAGCCGCAGATAAAAGCGGTTAGCGCAATAAATATGACGTTCTCTAGTGGATGATAGAGATTTTTGTTTTGGCGTCTTGGGTCATTGAGTTTGGCAAAGAACTCTCTTGGATCGTTGAGCATAATAGCTCCCTCTTATGGATCGGGTGCTATATTTTACTCCTTCTTTGACTTTTTGTAGTGCGATTGCCCTGT
>NZ_JMKP01000058.1 GCF_000685805.1 Psychrobacter phenylpyruvicus DSM 7000 = NBRC 102152 | reverse complement strand
TGAAGTGCACGACAGTCAAGTTGCAAACGACCTAATAGAAGTGATTGAACAGGCAGAATATTTTATAGCTGATAAAGGATACGATTCGCAGAAAATCAGAGATAAAGCGATAGAACATGGCATGAGAGCGGTTATTCCTAGAAGAAAAAATACGAAACAACCTAACCCAGAGTTTGACAGTTACCTTTATAAATTACGCCATCTAGTTGAAAATATGTTCGCTCGATTAAAGCATTTTCGCAGTATAGCAACACGCTATGAAAAGCTAGCACGCAATTTTAAATCTATGCTTTACCTAGCTTGTACTATTATTCACTGTAGGTTAAATTGAGGACACGCCCTAGTGCAGGTGCTACCAGTGGTTTAGAAACAGCAAGCACAGCTACTGCGGTAAATGTAGATGCCAATAATAGGCAGCTTCATCCAGTTGAAGCAGAAATTATAGGGCTTTTAGCCAAAGACTATGCTCAGCAAAAAGGTATCAGTGAAGTTGAGGCAAGAAAGCGATTAACCAGAGGTGCCTTATATAATATAGACGCAGGATGGAAGCAATCAATAGACACGTATCTTAGTGATACACCAGAGAAAATTGCTCAATATCAAGAAGCCTATGCTTATATTAATGCTGTCAAGCCAACTGATATGAATGCTAATGATTGGTCTGGTAAGCTATACGATAAACTCTTGTCTCCAATAGAAAGTATACCTCAGCAACCCGAATACTCTCAAAAAGAGAAAGACTTAATACCAGTAGCATACTTTGAGAAAATAACTGTCACTGCCAAAACAGACCCTAAAAGTATTGATGAAATTTATTACTTAGATACTTCAAATAATAGCTTTACTGCTTTACCAGAGGACTTTAATAAACAAACTTTATTCATGAATAAAGCTTATGATGATGACGATACTGCTGAATTGTATAAGCAATCTGCTAAGATGAAATATGGAGAAGATATTGGACTAAAAGAAGCGGCTTTAACAACAGTAACCAATACAATGGTTATAAAGCCTTTGGGTGCAATATCAGGTATAGACAATGCTGTAGATAGTAATGTTGAGTTGGTTAAAAGGGAATGGAATAAATCAGGTTTAGAGCATTTCAATGATTTAGTTAATGTAAGTAAAGTGGTTGTCGGATCTGGTAAAGAAATCATAAGCAATCCCAAACAAACATTAGACAATGCACTAGATGGTGCAAAACAATTAAAAGAAGAAGCGACAACGGAATGGAATTATCGTAAGCTTAAAAACCAACAGGGTTTGCCTTTTGATACCAGCTATAAAGATGCACAAATGGTAGGGGAACTAGCTACTGATGCGGTAATGGTAGGTGGTGCTGGTAAAGCTGCTAAAGTAGGTAAAAAAGGGCTAGAGAATTTAGGAAGAAATCTTGATAACTTAACTCCTTCACCTGCTTATGCTACGACTTCAGGCACACCAGATATTCGTGGTGGTGCAACTGCAGTGACAGGTAAGCCAAAACCTGATAGTGGTATTGGTGCTGCTGAAACAGGTGGCGCTATATTAGCAGTTAGCAATGCTCCAGATGGGTCATACACCCGAGGCCCTGATGGCAGTATGACAGGTCCAAATAAAGGACGTTCAACCAGCACCGGCAAATTTGATAAAAACGGGGAAGAGATTTATCAGCGTGACAGTGGTGGTTATTATATCGTTGACGAAAACGGTATCCAACGATCTGTAAAGTCGCCTTATACAAATAATAGGAATATAACTCAAAAAGATAACAAGTATGATTGGATAGATAATGAGCGCCATCCAGACCCTAATGTAACCTCAGGCTTTGCGACAACCAAACCTACGCCATCAAGCAATCAGTACTTTAAAACCGAAGCAGAATGGCAAGCACCAGGGCGGGGCACAGGATTAAATTATAAAGTGTATCAGCAGGAGATTGATTTGAATGCGAGACCGTTTAAAGCTGACGGAGATATGCGGACTAATGCTCAATTAATGGCTAAAGGTGATGCACCTTATATATTAAAAAATGGACAATACGAACAAGTTCAATTACACCATTCACATCAGGATGGACGAGGGTCTCTATTTGAGGTATCTAAATCAACTCATTTAAATCATACTAATCAAGATGGAAGGCTTGCATTGCATCCCTACAAGGGTAAGCATCCAGATTATCCAGTGGAGCGAAATTTATTTAAGAAAGATAAAGAAACCTATTGGCAAGATCGTTTACATCAATTGCAAGGAGATTAATATGAGTTCATTTAATAAAATTGAGTTAATATTACAAAAGCAATCTTATCCTGTCATAGAAAAAAAAATAGAACGTAAGGCAGAGACTGAAGATATTCTACTTAAGTACGGTGTTAAAAAAGAAAGTGGATTTTTTAAACTTTATACAAAATATTTTTTAAGACATTTAGACTGTCATTGTGGTGCTGATGAAATTGTTGACCCATTACCACCACAAGGATTTTCAGTTAATTTTGCGCATGAAGTATGGCAAGTACCCAAAAACTACATTTTATTCAGTACTGGTGAGGGTGAAGGCGGATATCTCTATAATACCGAAGACGACAGTGTCTGGGATTTCAACTTGGGTGAGCAACAGCAACTGATTGACGGTACTTTACCACACTGGAATAGTTTTTATGAGTTTATGGAGTGGTACTTAGATACTTCCGAGGGTGAAAATTAAGCCAGTTTGACATGTCTTAACTCGAAAGCCTGACTGTATAAGTCGGGCTTTTTAGTTCATTGGCACCATTCACGCCAAGATGGTCGTGGTGATGCAACTGCAGTGACAGGTAAGCCAAAACCTGATAGTGGTATTGGTGCTGCTGAAACAGGTGGGGCGATATTAGCAGTTAGCGATGCTCCAGATGGGTCATACACCCGAGGCCCTGATGGCAGTATGACAGGTCCAAATAAAGGACGTTCAACCAGCACCGGCAAATTTGATAAAAACGGGGAAGAGATTTATCAGCGTGACAGTGGTGGTTATTATATCGTTGACGAAAACGGTATCCAACGATCTGTAAAGTCGCCTTACGAACGTCTAGAAGCCAACGATACAGGATATAACCGACCATATCTGCGTAAACAAACGATTGAAGCGATTGAAGCAAACTATACTAAATTGCCTAATGGAGATTATTATAATCCAGTTACAGATGTTACGATAAAAGGCCCGATTGATATCGGACATGCTTATGGTTGGGAGCACCGACGGCTTGAATTAGCAGCAAAAGAATTGAACATGACGCAAAAACAATTTAATGCGTATATCAACGCACACCCTGAGCATTTTAGATTAGAGAATATGTCTAGAAACCGTAGTCATTATGATGAAATGCCGGGTAAGGATCAAATCAATGACATAGTGTCAGAAATGAAAAATGATTTACAACAAGGAAAACTAGATAATGAGTAAAAAAGATGAGGATAAAGAACGAGTATTGAAACGTTTTCAAGAGCTTTATGATAGTGATCCTGATTTACGGGTAGTGGTTGCTAATGAAAAGGGAGATATTGAGAAATTAAAAAATATGTTCATAAAGGATAAAGAATTAGACATATTAGCTGTTACTGAAAAAGAAGAGTGGAACTGGTTACATCGTTCATTGATGCATATACCTAATGCTGAAAAATGGACAGGTACACCTTTATCAACAATTGAGTTTTATATTAAAAATAAAGTGCCTGTTAACGCTCAAGATAGTTATGGCATGACGCCACTTCACTATGCTATGAGAGGTAAAAATGCCGAAGCAGCCATTGCCTTACTTGAAGCGGGAGCAGACCCTAATATACCGAATCGTGATAATGTTATCCCTTTGGCAATGATAGGAGGAATGCCAGAACGACTTGATGTTTTAAAGCTTATGCTAGATAAAGGTGGTAATCCGAATTATGTTAATGCAAATAATGACATGAGTATCGTAAAAAGTCTAAAAAAACACGTAGGCAATGTAGATAAATTTAAGCCTGTCATAGAGCTATTAGAGAAGTATTCTTGAATTATTAGTGACCTTAACACACTCTTAGCATTTTAGATTAGAGAATATGTCTAGAAACCGTGGTCATTATGATGAAATGCCGGGTAAGGATATTCCTGATCAGTTAATTAAAGAAATGGAATCCTTCCTTAAAAATAACACGAACTAGGTAAATTAATTATGGATGAATATAGAAAGCTACGTCTGAATGTATTTAGTTTATTTTCGGATGGAAAGCTTGAAAAAGCTGCCAAGCTATTTAAAAAAAATGGCATGGATTATTTTGAAACATCGCCGACAGATAAATGGAATTGGCTACATCAGCTGTTAATGGGCTTTAATTCAGATACGCCGCCGAGAAAAACTATTGAATTTTTCATTCATAAAGGAGTGCCTGTTAACGCCCAAGACGTCTATGGCATGACGCCACTTCACTATGCTATGAGAGGTAAAAATGCCGAAGCAGCCATTGCCTTACTTGAAGCGGGAGCAGACCCTAATATACCTAATCGTGATAATGTTATCCCTTTGGCAATGATAGGAGGAATGCCTGAAAGGCTAGATGTTCTAAAACTGATGCTCGAAAAAGGAGGAAACCCAAACTATATTAATGCAAATAATGACATAAGTATCGTAAAAAGTCTGAAAAAACACGTAGGCAATGTAGATCAATTTAAGCCTGTCATTGAGCTATTAGAGAAGTATTCTTGAATTATTAGTGACCTTAACACACCTTTAGTATTTTAGATTAGAGAATATGTCAAGAAATCGTGGTCATTATGATGAAATGCCGAGAATTGATGATATTGACCAAATAAAGAAAGATATGCAAAATTTTTTAAATGAAGATTAAAAGATAATGAGCGCCATCCAGACCCTAATGTAACCTCAGGTTTTGCGACAATCAAACTTACGCCATCAAGTAACCAGTATTTTAAAACCGAAGCCCAATGGCAAGAACCAGGGCGGGGCACAGGATTAAATTATAAAGTGTATCAGCAGGAGATTGATTTGAATGCGAGACCTATTCAAGGAAGTACAACGACTAATGCAGAATTAATGCAATCAGGAAGAGCACCCTATGCATTAAAGGATGGGCAATATGAACAAATACAACTACACCATTCTCGTCAGGATGGTAGGGGTGCATTATATGAGTTATCTGAACCCGTACACATTAGGTCGACCAATACGAATGGTAATTTAGCTCTACATCCTTATGGAAGTTCTCAGCATCCAGATTATCCAGTAGAGCGAGATATTTTTGGTAAAGATAGAAATCAGTACTGGAAAGATAGACTAAAACAAATTCAAGGAGATTGAAATGAGCACTTTAAGTAAAATAGAAGGGTTATTGAAAAACCAAACTTTTCCTATAATGGAAAAAAATGTTGATCAGAAGTTTGAAACAGAAGAAATACTCTTAAAGCATGGTGTAAAAAAAGACAGTAGTTTTTTTAAATTGTCCACTAAATACTTTTTAAGATTATTAGATACCCGTGAAGGTAATGACGATATTGTTGACCCTCTACCAACTAGAAATTTTATTGATAGAAACACTTTTATACATAAAGTATGGAAAATTCCTAAAAAATATATACTAATTACGACAATCGAAGGCGAAGGCGGTTATCTTTACAACACAGAAGACGACAGTGTCTGGGATTTCAACTTGGGTGAGCAGCAACAACTGATTGACGGTACTTTACCACACTGGAATAGTTTTTATGAGTTTATGGAATGGTACTTAGATACTTCAGAGGGTGAAAATTAAGCCAGTTTGACATATCTTAACTCGCAAGCCTGACTGTATAAGTCGGGCTTTTGAGTTTTGAACACCATTCACGCCAAGATGGTAGGGGTGCATTATTTGAAACCTCAAAATCAACTCATTTAAATCATACTAATCAAGATGAAAGGCTTGCATTGCATCCCTATGGAAATGAAGGTCACCCTGATTATCTTGTAGAGCGAAATTTATTTAAGAAAGATAAAGAAACCTATTGGCAAGATCGTTTAAATCAGTTACAAGGTGAATAAAAATGAACTTACGGAAAATAGAGAAATTATTTTTTAAAGCAAAAGTTTCCTGTAATAGCAAAGAAACCAGAGTATGCTCAACAATCAGAAAAAATTTTACTATCACTTGGAGTCAAAAAGGATTCTGAGTTCTATGAGTTGTATTCAAAGTACTTTCTTACTGCGCTTAATAGTCGAAACGGAGCAAGTACTATAGTTGATGTATTAGATGGTTTTCCTACGATAATTTCTCAGGAACGTTGGGGCATCCATAAAAAATATATCTTATTCAGCACAGGTGAAGGCGAAGGCGGTTATTTATATAATACCGAAGACGACAGTGTCTGGGATTTCAACTTGGGTGAGCAACAGCAATTGATTGACGGTACTTTACCGCACTGGAATAGTTTTTATGAGTTTATGGAGTGGTACTTAGATACTTCAGAGAATGAAGATTGAGCTAGCTTGACATATTTTAATGCGAAAGCCTGACTATATAAGTTGGGCTTTTGAGTTTTGAACACCATTCACGCCAAGATGGTAGGGGTGCATTATTTGAAATATCTAAATCAACCCATTTAAATCATAATAATCAAGATGGAAGGCTTGCATTACACCCCTACAATGGTAAGCATCCTGAATATCCAAAAGTTGATAAACTGTATAACAAAGATCAAACACAATATTGGAAAGATAGACTTGAACCGCCCCGGGATTGTCGGAGACTCAATTTTCTGAGAGAATACGACAATGAAAACACGAAACTATACCCCTGAAATGAAAGAGCGAGC
>NZ_JMKP01000057.1 GCF_000685805.1 Psychrobacter phenylpyruvicus DSM 7000 = NBRC 102152 | reverse complement strand
TTTGATTTGTTCGACATATAGGCCTTTACTACGGCAGTATTCGCTAAGCTCGGTCTCTGATAAGCCGCTGGCCTCTATGATGGTGGCAAGTTTTGCTTCATTTGACCAGTTATCGGGAGTGTTTTTATTGCCGGGCATGGGCTGTCCTTGTTCTCTAGCTTGATTACGCCAATTATATAGGGTTTGTACACCTATGCCTTCACTTCTTGCAACTTCTGATACACTTAAGTTATGTGGCGGCGATAGCTTGCTTAATATAGCTTGTTTTCTCTCTTCACTGTATCTGGACATCTTTGTTCCTTGTTACCCCCTTTTACTTGATTGTTAGGGGTGACAACTATCCTGACACAGGGGGTTATTTTGCCAAACTACCTAAAGATAGCGGTATTTATGGGATTTATCATAATTACCAAAGTGATGCTAATGGAGAATTTGAGGTTACCGCCAGTTGGAAGCACGATGGTAATAACGAAGAGCTTGAAGGTGGCACTGTTGAGTCTGTTACTATTCCAGCAGGGAAGTATTTAGTATTCAGCGAGCAGGGTGCATTGCCTGAGGTAGTTGTCACAGCTTGGCAAGATATTTGGGCTTATTTTAACGATGAAAATTGTGCCCATACCCGTCTATACAATGTTGATTTTGAACATTATGTCAATGAGTCACAGGTTGATGTCTATATTGGAATAGAGTAAGCGTGTCTAACAGTCATTATGATTTACTCAAGTCTATTGATATAGACACCACATTTTCATTAATTGGCATTAGTATATTATGGACTTTATACACTCAACATTTTTAGGGTTAGAAAACAGATACCACATTCGCAACCTAATCATAGGTGCTTTATTCGTTATACTTTCTTGGGGAGTATTGGACTACTCATTAGCTGCGGCTTCGGTCTCTATAGAAGATAGTTATATCTATATCGTAAAAGCCTATTTTGTTGTATGTGCGTTATTGTATCCTTATTCAAAATTTGCTTATGATTGGGTTTGGGACTTTTTATTCGGTGAAAGTGAATGGTTTGTAGGAGGTTTGCTGTTATTGATTGTTTGGTATTTTAAGCTAATAATTCGGCTCATGCTTTATACCTTATCAATCTTCATTGCACCTATTGGCTTAATAATTCTTTATTTTGAAAACCGATAGCTTCAAATATAGAGTGTCTTTAGCTATCTGATTTATATTACCCATCTAAGCTTAACCACTTACGCGCCAGTTTACGTAGGCTGTGGCTTTAGCCCAGCTTTTTATTAACTGGATTTGAATAGCTAGGCTAAATAAAGCCACTATCTTTATACTTATACGTCAACAATTAAAACGTAACCCACCGACTTTATAATTTAAAACAACAGCCATTTGATGTTGGTAGCTTACGCTTCACTAACCGATTTTTATGCCTGCCGATATCAATTTAGTAAGTGAAATGAGAGTGATGATTGAGTTAACGACGGCTTAAAAGTTTAAGTTTATTATTATTGATTTCAAAATTGTGCTGGGCTAAAGCCACAGCCTACCAAGCCTACACAGCCTCATACTCTCAATGCTCTTAAATATTCTGTTTGGTTTATCAATTTTAGCTGATAGCTTTAAAGGAAATTCAAGATACAAGGGTGGCGTTAGTTTTATCAAGCCTCGAAAAGGTGCAGATTAAGCGTAACCCACCTATTTATGATTAAAAACAATATCCGTCCTATAATGAATGGTGGGTTACGCTTCGCTAACCCACCCTACAATTACTTACCATTTAAGCTATTAGATTAATCCAACAGTAATTCCTCTAACATCCGCTCATAAATCTGGGCCAATTTACCGATATCATCAATTTCAACACGCTCATCAACTTGGTGGATGGTGGCATTACGTACACCAAGCTCGACTACTTGTGCACCGGTAGGGGCGATGAAACGGCCGTCAGAAGTGCCGCCTGAGGTGGATAGGGTAGTGTCAATACCAGTCACTTCTTTAACCGCTACTTTACAGGCATCAACCAGCTTACCCTCTGCCGTTAAGAATGGATTACCTGATAACTTCCAGTCAATCTCATAGCTAGCGTCAGAACCATCAAAGTGCTTATTTAAAATCTCATGGGTTTTGGCACGTAACTCTTCTTCGGTGGTTTCTGTTGAGAATCTAAAGTTAAACACCACTTCTACCGTTTCAGGAATGACATTATTGGCACCAGTACCGCCATTGATGTTAGAGATTTGCATAGAAGTAGCTGGGAAAAATTCATTGCCTTTGTCCCACTGAGTATGGGTAAATTCAGCTAAGGCTGGCAAGAGAGCATGAATCGGGTTAACTGCCAAATGAGGGTAGGCCACATGACCTTGTTTACCAGTGACAGTAAGTATGCCACCTAGTGAGCCACGACGACCATTTTTGATAATATCGCCTAAAGTATCGGTGCTTGATGGTTCGCCAACCAAACAATAAGTGATTTTTTCATTACGAGCTTCTAAAGCTTCGACTACTTTTACCGTACCATTTATAGAAGGACCTTCTTCATCAGAGGTAATCAGCATGGCAATAGAACCGTTATGATTAGGGTGTTTTTTGACAAAGTTTTCTGCAGCGACGGTAAAGGCAGCTATCCCTGTTTTCATATCGGCAGCACCGCGTCCCCAAAGATAGCCATCTTTGACAGTCGGCTCAAACGGGGGAATTTTCCAATTATCGACATTACCAGTAGGCACTACATCGGTGTGACCAGCAAAGCACACCACAGGATCTTGGTTTCCACGTCTGGCCCAAAGGTTTTTTACCTGAGCATTTTGGCCGCTGGCTTGTTCGTCACCAAAATACATAAACTCATGCTCAAAACCAATCGGACTTAAACGCTGAACCAACACCTCCTGACAGCCTTTATCGTGAGGGGTAAAAGAATCTCGGCGCATTAGTTCAATACTAAGCTCTAAGGTTTGTTGTTGATGATTTGACTGCTCAGTAGTGCTGTTAGAACTCATAATTTCCCTTAAATATATGAAATAAAATATAAATACTGCTTGCGGCTGGCTTTCAGAGGATTGCCATATCCGTGGTCAGGTTAAGTAAAAGTAACAGCCTTATAAAGGCTCTGCAACTATCAAGGCCTCATCACTGCGTAGCCAAGTGGCAATAGAGTAGCGTTGACGATGTGCTATCTCCACTTGATGCTGTAAGTTACTGTCGAAAATAACTAAGCGATTGGCCTTAGGTAGCAATTGATGGCTTTGATTATGACTGTCTATAATAGAAAGCTGACCACCGTCTGCCTCATCCCATTCATCATTGAGATAAAAAACCGCAGAGATAACACGCTCATCACGTCCGACAGGATTGTCTGAATGCCATTTATAACCAAAACCAGGTGGATAACAGGCATAATGTGCTTCGCTATGGCGAATACCAGCGAATAAAGTACGGTTTAGTAAAAATGCCAATTCATTGATGCTTTGTAGATAATGGTAACCTGCATAAAAGTCTTTGGTGATCCAGCGAATGCGGTCTCCACGGATTTCGGTCTTACGCACGCCTTCAGCTAGCTTTGCATCCCGATAGTCAATAAAGCCGCTTTCGGCTTGTAAGGCCAGTAGCGCTGTTTGCGAATATACATCGTCTAGGACGATAAACCCATCATCAATGAGAAGATCTAAAGCTTTATCATCTATTCTTTGCTCCCAATTAGCATCAAAGTCAGATTGATCCAAAGCTCTTTGCGTCTCAGTTAAATCAAAGGCGATTAAGTGGCTGTGTTGCTGACTAAAAGTAGCATCAAGAGGCAGTTGTTGTAATGCTTGACGGGCTTGCTCTTTAGAAACCGCTAAATCTTCTGGGACTAGGGGAGGAGGAATAGCAACTGTGATTGGGTCTTGGAAGTTATAAGAGGTGGGGGTTAAGTTACTTTCAATGGTTGCGATGGTTGCGGTGGTCGTCTTAACGACTTTAGTCATTGGCGGAATCTCGGTGATTTGTTTTTATAAAGCTCAAAGAGGAGTTTATGTAAAACTGACCCGATTAAGTGTAGCAGTTGCAGGTCAGTTTAACAGTAATTTAATAGCGATGCTTGTGCCATAACGGGCTATTAACCATTAATATACTTATTTTAAACCAGCTTATGCTACCATAGAACTAATTTTTGAAAACAAACCTTTCTACACTAAAACAAGCTAACTTATGAATTACAAACACGCCTATCACGCCGGTAATTTCGCCGACGTTGCAAAACACATTTTACTGGTTCAACTGCTTAATCAAATGAGCACTAAGGGCAAGCCTTTTTACGCATTAGACGCTTATGGCGGACGCGGTCTTTACTCATTAAGCAGTGAAGAGGCTCGCAAAACAGGCGAAGCCAAAGCAGGTGTGCAAAAGATTTTAGACGCGGATATCTCTGAAGCTCCTGATGCAGTACGTCAGTATGTTGAGGATATTAAACAGGCGCGTCAAACTTATGACAGACATGTTTATCCTGGCTCTCCTTGGTGGATTGCCAATCATGTACAACAAAACCCTGATGTTGAAATAAGAGCCGAAGCATTCGAGTTTAAGAATACTGAATACGATGCGCTAAATTATCAGCTGTATCAACTGCCTATTGGTATTCATAACCGTGATGCTTTTGAAGGTATTCCTGCGGTCATCCCACCAGTAGAGCGTCGAGGTGTTATTTTAATTGATCCTCCTTACGAGCAGGAGCATAAAGACTTTACTGGTTTGGTTGAGTTATTGGTTGCGTCGATGACCAAATGGCCACAAGGGGTTTATGCTCTTTGGTTTCCTATTAAGAATATTGAAGCAGTTGAACTTTTTTATAAAAAAATGAAGCGTACAGGTATCCGTAAGCAGCTGTTATGTGAGCTGAATATCTACCCTAATGATGTTGCGGTAGGCCTTAACGGAACAGGTATGCTTATTATTAATCCACCTTGGAAGTTTGATCAGCATGCTCGTGAAATTCTAAATTTCATTCAGCCTTTACTGCGTCCAGAAGACGCTCCTGAATTACCACAAAGCCAGGCGGTAAGCGTGCGCTGGCTAGTAGGCGAGTAACGATTTGCTAGGCCATTTATTATTAAGCAACCGAGAATTGGGTTAACAGTTGAGTTGTTTATTAACTAAGTGGCTTGGCTTTTGATCAATAAAGGATTTAGTATGAAGCCCCCACATCAATCGAGTTCAGAAGCTGTTAAATCAGAGACAGCACAGCCTGATATATCTACTTCTATTCGCCCTAATGAGTCGGGCATAGAAGGTTTAGATACCTTGACCTTTGAAGTTGTCGAGCACGAAGTTGCTGATGGTAAGCCAGTGGTCAGTCGCGGAGTTTATTTGGCGCCTAACTTAATTACTACGCTTTCTTTGTTGTCTGGATTTTTCTCAATACTATCGAGTACTCAAGGCGAATTTTATAAAGCCTCATTGGCGATATTTTTATCGGCTATCTTGGATGGGGCCGATGGGCGTGTTGCTCGCATGCTAAATGCACAAAGTCCTTTTGGCGAGCAGTATGACTCTTTAGCAGATCTGTTGGCCTTTGGGGTAGCTCCTGCTATATTAATTTATAGTTTTGCGTTACAGCCTTTAGGTAGAGTAGGTATCGGTTGTGCCTTCATATTTACGGCCTGTGCGGCGTTCCGTTTGGCTCGATTTAATGTGCAGATTGGTGAGGTCGATAAAAAATACTTTGTGGGCTTAGCCAGTCCATTAGCGGCTATCTTAGTGACTAGCTCTGTTATGGTCGCTATTGATCATAATCAATGGATAGGCCAATATGCTGGTCAGGTTATGGTGATTGCTGCTATTTGGGTGGTTATCTGCGGCTTATTAATGGTCAGTAATATTAAATACTATAGCTTTAAAGAGTTTGATAAAAAGAAAGTACCTTTTGTAGCCCTTATTATTGGCGTGTTGGTCATGGCCATTGTACTTTACGATATTCCAGTGGGTATTTTGGCGATAGGGATTATTTATGCTTTGTCAGGTATATTTACGACTATCAAATCTAAAGTGAGTCATTAATAGTATCTATAACCTACTGCACTAACTTATGAATAAACCTCCCGCTTCCTCTGCAAAGGCTCTATTACAAGCTACTCGTCCTCGAACCTTTCCTTTAGCCATTGCCAGTATTATCTGCGGTAATGGCTTAGCTTTATCTCAACTTGCCTCATCCAGTTCAGTTAATGGGCATAACTTTGTGGTGTTTGCCCTTACCTTATGGGTAGCGTTAGCATTACAGATTTTGTCCAATCTAGCCAATGATTATGGAGATGGGATTAAGGGAACAGATAATTTTAGAGATGCTAATAGTCCTGAACGTATGACAGTCCAAGGATTATTGCAGCCCAGTCAGTTCAAGCGTCTAATATTTGGATGGGCACTAATTACCTTTATTTCAGGGGTTGTGTTAATAGCGATTGGCTTTGATAACCTACGCGACTTTCTGGTCTTTCTAAGTTTTGGGATTGTGGCCATTATTGCAGCTATGGCCTATACCATGGGCAAACGACCTTATGGCTATCGTGCTATGGGTGAGGTTGCAGTACTTATATTCTTCGGTTGGCTTGCTGTACTGGGTAGTGCCTACTTGCAAACAGGTCAATTTCAGTTAAGTCATCTGTTGCCAGCGACCGGATGTGGTGGATTGGCAGCCTGCGTCTTATTCGTCAATAATATGCGAGATATTTATAGTGATAAGCAAGCAGGAAAAATCACTCTTGCTGTGTTGTTAGGCAGTAAAATGATGAGGGTAGGCTATACGCTATTACTGGCATTATCTATCCTATGCTATTTGCTATACGGAGTTGTATATAATTCTTATAGCTTGCTATGGTTATTGGCCCTGCCTTTAATAGTCAAACACTTAGCAGTTATCTATTCTGCGAAGCCAGTAGAGGCCACTAATTTAAGTATGGTCAGTGATAGTAGTGTAGTGGATGCCGTTTTGATAGGCAGTCAATTAAAAGTAATCGTTAAGTTGACACTTATCATTAACCTGCTATTTGTGCTTGGTATTGGTCTCAGTCATCTGTTTTAAAATGAAGAGCTTAAAATAAATTCAAAAAAATAAAAAAGGCGGTTGACACAAAAAATAAAGGGTCTATAATACGCCCTCACTAAGACGGACATCAGGCAATAAATCTAGAGATTAAAGCCAGTTAGCTTAGAAAGATTTAAAATTAAGTGTTGACAACGATATTGAAATCTATATAATAGTCAGCCTGCTAAGCGATAACGTTGTTACTAATTAATGACAACTAATCGAAGCAAAAGTATAAACTTAGTCTTGGACGACAAGCTAAGTCAACTATTTAAAAGCTAAAATCAAAGAACAACTTGTGTGGATTTTTGCTGATTTAGGATGCTAAAAATTAAAGTTGGGACGTCATCTTTTCGGTGATGTGACTAACTATAAAAATTATCATTCTTTATTAGTAGAAAAACTCGAAGTTAATTCATTATATGAAACATACGGAAAAGCAAATTTGCTAGTAAAAGAATGAGCCAAGTTTAGAAGTCTCTTTAAAGGACTTCATAGCAAGATTAAACTGAAGAGTTTGATCATGGCTCAGATTGAACGCTGGCGGCAGGCTTAACACATGCAAGTCGAGCGGAAACGATGGGAGCTTGCTCCCAGGCGTCGAGCGGCGGACGGGTGAGTAATACTTAGGAATCTGCCCAGTAGTG
>NZ_JMKP01000056.1 GCF_000685805.1 Psychrobacter phenylpyruvicus DSM 7000 = NBRC 102152 | reverse complement strand
TACCCCACTGTTTAGCCGCGTCCGTAACTGTTAATTTCAAGTGTCACTCCCTGCTAAATTGCTTTTTTTGAGCGTTCAATCATTGAACATTATTACACGTTTGACTTAGAGTGTATATTTTCAGGATACCCCTTTACTTGAGGGGCATGTGATTTGTTGCAGATATAAAAGGATAGTACTTCGCGAAGTGACAGTTTGAGGGTCTAATAAACGCAAACACCTAAAATAGTCTGTTATAAGTGGTTCTACTATAACGGTCTATTTTAGGTGGTCTATTAAGGTTGTATAAGGCGTTTTTAGGTGGTTCCGCTAGGGTATACCCTCATTTAAAGGATATTGACTAAAATTTATTTTTAATCTATGGTTAAAATGATTTTTAGTCAATTCATTACCCAGCTTGGATGGATTATGAAAAATAATGAAAATGGATTAATTTCAGCTGACGCTTTAGCATCAGATATACAGAGAGGGAACCGTTGCCCTATAGAAATAATTGAAGAGGTTTTTGATAATATCAAATCTTCTGACTCTTCAATATTCACGGTTTTACTAGAAGAGCGTGCACTAAAAGAAGCGCATGCTTCAAAAAGGCGATGGCGTGAAGGCAATCCACTGAGTCAATGGGACGGTATTCCAGTTGCATGGAAAGACTTATTTGATATAGAAGGTCGTATAACGACATCAGGTTCTATCGTGCTTAAGTCTAATTTGCCTGCTGCTCGCGATGCAGATGTTGTGTTTAATGCTAAGCAAGCAGGGCTAATCTCTATTGGTTGTCTAAATATGACAGAGTTTGCCTATTCAGGTTTAGGTCTCAACCCTCACTATGGGACACCTAAAAACCCACATGGAGTCGGTCCGGCCAGAATTCCTGGAGGCTCATCTTCAGGCTGTGGAGTTGCTGTAGCTAAAGGGTTAGTGCCGTTAGCCATAGGGAGTGATACTGGAGGGTCTATACGTATCCCTGCTTCATTAAATGGCGTGGTCGGCTATAAAGGCTCCAGCAATTCCTTTCCAACAGACGGTATTTTGCCTTTATCAACTACTCTGGATACACTTGGCCCCCTTGCTGCTGATGTAAAAACATGTATTGGTGCGACACATATTCTAAACAAACGACCCATCTCAATACCAAAACCAAAACCTATCAATAAACTTAAGTTTTTAATTCCTAATAATATTGTTTTCGAGGGTATTCAAGATGCTGTTCTGGAAAACTTCGAGAACTCTGTTCGCGCACTTGAAAGTTCGGGAGCTAGTATAGTTCGATGTGCATTTCCAGAATTTGACATAATTAAAACTCTTTCTGAAGAGCACGGTTACTTAACAGGGCCAGAAGTATTAGATCTTCATTGGAACCTTGTGCACTCTGATAAAGCATCACATATGGATCCACGTGTCCTAAATCGTATTCTTGAGGCTAAAGATATGTCTGCACGAGACTTAGTAGTTCTTCAAAAAATGCGAGAAAAACTAATAAAGGAAAACCATCTAAATCTGAGTAGTCACATAGTTCTTTTTCCGACCACACCTATTACAGCCCCTGAAATTAACCCTCTTGAAAAAGATGATGAATTATATCTAAAAACAAATAAATTAATATTACGTAATACATCACTTGGCAATTTTCTGGACTGGTGTGGCTTTGCTGTGCCGAACGGTACAGATCAAGACAACATGCCTACTAGTATTTTACTTTCAATGGCAGGAGGAAGAGAGAAGGAGCTTTTTTCAGCGGCATTATCAATCGAAGGCATAATAGCTCAAAATATATAGCAATTATTTCATATATCCATGAAAACAATTGCTAATTTTTTACCTTAAAAACGAGAGCTTGATGCAAGAAAATAGAATATCACTACTATAAGGGATTAATAACTATAGCCCACTCTCAACTATTTATAAATTATGAAGAATAAAGACTTAAAAAAATTCGACATTATAAGATAAATTCTTAATTCTTATATAATCAATAGTTTAGGAAAACTAGTTGAGATTCGGGCAACTATAAAAGGGATGTATATGATATCAACATACTTTTGGATAATATTCGTATTATTTCTACTTGCCATGACTGTGGTCATTGTTGTAGCCACAAAAAAAACTAAGACAATTGAAGACTTTGCCATTAGTGGAGGGCAATTAGGACCTGTTGTTTTAGGATTATCTTTTGCTGCTACAGTTATGAGTGCTGCAACATTTATGGGATACCCTGGTTATTCATACGCTTGGGGGTATAGTAATCTATGGCTTTATTTATCACTGGCTATTGCTACACCATTAGGTTTTCTAGCAGTAGGTAAAATGGTAAGAAAGGAGAATTTAAAGCAAAAATCATTATCATTACCTGATTGGTTAGGGGATTATTACAACAGCGATATTATAAGAGTAGGTACTGGCTTACTCATGTTATTTAATCTTTTTTATATTGCAGCGCAGTTTTCAGCTGGGGCCCAAATTTTCGAGCTAATTCTAGGGCTCGATTATACTATTGGGTTGGTGTTTATCGCTGCTATTGTAATTGCATATGTTTTCTTAGGTGGATCTTATGCAGATGTTTATACAGATGCTATACAAGCTGTATTAATGGCTGCTGTTGGGGTTATTGTATTTGTTTCAGGTATATATCTTTTTGGAGACGGCAATATAAATATTGCCTTTAATAACATTACCGAGAACCTTGCAGCGCAAGATCTAAATTTAATTCAAGTAATGCATCCTGAGTCAAATTATTATGCGTTTAGTGCAATTCTAGGGTTATTCATCATACAATTTGCATTTGCTTCACAACCCCAGTTATTTAACAAGGTTTTATCATTAAAAAACCCAAATGATATGCGTAAAATGTTTATTGTTTATATGATTACCAGTGTTTTATGTCTACTTATCTTATTTGGAGGTTTTTATGCACGAGTTTCCGTTCCAAGCCTTGAAGCACCTGACTTAGCATTACTGGAATACGTAATGTGGGGCTTACCCGCAGCTCTTGGCGCATTGGTTGCTGTCGTTATCCTAGCAGCCGCTTTATCTACAACTGATGGACTTTTTGTTGTTTTATCTACTGTTTTTGCAAACGACATTTATCGAAAGGTTTTAGTTAAGAGGGGTATCATCAAGGTAAATGATGAAGAGATGAATAGAATGGCTATGAGTATTGGACGCTGGGTAGTAATTATTGCAGGAATTCTAGCGAGCTTACTTGTTCTTAACCCACCACCTTTCTTAGGGAATCTTATATGGATTGGTATCTCTGGTGTATCCGCAGGTACAATGGGACCACTTCTTTATGCTGTATTTAGTCGCAAGAAAGCTTCTAAGCGTGCAGCAGAAACATCTATGCTTGTTGGTCTTTGCGCATATTTAGTTATTGTTTTTACTGGCATTGAACCTAGCCCACAAGCAGCAGGCGCATGGGCTGTATGTATTGGCATTAGCGTCATGGTTATTTTAGCTAATATATTGCCAAGACCGTCTGTAATAGAAGATCACATTTAAACTAAATTTTGCCTTACAAGAGAGGAGTAGTTATTATGTGGATTAATCCTATGTTATCTATATGGTTGTATTCAACTATAGGCTTCTTCCTGATTAACCTAATAATTTTATATACATTTTATAAGGATGAGAAATAATACCAAACCCAACAATTAAAGTTACGCCCAAGTACGAGTAGTTGGGATTGGTGTGATATAAGCTTATCAATAGACCAATAAAGAGTCTTGATTACTAGTCAATATAATAATCAAGGCTCTTTTCATTATCTGTACCAGCATAATGAATACTGACTTTCGATAATTATTGTGTTGTGGTTATAAGGATTGTCCAGGAATTCAACTAACATTCATCTAAAAATCCGGGATGGGCTCTACTATAAAATTATTTTTTCCAAATATCCTTTTTGCAACATATCAATGTTCAATAAATAATTACCTTCATCAAAATAATCTCTAAGTGGCTTAGTCGTCGTTAACCAACCCTTACCATCAGTAACCCATATAAACTCTATATTTTGAGCCTTCCATAACTCACTCATTTTTGTGTATTCTGAGGCAGTAGATTTTAGTTTTGAGCCCCCACCGTTATAAAAGTTACATTCTATAAAGAATAGCTTACCTGTGCTTTTTTTATAAATAACAAAATCAATGTTTTTACCTGCCTTACCTATTTTTACGTCCACACCCCATGCTTCTTTAATACTTTTGACGTTGCCTTGAGGTAAATATTCCAGGTCATTTTCATGACAGAAAAGAGCCACAAATGATTCTACTAGCTTCTCCATTTGTGTACCACCACGGTTCTTCCGAGCATTTGAATCAAGCCCTACTTCAACTCCTGTGCAATAATCAGGCAGGTTTCTGATACTCCTGTCTTGCATCATCTTGCCAAGACCAGAATGCATAACAAAATCGACTAAATTATTTAAATCATCATCTGTAAACTCTCTATGCTTAAAGTCAAAGTTCCTATGGATATAGTTAGTTTTGTCTATGAGAATATCAATTGAGTTATCCCGTATAGCAAGTAAAGCAGGGATAGCTTTAACTGTTTTTGGATACTCTTTGAAAATATCAAACAAAGCACCCTCAATATCTTCCTTACCTACAGCAGCATTTAGGATGTTTAACTCTTTCTCTATAGGCGCAATCTTGGTTAAAACCTTTGCCCAATTAACAAAATAATCATATTGGAGAATCCCTCTTTGGCTTAAAGTATTTACCATTTGAGTAAAGTGTGCCGCTTCGTATAGCTCTTTCATTATTTAATAATTCCTAATCAGTAGTTCATTAATTTGCCCACGCTTAGTACCTTTAGAGTTGATATTACGGCTAGCTTTAACACGTTCTATTTTATAGCCCTCATACAAATCATCAAAAAATGTATTAGTAACATCAAAATTAGTTGTATCTGAATTACTTAGCAGCCACTGATGACCTTGCTCATCTAGTAGGTCACAAACTAGCTTTAGCTTCACCTGATCATCATCATTAAAGCTATCTTTAGCATAAGAGGTAAAGCTGGATGAATCATTCAATGGTTTATATGGTGGGTCAAAGTAAAAGAACGTAGGTAACCCATCAGGGTTATCCTCATTAGCTAATTTTAGAGCCCCTTCAAAGCTGATATTACATATATCTACACCAGATAGTAGCCGTGAAGCTTTCAGAATAACATCTTCAAACACAAAATTAGGCTTCTTGTAGCTTCCTATAGGAACATTAAAACCATTATTTTTATTTACCCTATACAAACCGTTAAAGCCAGCCCTATTTAGAAAAATGAATAGCCCTGCATGTTCTACAGAACTGACATCTCTTTTATTAAAACTATCTCTTTTATCGTAATAAAACGGTTGCTTTGCCTCTTTGTCTTCAAGCTTATCGTACTCACTTTGAATAAGCTTCAAATAATCCAATAACTCGGTAGGGTTTGATTTAATTACCCTGTAAAGATTTATCAAGTCGCTATTAATATCGTTTAATATCACTTTAGTGGGCGGATGTGGACTATCTAAAAGATGTAATGCCACTGCCCCACTACCCACAAAGGGTTCAACATACTGATAGGGCGACTTGTTATATACATATTCTGGTAACCTCTTAACAATTTCCGGAATTAGCTGACTTTTTCCACCAGCCCACTTTAAAAATGGTTTTGCCACTGCACTCGCCTTTTTATTTCTTAAAAAAAATATACGAGGTATACATAAAATATATACCTCGTATGCACCTTATAACCTACATCTAGTTACTCTAACATGTCTGCCAAGAACTCGAGAAGCTGCGGTAAATCAAACTCACCTTCTGCAAACCCTAATTTTTCACAGCCATCAGGAATAACAACCGTCTGCCCCTCAAACCTTGTATCTTCACTAATAATACGCAAGGTGCTAACAAGCTCATCCCTTACCACAGCTGGAATTTTAGAGTCTAGAAGCTCTTCCTCGCTCTCTAATGACATTTTATTGATATTAATCGTCAAGTTCTCTATCTTTATCATCTTCATTTCCTTTATTATAAACCTTGCTTTATTTCTTGTGATTATTATGGAATAAGAGGCTAAAATCAGTACACATTTTAGCCTTGATTATACGGCGCTAACGCATCAATCTTCGGATCTGAGAATAACTCACGGATGTCATCATCCGTATAGTCCGTATTATAAGGTTGCTCAACTTGCTCCTCCTCCTTCTCAGATGACTGATCATTAGCTTTAGACGCCTCTTCATCTAGACCAATATCACCCCCCAAGCTTTTCACCATACTTGCAAACAACTCTTTGTCTGACTTTCTGGTTAAAAATTGTGGAAAGTTTTTCGCAAAGTAGTTTTGAATAAATTTTTCATCCTCACTCTCTCCTGCTAACACCTGTCCTAAAAAAGCACCCATCAATATTTTTTGTTTATTTACCCGCTTATCAAGCTTTACTTGTTGCAGCCTAGCTTTACGCTTTAACTCTTCTAATTGTTGACGCTCTTTTAAATCATTAATTTCTTGATTATCAAAAATAGATTCTGACATAATCACAACTCCTTTTATTAATATTAACCTAGCATAGCAAGGCGCCAAGCATCATTCAATCATCTATGCTACTCTTTAAGGTAGAATAATTATAAATCTGATATATTTTATTTTAATGGGTGATGGTTGCGTCCCCCTGACTAAGGGCGAAGTAACGACTCATTTTTTAATCTATCCACTACGTTACTACATTAAAAACTGAATCGCCCTTCGTTGGGGACGCCCCAAACCCCGCACACCACGAAAAGATGTGGTGTGCAAAACCTTTAATCTAGGGCAAGCTGTTATGACTATGGTGCATATTGCGACTAAAGCAATTTCTAGAAAAGCAGGACAGTCCGCTGTGGCCTGTGCCGCATATCGTGCTGGCGACATTCTTGATGATGCTAAGTATGGCAAGGTTCATGATTATTCTAAAAAGGATGGGGTGATTAGCAGTGATATTGTGATACCTGCTTCGTTAAAAGGATTAGATATCAAAATTGATCGCGAGATACTTTGGAATACTGCTGAAGCATTTGAGGCAAGATCTGATAGCCGTGTGGCGCGTGAATGGCTGATTAATTTGCCCTATGAGCTACCTGAAGATCAGCGTCATGAGCTTGCTCTAGAGTTTGCACAGAAGCTGTGTGATGACATGAATGTGATTGCCGATGTGTGTCTGCATCGTCCTGTGATGAAGCTGCCCTTTGATCCTAATGCTAAGCCCAGCTCTAAGCGGCTGCGTGAAGGGGAGCAAAACCCTGACCCGCGTAATTTTCATGCCCATATTATGGTGACGACGCGCGCGCCAGTGATTGGGCCTGAAGGTAAGTTGGCATTTGACTCTAAATTTAAAATCCCTTTTGAGTGGTCTAATAAGAAACGTCAACAAAATGACCTCCCCTCCTCAAGGGAGGAGATCAAGCGTATTCGTAAGCTTTGGGTGGACACTGCCAATCAAAGACTTAAACAGCATAATTTACCGCTTATGGATGAGCGTAGTTATAAGGACCAAGGACTTGATCAGCAGCCCACTATCAAGATGGGGGTTGAAGCGACCGCCATGGAGCGCCGAGGTATTACTACCGAAAAGGGAGAAACTAACCGTAAGATTCGAGCACGCAATCAGGCCGTGTTAGAGCAAAGGAGAGAAGATGAGCGACGAATTAAACAATATCGAGAAAGACTTGCTGGAGCAACTAAGCAAAATGAGAGATTACGTAGACTCATTGAAGACACAGAACGACGAGCTGATAGCACAAAACGATGCATTGAAGACACAGAACGACGAGCTGA
>NZ_JMKP01000055.1 GCF_000685805.1 Psychrobacter phenylpyruvicus DSM 7000 = NBRC 102152 | reverse complement strand
TTTGATTTGTTCGACATATAGGCCTTTACTACGGCAGTATTCGCTAAGCTCGGTCTCTGATAAGCCGCTGGCCTCTATGATGGTGGCAAGTTTTGCTTCATTTGACCAGTTATCGGGAGTGTTTTTATTGCCGGGCATGGGCTGTCCTTGTTCTCTAGCTTGATTACGCCAATTATATAGGGTTTGTACACCTATGCCTTCACTTCTTGCAACTTCTGATACACTTAAGTTATGTGGCGGCGATAGCTTGCTTAATATAGCTTGTTTTCTCTCTTCACTGTATCTGGACATCTTTGTTCCTTGTTACCCCCTTTTACTTGATTGTTAGGGGTGACAACTATCCTGACACAGGGGGTTTGGTTTTAAATATAATTTAAACTCCGAATATTAAGGTATATATTTATAGAAATTTGTATAAGCTGAATACACTTTTACGTATATATATGCCAATAAATTGACCTTATTACTCTTTTAACACTCAATAAAAAAGCGAAGGCCCATATTAAGGACCTTCGCTTTTAATTATTTAACTATTAAAATTTAACTATTAAATAAGTTTAATAATTTTAAAGTAGATAAATTATAAACTAACTGGGCTGTAAAGCTTGGTTGCAGGCTTCAGCCAGATAAGGGTCAAGGTTCTCTTGAGTCATCAACCATTTTAGATAGCCTGCACCATCTGAGCTGGTTGCCAGATCTTTGATGGCTTGCCCCTTATATTTACCAAAGCTTAAATGAGTCGGAATACGTGCCATTTCACTAAACTCATAGAGGCTTGCGACATCTGTAATATTGTGGCCTTGGCTATTGGCAAGCTCAATTAAGCTGCTTAACACCAATTGAGTAAAATAAATGTCATAGATAGCAGCGTGGGCGTGTTTGGCTTGTTCGCGTGCCACTTGACGATGAAAGTGATACAGCAACGACACCAGCTTATGGCTCTCGAGGGTAGGCAGTAGATAGCTTGACATGGCCTTGGTGCAAATAAGCTTGGGCGTGTGCGTGACCCCTGCATTTCTTAATACCTGCATATCATAGTCAATATTATGACCGACCAAATACTGAACACTGGTTGGCAAGCGAAATTCTGTGTGCGGCGGCTCATCGGCCACATCTTCATCACAAATGTGAGAGGTCGCCATAGAGCCTAAGCTGATTGGCTTTAGCGGATTAAAGCGCTTTGATCTAGGCGCTTGTAATACCTGTATTTCCCCATTAACAATATCAATAATGGAGTAGGCCGCCTCAGTCATATGTGGCTCTATCAATCCTGTGGTCTCAGTATCTAATATGTAGGTCGTCATAATTAAAGCCTTAAAAGTAGCAACTCATACGAGCATGCCATATAGTGTTGAGATTATTTTTGCTCAGACACTTTCTTAAATTATTTTTATGATTAAAATAGGTTTATATAGTAGCAAATATTTGTCATTTAAGGCTTAAAAACAAAAGTAAAATTAAAGCCATTAAGCCAATTGGTAGTGACAGATTTGAAAGATAATAACAATTTTACAGCCAGCTGATCTTTATAGCCATAAAATTTAGAAGAGAACAACTATGCCTAATTCAATACATGCAGAAAAACATTTAAGTGATAGAAATAATTGGTTAAGAGCGGCTGTTTTAGGCGCTAATGATGGTTTGATTTCAACGGCGAGTTTATTGGTCGGTATCGCTGCTGCCAATCAAAGTCATGAATCACTGTTGTTAACGGGGTTTGCCTCATTAACTGCAGGTGCACTATCGATGGCTGCAGGCGAATATATCTCTGTGTCATCGCAAGCAGACACTGAGAAAGCGGATCTAAAAAAAGAGCAATATGAGCTGCATCATAATCCAGAACGTGAATTATTAGAATTAACCCGCATTTATGAGAAGCGCGGGTTAGAGCCTGAGCTTGCACAGCAAGTCGCAAAAGCCCTAACCGAGCACAATGCTTTAGAAACACATGCCAGAGATGAAATTGGTATTACGGAGGTCAGCCAAGCCAATCCATTACAAGCAGCTATAGCGTCTGCCTTGGCATTTATAGCTGGCGGTGTGCTGCCGGTCATAGGTATATTTTTGTTCCCAGCGGACACTTTGGTCTATTCTTTAGCAGTACTAACGGTAGTGGGCTTGATGATATTGGGTGTGGTATCAGCACGTCTAGGTGGTGCACCGGTTGTCCCTGCGACTGCTAGGGTAGTTACCTGGGGGGTTTTGGCAATGATCGCCACCAGTATTATTGGTAATTTGTTTGGCGTTTCAGTGTAATAACACCATAAAAGCTTGTCTATCGAATTTATTTACAGACTTAATTTACGCTCATATTAAATCCTAAAGGCTTGGATATATGTTAATTAACGCAGACTTCCTGCAACCTGCAAGTATAAGAGCTGAACAGCATCAGTGGGTTGAATCGCCTCAAGGTGGTGTGAAGCGAATGATGTTAGACCGGATAGGGGCTGAAAAAGCGCGCGCAACCAGTTTGGTACGTTATGCACCTCAGTCTTATTTCCCGCATCATCAGCATCCGGGCGGCGAAGAGATATTGGTGCTAGAAGGAACGTTTTCAGCAGATGACACTCATTATCCCGCCGGCTGGTATTTGCGTAATCCGCCTGGTTCGGGGCATCAACCATATAGTGATGAGGGCGCATTAATCTTCGTAAAACTGCGTCAGATGCCAGAGTCCGAAACTCGCTATGTGGCAACCAATACCAATGATGCTAGCCACTGGCAGACGTTAGAGGGTCGTGAAGTTTGCAAGCTATTTTCAGATGATTATGAGCAAGTAAGCTTGCAGCGTATAAAAGCTGGCGAGCCAATATTTGTAGAGGATAGGTTTGTAGACGGTGTTGCCAATGGTGACCATGCTGCTGTTACCTCTGGCGGAGCAGAGATATTGGTTATTGACGGCATGCTGCTAGATGCAGAAACGCAATATCAGCCACAAAGCTGGATAAGACTACCTGCTGGCGGTAATTTGGGCAGTGACTGTAACTTAATAGCGGGAGAGAGCGGGGCTACTATTTATATTAAAACCGGTCATTTGTTGAATGTGATCGGTGCCGCATAAAAACTATGATATCTATTAATGACAAAATAACTAATGACACAATAACGCTTAATGAAAGCGATATAGAAATTACGGCGATTCGTGCTCAAGGGGCAGGCGGGCAAAACGTCAATAAAGTATCGTCGGCGATACATCTACGTTTTGATATTCCTGCTTCAAGCTTGAGTGATGAGCAAAAACAACTTTTGTTAAACAGCAAAGACAATCGCATTACCAAAGAGGGTGTGCTCATTATTAAAGCGCAGCAATATCGTACTCAAGAGCGTAACAAAATAGAGGCTATAGAGCGCCTTAAGCAGTTTATTGTGTCAGCAACCCATGTTAATCCTACTAGGCGACCCACTAAGCCTAGTAGAAATGCAAAGCGTAAACGAGTTGATAAAAAAGTACAACGTGGTAGAACTAAAGCGCTTCGCGGTAAGGTTGATTATTAATGTCTCACAACCTGATTGTGTAAATCCAACACTAGACTCAATTCAGAAGTATATAACTTCGAAAGTAAACACATGAATAAAAAAATAAGATACCGCAAAATCAGAGGTATTAACCGCCGCAAACGTTTAATCAACGAGTGGGGCGAGCAATACAAAGCCTTAGACTTAGATAGATTACAGCAGACACGTCACGATTACGTCAAGCTTTGGGTGCGTCCTTGGTCAGATTCGCTGTTGATGATTAATAGTGTTCCTGCGGAGCCAAGCGGCGAGCTTAAAACCTTGCTTATTGCCAATCTATTAAAGATATATCAGTCGTGGCAAACTACTTTACAGCAGTTAGATGAGCCTTATTATCTGGCTACTTGGTTGTTTGAGCAACGCATAAGTTATTCTCAAGTTTTATGTACTATTGAGGGATCGTTGGATTTCTCGAATGTATTTGAACCAGTAGAAAGTCAGCCTGAGGACGGTATCAAAAGCTCAAGCCATTACAATGAGCAGACCGCACAGTTTTTAGATGGTTATCAGTGGACGTTGTATCGTTTCATTCAGTTTTATAATCTGTCTGACCCTGATGAAGTAGCTAATATGCAAGGGATAGAGGACAGTCGCTTGATAAGGAAGCAAATCTTGGGAGACACAGAATATCAAGCTGTAGAGGCTGATAAAGTTTGGGTTTTAGATTGAGTTATCAGCAGACAAGGATGTTGAAAGAATAACAATCAGTGAGTATCACCCTAGCATGTAACAAGCCAGAATTTGACAAGTAAGCAATCTGCTTGAGTATATACTTAAAAAAATTGAATACTTGGCAAAATCTGGCTAGCGTTCAATTGGTACTTCGGGCTAGGTATCTGCTACCTAAAGTAGCAGCTGAGAACATATATCTGCCTCAACTGCTTATATTGCGCTACCGATTAACACTTAGTAGGCGCTTCAAATACAAAAGCTGGCAATTCAATCCGCTCCATACCCAAACTCTCAACAGCATTTATATACTCATCGTAATCCATGTGAGACACAGAGCGCTTTTCGTTTGGATCTTCTGGAGGTGGATTAATCTCAAATCCAAAGTAGCTTAGAGATAATATCTCCGATAAAGAAAATATTAGATATTTGCCATCGTGCGCTACGGTCACCACCTTATGCAGATCGGCATTTTTAATTAGCTCCATATGGCGATACGCCAAATTGGTGACTTCATGCTGGTTTTGAGTCACACTGCGGGGAGCATTTATCACGGGGAAAATACAAAAGTAATCCTCAGCTTCCGGATTGTCTATATAGCCTTTTATGGTCATATACTGGCGGGTATATAGCGCTATAGTATTCTCAAAGTTACAACGAGAAGAGTCATAGATATACATCAAAGAGATATACCCTTGGCTTTGTGTAATCTCATATTCAAAAGGACACAGGACGGTCTGCTCAGCGATGGCTAAATTACTCAAGAACCAATCTACTTCACGGGGAATTCGACCATCGTAGGAGTAAGGATCTATCAGATGACAGCACAGAGCCTTGATGCGCATTAGGTTTTCGGCATTTACTGTATAGAAAGGTGGGGCGTATACTTTAAAGGGGAAGGTAGGGACCGTTTGCTCAAAGAACTCTCTAATTACTAGCTGTTCATCACTGCTATAGAAGCTCATTATCATCATCATCTCACTTTTCATTTCTTATGGAGTCATATCAATTAAAGTAACACCAGTCAGCTTAGTTGACCCTATATGAGACTTTGAAACGACTAAATAAAGTCATTTTTTGGCATCAAATATAGGCCAGCTGAAACTCTCCTCAAGATAAGGAGCAGCTGTCTTGGTAATACTAATTGATTTTCTATAATGAGATTTGATAACGATTAGATTATTAATATAAGCTGTTAAATAACTGACTAAATAGAAATTACAAAAGCTAGGATAATTTAACAGTATTTGCTACAGGATTTAAAACTAAATCCGGTAACATAAGCATTATCTTAGCAAAAATTTCCCAATAAGCAAAGATAGATAACACTATGCTAATTTGCTTGAGTAATCGAATGTAAGAATTGGTATTGTCTGTTTTAAACAGACAGTTAATAGTTTGAACAATGATAGCCATACCTGATAATATATTCGAAGAGTTTGAAAACAAAAACACAATAACTTAAATTGGAGAAAATAATGATTACTCATGTACCTGATGTAACTTTTAAAACTCGTGTTCGTGACGAATCTATCGGCGGTGAAAACCCATTCAAATGGTATGACCTAACCACAGACGAATTATTTGCTAATAAAAAAGTGGTTGTATTCTCACTACCTGGTGCTTTCACACCAACTTGTTCGACTAGCCATCTACCTCGCTATGAAGAATTATATGATGAGTTTAAAGCTTTAGGTGTAGATGAAGTTGTTTGTGTATCAGTAAACGATGCTTTCGTTATGTACCAGTGGGGCTTAAAGCAAGGCCGTGAGAAAGTTTTCTTGCTACCTGATGGTAACGCTGAATTCACTCGCAAAATGGGTATGCTTGTTGAAAAAGAAAACCTAGGCTTTGGTATGCGCTCATGGCGCTATTCAATGCTGGTTGACAACAAAGAAATCAAAAAAATGTTCATCGAACCAGGCTTTGAAGACAACTGTCCAGAAGATCCATTTGAAGTATCAGATGCAGATACTATGTTAGAGTACTTAAAAAGCAATGCTTAATTGATACATCTGATATTGACTCTTGATAGATACCATCAGCAGTCGATACCTGTATAGATATTAGTGAACTGCGTAGTCCTTAAGCTTTAGGGCTACGCAGTTTTTTTATGTCTTTTTTATAAGTGCTCTTTGGCTGAGCTGGTAGTAAATTGATTTAAATAATAGCTGAAAAGGAAAAATAATATATGGCCACACTCATAATTTTGGCCTGTACTGGAGTTATTATATTTTGGAAAATTAAAGGCCATCCTTATTTAACTGCTATTATTAAATGCTTTATATTCGTACTAGCCATAATATTAAGTGGGATAGCCTCAGATCAATACCGCAATTTGACCTTAGAGGTTCTAAAAAGAAATTCGATATTTATCTTACTAATATTTGTAGTATTGGTGCCTATTGCATTGTTTGGTGTTAAAGTCCGGCAGATTATCAGAGAAGATTTGGAAAATCCTAAATAGTAAGCACTGTGATTGGAGTTATGGCATGTCCAGTATAAGAACTTCGCAAATTGAGCATAACAAGTTTCTAATTGAATTAGATTTAGACCTGATAAGTATAGGCCCTGGGGAGTTGATTAATGAGCTTAGCCAATTTGATGAGTTTAATATTTTAGAATGAAGTCAATATCCAGAGTTTGCGGTAGGAAAAATATCATTTCTTGGAGAAGCTGTTTCTGTTTTATGGGAAGAGTTTCCTAATAAGATAGATTTTTATTCGACATCTGAAAATACAATAAAAGCTTTAGAATATGAATTGAGAAAATTGGTTAGCTAAATAGTTTTTAACATTCATGATGTAAATTTTAAGGAAAGCCGCATTTGTCACTGCTTCACCTAGCTCATATGGCGGTAGAAGTTGTGGCTTTGACTTACGTAAAACCATGCTGCCTTTTGAAGCGCCAGTATTATTGGCACCGGAAATTTATCTAAGTAATGCTTATGATGCACTAGATGATGAAGGCAACTTTACAAATGAACGTACTCAGAAGTATTTGAAAAAGTTTGTTGATGCATTGGTTGAATTTGCAGAGGGTAAGTAGGGGTAAGCTTGAAAGTTAAATAGCTTGAGTAAATGGCTCATTCTAGATCTTTCCAAAATCCATAAAAAAGATCTGCCGTATTATTACGGCAGGTCTTTTTAGATATCTGGTGCTGACCTTATTAGTATGGTTAGTAAAGGTGAAGATGTTAAGCTTGTTATAAACCTTCCTACTGGATCAAAGGGCAAAGGGGATAGGTCCATAAATAAACCAATTTTTTAACTAATTAAGCAATATAAAATCTCAAACGGGCATAAATACATCACAAACAGTAAAGGTCGAATCAATAAGTTTAAAGTTGAGCTGTCTCTTAATAAAATAGATAGGAATACCAATCGACAAAGAAATGCAGGCAAAGCTGAGAATGCAGCAGGGGACGATGGTAGTCATTTTATTGCTAGTATATTAAATGGAAGGTTTATTGAAGGTTGGTAATTATGAGTATGCAAGAACAAGGTTATTTTAATATAAATTTCTTAGATTTTCCTACTACAGATGATAAGGATAAAACCCAATTTAAGAAATGACCCCTGCCGTCAAATCCGTACACCTAAACTTGGGAGATTTTAATTACGCAGCCTGACGGTAGAAATCAACCCAAACCTGTCTTGGCGATCTCATACCTAAACTCTGCTGAATCCTCGTTTGGTTGTAATCTAACTCAATATATTTGATGATACTGTTGATTGCTTCAAATCGAGTTTTATAATGATGATGATATACTAACTCATTCTTTAAAACGCCCCAGAAGCTCTCTATTGGCGCGTTATCATAGCAGTTGCCTTTAGCACTCATAGATCCTTTAAAACCGTATTTACTGATGATTGTGCGATAATCATCGCTACA
>NZ_JMKP01000054.1 GCF_000685805.1 Psychrobacter phenylpyruvicus DSM 7000 = NBRC 102152 | reverse complement strand
GGCTCGCTCTTTCATTTCAGGGGTATAGTTTCGTGTTTTCATTGTCGTATTCTCTCAGAAAATTGAGTCTCCGACAATCCCGGGGCGGTTCAAAGCGTACTTATCAATAACCACTATACTTCTCTAGGGGCAACCTTGGGGTTCTTGTTGGGTGTCGTTGGTGAGATGCTGATTTAGTTAGATGCCGACTTAGTTAAATATAGAATTAGTTAAATACAAAATTAGGTAACAGAATTAGTTAGATGCTAAGTAGGTTAAAGGCCTTTAACTTAAGAGTATAAGAAGATAAGCGTTAGTGAGAAGCAAGCCTGATAAGGTATAAAGCTACGTAAGGCAATAAGGATTATGGATGACAATTGACTATTTTGTAGATAAACAACAGCGAATCAATGAGTTTGTGTCACGGGCCAATCTGATACTGGGCAATGACCCGCTGTGCTATACCGGTCACTTTATTACCGGACAAGTTCAGCATCCAGATATGCTCTTTGTTAGCATTAATCCTGGCCACAGTAATCGAGAGGATTGGGGTGATATTGAGGCTCGTCGTGCTCAAGCAGTGGTCAAAGACTTTGAGGTTGTTCCTTGCAAATACATCAAGGATATTGAGCGAGGCAGTCGCTATGCCAATCGCATTGTGGAGGTGGTTTGTGGCGGTGATATAGAACGCCTAAAACACTGTGCTGAGACCAGCTTTGTATCCTATTTTGCGGCCCCTAAAGAGGAGGTATTGCATGCACAGCTATCAGAGTTACCGGCTGAAATGCAACAGGAACATCAAGCACTGACTCGACTTGATATCGAACAGATTCAGCCAAAACATATTATATGTATGGGCTGGCGAGCATTCGATCGGTTTTTAGAGCAATATGGCGATGGTAGCGAGATAACCATCCAAAAACTACCATTGATGGGCAAGATGGAGAATTACTACGCCTATACGCAAGTAGCCGGGGTGCCAGTACATGGTTTGCGTCATTTGTGTACCAAGCTCACGCTTGAGATGCGGGCTGAGTTAGAGCAAAGGTTCTCAGAGATTTGGTCACAAATGGCATCTACCTCAGATTAAGTCTATATTTATTAAGCCTATATTTATATTAACCATATGTGGCTTATAGCCCACCCAAAAGCCTCTCAGGATTTCAATGAGGGGCTTTTTTCTATTCAATAGAGTAAATCAGATTGTCCTATTCAAAGCTGTGCCTAGCATGTATGAGTAAAAATATTAAGTGTAAAGCACAGTAGTTTTACGCCAAAAAGCGTATAGGCTAAGAGATTATTTTTCTGAAATCTTTATTTATCAAAGGGTTACTGAAAACTATTTTTTTTGTGAACTGAAAGTATTTGTTTCCAATGGGTAAATGTGTTTCAATCGCCGCTTTCAAATTTTAAGTTTTTGAATTTAACCCCTGGCGTGACTGTAAGTCACATGAGCAAAATTCTATGTAAATTTTACCGATTTTTGAATAGGAGTAATAACCCATGCAAGGAAGTGGTTCACCAAACTCTAATTTTGAGTCGAGCGCTAACAGCTCGCGCATGCAGCGATTTTTGAAAGGGGTAGAGTGGCTAGGTAACTTATTACCTCATCCAGTCATTCTATTTGTTTGGATGTCGGTGTTTTTATTAATCTTATCAGCCATATTGTCTTATTTTGGGGTTTCCGTTATTGACCCTAGACCCGTGGACACGGCTGATCGTTCTGCAGACGGTATGATATATGTGGTCAACCTATTAAATGGGGAAGGTCTGGCCCGTATAGTTGAAAACTTAGTAACCAACTTCACTGGATTTGTGCCTTTGGGTACTGTTTTGGTGGCGTTATTGGGTGTGGGGATTGCTGAATACTCAGGTATGATTTCAGCGGCCATGCGTGGTCTTGTGATGAATGCTCCGAAGAAGATGGTGACGTTAACCGTTGTTTTTGCGGGTATCATGTCTAACACCGCCTCTGAGCTTGGTTATGTGGTATTGATTCCATTAGCTGCGATGATATTCCACTCCTTAGGACGTCATCCGCTGGCAGGTTTGGCTGCTGCCTTTGCTGGGGTTTCAGGGGGCTATAGTGCCAACTTACTATTGGGTACAGTTGATCCGCTATTATCGGGGATTACTCAAGAGGCTGCCCGCATTATTGATCCGGCTTATGTGGTGGGTGCCGAAGCGAACTGGTACTTTATGATAGCCAGTACTTTTCTAATTAGTGGCCTAGGTTACTTCGTCACCGAAAAGATTGTTGAGCCAAGTTTAGGGAAATATAATCCCAATGATGCAGAGGATGCCTCTGTGTTAGACAGTCAAATTGAGAAAGTCACAGCCACTGAGAAAAAAGGCCTTATCTGGGCTGGTATTAGCATGCTAATATTCTGTGGATTATTGGCATGGACCATCGTTCCTGCAGACGGTATTTTACGTCACCCAGAGACAGGTCTGGTATCAGGCTCACCTTTCTTAAATGGCATTGTGGTCTTCATCTTTGTGTTCTTCGCTTTACCCGGTTATATCTACGGTAAAATTACCGGTAGCATCAAGAATAACCAAGATGTGGTTGATGCCATGAGCGATTCTATGAAGTCGCTAAGCATTTATATTGTACTGGTCTTTTTTGCCGCGCAATTTACCGCCTTCTTTAAGTGGTCAAATTTAGGGTCAGTAATGGCAGTAGCGGGGGCCACTTTCTTAAATGATATTGGTTTGACCGGTCCTTTATTACTGGTTGGTTTTATCTTAATTTGTGCGGTTGTTAACTTAATGTTGGGTTCAGCTTCGGCTCAGTGGGCCATTACTGCCCCTATTTTTGTACCCATGTTGATGTTGACCGGTTATGCACCCGAGATGATTCAAGCTGCTTATCGTATAGGTGACTCAACGACTAACATCATCACTCCAATGATGAGCTACTTTGGTCTTATTCTAGCGGTTGCTATGCGCTATAAAAAAGACACGGGAGTCGGGACACTTATGGCAATGATGTTGCCTTATTCGATGATATTCCTACTCGGTTGGACTGTTTTATTCTGTGTCTGGGTCTTCGTTCTGGGTCTGCCAGTTGGCCCTGGATCAGAAACTTTTTATCCAGCACGTTAAGCGTTAATAGCAAAATAATTGGGTTTGCCTAAAAGACTCTCATCCTGCATGAGGGTCTTTTTTTTACTAAATACTTTGTGTTAAAGCTAAGGGCTATTGATGGCTTAATCTTAATTCTAAAACTAAATTAGTTGTGGCAGTTGGTGTGAAGTTAACGGATACGATTGACTGATGATAACTGTATTAGGGGTTGATTATAAAAAATAAATCCTTATAGTAATGCTAAATATTAAACTTGTTTGGTTTAGTAATAATTACTAATTATCAGTTATAATTGTTAACGATATATTATTTCTCTACAATAGAGGGGACTATTATGGGCATCAATAACTCACAGTTAGCACAGCAATCAGCAGCGAAGGGCAGCAGTACTGATAACAGCCCCAATGCTACCGTGAAGCCTCGTCATCCTGAAACTCGGCTACAATCAGATTGGTTGTTTTTATTAGATAAGCTACCGCCTAATCAGTGGTACTCCTCTGACTATGCTTACAAGACTTCAGGCTGGCTAAATGTGCATACCAATATTCGTAAGCGTCAACGTATCTTGCGTCAGTTGAGTGAAGAGTACTTGATGGGAGCCTTAAACTGGGATAATTATCGGACCCAAATCCTGCAGCGTATTAGTATGCATGTGCTGAAACTACACCAGCATCATAGTGTTGAAGACCATGGGTTTTTCCCAGAGTTTGTTAGCTTATACCCGCAGTTAAAGGCGGGATTTGAGATACTAGAGCGAGATCATGTGAGGCTTAATGCTTTGCTAGATGAGATGCAAAGCTTAAATGATGAGCTAGCAAAAGCGCAGAGTGAAGATAAGGCTTTGGCAGACCGTTTGCATGCTAATTTAATTACTGGGACTGACTTTTTATCGCAGCATTTGACTGATGAAGAGGACTTGGTGGTGCCTATATTAGCGTTACGTCAATAAATAATAAATAGAGATCACAAAGTGAATAAGAAAACATTAGTAGGCAGCCTATGTGCCATTGTTGCAGTGTTTTTATTGTTAGCGGTATTCAACTCTGGCAATCAGACTTCATTAGCGAAGTGGCCGGTAGAGGGGTTTCAAAACCTAGCATTCAGTATTGGCTGGTTAAGTCCTTTTCCTGATAGCGTGGTTTATGTTATCACCGTATTAATAATACTGTTAGTTGCTGCGTTATTTTATAGGTTTGGTACGTGGTTGGTTGCTGCAAAATAACCTCCCACATACTCACCTAGTCTTATCAAAATTGACCACCAAATAGCGAAAGACGTAACCAGGCATTATTACCATCCGTGACCACGTTAGTTTCAGAGTAAAAAGCTCTTTAATACTATCCATCAAAAGTATCTACCACTTTTCTCATAGACTTACCTTTCAATTCTATGATATGAGCTTGATATTATTTTTAAAACTTAGCTAATGGGTACAACAATCGATATTGTTCTTATCGTGATTAGCTGGATTCAGAAGGAAGCTTGCTATAAGGCAGTTTTTCAGTTTCTGTATAATTAAGTGGTTTTTTTAAGGAGTAATACGATCTGCTTACATAAACGGACGGAATAACTCAGGACTTTGTCTTAATAATTGCTGTGTTCTCTCTACTTGCATGAAGCCAGTATTGGTATTAAGTTTCTGATTGTTAATAGTCGGTAGTATCAGTAATACGCTACCTTTTAAATTGTTATCTGCACGAGTGTGCCACATATCTTCAAATTGCTTACGAGTTAAAGTGCGATTACCCCAACTCGAATCTGCTAATACAATATGAGTATCATTAATGGATTTAACAACGCTAAAGTGATCACTACGTTTATGATTTACATAGACAATGGCAGGTATTTTTAATTTTTTTAATGAGTCGTAATTGGTTGCTATACCTTTGGCGGTAAAGCCATATTTTTGACTAACCTCTGCTAGATCTTGAAAAGATGCCATCATCTCTGTTAGCTGCATATCTTCTAAAATCTGTTGCTCAGAAGTCGGCGTGTTATAAAAGTAGGTTAATACAGTTGATAATGATGATGCTCCGCAAGAATAATCTAAATCTTGTTTAACAACTTGAGCATCACGCATTTGTTTCCAAGTTGTGATGTGGATATCAGACACTGTACCAGCGCTAGTATTTAAGACCATAGGTGAAGCAGGAGAACTAATAGGTACTGCAAGCGCTAAAAAGAAAGGCACTACTTGTGGTATTTTCTTATCATTATTTAAATAATTAATCATAAATAATGCCCATCTAACGTAAAACTAATGACACATTCAAAAAAGGATTTAAATTAAAGTTATAGATTAATCCAGCATACCCATTTCAGCTAAAGTTTGTTGAATCATCTGTTCAGAAATTTGACTTTGTTGTAAGGCAATACGTTCTGTTAATAGTCCCATCTTATTAGCTAATGATTTGCCTGTCGGTGAGTTGTATAACTCAATCAAAGCATTTAACTCATCAGTGGATAATACTTGCGCATAAGTAGAGGCTAGTTGAGCTTCATAGTCATAGCTATCCATTTTTTTCGATAGTTTGTCAAGAAACTCATCAGGCATATCAATCATATTACTACGCATAGATTCAATAATAAATTTATTGGCTTGTTTAAAACCTTGTTTAGAGCCATCCATATTAATAAGTTTGCGAGCAAGTGCAACTTTTTGGCTGTCTTGTGCTTGAAAAGCTACGGCAGCATGACTTACTTGAGTGATGGATAAGCCAGATACAACAAGCGTGGCTGATAAGAATAAATATTGGCAAGTTTTGGTTAATAATGACATTTTTACTCCTTCTTAAGTTCATATATCAGATAGCAATGAGCTTTTTATTTTAAAGGATTTATGGTTTATAAAGAATATCGTAGCTCAAATTAGAACTTGTACTCAAAGAAGATTGTACATACTCTTTATTGTTGATTAGTCTCAAAGCGTTATCACAGGCTTCTTTTTCACCCATCTTATTTTTTAGATGCATAACAGACTAGTAAGCTTCATTTTATTTTAAAATTTTTTTTATTACATACCATGAAGATAAAGCTGCAAAAATCGAAAACAAAATGTAAATTATTACGTTTTTTGCAGAAGGTGCAGGTAGGATTCTTACCAAGTATATACAAAAAAATATAACACCAATTATTTTAATAACGATGTTAGCTCCAATATTGTTTATATAATTACTTAAAGATAAAGCAATGCACCCAATTAAAATAAATACAAAATTTACTAGCATAAATATATAACCTATACTTAAATATGAATCCTTATTTCTTAACCTCTAATTTTATAAGAATTAGAGGTTTAGCTTGTAAAATAATATTATTTTTAATAAACAGCTTATAAGAAGTTGCACGAAAGATAAGTTGCTTTTTTGAGTTCTGACCTGACCACAACGATATATTGCAGTCAGGCGGAGTTATAAACTATTTTAAATATTATCTTCCAATATTCGCAGTACTAGATTTGTTCCCAATGTATGTTGTTGCTCCAGTCGTAGCACCAGCAACGCCAAATGCAGCCACTGCAGAGTTTAGTCCAGTAACAGGGCTAACTGCACCTCCTACAGCTCCCGCACCTATAGATGCCAAATGCCCACCTACACTGTATTTTCCACTAGCTATAGATCCGCTCATATACCCAAAATGACCACCAAGCCCTCCTGCAATTCCACCTATGGCGTTAGGGACCCAAGCCCCCTCGGTCTCTTCCATTTCTTGATTAGTCATAGCCATAACCTGAAGGTCTTGATTATCATCAAACGCATAGCTTAAATCAGCAGATGGCTTAACTGTCAGATTTGAGGTAGTTTGAATATTTTCTGAAGCCATTGCTGACACACTTAAGCCCAAACCAAGTGTTGTTGCAGTAGCGATTTTAGTTAGTTTTTTCATTACACTTTCCTTATGATTTAAGTTTTCAATGACTGTTGCCCTTATACACTGGCGGGACAACTGGTTTAATTTTAAGATGGATAGTTAGTCCATCTGCCAGAATTTGAATAAAGCTAAAATTTATTGAGTCTGTTGTTTATGTTTTCGATACTGCTCTGAAATAGGGGGTGGCAACTTACCTAGCTTAGTGGTCATACCTAGTGACAAAGTACTGCCTGAATCACCTGATACTGCTGTACGCAAATTAGCAGTTAGATTACTTCTTTCATTTAACGCATAAGCCAACCCTAAATTTAAACTCGTTTGGGTATATTTAGCACTAGAGATATCAGTGTTATCAAACTTATCCCCTTTTACCATACGCCAGCTAACACCTGTATTTAACGTGATATCAGGATTAACTGCGAACCCTACCGAACCATTTAATGAAAACACATCACCAATATCAACTTTACCTATCGACTCTTTAAAATCCCGATTGCCGTTATATTGATAAGTGCCTGTTAAGCTAAGTGCTATCGGATCATTGACAGTATAAATGGTACTACCTACAAGAGCAGAAGTTAGATAGTCTGACTTAAGCCCTTGCGTATTATCATAAACAGATAATTCGGTAAAAACTAAACTATCAGGTAAGCTATTATGGTTTTTAGTCAACTGATATTGAGTGGTTAATGAGATATCTTGAAACCTATCATCACTTTGAGTCGTTACCTTGCCGTCGTGGTCAAGTCTCTGTTCCAAAGTTAAAGCATTTGCCTTTACACCCACTTCCCAGTCTTCAGTTATGCCATAACGCAACCCAAGTGTTCCAATTAAATTATCAGTATTTACTTTTCCTTCTGTCGGAATATTAGGAATAGTGATGCTGCGGCCATCACCCAGATCAATATTGGTTGAGCCTTGAGATAATAAATTGGAACTATTTTGATTAAAATAGCTCACAGTTGTATCTAGCTTAAATCTTCCTTTATCAGTGGTTAGGCTCTCAATAGTAAGGGGTAAGTCTGCATGACTGTAAGGCACAGTCAGCAAACCTGCCGTGTTAAGCAAAATAAGATGAATAACAAATTTGGGGTGCTGAGCCATTTTATATCCAATGTTTAAATAAAATCATGTTTATTAGACTCACATATTAGAATTCAAATATATTGTGTAAATGATAGTAATTATCGTTTACAATAATGTTATTAATACCCCACTCTCAACACTTTATTAGCAATTCAAACTGAGGAGGCGGGTTACCAAGTTTTTTTTTTAAAAGAAAACAGAAATTATGCGCCAGAATCTTACGCGTTAAACGATGAGACAAATGCCATAAATCTCTAGCACGTACTTTCTGTATATTAAAGCAGTCAGACAATTGACCAATAACAGTCTCAATATTACGTCGATAACGCATCAATCGATTAACATCAGACTTAGGTCTATTATCTGTCATATTGCGTCTTAGCGGTGTTTGCAAATCAATACCCTTTGATG
>NZ_JMKP01000053.1 GCF_000685805.1 Psychrobacter phenylpyruvicus DSM 7000 = NBRC 102152 | reverse complement strand
CGCTAAGCTCGGTCTCTGATAAGCCGCTGGCCTCTATGATGGTGGCAAGTTTTGCTTCATTTGACCAGTTATCGGGAGTGTTTTTATTGCCGGGCATGGGCTGTCCTTGTTCTCTAGCTTGATTACGCCAATTATATAGGGTTTGTACACCTATGCCTTCACTTCTTGCAACTTCTGATACACTTAAGTTATGTGGCGGCGATAGCTTGCTTAATATAGCTTGTTTTCTCTCTTCACTGTATCTGGACATCTTTGTTCCTTGTTACCCCCTTTTACTTGATTGTTAGGGGTGACAACTATCCTGACACAGGGGGGTCTTCATTACGACTAACAAGGTCTGAAGCGTTGACATTCCAGTTACTATTACCAGTATTAACCGTACCACCCGCTAAAGTTTCAAGTATAATAACATCGCTACCTACACCCCCACTAATTACTGAGTTAGGATCATGTAAGCTCTTAACATAGATCTTATCATCGCCAGCTCCACCAATAATTTCTGAATCTAATCGAACTCTATCTTCTACAATAATAGTGTCATTACCAGAGCCACCCCAAACTTTAGAAGAAACTACTTCTCCTTTAATTTGAATATGGTCATCTTGTGCCCCTGAATCAATAAGTCCACCATTAACATTACCATTGACGAAAATTTTATCTTCGCCAGTATCTGTAGATATTTTGCCCGTGACATTTCCGGTGACCTTAACTGTATCATCACCTTCTTGTGTATAGATTTTACCTATAACATCACCGCCAATATTAACTTCATCATTACCTTCACCAGCATAGATAGTTCCATTAACTCTAATAGAGCCATCAACATTGATAATATCATCACCAGCTCCGGTATCAACAACTCCTGTATACAACTCAGCAGCTGCTCCACCTATACTCTTCTTAATGGTAATAATATCTTTACCATTTCCAGACTTAACGTAGCCTGCACCAGCAGCTGTGCCTAGATAACCTCCAATGGTTAATTCGTTAATATCATCAAAAGAGTCAATATTATCATCATTACCTAAACTTAAACCTGAACCGTCTTGATACTCTGTCATATAACCATCAGGTGTATCACCACTGCCTAAGTCAATTAAGCCTGCAACATCAGTGCCTACATCAACAGTATCGCTACCGCTACCAGTATATACTTTGCCTAAAACTCGTTTAGCTACATCGACAGTATCATCACCTGATTCCATATAGACATTATTACTACGCCCAATGTCATTTACAGTGGTACGGAAGGTATCTTTACCTTCTCCCATATAGATGCGAGCATTAACACCTGCGTCTACCTGAGAAACACTAAATAAGTCATCACCCATACCTGTATCAATAGTGATTAAACTACGATCATTATCGGCTGATTTAAAGTACTCATTACCACCATCATTTGGCGCATCAGCATTATTACCGAGGTTATTTAATGAGTTATTAATTACTAACACATCGTCATAATTAGTAAATAACAATGGATCAGTATAAGAAGTATCTTCAGAAATTGTAAATCCAGAGTTAAAATTCGGGAATTGTTTTCTAACCATTACAGTTTCAGAAGGTCCATATACTAAGGTCATATCGTTATTTAAACCAGTAGCATTAAATAAGTCCTGAATTTCATCCGTAACATCATCCGAACTTAAACCTGCATTTTCCGCTTTTTCTGCAGCTAAGTCTTCAGCAGTAGCAGTATTACCACTTACTTTATCTACTACTTTAGCAATCGCACCAATAGTGTGCTTATCTTGCTCAGCATCACCAGTTTCATCGGTATTATTTAAGGTAGTTACATCAACTTCAACTGAGTAAGTACCATCAGCTTGAACTTCAGCTTCTACTGCAGGTAATTCAGTGCCAGGAACTAATACTCCATTTTCATCATACTCACCAACTACAATAGATACTTTACTACCAGGCTCAGCATCTGTTGTACCAGTAATAGTTGCCATTATTGGATCATTTGGTGCATCAGGATCAACTGTCGCATCAATACTATCCTGTAAGTCCACTGTTAACGTTGGCATCGGTGCATCTGGATCAACAGGTGGCAAGTTGACTATCTTATTAGTAGTCTCGTCCATACCTGGTTCAGATACGTTACCAGCTTTATCAGTAACCACAGCAGTAATAGCTACCTTAGTATCAACAGGGAACTGATCTACTGGGTACTTAATTGTCAACCCATTATCAAGGATATCCTGAGTAATAGGATAATTAGTGTTACTACCATCTGGGTTTGTAACAGTTAGAATATTACCTGGTTTAGCATCAGCAGGTGCTTCAACCTTAACAGCTACTTTACCGTCAACAAGGTCAGCATCATCTAATTGGTTGGCAGTGCCTTCCCCATCCTGGATAGTAACAGTAGGTGCAGAGGTAGCTGTAATATCACCAAATACAGCATTATCAGTACCTTTCTCAGACTTGTTACCAGCTTTATCGGTAATCGTTGCAGTAACGTTTAAAGTTTCACCCTCAGCTAATGCTGGTACAGATACAATTGTAGAGCCTTCTTTTAGCATGTCTTCGGTAACAGTATAATCTGTACCATTAACAGTTAGAGTATCACCTTCTTGCGTACCTTTTGGTAGATAGACTTTAACATCAACTTCACCGTCTTTGTTTAAATCCTTACCATCAATAACGTTGTCGTTACCTTCTAAGATATCAACAACTGGTGCATTTGGTGCAGTTATATCACCAACTTTTGATGTATCTTTACCTTCAGCGCTGTTATCTTGTGGATCTGTTACTTCTGCTGTTACCTCAAGAGTTTTACCTTCAGCTGGTGGTGTTACTTTTACAGTGATACCGTTATCAAGATCTTCTTGTCTCAGTGGACGATCTACCAACACATTGCCTGCGTTGTCTTTGATAACAATGTTATCACCAACACTGTAACCAGCATCTTTTGGTAGAGTTACTGTTGCATTAACAGTACCATCTTCGTTTAGGTCATCAGTGTCGATCTGATCTGCCACATCTTTACCATCAGCAATTTCAACAACTGGCTTACCAACATCATCTGCGATACCGTCACCATCTGAATCACCTGGTATTAATAAGTCAGTAATAGACGTATCTTTACCTGCACCTGAGGTATTACCTTGTGGGTCTTTAACTACTGCTTTAACTTCGTTAGTTTCACCTTCTGGTAGTGGTTTAAAGGTAACTTCAACACCATTAGCAAGCTTATCAGCATCTAATGTGACTTCTTCAGCTGTACCATCTGGTTTAGTGATAACCACTGTATCACCAGCACTATAACCTGCATTCTCTGGGAATTTAACAGTAGCAGTCGCTTCACCATCAGCGTTTAGGTCCGCTTTATTAATTTTGCCATCTTCGCCATCAGCAATAGTAACTTGAGGTACTAGGTCTGGGTTACCCATACCTGGTACGATTAAGTCAGTGACAGACTCATCTTTACCTTCTAGTGAACTATTACCTGCTGGGTCAGTAACCTGTGCAGTAACTTCAGTTTTCTCACCTTCTGGTGCAGGTGTAACAGGTACAGTAATACCATTAGCGATATCTTCTGCAGTTAATGGACGATCTAACAGTTTATTACCGTCTTGATCTTTTACTACTACATTATCGCCAGGCGTATAACCACTGTCTTTAGGGAAAGTAATGGTAGTGTTAACAGTGCCATCTTCGTTTAAGTCATCTTTGTTGATAAAGCCGTCATTGCCGTCAGCAATTTCAACAACTGGCTTACCTGCTTCATCAGGCTTACCATCACCATCGCTATCACCTGGAACTCTAGTATCAACATCTAGAGAGTTGGTAGCAGTGTGCGACTTGTTACCCGCTTTATCTTCAACATGAGCTTCTACTTCAAGCTTAGTCTTGTTGCCTTCAGCATCAGTTGGGATAGTAACTTCAGTTTCGATATAACCTTTGTCGATATCTTCTTGAGTAACTGTTACTTCAACTTTTTCACCTGTATTGGTAGTGATTACAACTTTATCACCTTCTTCTGTATTAGCAGGTGTTGTAACACGTACAGGTGTTGAGTCTGGGTTTTGCTTATTTTCTGCAGCATTTAAGAACCCATCGCCATTCGTATCTTCTGGGAAGGTAATGATTGGCGCACCATTGTTAGTAGTTGCATCATTGTCTTCTGGATCGCCTTTGCTTGGATCATTAGGATCTGTTGCAGAACCATCACCATCTACATCACCAGGTACTTTAGTATCAATATTTAATACTTTGTTGTCTTCTGGTGTTACGTTGCCAGCGTTATCTTTTACGGTTGCTGTAACATCAACCTTATCGAGATCAACTTTCCCATCACCGTTAGTATCTAATTTAACTGGGACATCAACAAACCCGTCTTTGATGTTATCTTCAGTAAGTACAACTTCTTTCTTCTCACCATTGATAACAACTTCTACGATATCACCAGCTTCAGTGTTAACAGGTAATTCAACACGTACTGGTGTTTCACCTTTTGGAGCTTGGTCTTCAGCAGCGTTTAAGTAGCCATTATTATCAGCATCTTCTGGGAAACTGATAACCGGACCTGCATCAGGTATACCATCTCCATTAGTATCGCCAGGTACTCTGAAGTCAGTTGGAGCAGTATCAGAACCTGAGCCGATTTGTTTGCCAGATTCGTCTTTAACGACCACATCTACAGTAGTGTCTTTACCATGCTCTGCTGGCTTAACAGGCACAGTTACACTACCGTTTGTAATGTCTTCTTCGGTTAACACAACTTCTTTAGTTTCACCATCTTGGTTGGTTACTTCTAGTTTATCACCAGCTTTTAAGCCACTGTCTTTAATGTCAACAACAACATCAACTTCTTTGTTTTCGTTGAGGTCGGTTGGGTCTATAACGCCATCTTCACCAGCTTGGATTTCTACCTTAGGACCATTGATGTAATCACGAGAGGTAGTTGCTTGTGAGCTAGATGCGTTACCAACTTCATCTTTGTTGGTGGCATTAACTTCAGACTCATCTTTTACCGCATCATAATGGATATCTACACGACCAGTGTCTGGATCTACTGTAACGCCTTCTGGAAGCTCATCTTTTGCTGTCCATTTACCGTCTGCATCTTTTTCAAGCTCAACTTTTTGAGGCTTATCAGCTTCATCAGTGAACTCAACAATTAGGTCAACAGCGTCTTTTTGGTCAGGTGTGATAGATACAGAACCATCTGCACCAGCTACAATTTCAGGTGCTGCTGGAGGGGTAATATCTTCAATGTCATTCCCTGCAGTAATTTCTGAGCTTGATGTACCATTGTCGTTGCTATTTTCAGCTTCAACTTTAGAGCCATCTTCAACAGCATCAGGGGTAATGGTTACTTTACCTGTTTCAGGATCTACAGTTACACCTGGTGGTAATACAGCATCGTCTTTAGACCCCCACTCACCAGTGTTAGGATCTTTTTCAATTTCAACAGTGTGATCGTTACCCGATTCATCTGTGAAGTCTACTTTACCTTTATCAGCATCTTTCGATGGAGTCATCTCGATGCCGCCATCTGGAGTTGCTACTAAGTCTGGTGCTGCAGGACCGATATCATCAGTATTAGCATCATTATCACCTGCTATTACTTCTGAGTTTGAAGTGCCATTATCGTTACTGTTTTCGGCTTTAACTGTTGAGCCGTCTTCAACAGCCTCAGGAGCAATAGTTACTTTACCTGTTTCAGGGTCTACAGTAACGCCTGGTGGTAATTGAATACCTGGTTTTGGTCCCCAGCTACCGTCTTCACCTTTTTCAATTTCAACAGTTTGGTTGCTTCCAGCTTCATCTGTGAACTCAACTTTACCTTTGTCAGCATCTTCAGATGGAGTCATCTCTATGCCACCATCAGGTGTGGCTACTAAGTCAGGAGAGGCTGGTGCAACTGCTCCTTCGATATCATTACCTGCATTAGTTTTTGCAGTTGAGTCTTGACCAAAGATATCATGGTTAGTTGCTGTTACTTCTGAGCCATCTTTAACAGCATCAGGAGTAAGGGTAATTTCACCAGTTTCTTTATTTACTTCTACACCTTCTGGAAGATTAGTATCTGGTTTTGGACCCCAGCTGCCGTCTTTATCTTTTACGATTTCAACTTTTTGTGGCTGCTCATTTTCGTCAATAAATTCAACAGTTAAATCAACAACACTATCGTCGCCTGGCTTCGCAGTCACTGAACCATCGTCGTTAGCCACTAACTCTGGATTTTTTGGATCTGCTAATGACCCAATTACAGTGTCTTTTTCACCAATTTGGTTGCCATCTTTATCTTGCGCGATAACGTCATATTTTTCGTTATGTGCTAATGGCTTATCAGTTTTAACAGTGAAATTACCGTCTTTATCGGTTTCACCCTTACCTACTATATTACCATCCTTATCTTTGATAACGACTTCAGTATTCGGTTGTGCAGTACCAGTAATAATCGTGCTACCGTTATCACGATCATCACCTTCTGCAGGTGGGACGTTTTCTGCTTTATCTACATGCACGTCAGCTGGTGCTTCTGGAGCTGGAGCTGGTGTTGATTTATCGTCATCATCATCATCTAGGGCAGCAATTAATGCACCAAGACCAGCTAGCCCAACTAACCAAGGTAGGATACCAAAGCCTGCTTGATCTGTTGCCCCTACCCACCATGGGGTTGAGTAAGCATTACCACCTAGTGCTTGACCTTCTACAGCACCTGGTGCAAGTTCAGTGACGAAGTCTGCCACTTCACCAGTATCAGGTACATAGTAGTAATAACTACCGTCTTCTGCTAAACCGATAAGCGCACTGTCACTTTCTTCGTAGTAGCCTTCAATAATTAGATCGCTGTCTTGGCCATTTTCTTCTACAGAAACATGTAGGTCTTTACCCACACGCTTAGTGATGATGTGGTCTGGTGCTCTACCAGTCGCTTGATCTACTAATTCGTAGTTAACACGATTGACTGCTTTGATTACTGTGGGCTGTCCATCCTTAGTGACAACTTGATGCTCAGCTACTGTTTTTACAGCATCATTTACTTTTACAATGATGGTTTTCATCTTAATTTTCCTTTGAAAGTTCAACTAAAATAGTTTTTTTTAATCCCAAAAAAACTTATTAATAGTTTATATTTTAAATATGCTTATTATTTTTGAGTAGCGCTAACTGTTGCAACAACACGGCGGTTATTATAGCGGCCTTCTTCCGTTGCGTTAGTATCTACAGGGCGAGTTTCACCATAGCCAACTGTACGTAAGCGGTTTGGTGCGATGCCATATTTAGTCACCAACTCTTGCTTAACTGCTTCAGCACGGCGCTGTGATAAGCCCATGTTATAACTGTCTGAGCCTTTGCTATCTGTATGACCTTCAATTACTGTAGTAGTGTCAGGATATTTGTGCATGAAGTTAGCCACTGCTTCGATCCGCTGGTTGAACACTGGCTGAACAACGGCTTTGTCAAATTCAAACAACACTTGTAGGTTAATTGGTTTGTCTATTTCAACCTTGACTTCTGGTTCAGGCTCAGGTTGTGGCTGTTGTTGTTGTACAACTGGACAGTCGCGTACAACACGACTAATTTGATGTGTTTGTTTATATGTGGTGCTTAATAGCTTTTTGGCATCTGCCTCTTCAATCTTACTCAGACTTGGTTGTCCTGTTGAATCATCAATATCAACATAAATGTAGTGATTTTGCTGAGGGGCAAAGTCAACTAGATGACTATTAGCAGTGCTCAAGTTATTGGTTTTAGCACCTGTAGGAACAACTGTGATGTTGTGTTGACCACTACAATATAGAATTTGAGAATAATGACCAGGCTGTAAACTTACTTGGAATCTGCCATCAATGGCAATATTAGCACTGGTTTGTAAACCATCATTATCTAGGGGACGGATAAAGATCAAATTGGCTTGGTTTGCAGGTAGATTGCTGGCACTTACCTGTTGGAACGTAGCATTACCTGTTTTTTGCCAACCAATATGCTCAACTTGACGCATTTCTTGAGCCTGCGCCGTACCCATAAATCCAAATAGAGTCATAAAAAGAGCGGTGGTCAGTGCGCTGCTCTTCATAGTTTTGGTGACTTGCATTTCTTTCATAAAAAACCCCTTCATTTGTCCTTTGATATTTTAAATGTTCTATCTTTAATTAAGTTCAAGCGTATAGCCTGACACTTCTTTATTCATAATCACTCGCTTCTAACGCTGAATCAAAATTTAATTTTATACGTAACAAATATTGAAAATAGTGCCACTATATCCCACAAATATAGTAAAAATATTAAAAATATCATTTAAACGACATAAAAAAATAAAGTTATTTTGCAAATAAAAACTAAAAGTAATAAATTAAAAAAACAGAAAAATCCTTTAACATATTTACGGCAATACAGTAATATTTAATCTTAACCTTGCTCTTAATATTATTTAAAATAAGTAACCCCACTCTCAACACTTTATTAGCAATTCAAACTGAGGAGGCGGGTTACCAAGTTTTTTTTTTAAAAGAAAACAGAAATTATGCGCCAGAATCTTACGCGTTAAACGATGAGACAAATGCCATAAATCTCTAGCACGTACTTTCTGTATATTAAAGCAGTCAGACAATTGACCAATAACAGTCTCAATATTACGTCGATAACGCATCAATCGATTAACATCAGACTTAGGTCTATTATCTGTCATATTGCGTCTTAGCGGTGTTTGCAAATCAATACCCTTTGATGCAAAGTGCTGTGTTAACTCAGGGCGGATATACCCT
>NZ_JMKP01000052.1 GCF_000685805.1 Psychrobacter phenylpyruvicus DSM 7000 = NBRC 102152 | reverse complement strand
CATTGTTTAGCAAAGTTAGGGTAAGAGCCAAGGTTTGGAAACCAAGACAGCCAGTGGTTTTTAAAATATTGCCAGATTTGTTTGTCTTGATCCATGCCCATAAACTCACCAACTAGCTCCATACATATAATTTCAGTATCGCTAAGTTTAGGCGCAAATCCGCCTCTTCTTAACGGTTTTTGAACGACTAAGTTGTAATATTGCTCTACCATCAGATAGATATTAATGATAAATTCGTCAAGTGGCATCTCATTGTCCTTGGTCTTCTTGGTCGAAAACTTTAAGGATAGTGAGGTGTCATTTTTTTTCAACCCCTAAAAGTGTTGAGAGTGGGGTAGATATAACTATAAAAATAAGCTTAACTGTTAATATTTAAAAAAGCTGACTTCTACATTGGGTCAGCTTTTTTGTTTTGGGCTAGTTTTTATGCTTTGGGTCGGTTTTAATGTAGATAAACCACTGATTTTTGGTCAATACCGATAAATATACCAAAAATAGTTGACTTTTTAACAATTTAGACAAACTCTGTATTTACAACTGTTACAAAATCAGGTTACTATAAATCAACTTCTCTAAATGAAAGAGTAAATCAATAGAGTTTATTCGATTCATATCAGTGTGTCTATGAAACCTTCTACTTCTTCTAACAAGATTTCCACCCCCTCTTCACTGCCTGCTCCTCTATTAATGGCAGAAGGTATTACCGACTCTCACAGCTTACAGCCTGCTCTTTATAAACTGGCTGCTAAGTCTTATGAGTATGAAGAGGTAAGCTGCTGTCCCTCGATTGAGTTGGCCTCAATATACCGAGGTAAGCATTTATCAAGTATTGAAGATACAAAAGAACTCCTGTACCGTGAGCAAGCGAGTTCTGCTAAGCCCTCAGCGGCTTATGCTAGACCTGAATCAAAACCGGCCAGTTCAAACTTTGCCAATTCATCTGTTGATAGTGCCGCAAGCGATCTATCTTCTACCGATAATAGCAGTGGGGCACTGACACTTTTTATGAAATCTGTACTTGGTGAAAAAACCTTTAGCTCTATTAATTTACTGTCAGTGAGCTTTTTTGTCTCAGGCATATTATTAATGTTTTATTTAATGCATTTGATTTAATTGCTTATATATTGATAAAACTATAACCTGCATAAAAAAACCATTGATTTATAAAAACAGCGCCAAAAAGAATAGCCTTATAAAAACAGCTTCATAAAAAAAGAGTGCTTGGATATATCCAAACACTCTTTTTTTTGACTTAAACTAAAGCATGAACCAATTAAGCTTGTTCAGTCATCGCATAGATTTTTTTGAAAAGATCTTTTTGTTCAGGTGAAGGCTTAGCCGTTTGTAGCGCCATAACTTGACCCATATCACCATCGATGCGAATTTTACCCGACATAAAAGCATTCATTGCTTCATTCATATCGCCTCTTAAAGCAATAGCTTTTAGGGTCTCTTCATCAATATTGATAGTAGTAGTTGCGTCAGTCTCGCCTTTTTTCAAAACGCCGTTTTCAAGTGCGGCACTAACATCACCATTTGCGGTGTTAGTAACTTTTAGGTTAATTTTGCTGTTAGCTAATGCTGGTGGAAGATTTAATTCACCAGCTTCTGCAGTTAGACGATCCACTTCGTTAAACCATTCATCCGTTAAAAAAACTGCCATAAGAGTTTCCCTGTTCAAATTAAAAATAGAGTTAAGGTAAAAATAGGGTTAAAATATACCTTAAGCATGTTAGTTGATATTTCAAAATAATGTTTATAGTTTATATAGTGATTACTATATATAGTCAAGATAGGTTTTATTAAAATAGTGAAGATTTATTTTTGACAAGACCAAGAGTTAACTCTATAACTTTATCAACTGACGCAGTGCATCATAAACGCTTTTAATTTTTTTTAGTAAAACCCTAAATAAAACAGCTACCTAAAACCCATTAAGGTAAATACTAAGCTTAGTTCGATTGTAACAAAAACTATAGACGCTACAGTAGTTTTTGAATTAATAAGTCATTTTTAATGTTATCAGTTAAGTGTTACCCTATGCGGCTTAAAAACGTAGCGTATTTAAAACATAGCATAGTGATAACTTTAGAGTCATTAAGGCTCGAGATATAGCTTAAGAGTCAAGTATTTAGCTAATTAAACGAGTTACCCACAACTTTTTTACGGGTTTTTTTTGATTTGACTGTTTCGTCAGATGATATTTTGTATCCTATGCGTTACAATAGCTTCATATTTAGATAACATCGGGTATAACAGCCAAGCGATTGAGACTGGGATTTAATTTTAGTTCCTCAAGAGTCAGCCATTATTTAATTAAATTACTGAGTTACTGTGTTTTTTACACTAGGTCATCTGTAGCAGATGGCTCAATCATTCAGAATTAATTTCTTAAAGGCAGCTCAAGTTTGGCTGACACCTTTGATACTTAAGGCTGTAAAGGAAATATTCCAATGAGTATAAATAACACAGCAGTCTCTCCAGTCGATCGTGATTATGAAATCACAGTTGTTAGATATTTCACGATCATGGCAATCGTCTGGGGGATTATAGGCATGGGTCTTGGGGTGTTTATCGCCTCACAATTGGCTTGGCCTGCCCTAAACTTTGATATCCCTTGGCTAACTTTTAGCCGTTTAAGACCGCTGCATACGAACGCGGTAATTTTTGCGTTTGGTGGTTCTGCTTTATTTGCAACCTCCTACTACATCGTACAGCGTACCTGTAAAACCAGATTATTTGCTCCTTATTTGGCATGGTTTACTTTCTGGGGATGGCAAGCAGTCATTGTTGCTGCTGTCATTACCTTACCATTAGGTTTAACCTCAACCAAAGAATATGCGGAGCTTGAATGGCCTATTGATATCCTAATCGCAGTCGTTTGGGTTTCATATGCCATTGTTTTCTTTGGTACATTGATTAAGCGTAAAACGTCTCATATCTATGTAGCGAACTGGTTCTTTGCAGCTTTCATCATCACTATTGCTTTACTTCATATCGTAAACAGTATGGCCATCCCAGTAGGATTATTTAAATCTTACTCATTATTTGGTGGTGCTACAGATGCGATGGTTCAGTGGTGGTATGGACATAACGCGGTTGGTTTCTATTTAACAGCAGCCTTCCTAGGTATGATGTATTACTTCGTGCCAGTACAGATCGGTCGTCCAATTTACTCTTACCGTTTATCAATTGTGCACTTCTGGGCGTTAATCGCTTCATACATGTGGGCTGGTGGACACCACCTTCACTACTCTGCACTACCTGACTGGACTCAGTCTTTAGCTATGGTGTTCTCAGTAATCCTATTCGCTCCTTCTTGGGGTGGTATGATTAACGGTGTTCTAACGCTATCAGGTAGTTGGGATAAACTACGTACTGACCCAATCATTCGCTTCTTGATCGTTGCCTTGTCATTCTACGCAATGTCAACTTTCGAAGGCCCAATGATGTCAATTAAGACAGTGAACGCTTTATCGCATAACACTGACTGGACTGTAGGTCACGTACACTCAGGCGCATTAGGCTGGGTAGGTTTAATTACGATGGGCTCTTTATACGTGCTAATTCCACGTATTTTCAATAAGCCTAAGATGTATTCAATCAGCTTAATTAATACTCACTTCTGGCTTGCAACTGCAGGTACTATTTTCTACATCGTTTCTATGTGGATCTCTGGTATTGGACAGGGCATGATGTGGCGTCAAACAAACCCAGATGGAACGCTTGCTTACAACTTCATTGAAACAGTAACGTTCTCTCACTATCCATATATCGGTCGTGCATTTGGTGGTTTGTTATATGTAAGTGGTATGTTTGTGATGGCTTATAACGCTTATAAGACTATCCAGATGCCAAGTGCTCGTCCTGTTGACGAAGCTGACCCAACAAATCATAGTCCTATCGTCAAAGATGACGAAGACACTCAGCCTGTTAACGTGTAACCAGCAATCGCTTAAGGAGATATCATGGCGGGTACAGCTCATGAAATAATTGAAAAAAACACAGGCTTGCTGGTCATCTTTATTGTTATTGCAATTAGCTTTGCAACATTAGTAGAGATTGTTCCATTAATTTTTGATACCAAGTCTGGTGATGAAGGTGGGGTTAACCAACCTCTACCTACTATGGAACCATGGACAGCGTTAGAGTTTGAAGGACGTGATATTTATATCCGTGAAGGCTGTCATGTGTGCCATACACAAATGATTCGTCCACTACGTGCTGAAGTTGAACGTTATGGACCTTATTCACGTGCTGCAGAATCTACGTGGGATCACCCATTCCTATGGGGTTCTAAACGTACTGGTCCTGACCTTGCACGTGTTGGTGGACGCTATTCTGACGATTGGCAGAAAAAGCATTTAATCGACCCACAATCACTGGTACCTGAATCAGTAATGCCAGGTTTCCCATGGTTAGCGGAGCGAGAAGTTGATGGCAGTAAAGTACAAGCCAAAATGCGCTTATTCCGTGACCGCTTTGGTGTTCCTTATACTGAAGAGGACATCGAAGGTGCTCCTGACCAAGTATTAGGGGCTACTGAACTTGATGCACTTGTAGCTTACTTACAGCAGCTTGGCACCGCGATGGAGGGTCAACGCTAATGAGTATCAGTGACCTACAAATTTTTGCGACTGTGGGGGCATTTATTGCCTTCATCAGTATCGCATGGTGGGCGTATTCACCTAGAAACAAGAAGCGCTTTGAAGAAGATGCACAGCTTGCGTTGGATGATGACATGTTAGCGTCATCAGCCTCTAATTCACGCAATAAGGATAAAAGATGAGCATATTTTGGAGTTCATGGATCACCATCTTAAGTCTGGCCTGTTGGTTAGGTATTCTTGGCGTGCTCCTTTTCGTTCTGCGTAATAAACCAGATTTAGCAGAAGACGGCACTACAGGTCATACTTATGATGATGTTATTCAAGAGTATGACAAGCCGCTTCCCAAATGGTGGTTAGTTATTTTCTTCGGTACTATTGTTTGGGGATTGCTTTACTTTTTACTATTCCCAGCTCTTTTCCCAAGTCACTTTAATGGCTTATCCACGGTGGAAGTAGACGGCAAAACTGTACCTTGGAGTTCAAAGAATGAGCTTTACAGTGACCTAGAAAAGAACAATAAGGTTTTCACTGAAAACTTTTATAGTAACTTCTTGCCTAATGCAGCTGCTCAAAAACAAATGGCTACCTTAGCTAGTCTACAAGCTAAAGAGCCTGTTAAATCTGAGCGTAGCAGTGAGCTAAGCGAAAAGATTCAAGCTAATGTTGAAGCTTTAGCTCCTTACGTAAAAGAGTTATCTGGCAACCAAAAAGCACTAATGGCAGGTGAACGTCTGTTCTTACAGAACTGTGCAGTATGTCACGGTTCAACAGCCCAAGGTGCTCCAGGCTATCCTAACCTAACTGACAATGATTGGTTACATGGTGGTGAGCCTGAGAATATTTTGGTAACGCTGCATAATGGTCGTCACGTAAACCTTGATCCAACTCAGCCATTACCTATGCCTGCTCAACGTGCTGATATTGGCGAGCAAGGTGTTAGAGCTGTAGCTGAATATGTTCTTTCAATCTCTAAAAACCAAGAGAAGACAGAACTTGACCCAGCTAAAATTACTGAAGGTAAAGCAATTTTTGATGAAAAATGCTTTATCTGTCACGGTCAAGATGCTAAAGGTATGATTTCTGCGGGTGCCCCTAACCTAACTGACGGTATCTGGTTATATGGTGGTGATCGCGAAACAGTCCAAGAAACCATCCGTAACGGTCGTGGCGGTGTAATGCCAGAGTGGGAAACTAAGCTTGGTAACGAACGTATTATGTTATTAGCTTCTTATGTTTATTCTTTATCAAATAATGCGGTAGTAGCTCCAGCAGATACTGCTAAATAAGCTATAGTCATTATTTATAAGTTGAACTACCCATTTCAAACTAGTTATTAATATCATCAAGAGGGGGCTGTCAATACAGTCCCCTTTCTTTATTCGTTTTATCTTCTCGGAAGAAGACTGGTTTTAAACATATATTTGTATTGTATTTTATGCAGTCAGCAACCATATAATAGTTATTGGAAATATAACTTTGAATTAATTAAGTGTTGGATAACTAATATCTACAACTTTATACTTCAAAGACAGCGACCCCTGCAGGGCAGTTCAGAATTAACAGAATCTGAGCAATCAATGTTAAAATAACAGTAGAGCAACTAGCGTGCAAAATCTTCGCTAACTCTTATTTTGCCAGCATAATGGTTCTAATATTTAGAGGTACATTTATGTCAGCCCCCTCCCCTAATAAAATTCCAGTTCATGATATGGACGCCACAAAAAAACGCATTCATCCTCGTTTTGTCAGTGGTTTTTATCAGCGCATACGATTATTTAGTATGTACTTTTTGTTGGCCTTATTTTTAATTCTACCTTGGATTAAATATGATGGGCGACAAGCAATCTGGTTTGATGTACCTAGTCAGCACTACTATATATTTGGGATGACTTTATTCCCACAAGATTTCTTCTTCGTTGCCGCAGGCTTTATCATTGCAGCATTTACCCTATTTATGGTAACTGTCTATGCAGGTCGTGTTTGGTGTGGCTATGCCTGTCCTCAAACTATTTGGACGCACCTATTCCAACATGTTGAAAAATGGGTAATTGGGGATAGAAACAAACGCATTAAATTTGATAAAGAACCCAATTCAGCCAGCAAAATCGCCAAAAAATTATTAATTTATTTCATTTGGTTTTTGATGTCGGTATTTACCGCCACCACGTTTGTCAGTTATGTAGCCGGTACTTCTGTAATGTATGGGAGTTGGCAGTCTATTGCAGGCATTCCTTTCCCTGACTGGCCGACCTGGATTTGGGTATCAATGTTTATTTTTACCTTTGCCACTTATGCCAACGCCGCTTATATGCGCGAATTCATGTGTGTCTATATCTGTCCGTATGGCCGCTTCCAAAGTGTGATGTTTGATAAAGATACCTTGATCGTCTCTTATGACTACAATCGTGGTGAGCCTAGAGGCCCACGCAAAAAAGGCACTAAACCAGATGAACTAGGCGATTGTGTTCAGTGTAGTATGTGTGTACAGGTCTGCCCAACTGGTATCGATATTCGCGATGGTCTGCAGGTAGAATGTATTCAGTGTGCGGCTTGTGTCGATGCTTGTAACGAAATCATGGACAAAGTGGGCTATCCTCGTGGTTTAATTCGCTATACCACTGAGCGACAGCTTGTAGAAAATGAACAAAGTCGTTACCTACGCCCTAGACTATTCGCATATCTGTTATTATTGTCAGTATTAATCGGCGTGGTTGCCTATGCCTTGATTGATCGTGTACCGCTTCAAATTGATGTACGTGGGGATCGTAACCAATTATCCTCTATGAACGCTGAAGGTCAAATCGTTAATAGTTATATTATCAAGGTGACCAACAAAACTCAGGAAGCTCATGAATATGTTCTATCTATTACCGCACCTGAAGGCTTTACTTTAAACACTCGATTTGAATCTATTCCTTTAGAAGCTGGTGAGAGTTATGATATGCCAGTAAGTGTCGCGGCCGATCCTGATGCTATTGATCAAAATGAAATGCCTGTGACCTTCAATGTTGATAGTAAAGATGGGACTTACCATGCTTCAAGGACCAACGTCTTTACTTCGCAAACTAGGTAATAAGCCGTTGAGAAAAGTATCTTAAATCAGATACTGATATTTTTAAATCGCCAGTTTAATAGGGTCAAACCCTATAAGCTGGCACTTTATTTTTATGTATGCTATTGAAGGTTTTACTATGAAAAAATCTACCTCTCCTACCAATTTTGGGCATCAAGATACTCAGCCTTGGTATAAGAATTACATGGTTATAATCTTCGTTATTGGCCTGCCTTTATTTGTGGTAGTGGCCTGTATTTGGTTCGTGTTTTACTCAGTCCAAATTAAAGATACTGTGGTCCGTGACGACTGGTATATGGATGGTAAAACGCTGTATCAAGATGTTTCGCGGGATAAGTTGGCTCATGATTTAGATTTACGAGGGGAGATGATTTTTGACAAAGATGGTAAGGTTATTTTTTATTTAAATTATCCTCAACAAAGCTTAGCATCAGGTAAGCTGTTAGATGGCACTCCGCTGTACTATCCAGATAAACTGACCTTGTCTATCTCGCATGCCACGGATATTAACAAAGACCGTGATGCCATATTACAGCATGTCAAAGACAATCAATACTCAGCCAACATACAGCTTGATGAGTTAGAATCTAAGTACTATGTTCAGGTAAGCAATGAGGGGGAGCTAAACTGGCGCTTACGTGAGGTGGGTAAACTTCCTCAAGATCGCATTAATTTTAAGCCTTTACAGTCTTTTGATTAGTTCACCAGCTCAGCTGGACGTCATTAAATTTTAGCTGTCCCCTATTCATTCTATTGATTAAAAAAAGAGAGCTAAAAAGCTCTCTTTTTTTAATCGATAATTGGATTAATAGTAGGTATCTTCTTGACTTTATTTGCTTGCTCAAAGGGTTTAACTTCTGGTTGTGTCGGTAAGCCAATCTCTGCTAAATCAGCTTCTCCACCTACCTGTATATTTACCCCTTCAAAAGGACGCTCACTATCGTCACGATCTAACTTCAGACTTTCAAAATCGAATAGTTCTCGGTCAGCTAGTTGTGAAGGCGCTACATTCTGCATCGCTTTAAAGATAGAGGCCAAACGTTGTGGATGAGCATCATCCCATTCACGCAGCATATCATTGATCATGGCACGCTGTAAGTTTTCTTGAGAACCACATAAGTTACAGGGAATAATGGGGAACTCTTTGTAACGTGCATATTTAATAATGTCTTTTTCTTCCACATAGGCTAAAGGACGAATCAACACATTTTGCTTATCATCACTTAATAACTTAGGTGGCATCGCTTTTAACGAACCGCCATGGAATAAATTCAAGAAGAAAGTTGCTAAAATATCGTCACGGTGATGGCCTAGAGCAATTTTAGTAGCTCCAATTTGTTTGGCAAATCCATATAGTGACCCACGACGCAGGCGAGAGCACGCAGAACAATAGGTCTTACCCTCTGGTACCACACTTTTAACCACACTATAGGTATCTTTTTCCAAGATATAATGCGGTATGCCCTGCTCTTGCAAGTAGTTTGGCAAAATATCTTCTGGATAACCCGGCTGCTTTTGATCCAAATTAACGGCTACCACCTCGAAATTAATCGGGGCAATACGCTTGAGAAACAGCAAGATATCAAGCAAAGTATAGCTGTCTTTACCGCCTGAGACACAGACCATCACCACGTCACCCTCTTCAATCATATTGAAGTCACGAATGGCATGAGAGACCTGTTTACGCAGCTTCTTTTGAAGCTTCTTAAAGCGGGCAGACTTCACCCCTTTATGCTCTACATTTTGCTCATCGAGTGACTCGGGTGCTGAATTTTCGTCCTCATTATCTAGGCTATCGACCATTGGGTCTTGGTCGTTATCTATGATATTGCGGGACATATCAGCAGGATTAAAGGTTTGGGGCTGTGAAAAATTAGTTTGCATAATCAATCGCTATTAGCTGTCTATATTTAGGCAGTGATTATATCAAATTGGTGGTTTTTACGCTTGTTTGATTAGTATAGGCTTTAAGGTTAATAACTGTTCGTTTGTATTTATAGGCATAAAAAAACGCCCTCATTGCGAGGGCGTTTTTGTTGAAATTAGACTTTTAGGAAGGTGGGGTTATGCAATGACTACATTTACGATATCCGTATCAATATAGATAGTTCGACCACCTAGTGCTTCAGTATAATATTCATAGTAACTATTACCTTCATATTCAACTGGAGTTCCATTGGTACCAGTGGCATTATACCATTTGTTAGTAGCAGTACCTTCAAGGTTTACTGTATCTCCTGCACCACCAGCAATATATAACCCCTTATTTCCACCATCTAAATTAGATGGATTATATTGTAAAAGATCACCAGTATGGAAGGTATTACCCTTACCGCCTAAGTCAATGATCTCTGTGCTGAATAACTCATTAGCCCAGATTTTATTGCCAGTGCCAGTAAACTGTAGAGTATCTATACCTTCTCCACCATTGATATTTCCAGTACCAGATGCGTCGATCGTTTGGTTACTGCCTGTAATAACGATAGTATCGTTTCCGGCTCCCATATCAATACTACCGCCGTTAATACCACTTAGTGTTAATGTATCATCAGCATTAGAGTAATAGATATTAGTACCTTGAAGATTAGCATCCTCAAATGGACCTGTTTGTGTGAAAGGACCCTCTTCAGGATCAAAGGCTGCAATACCTCCAGTTAGCTGGTCTCCTTCACCTAAATATAGATTACCACCAGTTAAGTTCTTCACTCGTACAATGTCAACCGCATTGTCTCGGTGTTTGTCAACATAGTTGTCACCATTTAATGAATTAGGCGACTCTCATCTTATCAATCGATTTTGGCTCTTTTACTGGATTTAAAGTCGTTGGGGGTACAGGTGTACAATCTCTCACCTCTCGGCCACCCCAGCGCGCAGGATTTAATGCTTTCGCACTCTCTATCGTCTGCTTACGATTTGCTAGAATGACTTTATCCTCCCCCATATGGCGCTCATTAGGGGTCACAAATCTAAGCTGACTGTGCTTATGCTCCATGTT
>NZ_JMKP01000051.1 GCF_000685805.1 Psychrobacter phenylpyruvicus DSM 7000 = NBRC 102152 | reverse complement strand
GCCAGTATTAGTAAGGCGATGGATTATTGCCTGAAACGTTGGCAGGCGCTGACTCAGTATCTAGATGATGGCAGGCTGCCGATTGATAATAATTGGGCGGAGAATCAGATGCGTCCGTGGGCACTTGGGCGTAAAAACTGGTTGTTTGCCGGTTCGCTGCGAAGTGGGCAGCGTGCTGCGAATATTATGTCCATCATTCAGTCAGCTCGTTTAAATGGCTTGGATGTGTCTGCTTATTTGACAGACGTGCTAAGACGCCTGCCTACTCAAGAGGATCTGGATGAGTTGTTAGCTCATCGCTGGGTGCCACCGCAATAGGGGGTTGGTCGGATGCTTACCTTTTTCTTGTAGAACTACCCGCTAAAAAGCTAGATACCATTACTCCTAACTCATCAACCATAATTCCATCCTGCTTAAATTAAAAAAAAGATATGAATACATCATATTAATGAATGTACCCATATCTCAGATTCAAACTACTATTGCGACTATACTTACCGGCTATTAAAAAAACCTACCGTCATTTACTCACTCACAAAAGCAATTTTGCTAAGATTAGCACCACTTGCTAGTGCTAAAATTTCAGCTACCGTTTCATAGCGTGCATCTTTATCAACCCTAAGTCGAATTGTTGGCTCCTGCTCAAGCTTAGATTGAGCTTGCAAAAGAGTTGCTAGCTCTTCAACGGATATTGACTTATCGTCCCAAAAAACACCCGCATATTTATCAACGCTTATTTGAATTACCTTCGGTGGTTGCTGTTGCACGCTAGCACTTGTTTTAGGTAAAGTTAAAGGTACTGAAGGATTCAATACAGTTGCTGTTACCAAGAATATAATCATCAGTACCAGCATAATATCAATCAGTGGAATAAGGTTTATCTCGCTCATCCCTTGCATGTCACCATCGCCTAACTGAAAGGCCATTTTATACTCCCATCTCATAGTCAAATTATTAGGTTGTCTCTACTATTTAGCACTAACAGCTCTATTTAGTTAGCTAGCTGTCGTCGAAGAGTACTCACCAGGCTGACTAATTACAGGATTAGTAAAATCAGTTACCGGCTTTCCAGTTACTGGTTCGCTTTCACCCTTAGCAGTTTTGCCTAAAATACTATAAGCGGTATCATTGGCTGTAAACAAGGTCTTGCGATTCAGACGAACAACGATGTTATAAAAAATAACTGCCGGAATAGCGACACCAAGACCTAACCCCGTCATAATAAGTGCTTCACCTACAGGACCGGCCACCTGGCTTAATCCTGCTTGTCCAGATTGGCCTATACTATGTAGAGCATGAAATATACCCCATACTGTCCCAAATAAACCAATAAAAGGGGCGATACTGGCTGTCGTACCTAACAGTGATAGCCCTTTTTCACCCTTATAACGTAGGCGGCCAATTTGTTGTAATAACACTTGTTCAGCAACTGTTTTACGATCAGCAGATGCAAGTGTTGCCAACGAATCCGACTGTGATTTTACAGCTTTAATAAGATCGGGAGCGACCTGACTAGTCAATTTGTGACTATGGTAAATACGTAGTATTCCAGTTATCCAAGAGGCTACAGATAATGCTATTAACGCGAAAAACAAAAATTTAGTAACTATATCTGTGTATTGCCAATAACTTGCAAAGTCCATAGTGAGTCCTTAGTTTAATAAATTTGTTAATACTTAAATTTAGATAGATACATCTTAAAAATTTTATTGAGTGCTCAAAGCTTAATTAACACGATATTCAAAAGGCAGCGTCACATAACCCAATACAGCATTACCTCTGCCATTCTTAAATGGATACAGCTTGCCTTTTTTAGCAATTCTTTCAGCAGCCCTGTCAAGCTTCGGATAGCCAGAAGATCTAGTAACTTGTGCATGAGTCACATTACCTTGCTTATCTACAGTCAGTTTTATGCTAAATTGAAGCACATCTCCAGAGCGAGCATTGGTTCTAATAGATGCTAATCTATTAAAATTTGGTTCTCTCTTCCAACTAGCATCACTTTCAGAGAATGATTGAGCTTTATTAGCAGTTCCCCCACCCCCAGATCCTGTGCTGCCTTTCGCTGTAGTAGCTCCCCCTCCAGAGTCTTTACTGGCTGCTGCCTTAGCAGCCGCACTTGCGGCAGCGGCAGCGTCAGCTTCGGCCTGAGCTCTTGCCTCAGCTTCCGCACGCTTTGTTGCTGCTAACTGTGCTTCTCGCTCAGCCTTTAGCTTAGCTTCCTGTTCAGCCTCTCGCTGTTGCTCAATCTCCCATTGACGCTGTTGTTGCAGTCTTTCATCAACTGTTACAACTGGCTTCGGTGCTGCTATAGGTTTTGGTTTAGTAATAGGTTTAGTAATAGGTTTAGTAATAGGTTTAGTAATAGGTTTGGCAACAGGCTTGGGGTTTATAGCAGTTTTCGGCTTTGGTTCAGCTTTTGGTTTTGCAACAAGTTTAGGTTTAGACTCTACCTTTGGTTGCTGTTCAACCGACGTTTGTGGCTTAGCTTGTTGCGGTGTTTTTTGTCCTATCGATTTAATTAGTTGTATTTCAATAGGAGCTATCTCTTTGATTTCAGGAGTTTTTAATTGATGCATTTGCATATATGCAAGCGCAAATCCGATATAAGTATGTAAAGCTAATACAGCTACAGCAGTAACTATATTAATGGGGGTAAATAGTTCTCTATATTGATTCTCATTTGTCATGGCAGTCTATTGGCCGTTAAAGAAATTAATTGACATTGACTAACCTGCTTTTGCTATTTATTAAGCTGTAAAAAACAGAGTCTGACTTTTTGATTCAAAGCTGATCCTGTAGCTAGATAAATATTTAATGTGGTTAGTAAATCGATATCGTTTATTTTTTAAATTTAGTTACATTGTTTTATAAAATTATCTTTATAAATAACTTACCTTTGAGGTCTAATTACTTAACATACAGATACTAATACATTTATTGTCTTTTGTAAATAATAATCATTATCAATTAAATTTTTTTTTACAAATAATTCCTTATTCCGTTATAAAGCTAATATTTGATTATTTTATTAATTATTTCTACATGAGTATTAGATTTTAATTAAATATTATAGATAGACTCTAATTTGGCAAAGACTACTCCTCACCAAAAACTCGATAAAAACTCTGTCACCAACACTGCATTATCCCTATTTTACATTTATAAACAGCCACCTAATTCATTGATATAATTGAATTTATTTAAGTGAAAGCGTTAATATACACCAAGTATATACATGATATATATTTGGTATATACCCAAAAACCACCTACTATATCCACCTGCTAACCGCCTAATAATGGCTTATTTTATATTTGTTATTAGCTAAGTTTTTAGGTTAGCGATGTATGAGACTATTGCTTTGATTGAGCTACATAAATAAAGCGACAATATGTGTCGCTTATTTCTTTAAGTGATGAACAACTCCTGATAAATCCTCTATAATCTTTATAACCAAATCAGTAGAAGCAGCTTAAAAGGCTTAACAACATCAGACATTAGCGTGACCAGTTTAGAATCATGATAAATAAGCGAGTAACCTTTTTATCACCTGACACTTAAACTGTCACCATTGCTCTGTTATTATTCCAAGTTCTGTATACTCTAACTCTGTCCATTAAAAATCTCACCATCAATTGTAGGCTATCCATGAACATCACTGGACTCAAATCCATTATCCTGCATGACTCCTATTTTAAAGGGAAGCGCACTAAGATCCATTGCCAAGGTCACACCAACAACACCGGTGATAACGGCATGGGCAAAACCTCAGCTTTAACTTTAATCCCAGTGTTCTATGGCTATGAGCCTGAGCGCTTAATCAGTCGCTCTGGTAATAAAAAAAGCTTCGTTGATTACTACCTCCCCCACCCGCAAAGTTTAATTATATTTGAATACAGTCGTCATGATGGGGATCGCTGTGTCTGCTTATATCGTAAGAACCAAGGAGGGCTTGCGTATCGCTTTATAAAAGGCAGTGCCGATGACACTATTTTTAGTCCTGAGCTTGCTGATGCTTTTGCCAATAAGCTACCCATAAGTGATCTGTTAAAGCACAAGTTGCCTTTTGAGACCAGCAATCAAATAGACACTATTACTGATTATCGTGCCATTATCCAAAACAACGTTAAGGTTCTAAAAAAGCGCAGTAAAGGCCGTCAAAGCTTCGTTGGTGATACTTATAACTACAGTTTATCAACCAAATCTATCAATCATATTGGGGCGCTCACCTCGGTGGTACTCAAGCATGATCGACTACTGGCCCAGTTCAAAACCATGCTGGTCGATAGCTTCTTACGTGATCATATTAGCTTAGATTCCAAGCCTCTTGATAATAAAGGGCGTGAGTTAATTGATGATTTGCGTAGTGTTAATTCATTTGATATCAAGACCTCAGAGCTGACCGAAGGTTACCAAAGCAGCTTACAATTACTCAGCGATTGGCAAAGCATTGAGCAAACTTATGCTTATAGTGAAAGCTATCAGCAAGCCATTATTGAGCAAAAGCAACAGCTTACCGACCAGCTGCAACAGCAACAAACCGCTAAGCAGAATGAGGAAGACTCACTTAATGATGAGCTAAAACAGTGGCAACAAAAAGCTCAGGCAGTAAAGATTAGTCTGGATAGCTACCACAAAAATCTACAAGACCTAAATCAACAAAAAGATAAGTGGCAAACTCAAGATATTGATAATAAAAGACGTCATGTTGACAATATTGAGGAGTATCAAAGACGTATTAGCGAGCAAGAGACTCAGTACTCAAACCTGCAACAAGATGCCCAGTCAATTAAGGATGAGCATGAAAAAAGACTGCGCGAGTTAACCGAAACGCTTAGCCAAAAACTAAAGCATTTTAGTGAACAGCGTGATGATGTACGTGAGAAGTATCAGCAAGATATTGAACTGATCCAGCAGCGACTACAGCAGCACAAAGAGAAAGATGAGCAAAAGCGTAGACAACTACAGCAGCGTCAAAATCAAGCTTATAACGAACTCAAAGAGACTCAACAACCTATTTTGGTTAATATTGAGGTTCTTAAGCAAGGCGGACTTGATGCTTCTAGCCAGCAACAACAATCACAGCTTCAAAGCCAGCTAGACCAAGCTTATAGCAAACTGGCTAGCTTAGATGATAGACAGACCTCAATTCAACAACAGCTTAATGAGGTCAATCAAGGCTTTGGTTCGATTCAAAACCAACTGATTAGCCTTAACGCTGAAATGATTGGTCTAAAAGCGAAGTCTGAAGAATTACACCGTATACTCTACCCTGCAAAAGACAGCTTGCTTGAAACGCTTATGCAGCACCCCAAGCATGCACAACAAAGCATCTTAAAGGTGGTTAACCCTGAGCTATTGCACCGTCAGGATCTAGATCCGAGTTGGCATCATGAGTTAGCTAATTCAATTGGCTCTAACAGCCCTGATGTTTTTGCCAATAGTAATTTCTATGGTCTTGATATAGATTTGGACAAAATTGAGACGCCAGAATCTGCAACAACCAGTTATGAGCTAAATCAAAAGTACGAGGCAATCAATCAGCAAATCAAGGACAACCAACAGCTGATTGATAGCGCAGCTAAGACTCTCGAGCAGCATAGACAACAGCAGCGAGAGCTGGAAGCGCAGCTGAAACTAATAGCCAATCAAAAGCAGGCTCAGAACCTTGAGATTGTCTCTATTAAGGACAAGCAGGCTCAATTAACACAGCAGATCAAACAACAACAGCAACAACAAATTGAGAAAAAGCAAGCTGAACTGTCTGCTATTAACCAACAGCTGAAACAGCTGCAGTCAGCGCACAGCGTAGAGACCAGTGAATTAGAACAAGAAATAGCTAAACGTTCGCAAGGCTTTATCAGCCAAATAAAAGACACAGAACAATCGCGTGATAACGAGCTACAAGCGATAAAAGACCAAATTGACCAAGCCGAAAGCGATAAGCTGAACGATGAGAAGCGCTATCAGCAAAGCTACCATAATGCTCTGGCAGATAAAGGGGTGGACACCCAGCAGCTTAATGAGCTAAGTGACAGTATCGCTAAATTAAAGCGATTACTGCAACAAGCTGAATCTTACCAAAAGCTTATTGCAGAGTATCAGCGTTGGCTGCGCGAAGAGTTTAGCAATCATGAGCGTTATCAAAGCAAAGTCTATGAGTTACAAGATGACTTAACGGCTATTAATCAAAAAATTAAAGAGCTAGACACGCTAAAGCTGCAGCGCCTACAAGCGTATGATCAACAGCTGTCTGCGACAAGCTCTAAGCTTAATAACCTTGCTACTCAATCTCAGAGTATTGAACAGTGGCAAAGCAAAGCCAAATATCCACGGTTATACCTTAGTGAGATTCAACAGACGCAGGCTTATGAGCGTCTACAATCTAGTATTGCTAGTGATAAAGACATTGCTGAACCAACCCAGGATTCAGTTGCGGTATCGGCAGACAGCATTGAACTGCCGTGGTTAACAAAGGCCATTTCACTCATTGAAAACACTGCCAAGCAATTGCGAGTGTTAACTATCAGTGCCCAAAACTTGACTCAGGCAGTCACTACTCATAGTGAAAGCAAAATTTATGAGCATTGGTTATCACGCAAAAGCGAATACCAAGACCAAGTTATCATGGATTCTGAGACGGGCATGACCAAATCTTTGTCCCCAGAGGTGCGCTATATTTTGGATTTAGTGTCTTTATATAGCCTGATGACCGAAGACTTAAGTCAGTTGAGGCGCTCTATCCGCAGTCAATTTGTCTCAACTGGTCTGCACTTTAGTAACTATTATCAGACTCTCTCCGAGCTTAATTCTAAAGTAAAAACCATTGGCTCAAATCTTGCCAAACAGATTAATACTGACCACCACTTCCCTGCTCTAAGCGATATCCACATTGAGCTTATCTCCAAAATCCATACCTATGATATGTGGTCAGACTTACAAAGCTTTGAAAAAAACTATCAGCAGTGGACGCATGGGCCCAATGACTCGCTTCCTGATGAAGACTTTATCCTAAGCTTTGAGCGTTTATTAAGCTCGTTAGAGAGCACCCAAATCAATGAGGACATCGAAAGTCTGGTCGAGCTAAAGATTAGCCTTACCGAAAATGGCCGCGTGGTACCAATCAAAACTGATCAAGACTTACAAGATGCAAGTAGTACCGGTCTATCATTACTGGCGGTAATCGTGGTGTTCTGTGGTATGACCCGCTATCTGTGCCCAGATGAGAGCGTGACCATTCATTGGCCTCTTGATGAAATTGGACAGCTGTCTAATCAAAACACCAAGCTATTGTTTGAGCTGATGCAGAAGCGAAATGTGACTTTATTCTGTGCTCAGCCAGATGCCAGTCCGTTACTTAATCAGTTCTTTGTCAATAAAAACTGGCTGGATCTGCGCGCTGGGGTTCGCACCATTGAGGTATTACAGCACAGCCAATCAAATCCTTTATTGCGGGCGAAAAACAACCCTGCCAATACAGACACCCCGAATACCCATATAGATACCCCGAGTATCAATGCGGCTCAGAACACTGCAGCGCATAACGCTTAACCCAAATAGGTAATAATATGTCGAGTTATTTTAGTAAAGTCACTTTAAAGCTACTCGCTGGTGAGATTATTGATGAGGTCACCGCCAAGCCCTTAATGGACTGGTTAAACTCTGATAATAACTGGCAGGATGTCTGCGATTATTTGGCAAAGATAGAGCGGCAACCTTTATTTACCAAAGACAAATCTGGAGTGTATCTAGGCTTCTTGGATGTAGATCAAAAAGAGCATAACCGCATAATTCGTCAGCGATTTGAGCAGCTTGGATTAAAGCTATACCCACTTATCCTATGGTTAAGGCTTTCTAGAAGCTGTATGAGTATGTCGCGGCCGCTACTAGCTGGAGATCTGCTCAAAGAAGCCGATCTATTAAACAGCATTGAAGACTCTAAGCAATTGCAGCACCAGTTAGATGAAATCATCACTAAACTAGGTCGCACTAGTAAAGAGCCAAAAAAACAGATTACTAGCCTGCTCGATTATCTACAGTCAGAGGGATTCCTGCATCCCGTAGGCTCTACAGGAGCGGTGTATAAAGCCACAGCCAAATGGTCGCTACTGTATGACCAGCTTGAGTATATCAATAAATATCAAGTTATCGTGGTTGAAGAAGAGGTTCAATCTGCCCTAGACTTCGATAGCCAAGCCGAGTCCAGTCCACTGCTAACCCAATAGAAGAATCCAACAGCTATGTCAGCCATGTCTGCTTTACGCCATAGATTACCTCAGAGCACTGAGCAAGAGGGACTTGAGAATGCCACTTATAGTGCTGAGGCAAAAAAAGCCACCAATGTGGTGCTCAAACACATTAACCTCATAACCCAAGCCTGTATAGAGCATGGTGGACTACTGTATCTGCAGCAAGAAAACCAAAAAGCCATAGCCCATCTAAACCAAGCAAAGCTTGGTTTTTATATCGATGACATTGATGGCTTTCAACTGTCAAATGCTGTGGTACGTTACATCTCTCATATCACCCAGACTAGCCGTCTTCGTGCCTCTAGCCAAACCTTGTCTGGCTTAATTGAAGAGCTTGAATCTAGTATTGAGTTTTATTACTTAGCCCAAAAGCATGGTGGCCATGACTTAGCCTTTTATGAGAACGACCTGCAAGAAAGAGTTATTAATATCATATCCGAGCTTAACGGCATCACCCTGCACTTCTCTTATCAGGTATATAACACCTTAAATATCATCGAAGATTTGGATATCAAAATCCGTGAAAACGAAAAAGCGTTAGAGACTATTAATCGGCTAAACCAAGTCTTCTCACATTTAACGGTTACCAAATTAAGCACATGGGCACGCCAAGATGATTTTTTGCAGGCACTGTTATTAAAGCTAATGAAGTCTGCCATTGACCGAGGCATTACCGAGCTTATTAATTCAGGTCACCAACTGCGTCAGAACTTGGCAAAGTTGCAACAAGACAAGCAACAACAAAGACTGAACCATCTTATTGATGGCTTTTATCAACACTATCTGCAACACCCTACTTTTAAGCCTGACAGTAGTTTACTCAGTCAACAAGCGGACTGCTTTAACTTAGCCAATGACTTAGCCCTCACCAGCTACCCAGATCTTGATAATCCGCTGAATGATGAATTTATTGGGGATATTGCGACTTCCTTAAGTGAGCGTATCCGTCAATACCATGATCCTGACTTAAGCGATGAGCCACAGAGTGACAGTAATATTGAAGATGTTACTGACTCTGATGCGTTACAGTTTGAGCAGTCGCCACTTTATATCGCTTTATTGCAATTCTTTGATGCATTAATCTCCGAAGAGGGTTATCCTTCATTGTCAGCGGTCGATGCTTGGGAATTTTTATTTGCAGGCAGTTTAGACAATGGCAACTTAGCCAGTGGCCCAGATAACCCAAATGAGCATCAGCCCGCCGAGCTTGCCGAATTGGATGAGGTTAGTATCGAAGATTGGTTACTCAATGTCGCCAGCTATTATTATATGCACAAGGATCAGTTTCAGCCGCCCTTATCGATTCACATTGAAGAAGAAGCGGTCGAAAACTATTCGGGCAACCACATTGTGCGAGATATTGTTATCAAAAGAAGTAGTTTTTAATCAAATGCCTTTTAATCAAATGGCTACTAGTAAAAACTACTATCAGATATCAACCAACAATACAGTTTTATAAAGCCCACTCAACCTAACCCTTAAGTCTAAGTCATGAGCATTGAGCTGACACCACGCCAACTAAAACTCGTTGAACAGGTATTACGAGACCGGTTCAGCAGCAATACGCGTAAGGTCAATAAGACGCTATTGCTACTGGTAGATAATGGCATTGGTCAATCAAATGGCAAAACCATCACTTATTCTGACAGTGATTATGAGGCGCTGCATCAACTTATTCAAAGCAACCAACGCGCGGATAACTTTGTCACCCCAAGTGAGTTAGCTCGCGCCGAAGATAGGCTCGAAACGGCTCAATATAGCCGTAATGAGAAATATAATAGAACCCATGTATTTGGCAAACGCATTCAGGCAGTCGCGTTAAACACCACCTTAACTCTAACTCATAATGGGGTCACTGAAGTCATGCCCGCCACCCCTAGAGGGGTATTGCCGTCCATAGAATCGGGCTGCATTGATGCAACAGAGATCAAAAGATTAATTATTATTGAGAATGGTCAGCTGATGACCCATTGGCACCGTTGGTATCATCTACTACCAAAGTCATGGCAGCAGTCTGTACTTATGTTCCGTGGCTTCGATGACAATGTTGCCATGGTCTATGAGATAGTGAAGAGCTTGCCAGTTACGACTCAACTTGGGTTGTTTTTTGATTTGGACTTGAGCGGCCTTAGACTAATGCAAAGCTATATTAACCGCAGTCAGTGTCTGAACCGCCCCGGGATTGTCGGAGACTCAATTTTCTGAGAGAATACGACAATGAAAACACGAAACTATACCCCTGAAATGAAAGAGCGAGCCGTCCGTATGCTAATTGAAGCTAAAGACGACTACCCATCCACCTGGTCAGCCATCAAAGCTATAGCACCAAAGATAGGTTGCACACCTGAGACCCTACGATCATGGCATAAAAAGCACGTAGATAAAACCATTCCTGCAAACATTCAAGCTCAAAGCCAAGCGGAGCGTATCAAAGAGCTTGAACGTGAGAACAGAGAGTTAAAGCAAGCCAATGAGATTA
>NZ_JMKP01000050.1 GCF_000685805.1 Psychrobacter phenylpyruvicus DSM 7000 = NBRC 102152 | reverse complement strand
AAGGGTATTGATTTGCAAACACCGCTAAGACGCAATATGACAGATAATAGACCTAAGTCTGATGTTAATCGATTGATGCGTTATCGACGTAATATTGAGACTGTTATTGGTCAATTGTCTGACTGCTTTAATATACAGAAAGTACGTGCTAGAGATTTATGGCATTTGTCTCATCGTTTAACGCGTAAGATTCTGGCGCATAATTTCTTTTTTCTTTTTAATAAAAAACTTGGTACCCCGCCTCTTCAGTTTGAATTGCTAATAAAGTGTTGAGAGTGGGGTAAATATTTATAAAAATCTATGCTATCGGTATGCCTATTTTTATGGTGCATTGTATGTCTAAACAAGTTTCTACCACTAGAAGCAACCAGCCACTTGCTTCTTTGGGGTCTGCTAGTGACGCACAACAGCGTACAATGATTATGGGTGTCTTACTAGCAGTAGTCTCTAATTTTTTATTTGGTATCCTTTATTTTTATAGTAATTTATTACAGCCATTGACGGGTACTCAGGTCTTCATTTGGCGCATGCTGTCCATGTGGGTGGCCTTAGTAGCTTTTGTGGTAATAAGAGGCCGCTTAGGATACCACCTTAATATCCTGCGTAACCTAAAAACTGCCAAGCAGTGGGCTTGGCTGCTTATACCTACCCCCATATTTTTTAGTCAACTTTGGCTATTTATGTGGGCTCCGGTAAATGATCAAGGGGTGCAGGTGGCCATGGGCTACTTCTTATTCCCGCTGATGATGGTGCTGTTTGGCTATCTGTTTTTTGGTGAGCGATTATCCAAGCTACAGTGGCTGGCTGTGGGCTGCGCCCTAGTGGGCATTAGCCTAGAGATGATGCGTACTCAAAGCGTGTCTTGGGCAACACTTTGGGTCTGCGGCACTTACCCGATTTATTATATTATGCGTCGACTACAGGGCATTACCGCCATGACCGGTATGTTAGTAGACCTAACTTTATTTTTGCCCATCGCTTTGGGGTATATGCTGTTTGTGGCTCCTGAGAACTTAGCCTTTGTCATGGGCTCAAGCGTTCACTTCCTACTGGTTGTAAGCCTTGGTGTACTCAGTGTATTGGCACTAAAGACCAACTTGGATGCCAGTCAAATATTGCCGGTCAATGTGTTTGGAATGATGAGCTATCTTGAGCCAGTACTTCTATTTTTCTTAGCCATAACCGTCTTAGGTGATAGCTTTGAGATGGGCATGCTATACAGTTATGGTCTGATCTGGATTGGTATTATGTTCCTTATTGCGCATGGGGTTCGTCAGTTACGTGCCAATAGACGCAATAATAAACCTTGGATGAAAGGCGCTCGGGTTAGCTAAATATTAAACAAGCTATTGACTTTTATAGATTAAAAATACAAGCCCTTCTAAACAGTAGAAGGGCTTTTTTTAACCCCTTTTATACGTTTTACAACCTATTCATCATTGTTATTGTGAAGTCTAATGTGTCACTATAAACACCTTTATCATTAAATTTTAATCATAATATAATCACAAACGCATGGTTCAGCCACAAGGTTGAATGCTGGTATTTCTGGAGCTTCAAGAATGAGCGTGTTACCCGAACAAAGCCCAACTCAATCAGAAAATAAGTCTGATCATTTAAAGTCAAACGCCAATCGCCATTACAAATATTTAGTATTTATTGGTCGTTTTCAGCCCTTTCATAGGGGGCATAAAGCGGTAGTAGATGAGGCATTAAACAGAGCAGAAAATGTCATTATGTTAATCGGCTCAGCCAATATGCCCAGAAGCCTACGCAATCCATTCACTGTTGAAGAGCGCGCTCAGATGATTAAAAGGGCTTACTCAGCTGAAGATGCCGCTAGAATTCACTGTGTTGGTCTCGATGATGCTCTATATAATGACACCCGCTGGCTGCAGTATGTGCAAGCTTCTGTGAAGACCGTGACTCATGACTTGCGTGACGACATTGCGTTAATTGGTCACTCCAAAGACAGCTCATCTTACTACCTATCATTATTCCCAACTTGGGAGTCCGTCTCCGTTCCCAATTACAAAGATCTATCAGCGACCCCCATTCGTGAAGGTTATCTCATGGGCGCTACCCCAACTGGAGAGCGTACCCCTGTGTCAACACGTGAGGTTATGGAGGCTTTCAAACAAACTGAGGACTACCAGCACCTTCACGAGGAAGCGTGGTTCGTTGATGATTATATGAAGCAGTGGCGTGATGCCCCTTATCCACCTACCTTTATGACCGCTGACGCTTTAGTAGTACAGTCTGGTCATATCTTACTGGTAGAGCGTCGTAGCATGCCAGGCCGAGGCTTATGGGCACTACCTGGTGGATTTGTTGATCAAAAAGAAACCTTACTAGATGCCTGTATTCGTGAACTTGCTGAAGAAACCAAACTCGATGTTCCGCCCTCAGTATTATATGGCTCTCGTCATAGTCAGCATACCTTTGATGACCCTTACCGCTCATCAAGAGGTCGTACCATTACTCAAGTTTTTTACTTTAAACTAAAAAATGACCCTGAAGGCTTGCCTTGTGTACAAGGAGGAGATGATGCTGCCAAGGCTTTCTGGCTGCCTTTGGCTGAGCTGGATCCCAAAAAGATGTTTGAAGATCACTATGCCATTATTACTAAGATGGTAGGTCTGTGATGTTATTCTTGTTCTCCCCTACAGCCTGTTACAGTCAAGCCGATAGACGCTAAACCCTATTACGACATTTGAGGCTAATTTGGCTTTCTTATTTTTACCCTTAAAGCCTCAATACTTAGCCTAAATATCGTTTCATCAATCAAAGGATCTGTGTGATGTACACCAGTAATTTAAATAATTTAATTCTGAATTCTGACAGCTATAAAACTTCGCACTGGCTACAATATCCTCCAGGTAGCGAGTATATGTCAAGCTACGTCGAAGCCCGCAAAGGCGACTATGATGTGCTCTTTTTTGGATTACAAGCTTATATCAAAGAATATCTGAGCAAGCCTATAACCATTGCAGATATTGACGAGGCAGAGCAAGTCATTACCGCTCACGGCCTGCCCTTTAACCGCTCAGGTTGGGAGCGTCTGGTAGAGAAGCATGGTGGCAATCTACCGATTAGAATTCAAGCGGTGCCCGAGGGCAGCATTGTTCCTGTCTCAAATGTGGTGTGTCAGATTATCAATACCGATCCTGAGTTCTATTGGCTACCTAGCTATTTAGAGACTTCTTTATTGCGGGCTATTTGGTACCCCTCAACAGTATCAAGTTTATCTTATTACTGCAAAAACGTGATCAAGTCGGCATTGGAGAAGTCAGCTGATAGCCAAGCAGCCTTGCCCTTTAAGCTGCATGACTTTGGAGCACGTGGTGCGTCAAGCTTAGAATCTGTGGCTTTAGGTAGCTTGGCTCATTTAGTTAACTTCTCTGGCACTGACAGTATGACCGCTTTAGTTTCAGCCAGTCGCTGGTATGGCATGAGCGAGGAGATGCCTGCTTTCTCTATTCCCGCCGCAGAGCACAGCACCATGACTGCTTGGGGCCGTGAGCGTGAAAGCCAAGCCTATGCCAATATGCTAAATCAATTTGGGGGTGAGGGAAATACGGTGGCGGTGGTCTCGGACAGTTATGACCTATGGAACGCCATTGATAATATTTGGGGTGATGAGTTAAAGCAACAAATCGAAACCATGGGTGGCACTTTGGTTATCCGCCCTGACAGTGGTGATCCTGCTAAAGTTGTGCGTGAAGCCCTAGAGCGCTTATCAGTCAAATTTGGCTACAGCATAAACAGCAAAGGCTACAAAATTCTGCCGGATTATGTGCGCCTAATCCAAGGCGATGGTATTAGCCCGCAAAGCCTGGGCAAGATACTACAGACAGTTATGAAAGCTGGATTTAGTGCTGATAACGTTACATTCGGTATGGGTGGCGGCTTATTGCAGCAGGTGACCCGAGACACCATGAGCTGGGCCATGAAAGCCAGTGCAATCCAAATCGATGGCGAGTGGCAAGACATCTTCAAAGACCCCATCACCAGCCGCTCAAAACGCTCAAAAAAAGGACGTTTGGCGTTAGTGAAAGACCACCAGGGTAATCTAAGTACCATAAAAGAAGACAAGCTACAAAGCAGCGCCGACAACTTACTACGCGATGTGTTTGTTGATGGCAAGCTATTGATCGATGACAGCTTAACCACCATTCGTCAGCGTACTGGTAGTTGGTAAACTGGCATCTGATAAAATCTAGCCTATTACTTATAACTATCCGCTTCGTCATATTCTATGGCGAAGCTTTTTTCTATTAGTTTTTATTGGTTTTTCTTACTGGTGCTTTTCTTAAACTCGGATGCATAACCAGTTCAAAAAACCACCTAAAAAATAGGCTGCGCAACTATGGGTAATACTCTAGCCTGCAATATTGAAATGTATTACACTCATAACACCTAATACAGCCAGATAAACTATATAACAGCCAGATAAACTATATAACAGCCAAATAAACTATATAAAAGAAAAAACTATGATTCCTTTCCAACCAAAACACATCGCTTTAGCTCCAGTATATCTGTACCAAGGTATAAAGCTAAAAAAGACCGCTTTAAGACTGCCAGAAGCAGAAGGGGAACGTAGAGGACGTCTGTCTCTTGCTACCAAGGACAACCAATCACAAGATAAAAGCACACTCAATATCATGCTGCTAGGAGACTCCTCAGCTGCGGGCGTCGGAGTTAGCTCACAACAACAAGCACTTGCCGGCCAATTGCTTGAGCAACTGCAGCTGCTGCCACAAATTCAACAAAAATTCTCACAGCTAGAATGGTCGCTTCACGCTACTTCCGGTCATACCAGCTTTGATGCTCTGCGTAGGCTCTATGTGTTGCCCGCACCTGCTACCGCTGTGGACATCATGATAGTGATGGTTGGGGTCAATGACACCACAGCCAACGTCTCAACCAGCAAATGGGAGCAGCAGCTGCGCGAGATTATCGGATTAAGTAAGCGTAAATTTGGAGCGAAACAGATTATCTTTCCTTGTTTACCGCCAATGCAAGACATGCCCGCTATCCCCAGTCCCCTAAATAAGTTAATGGGGTACAAAACACAGATAATGAATGAGAAGTTGATTGAGGTTTGTGCTCACTATGAGCAGGTATTGGCTTTACAGATTAACCTTGAGAATAAAGAGTTACAAACTCAGAACTTCTTTGCTGAAGATGGCTTTCATCCCAACTCCGCCGCCTATTCGCTTTTGGCGACAAAATTAGCAAAAACCATTTCTGAGTTGGTTTAGATTAAGCCTTTACGGCGCATCTGTTTGTAGACCACCACCACTACCAGTACATTTAGTAGCAGTGTCGCTAGCTTTAACCAATCAAAGGGCCGAGCAAAGAGATAGTAAACTTCAGCGGGCAAAAAGATACCGTAGCCCAATACGCTAAACCAATAAGCCCAAGTTTTATCTGTCCATAAACCATAAGCTTCAATAAAGCGAAGACTGGCATAACCCAAAATTAATAATAAGAATAAAGTCCAGTTCTCTGACGCTTTGTGTGCCACTCGGGTAAGCGCTTCAACTTGGGTACTAAATAAAGTACCAAAATGTTGGACCCAAGCATGATTCGCCGACTCAATCCACAATGACACGTCATTATGCCAAGCCCATAAAGCAAGGGCAGTAATCACTGCCCCTATTCCTTTTATTAACTCATAAAAAGTGACTGCTTTAATGGAGCCACTAATTACAGTGGGCTCAGTCAAAATAAGTCTCCACCACCTTACCTTGTAAGGTTTGATTTAAGAAAGGCGTATTTTTACCTTTTGACAGCATACTGTCTCGGGTCAGCTGCCACTCTTGATTAGGATCAACCAATACCGCACCCCCAATTTCACGGTATTGCTCTTCAATACCTGCAATTCGTGCTGGGGCCAAACAGATTTTCTCCACCAATTGCTCAGGGGTTAGGATATTGTCCCGTACCAGTTTACAGGCAAGGCCCATGAAGGTATCAAAGTTTGAAATGCCTGGGGTCGACTCAGCAAAAGGGGCTTGTTTTGCAGTGTCATTTAAAGGCTCATGATGACTACAAATGGCATCGATAGTGCCGTCTTGTAAGCCTCTAATTAATGCTTTTTGATCCGTATTACTGCGTAGAGGCGGGATAACATAAGCTTGAGCATTAAACCCTTCTAAATCATCATCCGTCAAATGTAGCTGATGCATCGCCACATCACAAGTTACCGGCAAGCCTTGGGCTTTGGCTAAACGCATTAAACCGATAGAAGACTTACAGGTTAGTTGGCTGAAATGAGCTGAAATACCCGTCTCCTCTACCATCAATAGCTGGGTTGATAGCGCAACCGTCTCTGCCAACCAGGGAATACCTTGTAAACCGTGGAAAGAGGCAATATAACCTTCGTGAGCCACCCCACCAGCTGATAGGCTAGGCTCATTAGGGTAAAAAAATACTTTTAAACCAAAAGTAGCCGCATACTCTAAAGTGCGTAGCATTACTAAATCGTTGCTAAATGCACGCCCAGCATTAGTTACTGCAATACAGCCCCCTTTTTTAAGGCCAGCGACATTGGCTGGACGCTCCCCTTTTAACTCTGCAGTTAGTGCCCCTAAGATATGCAGGTAGATGCCACCATCTTGCTTGGCACGTTCTCTTAGGCCTTTTAGCAGTGATCCATTTTCTAAGACAGGAGTGGTGTCTGGCGGAGTAACCACGTGCAGGAATCCATTGGCACGAGCCGCATGACCTTCTGTTTCTAAGGTACCGTGCTGTTGTAGACCAGGCTCACGTAGCCGGGCACATAAATCAACCAATGGCGGTAGTAGCCAATGGTTCTCTTTGGCTTCGATATCGGGCTGGGTAAACTCTTTAGGCAATAAGTTAAGCATGATAAATCCAGTATTTTTTTGTATGAGAGATAGGGTTTCATTTATAGGCTGTAAGCATAAGCAAGGTTTATTCAGTAAAGCTCTGAACTTATAGTAAAGAGTGCAACGCTTGATATTCTCGCTGCCCTTGCACCGCCATAGCCAATACAGCCATACGAATGGCGATGCCATTGTTAACCTGTTTTAAAATTACGGATTGCGGACCATCAGCGACAGTTGAGGCAATCTCTACTCCCCTATTCATAGGCCCTGGGTGCATGACAATAGCGTCTGGCTTAGCCTTGGCCACACGTTCTGGGGTAATCCCATACTTTTTGAAGTATTCTCCTGATGCTGCCATCAATGGAGAGCCAATACGCTCATTTTGAATACGTAGCCCCATTAATACGTCACAATCAACCACGCCCTCATCGATATCCTCATAAACTTTCACCCCATAACGCTCAATCCCTTTTGGCAACAAAGTACGGGGAGCAATGACTCGAATTTCTTTTACCCCCAATATTTTTAGAGCCGCGATATCAGAGCGGGCCACACGCGAGTGCTTGATATCACCAATGATGGCCACCGTTAACTCCTCAAATGGACGCGGTGCCTCACGGTGAATGGTCAACATATCCAACATACCTTGAGTCGGATGAGCATGCCATCCGTCACCACCGTTAATAATGGCAATCTCAGGAGTTACTTCAGTGGCCATAAAGTGCGCTGCGCCAGAAGCTGAGTGACGCACCACAAATATGTCGGCGGTCATCGCTTGTAGATTCCATAAAGTATCACGTAGGCTCTCGCCTTTTTGAGTACTAGAGCGGGCAATATCAATATTTAACACGTTAGCACCCAGACGCTTTTCTGCCACTTCAAACGTGGTACGGGTACGGGTTGAAGGCTCAAAAAATAGGTTCATAACCGTACAGCCTTCAAGCTCAGGGCTATTAATCAATTGGCCATTGTCATCAAAAAAAGATTCAGCCTTAGCAATGATGGCTTTTAACTGGGCACGACTTAAGCCTTCAATACCCAAAAAATGACGGATACTACCGTTCTCATTTAATTGGGGTTTACTCAATGAGGCATTCAATCTTGCCGTTGTCGAGTCAAAATTAGCAGATAGGGCCGACTGTGACGAATGTCCAGTCTCAGATTTCTGTGTTGAGTCAGTCATGGCAGTTAGAGGTATCCTTTATGAGCAGATGGGTGATTGGGCGGTAAAACTAGGAGCAAACCTTATAAGATTGTACAATCCATTATCAGGATTATCATTTATATCGGCTATTATAGTTAACTTGCACAAGAAATATTGCATGGTTTTTGCTACACTTTGCGCAGACCCATTACTGCTAATTATACTCAGCAGTAGTAGACAGTCTTCAAGTCACTTTTTATACCAGAATAAAGTATAAGTGGCCGTCTTTGACCCTTATCATACTGGGTTACTAGAAGTTGGTATAGTTTAGCTGATTTACCGCCTTTCAAAAAGTGACCGTATTGACTTTCTCGTACTAAATTTATATAAAAAAATTTATTGATTGATACTATACACCCCTTCCCGACTTTTGGATAAAGGAATCCATAATGACTACGCTTAACGACTACTTCCAAAGCTACCTAGCCGCTACTTCTACAGACAGTAGCAGTGAAAAATCTGCTGTGATTGATGTGATCAAAACCATTACCACAGTGGGTAAAGAGATTACAGAGCTTTTACGCAAAGGCGCTTTGGCAGATATCCACGGCGAAGCCGGTGCTGAGAACGTTCAAGGTGAACAACAAAAGAAATTGGACGTTATTGCTAATGACCTATTATTAGACGCTTTAACTGCTAATAAACACTGTGCTGGTGTCGCTAGCGAAGAATTGGACGATGCTACCCCTGCCAATGAATCAGGTGAGCTTTTGGTTTTGTTTGACCCGCTAGATGGCTCATCAAACATTGATATCAATATGCCTACCGGTACCATCTTCTCAATCTTGCCTCATAGCAACAAAGGCCAAGTGGCAACAAACGCAGACTTCTTACAAAAAGGCACTGAGCAGTTGGCAGCCGGCTACTTGCTATACGGCTCATCAGCAATGATGGCATTCACCTTCTGTGAAGCCTTCGATACCAACAATGATGGAGTGGTCCTGTTTAGCTTAAACCCAACCACGGGTGAGTTTGAGCTGGTCAAAAAGAATATCTCTATTGATGCTGACACCAAAGAATATGCGATTAACGCTTCCAACGCGCGCCATTGGTTACCGCCAATGCAGCAGTATATTAACGAGTTGCTGGCAGGTACTACTGGCCCACGCGGCAAAAACTTTAACACCCGCTGGGTGGCTGCTATGGTGGGTGATGTGCATCGTATTTTATGCCGTGGTGGTATCTTTATTTATCCAAAAGACACCAAAGACCCAAACAAAGCTGGCAAGCTTCGCTTAATGTACGAAGCCAATCCTATGAGTCTGCTTATCGAGCGTGCAGGCGGCGCATCAACCGATGCCGTCAAGCGCATTATGGATTATGAGCCTACCGATATTCATCAACGTGTACCCGTTGTATTGGGCGCAAAAAATGAGGTTGAGCAGGTACGCAAACTGCATCAACAAGCTAATTAACGGTATTTTATTACCATTTTTTAGGGTTAATAGAGGCCAACCTAACTAGGTTTGGCCTTTTTTATTGCAAAACTGCATCATTTTATTGAATGCTAGGTGTGTTACCCTACACCCTATATGTTTGATCTTTTTAGTTAACTCTTTTTGTTAACCTTGTTTTATCAGCATTGTTTTATTAGCTTTGCTATTAACAACGCAGGGTAGCAACAAAATCCGGCCCGATGCGATCAACTCTATATATTTTAATATCCAAATCAAATGAGCAAATAATGACAGACACAATCAACAACAAATTTTCTAATAACCCAGTTATTACTTCAGAAAAAAACCCAACCGTGAAGTTAGCAAAAGCTTTGTTAACTCAATCACGCCAACGTAAAAAGGCAGGTCAGACTGTACTTGAAGGCGTACACCTTATAGAAGCTGCGCTGCAAGCCAACCACTTGCCGCAACAAATCATCATCTCTTATAGTGGCCTATCCCATCCTGAAGTTCAGGCGCTACTGGCTTCACTCAGTGAGCATAACCTGGATAATCGACTCACTGTGGTCAGTGACAGTGTTTATCAGAGTATTACTACTTTAGGTAATGGTGTGGAGATTATGGCCATTGTCGATGTGCCTGAGCACAATCTACATGCCTTAAAAGCACCTATTACCACAGATTGTTTGATCTTAAATGACGTACAAGACAATGGTAATGTGGGTACTCTGCTACGTACAGCTGCAGCAGTAGGCATCAAAAACATTATCTGTACCAAAGGCAGTGCCCAAGCTTGGTCACCAAAGACCATGCGTGCCGGTATGGGTGCTCAGTTTGGATTAACTATCTACGAGGGTATTGAGGCCGATGAAGTCTTGAGTTACTTGAGACTGCCTATCTATGCGACAAGCTCTCATACAGATAACATCATCTACAAACAAAACCTAAATCGCCCAGTAGCTTGGGTAATGGGGCATGAAGGTCAAGGCGTCTGTGATGTAATTATGCAGCAAGCAACCCCTGTGGCATTACCTCAGCCTAACGGTCAAGAAAGCCTAAATGTGGCCATTGCTGGTGCTTTATGTATGTATGAGACGCTTCGTCAGAGAGACTATAGTTAGACTATAGCTTAGCTGAAATCAACAGGCTACAGTGGCCCAAAATCTTTACATTAAAAAAGGCACCTTAGGTGCCTTTTTTATAGTCATCAAACCATGAAAATAACTTTAGACGTAGGGCTTTTCTCTTAGCCATTTGGTGGCTAAGTACTTAACCCCTTCGGTTACAGGGGTTCCTGCATGTAAAGTTAATTTATCAATCTGACCATTCAAATCAGTATTGGCAAAATATAGGGCGGTACCCATCTTTGGACGCACTTCAAAGTTTAAATTTGGAAATCGGGTCGAACCGCCAGCATCAACGTCCGATAAGTACATCAAAAAGGTGCCGAGTCGCTGTCCCCCTTTCTTAGTCACCACACTACTACTTTTTTTGGCTGGATCAAAGAAGTCGAAATGAGGACGGTATTCTCCGCCATCTTCATAGCGTAATACTTGTAATCCTTCTCCATTTTCAACCGGCCAATGTACTAACTCGGATATTCTGTTTTCGATGCTCTTAATTACCGGAATTTCACCACGTTGATAGCCAGTACTGGTGCTAGTTCGAGCATGATGTTCAACAAAAGTACCATCTTCGGGATTCACTACTCTTGAGGTCTTTAGCTTACTATCAGCATCATCAATTAAAGCCTGACATTCCTCAGGACTTAAAAAATTATTAATGACTGCAATAAATGGCTTATGACAGGTAAAAGTCAAAGAGACTTCTCTATCCATCAATTTGATGTGGTTATGTGAAATATCTATATAAGGTATTTGCAGGTTACTATTACTCTTATGGATCAATTCATAAGCAGCATCTACCCATCCTTTTTCAAATAAGCTAGCCGCCAATTTATTGGAAGGGACTCCTCTAGCTAGGTTATGTTTTAACCAGTCTTGCCAAGTTTTTTCTAGTTCCATTAGGGCACTCATTTACAATTCCTTTGTTTGAATTAGCTTAGTAATAGAAAACGACTTCGGTTAATGAGCTGATAAAGATCAAAAAAAATATATTCAGTTAGATTCGCTTCAATTAACCACTTTGAATTTCGTTATTATAAGAGCAATAGTACTTTAAAAATCGCAGTAAAAGCAAACCGTAGCTGACAGACTATTATAATCAATAGCAGGCAAATGCTCAGCACAAAAAAAAGACCCTCTCAAATGAGAGGGCCTTTTTCGCAAAATGCTGTACTACATTAAACTAAAATTAGTTTTTAACGTTAGCAACAACACCAGCACCTACAGTACGGCCACCTTCGCGAATTGCGAAACGTAAACCTTTGTCCATAGCGATTGGGTGGATTAGCTCTACGCTCATCTCAACGTTATCGCCTGGCATTACCATTTCAGTACCTTCTTGTAACGTGATTGCACCTGTTACGTCAGTAGTACGGAAGTAGAACTGTGGACGGTAACCATTTAAGAATGGAGTGTGACGACCACCTTCTTCTTTTGATAGTACGTATACTTCTGCGTCGAAGTTGGTGTGTGGAGTGATTGAACCTGGCTTAGCAAGTACTTGACCACGTTGTACGTCTTCACGCTTAGTACCACGTAATAGTACACCACAGTTCTCACCAGCACGACCTTCGTCTAGTAACTTACGGAACATCTCGATACCAGTACAAGTTGTTTTAACTGTGTCTTTGATACCAACGATTTCGATTTCGTCACCAACTTTGATGATACCAGATTCAACACGGCCTGTTACTACTGTACCACGACCTGAGATTGAGAATACGTCTTCGATTGGCATTAGGAATGGCTTATCGATGTCACGCTCTGGCTCTGGAATGTAAGTGTCTAGAGTGTTTAGTAGTTCGATAACTGCTGGCTCACCGTACTTACCGTCGTTACCATTTAACGCTTCTAAAGCTGAACCTTTGATGATTGGAGTGTCATCACCTGGGAAGTCGTAGTCTGAAAGTAATTCACGTACTTCCATTTCTACTAGCTCTAGTAACTCTTCGTCATCTACCATGTCACATTTGTTCATGAATACGATGATGTATGGTACACCAACCTGACGTGATAATAGGATGTGCTCACGTGTTTGTGGCATTGGACCGTCAGTTGCTGATACTACTAGAATAGCACCGTCCATCTGAGCCGCACCAGTAATCATGTTTTTAACATAGTCAGCGTGACCTGGGCAGTCTACGTGTGCGTAGTGACG
>NZ_JMKP01000049.1 GCF_000685805.1 Psychrobacter phenylpyruvicus DSM 7000 = NBRC 102152 | reverse complement strand
GTATCGCTAAGTTTAGGCGCAAATCCGCCTCTTCTTAACGGTTTTTGAACGACTAAGTTGTAATATTGCTCTACCATCAGATAGATATTAATGATAAATTCGTCAAGTGGCATCTCATTGTCCTTGGTCTTCTTGGTCGAAAACTTTAAGGATAGTGAGGTGTCATTTTTTTTCAACCCCTAAAAGTGTTGAGAGTGGGGTATATGTTAATAAATATTATCGCACGGTAGTCATTGACCCTAAACGTAAAACAGTTATGCCTGCTGGCTTTGGTATTACAGAAGCTAGAGATTATGAAGGAAACTTATTAAAAGTTAATAACAAAGGTGAATCCTTAGAGTTTGATTTTAATATTAACTCCAATAAATTTTGCTTTAGTGGAAATTGGGAGCAGTATAGACGTGGTGCACCCTATCGCGACCAACCTTATTGCTTTATTTATGACAAAGATGAAGGAGATAAATACAAATATTTTAGTTTTGATGTACTAGGATACAATAACGGTAAAGACAAGTAATGGAAGAATTTCATCATAAGAAAGATCAGCGAAATAGTTAGATGTCCTAGTCGATTTAAATATCCCATTATCAACACAATATGGTTATAGAATAATTAAGCCCCCTGCACCTGTAGTAGTGAATTAAATCCAGACAAATAAAACCGTCTGGATTTAAACTCGTTATAGATTATGTTCAGTCTACCTATCTTGAAGCCGTCTTCAAACCATTATAAAAATCCACCATCATCTCTTTCGGTAAATAAATAACCACAGGCCGATTATCGGATACTAAATTAAGTGCCCCACCATTTGCATAATAGAACAGAAACTCTGGAGATATCTTTAAATCGTAAGCTCTTTCATAACGGCAACCCTTATCGGTACAATAGTCTTTTGACCCCTCAGGCGCTTTTTTTAAATCAAACACTCGTCCATCAGCATCAATAGCCATCCTAAAATCACGTGTCAGTGCTTGTTTACGTTGTTGGTCCGTAATACTGCTATCTACCACAAAATCACCTGTCCCAGTCGAAGAGACAATACGTATACTAGAATGAGCGACTTCCTTAGTTCTTGGATCGACCAAAGCCAATATAGCGAAACGCACGCCTTGAGGATTATTAGTAAAGGCATACGCTGTCTTAACTAAATCAAAACCATTTACCCTTTTAATTTCGGCTTGAGCACTTTGGTATTTAAAATCGTACAGTGAATAATCATTACTAGGCAGAAGATGCTCATATTGAGCTCTTTTAACTCCAAGATTTTCAACTCTAGCCCTCTCACCTATATTCATATCAGGTGTTTTTACGGTGTCTGCGTTGGTTTTATCTACTATAACTTTGGTCGCTGATTTGTTTATGCTTTCGGTGACTGTATTAATTTGATTATTAATCACCTGTGTCTGGCTGGCGGTACAGGCTGTCATTAATAATGGCGCTAATACAGCCCAAGCTAAAGTCTTTTTAATCAACATATCAATGTCCCTTTAAACCTTTAGTTAATCAACCCGGCAGCTAACCTCTTTACCCTTCTTATCAGTATCCCATCCATAGTCTTTAATATACTGGCCTAGCTTGTTTTTATTAGGAGTAATAATAGACATAGTATAGCCCTGCTCTTGGAACGATCCAGTTATAACGTAAGAAGTAGCTTGCGAACTGGCCATATATAAATCGGTTTTGGCAGAACCCAAAGATTGCATATTTTTTGGTAGCAAATAGACTTGCTGGAAATCTAAATAACCTCCATTTTCATACTCAAATCCGTCATCTTCTTTAACCTGTTCACTGAAAGACAGCTTTTTGAAGTTGCAGTTACTGCTTAATTTCTCAATACCTTTTAGCGTATCTAATCTTGCGTATGCGTCCTCACCACCCCAACGTCGAGTTTCGATGACCGCCACTTCTGGACGTTTTTTGCTACCATAAAAAGTAACAGTAGTCAGAGGATCACCATCAACGACTGTTTGAACCAACATATAACGGTTTTTAATATAATAGTCGTCTTGTAACCCTTCTGTGTTTGGCAGAGCCGCAAAATTATCCCAAGTCCAATCCACTTGCCGCATATTATTTAGTGTGGCTAATACCGGCTGGGTATTTATATCTATTTCTCCAGTGCTAACACCGACCTGTTCATCAGTAGCCATATCAGTCACAACGAACGCATCTGCCTCATAATCATCATTAAAGTACTTATGAGAACTATCGATACCGGCTGGGCACTCAGCTTCTTTGCCTTTGGTATCAATACAAAACTGGCGACCTTCACTGTCATTCACCAGCGCATAGCCATTCTTAAAGTCAATTTTGCCTTCACTATCCTCCCAATATACTCGGGTAAAGTTCATCGGAATGACCAGCTTGCCAGTTTTATCAATATAGCCATACTTCATATTGTCACTATTTTCTTCAAAACTAAAGACAGCGGCTAACCCATTTGAGAAGTCATTAACTTGTTCATAGTCTAGGTTGATAGCAATAACTGGCTTGTTCTCTTTATTAACATAGCCCCACTTACCGTCTTTTTGAACCGCTACTAAGCCTTCACTAAAATTACCCATGCCATCATAGATGAAAGGTATGACTTCCTTATTATTTTTATCGATTAGTCCATACTTAGAAGCCTCATTCTCAGAGGCTAAACCAGCAGCAGCAAAGCCCTCATTGAAATCACCTAACCAATCATACTCAATAGGAATAACTATTTTACCGGTTTTATCAATCGCACCATATTGTCCATTCTTAGAAACTACGGCCAACCCTTCAGAGAAATTATTTACCCAATCATACTGTAAAGGTATGACCACTTTGCCCTTAGTATTAATAAAACCAAATTTTTCGTTTTTAGTAACGGCAGCCAACCCTTCAGAGAAGTCATTAAAGGTAATTTCTTCACCGCCTTCCCCTGCCACAATCCCATCATATTCAAAGGGAATAACCAACTTACCCTGTTGATCGACATAACCCACTCTATTTTTCATAGTATATGGATCTGCGTCATTGCGACTCACAACACCGGCTAGCCCATCTCGTAGACAGCCCACTTGCTGGTAACCTTCCACTTCTGGTATCACGCACGGCTCATATTTTTTTGCTTCAACAACACCCGCCTGATCTAACTTATCGCTGCTACTAGAGCTGGCTGAATTGGTATTATTTTCATTACTACATCCCATTAAGGTGGCAATAGATAAAGTTAAAGCTAGATAGACGGGTTTCATAAAGACATCCTTGAATCTGAAATTTTATATTTTTAGGTAAACAGCATTACTATAAATTACTATAAGAGGTATCCATTCTTACCTGGAAAATCAGGAGCAAGCTCCCTAGCATTTGCCATTTTAAGCCATAATCTTACTAGCTTTCGGCGTTTATCGGCTTCAGGATAATCCTCAAAAGATTGTCTTGAATGCATAACCACGTAGTTATTACATAGCTGGATATCCCCAGGCTCAAGCATCATATCTAGTCTATACTCTGGACGATGACTTATTTCATCAAATATGTCTAAAGCCTCTATCTGAACACGAGACATAGGAACATTCATTATTTCATGCCCAGTTTCAATGTACTTTCTTAGATAACGACAAGCCAGCTTCCCCTCCCAATAGCTAAACATCGGTGTTAGCCCAGGTCCCTCTTTGCCTAGATGATTTAAATAGGCGGGATGATAATAGTAGCCTAGGTATTGAGGGTATTCTTTCAAAATAGTGTTATATACCGCAGAAAAACTAACCAAACTACTCTCACCACCTGTCATTGCCTTGCGTATACAAAGCAGTCCCACAACATCTGATAAGTCGGCATGAAAAGGTAGGTTCTCATTGGTTTGATAAACTCGAGTCTGTTTGTCATTGACATCACCAACATTCTCTACCAAGCCTAATAGCTGACCTCCTTTGTCTTGAATAACAGGGACACCTAAATACAGACCTAGAATATAAAAAATATCGATTAAATCTTGTTCACTGTAAACAGAAGCATCAAGGCCTCTAATCACAATAAAGCCATAGCCGTTCTCTAATTCTTCAGACACCTCATTTACCAGGGTCAAAAAGGCGGCGTCATCAATAGGCACATCACTTTTTTCAAAATTGGGGGCTTGTAGCTTTTTAGTTTGAATGGTTTTAAGGGCACTATCTAAAACAGATATTAAATGCGGGTCTAACTTTATAATCCAATCATCTTTATCGGCGATATCTTGACCTTTCCACGCGCATTTATCAGTGATTGGGCTTGTTAACATTGTATCCATACCTTACCTCTACTGTTAATGAATAATCCCATTGTACCTATAGGGTGAATTATTAAACAAGCTTAAGTATGATTTTAACTTCTGAAATTTTCTTTTATAAGACAAAAATATAAGTTGTATATGGGTGGCTCTTTATTCTTTCTATCTATTAACTTTGGCAGTTGTATCTAAGTATTTTACAACTGGTTCGATCAACTCCGCCTCTGATATAATCAAAACTTTAAAATTACTAAGCTGTTTTAGTGCAATTTACCGCACAACTTATTAAATAAAATGTACTACTTAAAAGGCGAATTATAATGACACAACCAGTTATCAAAGTTGCCATCGCCGGTTATGGTAACCTAGGTCGCGGTGCCCAAGCCGCTATCAATCAATGTCCAGATATGCAATTAGTCGGTGTATTCAGTCGCCGTGAGCCTGCTACCGTTACTTTGATTGACAATAGCGTGCCTGTGTATGCCATGGATGATATCGAGCAATACAAAGATGAGATAGATGTGCTGATCTTATGTGGTGGCTCTAAGTCTGATTTGCCTGAGCAAGGCCCAAAGCTGGCGGCTTTATTTAACATCGTCGATAGCTTTGATACTCATGCCAAAATCCCTGAGTATTTTGAGTCGTTAGATGCTCCTGCCAAGCAAGCCGGCAAAGTAGCCTTGCTTTCTGTAGGCTGGGATCCCGGTTTATTCTCTATCAACCGCTTATACGGTGAAGCCATTTTACCCGTTGGTGAAACTTATACCTTCTGGGGTAAAGGCTTAAGTCAAGGTCATTCAGATGCGGTGCGCCGCGTGGATGGAGTTAAGTCAGGTGTGCAATATACGTTGCCTTCAGAATCTGCCATGGCACGAGTTCGTAGTGGTGAGCAGCCTACGCTTAGCACCCGCGAGAAGCATACCCGCGAATGCTATGTGGTCCTAGAAGAAGGTGCAGATGAAGACACCGTACGCAATGCCATTGTGACCATGCCTGATTACTTCGCTGATTATGACACCACGGTAAACTTTATTGGCCAACAAACCTTTGATCGTGAGCACCAAAAGATGCCCCACGGTGGTTTTGTCATTCGTAGTGGCGTGAGTGGTAATGATGACCAGAAAAACAATCAGACTATAGAGTTTTCGTTAAAGCTAGGTAGTAACCCTGAGTTCACCTCTAGCGTCCTCGTGGCTTATGCTCGTGCGGTTTATAAAATGAATAAAGCTGGTGAAACTGGGGCAAAAACAGTGTTCGATGTGGCGCCAGGTTTGTTGTCACCGAAGTCCCCAGCGCAGCTGCGTAAAGAGCTGCTGTAATTTATAGAAATTTATTTTAGATTAATAGAGCCGTTCATAATTCTAAAATATTGATAGCTGAAAGCCCTAATCTCTAATGTAAACTTAACCCCATAAGTTGGACACAATTTATGGGGTTCATTCCATCTATATGATGCTTGTTTTGTGAAGCTTATAAAAAACAATTTAGTTATTTGATATTTATAAATGACTTCGTTGAATCAACCATAGCGCCATAAATGGGTAAATTTTTTGCTTTATCAAATTGTTCCGCTGTTTTAATCCCAAATAAAATTATATTTTAATTCACTTTTTTGATTAAAATATTTGCAAAAATCTTAGGATCGGCATCACAGTTTAAGCCAGACCCTCACTTAACCACAACAACATCACTAATCCGCGTGGTATAGCAGGGGCTTAATAGCTGACGGTTCATCTGCCAAGTTTGGTTCTCTTTTATACCTTCACTCGCGATAAATAACGCCGCTTGCTGATTGTGGTCCTGCTTAAATTTACTATTTAACTCATCCATAACCGCCATTAATGCCGACTGTCTTTGTTCTTCATCAATATCTTGTTGAGTTGAAGCCTGCTGAAACAAATCCAGCTGCACCTCATCATGCTGACAAATACCTGATAACATCACGCCCGCCTTCGCATAACGCACCCCATCTTTATAAATCCTAGCCAATACTTGTCTAGCAGCACTGACCATCAGCCTAGTGTCTGCGGTTGGGGTGCAAAACTGATACTGACCGGATATAGGGGTATAGCGCTGTTGTTTGCTAAAAGCACTATTTTTGGCAAAGACCGTCATTAGGCTACACACACTTTGTTGCTTACGCAGCTTACTGGCTGCAGTTGCTGCATGACTGCAAATGGCCTGCTCTAAATCTTGTTGACAGGTAATACGCTGGGAGAATGAGCGGGAGGATATGATTTGTTTTTTTGGTTCATCGTGTTCAATACCCAGACAAGACTGTCCATTTAGCTCCAAACAGGTTCGCTCTAACACCACCCCAAAATGCTGACGAATTTTAGCAGGCTCACAGATAGCTAACTGATATACCGTTTCGATACCTAGAGCATTTAACCTATGCTTATAACGGCGACCGACACCCCACACCTCTGCTACATCAGTGATTTGCATTAATCTACGTATCCAGCGTGGATTGGTTAAAACACAAACCCCTTTAGTGGCAGGGTACTTTTTGGCAGCATGGTTAGCGAGCTTGGCCAAAGTCTTGGTTTCTCCAATACCTACCCCGACCGCAATACCAGTGTACTGCTGAACAATATGCTTAACTTTTTTGGCATAAGCTTCTAAATCCTGCATAGCGACTGGATAATCAGCTAAGTACAAAAAAGCTTCATCAATAGAATAGACTTCCACGGTAGGGCACAGAGACTCTAAAGTACTCATTACCCGCTGTGACATATCGGCATACAGCGCGTAGTTTGAGCTAAATACCTCTACTTTGTGTTGCTGACAGAAGTCTTTTACCTGAAAATAAGGCACCGCCATCTTTATGCCCAATGCTTTCGCTTCAGCCGAGCGAGCCACAACACAACCATCATTGTTAGACAGCACTACCACTGGTTTATGCTTTAAATCCGGTCGAAATAACTTCTCGCAGGAAGCATAAAAGCTGTTGCAGTCAATAAGGGCATACATGGGATCATCCCAGTAACTATTTTTCAGATTAGGGTTTAAATTGAGTGGATTAATATTAACGATACAGCGCTTATAGTAATTATCAGTAGCCGTAAGCTATTTAATGTTTATTTACCGCTAAGATATCAAAGAGGCGTAACCAAATACAGCTGTATAACAATGATTTCAGTGGATTCACGACGGCAGATGTCGTTTAGTATTAAAAGTAGTAATAAAATTGAGGGTTTAGTAATGCGCTATGGACTAGGAGAGAGTTAGAGTTGATTGAGTGATAAAGATGATAGGGAGTTGCAAACAGCTAGTTTCAATAATAGAGGCAATATAACGATGATGAAACCATGATAAAACTATATAACCCGTTAAAAGTCCGGACGTCGGTTTTGGCCTCGGCCACGTTTTACTTCACGAATGATATTTTTTACCACCCCAAATACCTCAAAGTCTATTTCATCATCCAGAATAATATCGTCAAAGTCTGGATTATAAGCAACCAGCTTAGGAGTCGGCTCCAGACACAGCTCCTTTACCGTAAACTCGCCATTGATAGCACAAACAATAATGTCGCAGTGCTGGGCTTCTAAGCTACGGTCTACTACTAACAAGTCGTTGGGATAAATACCGGCATCAATCATAGACAAGCCCCCTGCCCGCACCAAAAATGTAGCGTTGGGATGACTGATACACAGCTCATTTAGATCAATACTGGCTTCAACATAGCCAGCTGCCGGTGAGGGAAATCCCGCCGGTACTCTTTCGATAAAGTATGGCAGTGGGCTATAGCTTTCAGGATTTAGCTTACCTAGGATTTTGGTTTTTGTGGTCATAGTATGATTTTGGATAAATTAAATTAGTTATGTTCCATATATTACCACTAACCCTAATAACTTATCTCCAATAACTTACCTCCAATCACTTACCTCCTCAATCACCCCTAAAAGCACTGCCACATCTTCGCCTAATTTAGAGCCTATCATTATTTGCGATATTGGCACCGGTTTGTTCATGGTCATCATTCCGCATAATAAAAAAATAATGTCGCTTATAGGCCTATGCTGTCAAATTTTTTCGTCCTTACTGTCTCGCCTCACCTTTAAGCTCTATTAAACAACATAGAACCCAAAACAGGTTCTTAGTACCTTGAGCCTAAAATATACCAAATGAGCAATTTAAGAAAATCAATACACTCGACTGAACATGAGTTTCTTCGTCAATACTTAAAAAATCGGCGAAAAGACTTAGGCTTATCCCAACGCAATTTAGCGGATCGTATGGGTGTTATTTACTCTTTTATTGGAAAAGTTGAAACAGGAGATAGGCGTCTAGATGTCATTGAATTTATTCAGTATTGCAATACACTAGAATTAGATCCCATTGAAGTGGTGAAAGAGATTAAAGATAAAGTTGTACAAGATAATAATCATAGGTCAACAAACAAGGCTTAGTGCAAGAATAAATTAAAAAATACCCCATAAGTTGGATCCAACTTATGGGGTTTACTTTACTAAGGAAACGTTTTTTAAAGTACTATTAAATTATATGATAGTTGGTACGTTATCAATATCTAAATAGATAGTAGCATTAGCTGATTCAAACATGTTATAGCCTGCTTGATTACTATTAACAGATTCCGTAAAGCCTTCTAAGATAATAGTATCATCCTTCTCAGCATTAATGAACAATGTATTATTAGAGTCTGTGATTCTTTCAACAGTAACGTCTGAAATCGTTAAGGTTTGATTGACACCATCAAACAGATCAAGAACCTCAATATCACTAATTTCAGTTGTGGATATAAATTCAGACACATCAGCTGCACCTACACTGGAGTCAAATACTATAGTATCTTTACCAGCACCACCATCAATTTCAACATCTTCTAGATCAACGAGGAAGGTATCATTACCTGTACCGCCGAAGAACTTATCGACACCGCCTCCGCCTTGAATAATATCGTCATCACCGCGACCATAGAAAACTTCATAATCAATATTAGTACCAGTTGTATCACTACCAATAATAGTGTTGTCGGTACGATCACCTCTAACTATCACAAAAGTTTCGCCTTGAGCATCGATTCCTTGCTCACCCGAGACTTGAGTTATTGTCACTACAGCATTACTATCAAAGCCTCCATCACTAATTGAGTAATTAAATCTTGCTTTAAAGTTGTCTAAAGTGACTGTAACAGTATTAGGATCTGTAATTGTACCTATTGCACCAACAACAGACTCAGTAGCTCCATTAAACTCAGTAGACAATCTAGTGATATCATTAGCCATTAGCGTTTTATAGTCAATCGTAACTTCACCAGTCTGAGTAGTAATAATGCTGTCATTATTAGCTTTCAATCGATAGACATCAATCAGCTGTTCAGATGAAACAATGTCACCATCTGCATCTTTTACATTAAAGTAAATAGGCTCTTTATAACCGTACACTGTACTGCCTGTCTGATAACTATACTGACCTTTACTGTAAGCTGTTCCATCTGGAGCAGTACCATCATCCATATGAACATAGAATATACCACCAGTTAAGCTAGAGGTTGCGGTTAATAAATGTTTTGCTGGATCATAATTTACTGTAGAACCATCCTCAGCTGTAACCGTGTTAGCTTCCTGATCATACTCATAAGTAATACCACTAATAGTTATAGAAACAAAACCACCACCATCAGCACCTAGACCTCCAATAAAGTCTGAAGATGAGCCATTGATTAAGTCTCTGTCCTCTGAAGTTGGAGCAGGGATAGAGTTAAGTAATTGCTGAGCTAAATTACTAAAATCAGCTTGCTGACCATCCATGTCATGTCCAGTTACACCGTCGTAGGCAATTGGATGAATTAGATCAACATTTACGTTGCTAGGGTCTCCCATAGCATAGGCAAACGCTGTAATGCCATCTGGTGCGACACTCGATGTCTGCCTTGGATTATTAGGTTCACCATCTGGAGAAAGCCAAGTTTTCCATTCGAGTTCTTCTGTAGGACTTATACCACCAGCTTCTTCAACATTATTACTACCAAATAAACTATCTCCTTTTTGGCCTCGATTAGGGAAACCATCTGTTAAGAAGTAGGTTCTATTGTAATCTGCCTTATCAATAGCGCCAGGCTTATCAAAGTTTTTAATCGCTGTCGCTAAAGCTGAATCATAGTTAGTAGCGTTTCCTGCTTCCAGATCAAATAAGATATCCATAGTTTCTTGTACAGTAAGCCACTTACTATCCTTGAACGTTCTACCTTCTATATCAAAATCAATAATCTGTATTTTAGTACTACCTATATCTTCATACGCCTTTATCATATCCAGTATTGCATTTTGAGTTACCTCCATGCGACTTAAGCCTCGCTCGATAGATATCGTATCACCTACTTTATTGTCATCAAAATCTGTAACATATTTAGCGACTTTTACCTCACTTTGATTTACAACTCTGCCTAGCTCTTTTCCTTGATAATATACCTTCCATACACCTTCAGATACGTCGTATTGAGTATTTGATCCTACTTGAAGGGAAACAGCACCGTTAGCACTATCTATATAATAGTAACCATAGTTTGGATCAGTGGCCTTAATATGCCCAGCAGGAGGCTTGCCCTGCCCACCAGTAGATACATTATACCCATCTTGGAAATGTACTAAATCATTATTAGCTCCATAAGTATATAATTGACTACCATTAGTAGCATAAATGTCTATACCTTCATTATATATGGCCGCACCTTCATCACTCGTTAAAGTAATTAAGTCCCCATTTTGATCAAAAAGGAAGAAGCTATCCCTAACACCGGATGACCATCCCATGCTACCTGAAGTATCAACAATTAACTGAACATTAGAAGTAACTGGTTCTAGTAAAATAGTATCTTTACCCTCAGCAACAGTTGGACGATCATCTTCAACAAATACAGAAATTGGTTTAGCGATCGAACCATCAATACCATCACTAACCACTGTATTGAATTGAAGTTCAAGTACATCTTCATCATTATTACTTGGATGGTCTATGGCATGCATCAAGGTAACAGAATACGGCGCCTCATAATTACCATTTGCATTCTTAACACTTTCTCCAACTTCAATAGTCATGACATCCACTACATTACCATTAACTTCAGCAGTTCCTTTCAAGGTTCTTGGTGTATCTGCTGTATCTATCCATTCCCATGAAACTGCGTTACCTTGTACGGTAACCTCTGCTCCGGTTGGTACAATAGTAAAGTCGCTGGCTTTAAAGTTATCAACATCTGTAAAGGTAATCATGCCCCTTGTATCACTTGCTGAGTCTGTTTGATCATTTTTAAGTTCAATGTGTTTTTGTTCAGCAACAGTTCTGGCTTGCTCAAGCGCTTCTTCAGCGGCTGTAACCGCTGCTAACAGATCAGAGTTATTTGGATTTTCGGCAAGATTACTCTTGGCAGTTTCAAGAGCCTCTTTTTCATCAGAAATCTCATTATCAACTGCATCTCTAAATATTTGATCAGTTTCATTAAAGCTGAAGTTATCTTTAATACCATTGTCAGCAGATGTTTCCGCCGTTAAGCCTTCTTCTGATACACGTGTAGAGGTAATTTCAAGGATCTGTGGCGCATCGTTATTACCTTGAATGGTGATATCTAGTACAGCAATATCTTCTAACGTACCATCAGACATTGTGTAGTTAAATGACTCTAATAGCTTCTCACCCTCTTGTAGCCTCTGAACCGTAGTATTTTCATCATCTACTTCATAAGTATATGAGCCGTCTGAATTAAGAGTTAATGTGCCATAAGTTCCGTGTAGAGAAGTACCAACTTTTCCGACAGTACCTGAACCCTCATTAGCTCCAGTACGAATTCCAGTAACCGTAGCATTGACATTAGTAGGATCATCGTTGTCTAGAACATTACCAGTGGCATCTTTAGATCCATCGGTATTATCATTACCACCACCTTCCACGGCTGTACCTACATCATTAACTGCGGTTATATCATCGTTAATGATAGTGCCAACCCCAGTATCATCCGAGATGGTAGCATTTTTAGGGTTAGATAATTTAACATTATAGGTTTCTGTTGGCTCCCAGAAATCATCTCCAACTACAGTAACATCAACTGTTGCCGATGTAGACCCTGCTGGGATAGTAACTTGAGTTACAGTTGTACTGACATCACCTGATACAGTACTGACATGCTCTATCTCAACATCAACAGTAATAGCCTCTAAAGGTAAACGAGTAGTATCTTCAATAGAAACTGTAAATTGTACAACTTGATCTTCATCTGTTTCAGTAATCGCAATATCGTTTATAACCAATGCGGGAACATCATCATCAAGAATTGTACCTGTAGCTGTAGAGTCTCCAATAGTTAGTTTAGTAGTTTCATCATACTCAATCTCATTATCCGAGATGGTAGGATAAGTAACTGTAAACTCAGTAACGCCAGCTGGTATCGTAATTTGACCTGTTGTAGCATCGTAAGTAACACCATTACTGAACGTTAACGTATTGTCGTAATCTTCTCCTACCACTGCTGTGCCATCTTCCAGTACTAAGTCGTAGCTAACTGGAGCATCAGTAGCCTTATCTAAAGTAACAGTATGAACAAGAGATGAACCTTCTACTATTTCAGCATCTTCCACAGTAATAGTCGGTTTATCATCATCACCGTTGTTCTCGTCTAAAATAACGCCTGTTGCACTCGGTGTGCCTATTGTAGCGTTCTCTGGATTACCAATCTCAAGAACCATGTCTTCTGACACTTCATAGATATCATCGTCTACGACTGTAACGATAATTGCTGGTGCTGCAGTTTCACCTGCTGGTATTTTTATGCTGTCACCATTGGTCAAGAATGCTTCAATGGCAGCTTGATCACCTAGAGTAACTTGGGTACCATCGGCTTTAGTGTAACTGATTGATGCAATGTCTTCAGCTTCAATAGTACTATCTGCGCCAAGCTTAACGTCAACAGTTGTGTCAAATTCACTAACATTATCTTGAGTGATTTCAAATACTAGGGTGTTATCTATTCCTTCGATAGCTTTTGGAGCAGTAGCTGCAATGCTAACTTCAGGTTTGTCACCCTCGGTTGGGTTGCCGTCCTCATCCGCTTCGTCTTTGATGACAGCTGTGTCTTTTATGCTCTCGCCTAGCTTAGCGCCTTGTGGGCTACTGATCTCAAGAACAACGTCTTCTGACACCTCATAGATGTCATCGTCTTTTGGCGTCAGCTTGATCGCTGGCGCTTTGGTCTCTCCTGCTGGTATTAAGACAGTTGCGCCATTTTCTAAGAAGTCAGCAATCTCTTCTGGCGTCTCAAGCACCACTGGGTTGCCGTCTACATCAGTGTATTCAATCTTCTCGATGTCTTCAGGTTCAATGCTGCTGTCACTGCCTAGGTTAACGTCAACGGTGGT
>NZ_JMKP01000048.1 GCF_000685805.1 Psychrobacter phenylpyruvicus DSM 7000 = NBRC 102152 | reverse complement strand
TATATCCGCCCTGAGTTAACACAGCACTTTGCATCAAAGGGTATTGATTTGCAAACACCGCTAAGACGCAATATGACAGATAATAGACCTAAGTCTGATGTTAATCGATTGATGCGTTATCGACGTAATATTGAGACTGTTATTGGTCAATTGTCTGACTGCTTTAATATACAGAAAGTACGTGCTAGAGATTTATGGCATTTGTCTCATCGTTTAACGCGTAAGATTCTGGCGCATAATTTCTGTTTTCTTTTAAATAAAAAACTTGGTAACCCGCCTCTTCAGTTTGAATTGCTAATAAAGTGTTGAGAGTGGGGTAACAGTTATTAATTTTTATAAGATCAAATAAGAGCTCAGTAGTTGATAGTAGCTATTTGTTTTAGATAACGTAGAATACTGATAGGTATTAGCCTAATAGACCTTATTTAACATAATATACATTATGCGAAAACAAACCAACCGGTTTTAGAAGATTTTGAATCTCTATTAATCTTCTATTTTAATCCGTCTATCGTTTGAACTTATCAACAACTAGTTGTAATTATAAATAATCAGCTTGGGTCCATATCGATTGTGATTAATGCTAACATATTTCGGCTGATTTCATTTCTCATAAATATTTTCTGATAACGATTTATCCAACACTATGCTAAATAATAATTCTAATCTACCAGCTGAAAACTTTGATGACTTTGATCACAATCATTTGTGGCATCCATACGCGAGTCTGCCGCCATCATATCCCAACTTAGTTATCGACAAAGCTGACGGCGTTTATCTGTATAGCAAGTCTGGTGATGCACTCATCGATGGCATGTCATCTTGGTGGGCAGCCACCCACGGCTACAATCATCCCAAATTAAATACCGCAGTTACAGCTCAGCTATCAAACATGGCCCATGTTATGTTTGGCGGTTTAACCCATCAGCCTGCTATAGATTTGGGCAAAAAACTGCTCTCTATAGCTCCCAAAGGTTTAGATGCTATCTTCTATGCTGATAGCGGCAGTATCGCTGTTGAAGTCGCCTTAAAAATGGCTCTACAGTACCAATTGTCACAAAACAAACCCTATCGCAATCAGATAGCAACTACCCGCTCAGGCTATTATGGCGATACTTGGCATGCCATGAGTATCTGTGATCCTGTGACTGGTATGCACAGTATTTATGGCAAACAGCTGCCGGTACAGTTATTTGTCGATAAGCCTGATGCTGGCTATGATACCCCGTTAACAGCAAGTACCAGAGATAATTTGTGTACATTTTTTGAACAAAATCAGCATAAAATGGCCGCTTTCATCATTGAGCCCATTGTACAAGGTGCTGGCGGTATGCGCTTTTATTCGCCGGAATACCTTAAATTAATACGTGAACTCTGTAATAAATATGACATATTAATGATTGCAGATGAAATAGCTACAGGTTTTGGTCGTACAGGCAAAATGTTTGCCTGCCAACATGCCGATATATCACCAGATATTATGACTTTAGGCAAAGCCTTAACTGGGGGTTATATGACATTTGCCGCCACGTTATGCCAACGCTATGTGGCTGATAGTATTGCTAATAGTGAGTATGCAGCACTAATGCATGGCCCTACTTTTATGGGCAATCCCCTAGCCTGCTCTGTGGCTCTAGCTTCACTAGAGCTTATTATTGACGGGGATTATGCCAAACGTGCCCGTCATATTGAGTCGCAATTAAAGTCGTATTTACAGCCGTTAAATGAATATAAACAGATAGCTGAAGTACGAGTCTTGGGTGCTATCGGGGTAATTGAGTTAAATGAAACCGTTGATATGCCACGTTTTCAGCAATTATTGATAAAACATAAAGTATGGATTAGACCCTTTGGCAAGCTGGTATATATGATGCCACCTATTATTATGGATGATGCTGAATTGGCGCTACTTTGTGAGCGATTTACCAAAGTTTTGGAGGAGTATTGGGCATGAGCGTATTTTTTATCAGTGGCATAGATACTGATATCGGCAAAACTTATGCTACCGCCGCTTTAGCCCAAGCTTTGTTACAACAAACACAGCAAGCCGGCTCTAATAATGCAACCAATAGCTACTCTATATCAGTAATTACCCAAAAACTGGTGCAGACAGGCTGTGAAGATATTGCCGAAGACATCATTACGCATAGAGCTATGATGGGCATAGATCTACAAGAGGTGGATTATCAAGGTCTCACCTGCCCTTATGTGTTCAAAAGACCCGCCTCACCGCATCTATCTTCAGCACTAGAGGGTCAATTAATTGAGCCAGAAGTGATTACCCAAGCCACAAAGCAGCTAAGCGATAGCTATGATATTGTGCTACTTGAGGGTGCTGGCGGACTGATGGTGCCACTCACTGAGTCTTTACTTACTATTGATTATATTGCTAGCCAAGGCTACCCAGTGATATTGGTGACTTCTGGACGTTTAGGCAGTATTAGCCACACTTTATTAAGCATTGAAGCACTTGCTAAGCGCCAGATACCTTTGCATGCTGTCATTTATAATCAGTGGCAGCCTGATAAGTATCTTGCCTCAGAATATGAGCCTGATAAGTATCTTGCCTCAGAATATGAGCCTGATAAGTATCTTGCCTCAGAATATGAGCCTGATAAGTATCTTGCCTCAGAATATGAGCCTGATAGTGATATTACTGATGATACCCAAACTTACTTACAGGCTTATCTAAAGCAACACCATTCACAAACTTATTGGGTAAACTTAGCGTATGTCTCAGACTCTGTAGAGGGTTGTCCAAGCGTATCACCGTCAATGGTTAAGTATGTTGCCAAATTAATCGCTGAGATAGCTGACACACAGGAGCTAAAATAGCATTTAGTCAACCTACTCTGAATTTACGTACACTCATATATTTGATACAAGTATTTAGGATAATGCACCATGACTCAGCTGCTAAAGCCTGATAGTTACTCCAGCTCCTTAAAAACCTCTCCCAAGCTGTTGGCTATATTGACTGCCTGCCTACTTGCCAGCTCTTGTGCTACGCCCTCCATGTCTGCAAATAGTTGTATTGATTCTACAGCCAAATCTGATGACAGCTCAAACTCCAACAATAACTCTGCTGCTACTACCCAAAACTTAGCTTCACAAAGCAAAGAAGCCCAAATCCTGCAGCAAGCTGAGCAGATTCAGAAATATTTAGCTAAGGACAACTATCAAGCGTTGACAGCGTACATTCATCCGACAAAGGGCGTACGCTTTAGCATGTATGCTTATGTGCATAAAGACAGCGATAAGGTGTTTAGCCGAGAGCAATTCACCACCTATTTACAGCAATCTCGAATTAAGTTTACTTGGGGTGCTAAAGACGGTAGCGGCGAATTGTACATTACTACCCTACCCGATTTCTTAAACAACTGGGTAGCTGCAGAACAATATGATATTGAGCATGCCACTTTTAATAAGTTTCAAGGCTCAGGTAATAGCTTAAACAATCTGAAAGAGGCTTATCCGGGCGCTGATTTTGTTGAATTTTATCATTCTGGCAAAAATCCTGAGTATCAAGGAATGGACTGGCGAGCCATGCGCTTAGTATTTGAAGAGTACCAGAGCAAATACTATTTGGTAGCCATCGTTAATGATCAATGGACCGTTTAAAACAGCATTACCACGTAAGCTACGCTAGTATCAAACGATAGAGAAATAAGCAGAAAAAATAATGAGTGTATTTTTTATAACTGGTGTCGATAGCCGAATCGGCAAAACTTATGCTACAGGCTATCTTGCCAAACAGCTATTAGAAAATGGGGTTAATGTCATTACCCAAAAGTTAATCGAGACAGGCTGTGACAGTAAGATAGCTGAAGACATCGTCACTCACAGACACATCATGCAAATACCACTGCAACACGTTGATCTTCAACAAGTTAGCTGCCCTTTTGTGTTTAAGGCAGCAGCTCCGCCATATATAGCCGCCTCATTGGAGAACATACCTTTATACCCAGCTCGGATAACTGTAGCCACTCAACAATTAAAACTAAAATATGAAATGGTATTGTTAGAGACGTCAGGTGGGATTATGACTCCTTTGACAGAGTCTTTGCTGACCATAGATTATATAGCAGCTCAAGGCCATCCAGTGGTACTGGTAACTTCTGCAACATTAGAGAGCATTAATCATACGCTACTTGCGCTACAAGCTATAGCTCAGCGAGGGTTGACTTTGCACGCTGTGATTTATAATCAATATCAGGATCCAGCGCAGTCAGTGGATACCGACGAGTTAACTCCAGATCAGGTATTGCAAGATGAGCAGCTGTATAAAGAGTCATTTGATACTCACCGTGTAAGAACCAATCTTTTACAAAACACGAGACTATACCTACAGCAGTACCTACAACAGCACCACCCCGACACTTTTTGGGTAGAGTTGCCCTACATTTCTTTTAGCAGTCAAAGTGTTCATTATCAAAAGTCTGAGGAGGATAACAAAGACGATAATAACAGTAACCCCTCTTACAATATAGAAAAATATGCTCAAGAGATTGCTGATAATATTTTGTATGCGGAGTCTTTATATAAAAAGATTGCTCAGAAATGATTGTTAGAGATGGATTAATAACAATTACCCTTAAACTTTATGAACACGAGATGAAATAGCTTCCTTGCTTCTTAGGTAACTGCTCTATCACCCTTGTTCATTATTTAATTTAGCTCACTACATCGGCTATATAATTGGCTAACCACCGCAAAAACTCATCACTTGTAGTCGCTACATTAAGTCTAAGGTGAGTAGAATAATCACCATTGGGGTTAAATAATGCTCCAGGGGCAACAAGCCAACCTTCATTGTGAGCCTTTAAGGCAAGCTTGGCAGTATCACAGCCCACATCAATCCAGACAAACATACCTTGCTGCGTATGTTCAGGATACTCAAGCTGTATAGCTGTTAATTTTTCACGCAGATTTTGATGGGCATTGTATAGGTGTTCCTGAAGTTTTTTGAGTTGACGGCGACTCTCTCCATGCGTCCATAACTTATGAATAACCCGCTCGCCAAACTCAGGCGTAGTCATATTACTAAGCGTTTTAATCCCAATTACGTCATCAATAAACTTATCTGGGCATACCAGCAGCCCTAATCTCCAGCCAGAAGCCATATATTTAGAAAATCCTGTAGCATAAAAAACACGTTCAAATTGATCTAGACTCGAGTATCTAAGCGCATTATCCTCCGGTAATAACGCTGCGTATAAATCATCTTCAAATATATAAGCATCATACTTATGGATAAGGTTTAATACTTGATGCACTCTAGCTGGATGCAGGTTGTAAGAGGTTGGATTGTGCAGCACACTATTAGTCAAATACATTTTTGGGCGATATCGCTCAAACAACTGAGCCATTTGTTCTATATCTGGTCCTTGATGGTCTCGCTTTACGCTGACCACTTGAAAGCCGTGCCGTTGCAAACTACTAGATAACCAAAACCATCCTGGCTCATCTACTATTACAGCATCTCCTTCATTTAATAATAAATTCGCTACCATCAGTACCGCCTGCGATATACCTGCAGTAGTAATAATATAGTCAGCCGTAGTCTGCATACCTAATGCACCCAAATACTGCACCAATTGTTGTCTCAGCGGTAGAAAACCCTGAATATCACCATAATCATAAATAAAGTCATCAGATTGATTGGCAACTTGTCTTATCGCCCATTCCATTTTGTCATTACGTATCCACTCTCTTGGTAGCACTCCAGAGCCTGGCGCTCTATCTAACGGGGTATCACTGAACATTTGGCGTACTAGCCATTTAGTATCTATCTCAGGGTTCTTATCAATTACTTTAACGTCATTATCAACTCTCGATTCTCCAACAGCTGGATTATTTACATAATAGCCAGAGCCTTGCTTTGCCGTAAGTACATTAGTAGCAACCAACTGCTCATATGCTTGAGATACGGTAAAGCTAGATATACCCAGAAGCTTAGCCAGCTGTCTGATAGAGGGTACCTTTTGATAGGGTTTATAAACTTGCCACTCAATGCGCTTAGTTATCCAATCAATGGTAGCTTCCGTCTTTGTCATATTTGGATTTAAGCGATAGGTATCGGTCATGGCACCGTCCATAGTCATTTTATATTTGTAATTTAATAGCAGAAACTTGAGATGAATTACAACCCGTAATTTAAATTAAAAATAAACGTTATTGTTAATTAGACTAACACTTATTTAACTGTATTAGATACTGTACAGCTACTGTATTGGAGATTTATTACAAAAATATTTTATTAATTATTTCAAAAACAAAACTGTATTGACTTATTTATCAATACACTTCGTTAATTGTTATTTAAATTGTGTAGGTACTGTATAGATTTTAGATTCTATAGTGGCTTAAGACTCTGAAAACTGAGGCTTTGACATAACTAAATTAAAAATCTGGATTCAAAATGAACCTAAAAGAAAAGCTTATTTTATTAACTATCGTCTTAGTCTGGGGCGCTAACTTTATGGTTATTCGTTGGGGACTTGAGGATATGCACCCCTTCACATTTATTTTTTTAAGGTTCTTATTTACCGCGATACCCTTAGTGTTCTTCTTAAAAAAACCTGATGTGTCTATCGGTTATGTCGTTATATATGGCTTTGCATTGGGTATTGGCGTGTGGGGCTTGGTCTTCTTAGCGGTCTATCAAGGCATGCCGTCTGGTATGTCATCCTTGATATTACAAACTAGCCCGTTTTTGACTATTTTAATTGCCCTTGCAGTTTTCAAAGAGGTTCTTGCTACTCAGCAAGCAGTTGGTGTCTTTGTCGCCTTTATAGGGTTGTTGATTATTTGCCTGTTTAAGTCAGATGGTTTTAGTATTACTAGCTTGCTCTTGGTGTTGTTGGCCTCAGTATTTATGACCTTGAGCCAGGCCATTATCAAACTCGCCAAGCCGAAAGATGTAGTGAGCTTTACGGTGTGGTCGAGTTTATTTATCCCTCTACCTGTTTTGGCATTAGCTTTGTTATATGCAAATATTACTGCTACTGACTTATCCGTATTGATGCAATGGCCAAGTTTAAAAGGCTGGATTGTGGTACTTTTTGAGGCCTTTATTATTACTATCGTCGGCTACTCAATTTTTAATAGGCTGATTACAAAACATGGTCTGGCTGTGGTGACGCCTTATACCCTTTTGATTCCTATATCGGGTTTGTTTTTTGGCTGGCTAGCATATGATGAGACGTTATCTGAAATTGAGGTAATGGGATCGCTGTTAATTTTGGCGGGGCTTACGCTGTTGACGTTAAAGTTTTCCAGAAGAACTAAAGCGGTCACTATTCAACTATAATTTTTATAAAAAACGAGTAAATTATGCAATTAGAGTTAACGATAATAGATGCCTTTACCGATACTGTTTTTAAGGGTAATTCGGCTGGCGTGATAATGCTTGAGGATTGGCTGGACGATACACTGATGCAATCTATTGCTATGCAGAATAATCTGTCTGAAACTGCATTTTTGGTGAAGCGTAAGGATGCCTTAACTGAAGCCAATGTACCAAATTATCATATTCGCTGGTTCTCGCCTCTTAAAGAAATGGATTTTTGTGGTCATGCGACTTTGGCATCCGCCTTTAATGTGTTTACAGAATATCCTACAGCGTCATGTGTTAACTTTTATGCCGATGCCGTAGGCAGTCTAGCTATCAAAAAGAGTGAAGACGGTAAAATTATGATGGATTTTCCGAATAATAATCCCGAATGTATTTACTCTAAAAATACCGCTAAAACCGTTTTGATTAGTGACGCCCTGCCCGATTCTCTCATTAATGGATTGCCTGTAGTGCCTAGTGAGGTGTATAAAAATTCGCAGGCTTATTTTGTTATTTATGAAAATGAAGAAGATGTTTTGAATATACAGCCAGATAAATCACTATTGGCGAAGCTTGCACCATTAGGGGTTTGTGTGACATGCATCGCGCAGTCTAAGCAATATAAACAGTATGACTTTATTTCTAGATACTTTTCACAAGCAATTCGTGGTAATGAAGATCCAGTGACAGGTTCTGTGCATACAGCACTTGCGCCATTATGGGCAGAGCGGTTAGGTAAAGATAAACTGATTGCGTATCAAGCATCTAGTCGTGGCGGTGAGCTGACCTGCGAAGTGCTTGGCAATAGAGTCCTTATCTCAGGTTATGCGGTACAGTATTTAAAGGGTGTTATTGAGGTCTGAATAAGCAAATTAAAAAGTGATAACGAATGATTAAAAATACAAGTATTCAAAGCGCTAACAAGTCCTTAGGTGCGGTGTTTGCACTGTCCGCTGCTGCCCTAAATGCTACCATTGGTATTATTAGTATCTTATTGATGAATACAGGATTAAAAAGTAACGATATTGCATTTTTTAAAACGCTCATAGCATTCTTACTACTGACTGTGCTGCTGAGTAAAACACCGATACGACAGCAACATAGAGATGTGGCAACGCTAGAGTTTAATAATCCTACTTTAAAAAGAGTCATGGTTGCTGTGGCGGTTTGTGCTTTTTTGGGTATCTTTACGTTGTTTGTATTTGAGACACAGGCTTATCAATACGGTAATCCTGCCAATGTGGTCGTTATATTAATGGCGACAGCAACCATATCGGCAACGTTATTTGGCGCCCTATTACTTAAAAATAAAATAACGATTAACACTATTGTAGGCGTACTCTTGGCAGTCGTTGGTATATTTGTGATTAGCTGGAGCAGTGAGGTTAATCTGCAATTGGTCATTTTTGCCTCATTGGCAGGCAGTGGTTATGGCGTGTTTTCAGTCTTAATGCAGCGCTTTGGCTTAAAAGGCGGTATTTACCTTACTAAATACTTACTGCTATTTGGTAGCCTATTTTTATTTATTCCGTTTATGGTGACGTTTGATTCTATTAGTATTGGTTATCAAGCTGTCTTAGGCTTGCTGGGTTTGGCCATCTTCCCTACCATCTTAGGTTTTTATTGTACAACGAGTGCATTAAAGCATTTACCTGCATCCAAAGTACAAGTTGTTGAATTGTCAGAACCTTTATTTGCAATGCTATTTGCGTGGGTTATTTTACATGAGGTCGCCACGATGCGCTTTTGGATTGGGGGTGCTTTGGTCATTTTTGGTATTTTAGCGATTAGTGATGTGTTTAGAAAGAAAGCTATTTAAAGTGCGTTTATATATAGTTGAGTCCAGATAGAAGAGGTACAAGGCACCCGTGCACAAGCGCTGCTCTAGTAGGCTAACCAAGGTTAACACTGTAACTCTTTAGTTTAGTTTAATGACCAAACCCACCGCCGACATAAGGCGCACTACCCACTTGCCACATAATCCAGCTTAAGCAGCTGGCACGTTTATTTGCATCATCGGTAGCAAGTGGAATAAATTTTTCAAACTTTTCGGCTAGGTACATCATGATAGCCCCAGACTCAAAAAGTTTAACGGGGTTGTTTTGATCAGAATAATCAACAACAGCTGGAATTTTTGAATTAGGATTTATATCTACAAAATCAGATCCAAATTAATCATTTTCCATAATATCTATTTTATAGACATCATATTGAGCGCCGTCCACACCTAGCTCAGCCAACTCATCTAACAACACATTGTGCAGTGATGTCAGTGCCATAGATAGACTAAACACTTTGTCTCACTCTCATCCAATTTATAAATAACTTAATATAAAAAGATTATATATCGTTAGTTTAGACTTTTGCGTGGGCTATATATAACCAAAATTATGCAAAAACATATAAATATAATCGATTTGTTGCAAATATAATCGATTTCATGCCATAGTCAGGGTTTATAATCGATTAAAACTAAACAATTGAGTTAATTACCCATGATTAATGACAACCAATACGCTACGGATTATTTTCATAATAAGCAAGATCCTATAGGTATTATGTGGCTAATTCAGCATACCAATATCTATCCAGTGTTGCCTATTTATAGCTCTAGCAGTATTGGTACACGTCGCCAAACAGATCGTCAAAATGGATTTGTACATCAAGTCTATCAAGAGTCCATGCGTCCTGATGACACCATCATTGCTCACCTGCAGTTCCATTTTCGTCATGAAATCACCCATTTTGAGTTTTTGTCACGTTTGTTTAATGATATAGATGCCAAGCTTATACAAGATTGGGTGGATAGCGAACCGACGGGTCAATATGCCCGTCGTTGTGCTTTTTTATATGAATTTTTGACAGATAAGACGTTAATAGCATCTGAAAATTTAGGTGGCAATTATATCGATGTATTAGATGACAAAAAGCTAGTAACAGCTTCCAAGCCATATATTGAAAAAAATAAAAAATGGCGAGTGAATAATAACATTGCAGGCACCAAAGCTTTTGCACCTATGTTGGTTATAACAGACGGATTTATGACCGCCTCAAGTTTAGACATAGCGTCCATGCTAGATCAGCTTAATGATGAATTTGGTGAAGACTTATTAATGCGCGCCTCTGTCTGGCTTACATTGGGAGAAAGCAAAGCAAGTTTTGCCATTGAAGGAGAAGCTAAGCAAATAAAGCGTATAGAGCGTTTTGCTGACTTTATGGCAAGATATGTGGGTCAAAGCGCTCAACCCTTTTCTAATAAAACTTTAGCTGATTATCAACAGCATTTGCTAGGTGACACTGTATTTACTCACTATGGTGTACGCCAATCGCCGGTATTTATTGGTGAAAGACGCCTCGATTATGATGAAATTGTACACTACATCGCCCCGCCCTACTCTCAATTGGAGGATAAGCTAAAAGGGCTGGCTGACTTTATGCATAAGACTAAAGGTCAGTCGCCTATTATGCGCAGTGCCGTCATTGCATTTAGTTTTGTCTATATTCACCCATTAGCAGATGGCAATGGACGTTTGCATCGCTTTTTATTCAACGACGTTCTAAGGCGAGACGGCGCCACTGAAGATCCACTTATTATTCCTATTTCAAAAGCTATTGCAGGTAATACACGAAGTCTAAAAGAATATAGCCAAATTCTAGAAGTTATCTCCAAGCCGTTAATGCAGTGTATGCAAGGTAATTATCACTTTAGTGATAAAGCAGATGCTTATGATGATGGTATTGTATCCAACCTAGTGGTCGACGAGTTACAGCAAGCAGAGCCGGTATGGCGGTTTTTGGATTTAACGCCACATGTTACCTATTTATCCAAGCTTATTGAGCATGTTATTACTCATGATATGAAAGCTGAATCAATCTATTTACTGCGCCATGATCAGGCTCGGGAAGCAATTAAAGAAATTATTGATATGCCTAATGATTATACTGATCGTATTATCCGTAGTTTTCAAAAGAATGAGGGTAAAGCCTCTAATAAGCTGATTAAAGAAATACCAAAACTAGCTGAAGGTGATTTATACCCTCGTATTATTGATGCGTTATCACAGATTTTGCTATAGCAGGTAGTTACTAAAATTAGGAAAACAACTAGATTTGAAAGTGATAATTTACGTAATTATATGCAAATGAAACCTAAACCAAGATGACTTTATATAGATAATATCTATCATAAACACTCAGCTATACCTCCGAAACGCCTTTTTTATTTAATAAGTGCTGAAAACTATCACAATCAAAGACATCCTGTTCTGGACACTGCACGATATGGCTTAACGTATCACACACCACTGTTAACTCTTCAACTCTACGATTCAACTCTTTAGTTTTTGCCAATAAAAACTGACGATCAACCTCATCCCTATCAGACATCTCTTTGATTTCTTGTAGCGTAAAGCAATTATCTTTCAGCAATATTATAAGCTTTAGCTTTACAACCACATTGTTATGGAACACCCTTCTCAACCCACTACGTCCCACTGATTGAATAAGACCAAATTTCTCATAGTATCTCAATGTGGCTGGGGTTAGCCCCGTTCTTCTTGCCACTTCTCCAATATCCATAGTATCAGCCTTATATATTAGATAATTTAAATAACACATTGACTTAAAGTTAACTTTAAGTTGTAGACTGTATTAAAGCAAGTGTTTTATTGCGTTTCTTATAGCACTTTAAAGTTTAGATCTGATTATTAGGGACAGAAGATATGGATATACAATTAATGATTTATGTGATGATGTATATATCGTTAGGGGCGCTGGTAGGGTTTTTATCAGGTCTATTGGGAGTTGGTGGAGGTGGTATTTTGGTGCCTTTACTGGTGTCAATTTTTACTTATCAAGGCATGGATAATACTCATATTATGCAGATGGCTTTGGGCACATCGCTGGCGTGTTCACTACCAACGACAGCGACAAGTGCGTATTCACATAATAAAAAAGGAGCGGTGCTGTGGCATATTGTTAAATTGGTCAGTCCTAGCATCGTAGTCGGCTCTATCATAGGTGTCATGATATCGACCAATATAGAGGGGAAATACCTTGCGTTATTTTTTGCCATTTTTATGATGATTGTGGCCATAAAAATGTTTTCAAACTGGCAACCTCCTTCAAGACAAACGCCTAATTTAGGACTGTCATCCGTAGTCGGTGGTCTCAGTATTGGGTTAGTTTCATCTCTTATATCAGTTGGCGGGGCATTCTTTTCGATACTGTTGTTAACTTACAACAATATTGATCTAAAAAAAGCCATTGGCACCTCATCCGCAATAGGCTTTGTAGCCGTAATACTGGCAACTCTTGGTTACTTATTCTCAACTCCTGAAAGCAGTGGTATACAACCTTATAGCTTAGGATATATCTATCTGCCGGCGTTATGTTTGGTAACCTTATCTAGCGTACTGATGGTGCCCATAGGCACTAATATTTCACACCGTCTACCAAGCAAAAAACTGAAACAAATATTAGGGGTAGTATGCGTATTACTGAGTCTTAAGTTATCGTATTCATTTTTTCTGAGTTAATAATTTAATACTAAGACCTATTATTTATTGACCGCTAGCGTATCAATTAAATCCAATAAGCCACTGCCTGTATGAGAACTTCCAGTATCTAATTAATAAAGCAACCTTTTCGTACTTTTCTCTATCTAGCACTCTGTCATCAAGATGTTTGGTATCAGGATTCCAATCAGTATCAATTAAAGCTCATATATAAAGCTTTACAAGTATCATGCTATCCCCTTCTCCACTAATGAAACTCTATTTTTAAACGAATTTTATTAATGCCTTAATAAAAACTATCGCTCCTAGTTTAATCCTATGTTTTTTTGCAATCACTACAGCCAATTTATACTACTGTCCATGATAAATGGGCATACCTCCTCTATCCTTTCTTAAAATATTTCATCCTTGTACTCTAAAAACATTGATTATCAATGCTAAACAAATACTTATATCTATTTAAACTATTGTTTTCTATAAAAGAAACCATGGTAACCAATTTTATTTTAATATTTTTAATAAATATATTTACTTACTCTAAATTTAGAACATATAATACTGTTTAAATGTACTAATTAATGAATTCAGTAAAAACATACTATTAGATTGCTTATTTCCAATAATAATTTATTAAGTATCTCGAGTAATAGAAGGTTGAGAGAGTTTTTATCTAACTTATCAAGGATGGAATAATGAAAAATATTACTATTGTTACCTATGACTCTTCAGAAAAAGTAAAGACAGAAAGCGTAAATTTAGATAGTCGTAATCATCCTAAAATACAAGCAACTCCTCAAGCTAACTATGAGCTAATTGATACTACAAATGGTTCAAAAGCACCCCAGCAAATAATTACTAAGCGCAGTGGAAATAATTTAGAGATTTTGTTCGATAAAGAAGCTTCAGAGACATTAACTATTGAAGGGTTTTATGATGCACCAAATAGTAATTTAATAGGTTTAGCAGAAGATGGTAGCTATTACAATTATGCGCCAGATACAGTCTCAGCTATAAATAGTACAGCCCAAGTTAATGCGATTGACCAATCATTAGTTAGCCAGTCGCTAAGTGGAAGCCCTTTAAATCAACCATGGTGGATTGCAAGCACTGCTACCTCCGGAGCAATCAATATAGCACCGTGGATGTTAGGCTCAGCATTTGGGTTAGGCATTGTGCACCTTGTAAGTAAAAACGATGATAAAGATAAAGAGTTAGACACCACAGTGAACAAACCCGTGGTCAGTATTGATGATATCACTGGTGACAATGTCTTAAACGATGCTGAACTGGCGCAATCAACCATTACCATCACCGGTAAACACTCTGGCTTAGATGCCGATGTTGATGCTAGTAAAACCAGCGTGACCTTAACTGTTAACGATAAAACAGTTATCGCTACGGTGATGGGCAATACCTTTAATGCTAACGTTGCCAGTAGTGACCTAAAAGCAGACAGCAAGGTTACGGCTACAGCAGTGGTTACGGATGATAATGACAATACTGCAACCAGTGATGCTGCGACCAAGGCTTACACCCTAAGCTTAGACACCACAGTGAACAAGCCTGTGGTAAGCATTGATGATATCACTGCTGATAATGTCTTAAACGATGCTGAACTGGCGCAATCAACCATTACCATCACCGGTAAACTCTCTGGCTTAGATGCTGATATCGATGCCAGTAAAACTAGCGTGACCTTAACTGTTAACGATAAAACAGTTATCGCTACGGTGATGGGCAATACCTTTAGTGCTAACGTTGCCAGTAGCGACCTAAAAGCAGACAGCAAGGTTACGGCTACAGCAGTGGTTACGGATGATAATGACAATACTGCAACCAGTGATGCTGCGACCAAGGCTTACACCCTAAGCTTAGACACCACAGTGAGCAAGCCTGTGGTCAGTATTGATGATGTCACTGGTGATAATGTCTTAAACGATGCTGAACTGGCGCAATCAACCATTACCATCACCGGTAAACTCTCTGGCTTAGATGCCGATATCGATGCCAGTAAAACTAGCGTCACCTTAACTGTTAACAATAAAACTGTCAAAGCTACAGTCACGGGTGATACTTTTAGTGCGGATGTTAATAGTAGTGATTTAAAAGC
>NZ_JMKP01000047.1 GCF_000685805.1 Psychrobacter phenylpyruvicus DSM 7000 = NBRC 102152 | reverse complement strand
TAAAACGTGCAAGTACCGCCCGGATTGGCCCACAGATGGGTTTAATAGTCTTGATGAAGCGAGAGCTTGGGTGCTTAGGTTTGCTCATTGGTATAACATGGAGCATAAGCACAGTCAGCTTAGATTTGTGACCCCTAATGAGCGCCATATGGGGGAGGATAAAGTCATTCTAGCAAATCGTAAGCAGACGATAGAGAGTGCGAAAGCATTAAATCCTGCGCGCTGGGGTGGCCGAGAGGTGAGAGATTGTACACCTGTACCCCCAACGACTTTAAATCCAGTAAAAGAGCCAAAATCGATTGATAAGATGAGAGTCGCCTAATTCATTAAATGGTGACAACTATGTTGACAAACACCGCAAACAGTTATCGAATTTTAATAACATATTTATAAGTGCAAATTGTAAAAAAAATCCATCTACGTTCAGTTGACGTAACTTTTAATAACTACTCTAACTGTATTATGTTAATTTTATTATTAGCCTATTTACTTTAGCTCATCACTTAAGGTATTACTAACAATTATATTAATAAAATTAAAACTTATTAAAAAAATAATTATTAGAAAATTAAATCCACAAATGATTGTTTATTGTCATTTTAGATTAAGGATGAGCCATGAATCACGGAGCATTAGAGTTTACTAAAATAACAAGTAGCAAGATATTACAAAAAAATGGAGAAAAATTTAAAGGATTATTACGCAATCAAAGCCCTACGGTTTTGAATAATACTTCAGCACTTGCTTCTTTTTCTGACAATTCTAGTTGCAGCGAAAAAGAGATTGCGTTGAGTTTTCAAATTATGACCTGTGCAGAACCTCCTGAGCTGGTCATTGACACTATAAATTCGTTATTGGCAATCAAAAGTCCACAAGATGAAATCCTAATTATTGATAATAACAATCAAAAAGAGCACTTATATCAACCCTTAGCTGACTTTTGTAATCAATTAAATCCAAAATTAAAGGTTAGATTCTATCATGTAGATAAAATCGAAGGTTATAAGGCTGGTGCTTTAAACTTAGCACTAGAGTTGATGGATGTTAATTGCAGTCATATAGTGGTGGTAGATAGTGACTATCAAGCCCTACCTCATGCTAGAGAATCTATTGCCCTTGCCATTTCGCACTACCCGAATCACAGCCTATTACAATTCCCACAATTCTATCGCAGTAGTGGCCAAAATGAGGTTCACAGCGAACTAAATCATTATTTCAATCATCATTTATTTCGTAGCTTTAACAGTAATAAAGCCTTGTCCACCGGCACCTATGCTGTAATTAAACGTAGTGATTTGATGAGATTAGGGGGTTGGTCCTCTGATTCTATTACTGAAGATGCCCAAATGGGTGTTAAGTTACACCGTAGCGGTCTATATACTCAATTCATTCCGGAAGTTATATCTACGGGTCTTCTACCCAATACTTTCAAAGATTTAATGTCTCAGCGTCGTCGCTGGATTTACGGCAACATGCAGGTGTTAAGCGGATATTTTAGCTTTGCCCCGGCTGCTACATCGACTAATTTGGGTAACCACAAGCTATCTTTAGTAGAACGCTTTGGCTATCTTCGCGCTCATCTTTCTCAGCTTACAGCTTGGGTTAATTTCACCGCTCCATTTATTTTACTGCATATCGTTAGCTTATTTATTATTGTAGCTTCAGTAATTTTCCCCACTGTTTTTGCTATTAAAAGCAGCACTGTTCAATGGCTTTTAATGACAGTCTATTGCGGTTATGGTTTGTTTGCACTCAGACGTTTATGGGCCTACTTTCAAGATAAGACCCCTCTAAATAAGCAATTAAATGGCCAACATAAATTTAACCTCAAGGCCAGACTTCGTACCTGGCTTATGCATCTCAGCTTTTGGGAGATAGGCGCGATCTCATGGTTACCAGTGCTATGGGGACAGGACAAACCTTTTACTTGCACCCCAAAACAAAGGTTGCTTGATAGCGATACCAACGATTTTATAAAAAATTTTAGGGTTGCTCCGAAGCTATTAATGCTATTAAACCTACTAACAGCGGTGCTGGTTTCTCCATTAACTGCCCTCTATTCCCCTTATCTATTTCTGGCTTCCATAAGCTTTTTGGCAATAAAACTGGGAGCGTTAATAGTCGCTACTGCTAATTTCAAAGAGACCGAAGAGTTCAACCAGGTTAAGCAACAAGACCCACAAGACATAACCGATAAATCTTTAGTACAGCCCCAATCCTATATAAATAAAATTACAGATCCTCTCGTAGGGTCAAGGTCGACTTACTTCCAAATAGCCGTCAAGTCGCAAGAGCAAACTAAAGATAGAGCAACAACTGGGTTGAATCAGTTACAAAAACAACTAACCAATCCAAAACTGCCAGAGTTTGTTGCTAACAGTGAAGACTTTGTTAGTAAACGCCAAAAGCAGCATCTTGAGCAACGTATAAATCAATAATAATTTTATAAACTTTTGGCTTTGAGGACCCTATGTTATCTTCCCCCTATACCACAAACGCTAGTCAAGCTACTTCTATCTATAAAAACAAGACTTATGCTGAAACACATTCGCCAGACTCATTAAAAATAGCCATTGTCGCCCACTCTTTATACCCCATAGCTGAGCCCTATGCTGGCGGGCTAGAAAAAATGACCCACTTGATATGCGATGAGTTGGTCAATCGTGGTCATGAAGTGCTGCTATATGCACATAAAGACAGTCAAACAAAAGCTACCTTGATTCCTTTACTCACAGAAGACGACTTTGATCAACTCATTGGAGAGACGGGGCCTGAAAACTTATCAATGGGCCGTGATGAGTTACACAGTTATTTAGCTTATCAAATGGCAATGCGCGACATAATAGCGCGTGATGAACGGGGTGAAATTGACATTGTTCACAACCACAGTTTACACCATATCCCTATGATGACAGGCCAAGCATTTGGGCCACGTTTTTTTACCACTTTTCATACCCCTATATTTCCAGCGCTAAATCTGGCGCTGTTGACCCTAAGTCAGGGTACCAGTACTCAATTTACTGCGGTTAGTGAATATCAGCAGCAACTTTTTTCAGAATTCGTACCTTCACATGTGGTCTATAACGGCATTGACGTAGAGTCTTTTAGCGCCAATGTAGACCCTATAGCCGAAGAAGTTTACTTTTGGTGTGGGCGCATTTGTCCAGAGAAAGGGACCCATTTGGCTATGCAGTATTGTAAACAGGCCAATAAGAAATTAATCATCGCTGGGCCCAAAAGTAATGAAGGCTACTTCAAGGAGGATATCGAGCCACTTTTGCATCAAGATAGCCTTCAGGGTGAAGATAAGCTATTTACTTATGTGGGTCACCTGACAAAATCTGAAATCAACCATTATTTACGCCACGCCACCGCCATGCTATTTACCAGTACCTGGGATGAGCCCTATGGATTAACCCTCGCTGAAAGCTTGGCATGTGGGACGCCAGTACTAGGATTTGATGCTGGGGCCAGCTCTGAAATTATTACCCCAGAAACTGGAATAATTGTCCCAAAAGAAGATAAAGACTCTTTTATCCAAGGGTTTGATGCTATAAATAAGATTTCACGTCAAGCTTGCCGAGATCGCGCCATCGATTTTTGTTCTGTGCAAGCTATGGTTGACGGTTACTTAGACTTGTATCACCAAACTTTAGATCAGCTTAATCTTAATGTGGTTCAACGCCAATTATCGCAGAATCAAGCCCTGTTTATAAAATCTCAAAGTGAGCAATGGCAGCAACTGCAAGATCGCATGCAGTCCTTAGCTAATGAAGACCATGGTTCATTAAAGTCTGTTGAAATTAGCTCAGTCAATATTGCTGAGGAATAGCGGCCGTGAATATTGGATACTACGCTCATCATCATGGCTCAGGCCACTGTCGGCAAGTGGATAAACTAGCCTCTTTACTGCCCTTAGATAAAAGAAGTCATATCACGGTATTTACCAGTGTGACATCTGATAGTTATTGCTTTAAATCTATTCCTGAGTCACAAGTCATTCGACTTAGTGCTGAAGATGAGCTTAGCACTGATGTATTGCCTGGTCGTGCTGGAGACTATTGGCAGCCGAGTTGTCTTCATTACTCCCCTGTGGGCAATAGCGACATACAAGACCGTAGCCATCAGCTATTAACCACTATTTATCAGCGTAAAATTGAGCTGATGATCATTGACGTCAGCGTAGAAGTCGCCATGCTTTGTCGGGCAACGAGTATCCCCTACCTGTATGTTAGATTGCCAGGCTCTCGTGAAGACCTGCCTCATATAACGGCTTTTAGCGGTGCTTTAGGCTTGTTGGCCCCTTATCCTCAGGCCCTAGACTCGGCAGATATACCGAAATGGCTGCGTCAAAAGACGCTTTATCTTGATTTTGTTAATTTCGAAAAAAGCGATGAATTAGCTAACACTGGGACCTACAATGATTTCCTTCAATCATTAATTTCTATGCCGTCGCCAAACAATAATAATGAGTCGCAAAGCCTAGAGAATCGTCCTATTGTAACGGTAATTAAGGGCTATGGCGGCCATGAAGCCATTGATGACAAGCTGCCTAGATTACGCCAACTTCTACCCAATGCGTTCATTATATCGCTTGGTCCTATCATGGAGGATGTGCGTTGTTATGTTGATATGGCTACTCATGTCGATGATGTGATGCCTTTTATTGAGCATAGTGACTGCCTATTTATGGCCTGTGGCCTTAACGCAGTTGCACAAGTATATAACCATAATACTCCCCTTGTGGTACTTCCTGATCAGCGTCCACATCAAGAGCAAGAAGTTATGGCCAAAGCTTTAGTAACAGACGGCCGGGCTATGGATTGGCATCAATTTGAAGAGTTGGCTTTGGCAGTAGAAAGTAGCACTGAAGTAACTACAGCATTAGGCTTAAACACTAGCAACTCAGTTTCAAGACCTGATGAGGTGTGTGACCACAGTAGCACAGCTTCTTGTGCCAGAGAATTAATGCAGAGTACCGTGGACTTTAAAGGGGTTAAACCTTGGTTTGAACAATGGTTGTTAACAAGACTTAGCTTGAGGCCTACTTATAGCAGCTGATGCTATGAAATATTGGAATTGTCCTTAAATCAATAAGGGTTAACTGGAGCAATAAGGGTATGGATAAATGAGCTTAAATTCAGATCTTCAAACTGCAAATACCGACTCTAAGCTGGCTGCAGTAAGCGTCATTACTACTTGCTATGGACGCAATACACATCTATTTAATTTACTAAGCAGTCTTGAGCATGGCAGTGTTAAGCCTGCTGAGGTAATTATCATTAATGACGATGCCGATCCGAAGCGTCTGGCTGAGTTTGATCTAAACATTATTAAAATACCCACTACCATTATTAGTATTACCAAAGCGGGTAGCAAAGCTAAGTTTGATATTGGCCACAACCGTAATTTGGGTAGCGAACACGCCAGCCAACAATCGCTGATATTTTTGGATGTGGACTGTATAGTAGCTCCTTATTTCGTTGAACAAATGACACTTAAGTTGCAAAGCTATCCTGAGGCACTACTAATGGCACAGCCGCGTTATCTGACTCGGCCATTAACTGATGAAGAAAGTTTACAATTAAAAGCAGGTGAACTACCCTCTTCGCACCTTGATCAGCTGTCGGTCTATAACCCTTATCGTTATAACTTCGATCCAGAAGATTCGAAACCATCAGCTCTCCCTGCTGACTTAATCAACACTTGCAACGTTAGTCCGGCACAACTAATAGATTCTGAACTCTCAGATGCTACTGCAAAAATAAAAACGCCTTTAATGCAAACAGACGACTATGGCGCTTTTTGGAGTCTGTGCTTTGGCATTAATCGTCAGCAGTTTACAAAAATTGGCGGCTTTGATACCCAGTATGTGGGCTATGGTGCAGAGGATACCGATTTCGCCTTTACCGCTCGCACCTTAGGCATAGACTTGTATCTAACAGCTGATGTGGCCTATCACCAGCAGCATAGTGTATATCGTCCCCCCTTAAATCATTTAGACAGTATAGTACTCAATGCGAATCGTTTTTATAACAAATGGCAACATTGGCCCATGCAAGGTTGGTTACAGCAATTTGTGTCAATGGGGCTTATCAAATGGCAAAAACAGCAAACCTCTCCGATACAAGTTATTAGATCACCCACAAAAAAGGAGCTAGATTTAGCGCATTGCGCTAACGCTCCTTTTGTTTAAATGTGCAAGTAATAAATTACATATCTACCTTTAAGCGGTCCCAATACTGTTGATATAGGGCCATTGTTTTATCACTAACATCTTGGCGGAATAGCGCATGACCTAATAAATCCTCTGGAGGGTAAATGATTTTATTATTGGCCATTTCAGGAGGCATCAAGGCTTTGGCTGCATCACTTGGTGAACCATAACCAATCTCCTCACTGATTATCGCTGAATTATCAGGACGCAATAAGAAATCAATAAAGGCATAAGCGTTTTCTAAGTTTTTGGCATTTTTGGGAATAGACATATTGTCCATCCACATAATGGCACCCTCTTTGGGATACACAAAATCAAGCTCTGGCATGCCTTGATCTTGAGCCATGATGACCTCGCCATTCCATACCATGCCTAAGTAAGTCTCTCCTTCTAAGAATGGCATACGCGGCGCATCCGAGTTAAAAGTGCGCACATTAGGCATCATCTTAGTCAGCTTCTCATAAGCGGCTTTGATGTGTTTTGGATCTTGGGTAGCCACCGGTAGATCTAAGGTCAATAAGCCCAAGGCAAAAACATCACGTAGGTCATTCATTAACATGACCCGGCCTTTATACTCTGGTAACCAAAGGTCATCCCATGAGGTGATAGACGATAGGTCTATACGCTTGGTATTAACCCCAATCCCAGAAGAGCCCCAAAGGTAGGGCACACTGAATTTATTCTCGGGATCGAAGTCGACATCCAAAAACGACTTATTTAAATGCTTAAAGTTACTAAGCTTATTGTGGTCGATCACCTCAAGCATATTCTCCTTGCGCATCTTATCAACAAAGTCAGTGCCGGGGAAAATAACGTCATAATTCCCACTGTTGCCCATAAGCTTTAGCTTGGCATACATCGCCTCGTTGGAGTCAAAGGTACTGTATACCACGTCGATGCCTGTTTCTTTGGTAAAAGCCTTTAGCACATCATCTGAAATGTATTCGGTCCAGTTGTAGACATTGACCACATTTTTTCCGCTACTGCTCACCGCACCAGCAGAGTCACCATCTACATCAGTAGATGAGCTATTGGGCTGACAGCCACTAAGAGCGCTCACGCCTGATAGCGCGGCCAAACCTGCCCCTGTCATCTCCAAAAAACGTCGGCGCGTGAGAAACTTATTGTTTGACATATAAATATCCTTAACGTTTTCTGAGCAATAACAGCTGTGATATGACCAATCCCACTAGGGATATGGCCAATAAGATGGTCCCCACTGCATTGACTTCCGGCTTCACTCCAACACGCACCATGGAGTAAATTTGTAACGGCAAAATCTCAAAACTTGCCCCAGTGTTAAAGGTAGAGACCACCACATCATCAAGTGATAAGGTAAAGGCCAGTACCCAACCTGCGAGCACTGCCGGCATGATAGTTGGAAGTAGCACCGTACGAATCATCGTAAATTCACTAGCACCTAAGTCGCGAGCGGCTTCAAGTATGCTGTTGTCTAAACTTGCCAATCGAGCCGATACGGTAATCACCACGAAAGGCAGACAAAAAGTGATGTGGGCCAATAATAAAGTCACAAAGCCAAGCTCAATGCCTATCATCAAAAATAATGCCAATAACGAGATGGCCAACACAATTTCAGGCGACATCATCAACACAAATAGCAAGCTTTGTAGCACGCTTTTGCCCTTGAAGTTATAACGCTGAAAGGACAAGGCGGTCAAGCTACCAATAACTGTGGTCACCGTTGCTGCTACCACCGCCAATAGAACTGAATTCATGGCCGCTTGTATCATTGCCTCATTATTAAACAGTTCATGATACCAGTTAAAGCTAAAGCCACTCCAAGTGTAGCCAACTTTTGAGGCATTGAATGAGAACACCACCATCACTAAAATGGGCGCAAAAAGCACTAGGTAGATAAAAGTTAAATAAAGGCGAGAAAGCCACTTCATTGTATTACTCATACTCACCCCTTAAGCCACTTCGTTATGATCAGTTTTGCCGATACGTTTGCTGCTGGCATAATAAGCTGCAATCAATATCGCCATTGTCAGGGTCAATAACACACTGGCAGCAGCCCCAAATGGCCAGTCTCGTGCGTCTAAGAACTGCGACTTAATGATATTCCCCACCAGTAAGTTACGAGATCCGCCTAGGATATCGGCCACATAGAACATACCCATTGCTGGTAGCAGTACCAACAGTACCCCAGATATTATGCCCGGCGTGGTTAAAGGCAATATCACATGCCAAAAGGTCTGAAACTTATTGGCGCCCAAGTCCTTTGAAGCCAAAACAATATCATCGCGCAGATCAGTAAAGACCGCATATAAAGGCAGTACCATAAACGGGAACAATAGATATACTAGCCCGCCAATGACTGCTTTTTCGGTATATAAAATTTGTAATGGCTCATCAATAAGTCCCATCGCTATTAAGGCTGTGCTTAATAAACCATTGGCCGCTATAATCAGTTTAACTGCATATAGACGCACCAAGGAATTGGTCCAAAAAGGAATGATGAGTAATAACATCAAAAATGATTGCCACTTTTTTGCAACACGGCTCACTAGCCACGCAAAGGGGTAACCCAAAGCCAAACAAATTAAAGTAGTAATAGAAGCCATGCTCAGTGAATGCAAAAACACTTTAAGATATAAAGGGTCAATAAAGCGCAAATAACTCTCTGCATTTAATGGCAATGCCAAAAACGTATCTTCATCCCGGGTCATGAAGCTTGCTAATACCACCAAAATATTGGGGATAAGGGCAAAGACAATTAACCACGCCCAAATGACAAACAAAGTCACCCGCTGAAACAGTGGGCTTTTGCTAGCGGCAGGGGTCATTGTGTTTACTGAATTACTAGTATCTACTAAGTTGTTTGTTTCATTCGACTTATTCATCAGGTAAGATCCACTCCCAGCCATCAACCCAATCCACTCTAACCTCTTGACCTAACTTATAGTTAAAGTTGGGATCATCTTCGTTAAAGTACTCTGATGTCTTAATCAGATTGCCATTTTCAAGCTGAATTACCGAGTCTAGAGTACTGCCTTTATAAGCACTATCTACCACATAACCCACAAGCCCATCATAACCTTCGTTTAGATAATAAACACGGATATCTTCAGGGCGTAGCAATAAGTTAATACTTTGACCCACTTGCACCTCAAATTTAGGACGCGGTAAGTCTCGTACTGGGTGGAATCCATCTTTTTGCTCAGTAACTTCAACTTTAATACGGGAGTCACTCACCTCCAGCACACGTGCTTTAAATAAGTTGGTTTCCCCAATAAAATTAGCGGTAAACAAGTTAGCAGGTGACTCATAAATCCGAATGGGCGAATCAATCTGTTGAAACTCCCCTGCCTTCATGACCGCGATACGATCCGACATCGATAATGCCTCTTCTTGGTCGTGAGTCACAAACACAAATGTAATCCCAAGCTCACGCTGTAATCGCTTAAGCTCAGACTGCATTTGCACCCGCATCTTCGCATCTAGCGCAGATAATGGCTCATCCAGTAACAACATCTTAGGGCGGTTAACCACAGCACGAGCAATGGCAATACGCTGCTGCTGACCCCCTGATAAATCTTGTGGCCGTCTATTGATGGTATGCTCTAACTGCACCATTTCTAAAGCTTCTTTTACCCGTATTTTTATCTCATCTTTGGGTACTTTTTTTAGCTTTAAACCATATGCAATGTTGTCAAAAACACTCATATGCGGAAACAAAGCATACTGCTGAAACACGGTATTGATCGGACGCTTCTCTGCCGGCAGGCTAGTAATATCGACACCATCAAGCTGCATTGAACCTGCATCTGGCATTTCAAACCCACCTATTAGGCGTAATAAAGTGGTCTTACCACACCCAGACGGGCCCAGCAAAGTTAAAAACTCGCCATCATAAATATCTAAATCAATGCCTTTCAAAATTTGCGTGTCGTCATAAGATTTACTTAGACCACGGATACGTAGCAAGGCTTTTTTGTCTATCTTTTTTACATCAGCAGACGATTTGATCAAAGAATCAGCCGACGCATTATTTTCGACTAAAGGATCTTTTAGGGCGTTTTCAGGTAATGTTGCTGAACTATCGGAGGAACTATCATTTATTGACATAAAAACCGCCTCATATCAAAAAGTGGAAAATAAAAACAAGTTAAACCAAGCGACTAGAATTAGAAACCTAAAAGGGCGTTATCCTACATGACTTATCAAACAATTCCAACATTAGCATAAACATAAAATATCAAACTGTTACAGTATACTTAGTCAATAACACCGTAGAATAAAGCCAAGCAACTCTAACTAATTCTAATAAATAAATCATTAATATACACTGTTAGCTTAATACAATACATACATTAGTAAATAGGATTTATATTATGAAAAAAGTGACATTAGTTACTTCAGCAACCCTACTTGCCTTTGCCTTAACGGGCTGTAATAACGCTAGCAACGATGCTGAGCATACCACTGCAAATCAAGCAGACCAAGCGTCCCAAACAACTACTGAGCAAGCACCAGTTGATCAAGCAGTCGTTCAAACCCCTGAACAAGCTGGCGTGGCACAACCTGAATTTATCAATATTAATGATGCCATTGCCGCTGCCCTAAAAAATACCGCTGGTGATGTGAGCAGTGTTGACTTTGATACCCACGACAATGGTACACGTGCAGATTACGAAATTGATGTCATTGCTAATGACTTAAAGCATGAGATCAAAGTAGATGCAGCCACTGCAAATATCATCAATGTGACACAAAAAAACTTAGATGCTGAAGACCAAGCAGAGCATCAAGCATTACAACAAGCAAAAGTTAGTTTAGAACAAGCTCTGCAAGTTGCTACTGATAGTATGCCTGGATCTGTTGCTAATGAAATCAGCTTCGATGTTGAGCAAGGAGTATCAGTTTATGAAGTTAAATTAGTTGCCAACAATCAAAAGCATGAAGTTAAAGTTGATGCCAATACTGGTAGCATCCTAAGTACCAAACTAGACTAATTCTGTTAGCGAAACTGAATTCAAAAACAATATATTACTGGTTTAAAAATAGGGGTGTTAGTGCCCCTATTTTTATGGCTATTAACTTTTAATTATTCACTTTAACTTTGTTATATTCCATATTGCCATGAAGATTGTTAAGAATATTGTTATCAAAATAAGAACAATCATTTGCAAATACAGCTGTTTATAATCTTTATGACAACTTATATCATGGACTTAACATTTAGGGACAGCAATGATAGCCACTTGTTTTTGACTTAATTGTTTTATTTTTAACTTTTTACTTTTTTAGTTTTCATATCATATTTTATCAGTAATCAATCCACTCAATAGGGAGAAAAAGAATGGGACTTTTAATAGACGGAAAATGGCACGACCAATGGTATGATACCGAAGCCAATGAAGGTCGATTTGAACGTGATATATCTCGTTTTAGAAACTGGGTAACTGCAGATGGTAGCGCTGGTCCTTCTGGCAGTGATGGTTTTAGGGCTGAACCCAATCGTTACCATTTATATGTCTCTTTGGCTTGCCCTTGGGCACATCGCACCCTTATCTATCGTAAATTAAAGGGTTTAGAAGACCTGATTTCGTTATCAGTCGTCAACCCTTATATGCATGAAAACGGCTGGACTTTTGCCGAAGGTGAAGGCGTTATTCCTGACCCCATCCATAACGCTAAATATATGTATGAAGTCTATACCGCGGCAAAATCTGATTACTCAGGACGTGTGACTGTGCCGGTACTGTGGGATAAAAAGAATAATACCATTGTTAGTAACGAATCATCTGAAATCATCCGTATGTTTAACTCAGCCTTCGATGAAGTGGGCGGTAATAAAGAAGTGAACTTCTTGCCAGAGCAGAAATTGGCTGAAATTGATGAACTGAACGACTTTATCTATCCCAATATCAATAATGGGGTATATAAATCTGGCTTTGCTACTACTCAAGAAGCTTATGATGAAGCGGTCGTTGATTTGTTTAAGGCGCTGGACACTATCGAGGCTCGGTTAGAGAACAATCGTTATTTAACCGGCGACACCATTACCGAAGCAGATTGGCGTTTATTCACCACCCTAGTTCGCTTTGACCCTGTCTATGTCGGTCACTTCAAGTGTAACATCAGACGCATTGTGGACTACCCTAACCTATGGGGCTATACCCGCGATTTATATCAGGTACCAGGGGTAGCCGAAACCGTAGATATGGCTCATATCAAAACCCATTATTATGGTAGTCACGACACCATTAATCCAACCCTAATTGTACCTCGTGGTCCTGAGATTGACTTCATGACGCCACATGGTCGTGAGCAGCTGTCTGCTTAATCTTTATTGCAAACAACAATACCTAAAATGCTAAAGCTATAGATCGTAAGCTATAGATTGTTTTCCTTAGCCCAGTTACTGCCCTCCAGACAGTTTAACTGGGTTTTTTTTACTTCCAATGCCATTAAAAAAGCCATTCTCAACATCAGAATGGCTTTGCTTTGTATTTGGAATTTTAGATTGGTGAGTATCTACCAAATAGACTACCCACAACTGCTATTAGCGGGCATCTGGATGCAACAGGTTTTCCATTGCTTCTACTCTTTGCGGCTTCTGACGAGGAATAAATTTATTTAGCAGCAACCATATCAAACCAATAATCGGTGAAATCCAACAAACAAAAGCATAAGGAGCATAGGTTAATGTGGCTGCGCCCAGTGTTGCCGCCACGAAGCTACCGCCCATATTCCACGGAATAAGTGGCGATAACAAGGTACCACAGTCTTCAATAGAACGGGTTAATGTCGTGCGCTTGAAGCCCATTTGCTTATATTTATCTTTCAGCAATCGACCTGGTAATACTAACGTAGTGTACACATCACCAATGATAGTGCCTACCCCTAATACAATGCCATAAGTTGAACCTACAAGACCAAATCTGCTCTTAACTATTTTATTTAACTTAACCATAATGGCCTTGAGCGTGCCGTAGTGCTCAAGTGAGCCGACAAAAGCCAGTGCAAATATAGTCAATGTCACCACCCAAGTCATCGACATGACCCCGCCTTTGGTCAGTAGCTGATCGACCATTTCGACCCCTGTTTCACTGACAAAGCCATCTTGTAATACCACAAAGATATCGTGTACCCCTACTCCCTGCATAAAAAAAGCGATTAATGAGGCCACGAACACCCCAATCAAAACGGTAGGAATGGCTGGAAACTGCATGACCGCTGCACCTACCACCACCAATGCGGGTAATAAGGTGATCAGGCTAATGGTGTAATTATCTGCCATTGTTTGCTGCATAATTTCAACAGATGACATGTCAACAGCATCAGAGCCATAACCTGCTCCAATCCAAGCATACAAGCCTAATGCAATAACAAAAGCGGGCACTGTGGTTGGTAACATGCCTTTGATATGGGTCCAGATATCAATACCTGCTGCCGCTGGCGCTAAGTTGGTGGTGTCAGAAAGTGGCGACATTTTATCACCAAAGAAAGCACCGGATACGATGGCACCCCCAGTTAATTCCGGCGGTAAACCAAGACCCGAGCCAATACCCATCATTGCCAGCCCTACAGTACCCACCGTACCCCAAGAAGAGCCGGTAGCAATTGAAATAATGGCACAAATGACACAGACCGATACTAGAAAAGATGAGGGACTAAAAATTTCAAAACCATAATACAAAATGGTCGGTACCGTACCTGCAATAATCCAGGCACCGATTAGCATACCCACACCCATTAAGATGATAATGGCTGGCAAGCCTACTCGAATTACGCGTAAAAAACGGGATTCCATACCTTCCCAACTGCGGCCGCGGGCTGCCATAAAGACCGCAGTAATCAAGATACCACAGGCTAAAGGAATATGAGGAGTGAAGTCTTTGAAGATGAAGAACTGCACCATCAAAATCATGGCGGTGAGTACGAGGGGAGCAATGTCTAGTAGAAAGCTTGATGAGGCTCTATAGCCCTTTACCTCAGGATCGTAGGGCTTATTTTTTATCATAAAAAGGTGCAGTCTCCTTAGTTTAAAATACGCTATCCATAAGTTTTATAGGACAACTGTGTAATAAAATTAAACTTAAGGGTATTAAAAATTTTTATTGCTTTCAAGTTTTTGGCTGGAAAAACTTATCTTTTTTTGGATGAATGGTTTTTTTGGCAATTTATTTATTAGTATAAAAAAACGCCCTCGGTGACCCCTGCCGTCAAATCCGTACACCTAAACTTGGGAGATTTTAATTACGCAGCCTGACGGTAGAAATCAACCCAAACCTGTCTTGGCGATCTCATACCTAAACTCTGCTGAATCCTCGTTTGGTTGTAATCTAACTCAATATATTTGATGATACTGTTGATTGCTTCAAATCGAGTTTTATAATGATGATGATATACTAACTCATTCTTTAAAACGCCCCAGAAGCTCTCTATTGGCGCGTTATCATAGCAGTTGCCTTTAGCACTCATAGATCCTTTAAAACCGTATTTACTGATGATTGTGCGATAATCATCGCTACAGTACTGGCTACCTCTATCTGAATGTACAATAAGCCCTTGGCTAGGTCGTTTATCCTTGATTGCTTTATTTAAGGCTCTACAGACTAAATCTGCTTTCATGCGTTTATCGATAGCGTAGCCAACCAATTCTTTGGTATACAAGTCTTTGACGCCTGCTAAATAGAGCCAGCCCTCATCTGTCCAGATGTAGGTGATATCACTGACCCACGCACAATTAGGACGATTAACGCCAAATTGTTGTTTAAGCAAATTAGGATAGACTCGCTTGTTATGATCTGAGTCCGTTGTCACTTTAAAGCGCTTATGACGTCTACATTTGATGTCATGTTCTTCCTTGATACTACGTACCATATACTTGCTGACATCGTGCCCTTGTTCACTTAAATGTGCGTGTAGACGCTGATAACCATATCTCTCTTTGGTTTCACTGTGAGCAGCTTTAACAAGTAGCTCACAGCGGTTACGATGTATTTGCTGAGCACTGATATCACGCTTCGTCCAGTCATAGTAGCTTGATGGTTTGATATCAAGGATTTTACACATGCTGGTAATGCTAAATTCATATTTGTGATGGTCAATAAAGGCGTACCTTACTGACCGTTCTTCGCAAAGTACGCCGTGGCCTTTTTTAGTATCTCTCGCTCTTCTTGTGCAATCTTTAACTCTCGCTTTAAACGCTTAATTTCCTCAAGGGCTGAGACAAGCTCTGGATCGTACTGCTTAGTACCTTTGAGTTTGCCTTGATTGGCTTTTCGTTGCCAATTAGCTAGCGTTTGCATTGGTAGCCCTAACTGCCTTGCTGTGGCACTGATATTACCACCATTATTCTCTATTGCTTTAACCGCTTCTGCTTTAAATTCTTCACTGTATCTCTTAACTTTCTTAGTCATGGTAAACTCCTATTTGTCTTCTTTAGTTTACCAAGTTTTTGTCTACGGTTTTTTCAGCATACATCA
>NZ_JMKP01000046.1 GCF_000685805.1 Psychrobacter phenylpyruvicus DSM 7000 = NBRC 102152 | reverse complement strand
AAGGGTATATCCGCCCTGAGTTAACACAGCACTTTGCATCAAAGGGTATTGATTTGCAAACACCGCTAAGACGCAATATGACAGATAATAGACCTAAGTCTGATGTTAATCGATTGATGCGTTATCGACGTAATATTGAGACTGTTATTGGTCAATTGTCTGACTGCTTTAATATACAGAAAGTACGTGCTAGAGATTTATGGCATTTGTCTCATCGTTTAACGCGTAAGATTCTGGCGCATAATTTCTGTTTTCTTTTAAATAAAAAACTTGGTAACCCGCCTCTTCAGTTTGAATTGCTAATAAAGTGTTGAGAGTGGGGTATATTGATATTATTTTCAATACGATAGCCAAGCTGTTGTAAATTACGCGTGCTTTCTGCCCCAATATCGGTGACGCTGACCGCAGCCAACGCTGTGACCACACTCACCGCATTATCACTTTGAATACGCATGATAAGATCAATCCATTGCCCCACAGCTTTGTCTTGTTTAAAGAACTCAGGATCAACTAAGTTAAAACTACCGGTATAACCAATATCATCATCAATCACCACAATTTTTCGGTGATTTCGCAGGTCACTACGTTTTAATAAAGTTTTAAACAGACCAACAGGCAATGACTGATGAATAATAACCCCAGCTTCGATTAGTTTTTGATACCAATCGTCGGTAAAAAAGCTAAAGCTTCCGACACTATCAGCCAAAACTTGACACTCTACCCCTCTTTCAACGGCTTCAATTAAAGCCTGAAACACCTCTTGCACTCGGCCTTTGGGGTAAATAATATAAAACTCCATTAAGATTAAAGTGGAGGCATTATTTATATCCTCTATTAAGGTATCAAAAGTGCTGTCTGCAGAAGTTAATAGCTGCATACTGTGGTTATCATAAACCCCAAAACCAGTATCATAGGTGCCGATACGACTCACACCTTGATAGCGCTCAGAGAGTGTATCATCTACTTTGGCTAGCTGAATATCTTGACGCTTGGCTACTTTATTTAGCAAGTTTTGCGCCTGCAAGTTTCGCAGCTTATAGCTCTTACCCAGATAAGGTTCACCGACCAACATATAAGCAATAATACTAAAAAAAGGAATGGCAAATAATAGAACCAACCAAGCAATAGCAATACCTGTGTTGCGCTGCGTTGACAAAATGCGCACCACCATAAACACAGTTAATACTAAGTGAATTGACACCCCCAACCAAGCCCAGCTTTCTGCCGATAAGGATTCTAGCGACGCCATAAACCGATTTAGTTGCTGAACTAAATCCACTTGAGCAGTCAGGACGAAAGACGATAGTGCAAATGAAGCCATAAGTTATACGACTGGTTGGATATTTATTATTAAGGATAAAAGACTTAGCGATAGATTACTCGCTTGAGGTTAAAAATGCCAACAATGCTTTTTCATTAGGTTGTTGAAACTGCCGAGTGCGTCCCCGATAGCCCTTTTTATAGTTCTCAATAAAGGTGTTTTTTAAGAAGTGGTTAATAACTTTAGGATGGATATATGAGGCTCGGCAAACACTAGGTGTATTGCCTAGAGTAGCCGCCACATGTTTTACCATGTCTGTCACCAATTGCTGACGCTCTTTGCTATCTGGCTCACTATCCAAAACCTCTGTGTCCGCATATTGATACAAATACTCAGCTGCTAATACCGAAGCCATCCAAGTTCGAAAGTCTTTGGCACTATACTCCTCCCCAGTATATTCACGTAGATACTCATTGATATCGTCGCTTTCTACCACCTGTTTGTTACCCTGCTCATCTAAATACTTGAAAATACGATAGCCGGGTAAGTCAGAGCAGGCGGTTACTATCTGTATCAAACGCTCATCTTGTAACTCAATATGATGTTCTTTAGCACTTTTGCCCACAAAATCAAAGGCTAAGCCTTCCTCAGTTTCTGTCACATGCTTACTTCTTAAGGTGCTTAAACCGTAGCTTTTATTCTGTTTAGCATAGCGGTCATTGCCAATCCGAATTAGCGTGGTTTCTAACAGCTTTATCACTGCTGCTAATACGTTTTTTCGACTGAGCTTTGTTGATTGTAAATCTTGCTCCACTTGCGCACGTAATGCTGGCAACTTATCTCCGAAGCCAATCATTGCCTCAAATTTAGCTTCATCACGAACCTTATTCCACAGCTCATGATACAAGTATTGCTTACGTCCTTTTTCATCCCTGCCGGTGCATTGCAAATGCCCATTATCATAATGACAAATCCACACCTCAGACCATATAGGGGGAATTGCTAATGAATCAAAACGCTCGCGCAGCTTTCTATTTTTAACTGTATTTCCCTCTCCATCTCGGTAACTAAAGCCTCTCCCCCAACGTACTCGGGTATATCCTGGCTCTTCATCACTAACATAGCGTAATTTAGCTTTTTTTGCTAAAGCTTCATAGTCATGACGAATATCGTGTTCAGCTTGTGAAACCAAGGCCGTATTTTTTGAAGCTACAGACTTGGGGGTAGATTTGGACGCACTCATGAAAGCCTCTAAATAAAATCAAAGGGGGAATTATAATAAATAGATAAATAGGTGTGTTTTATTTTAAAGAGACATCGAGGATTAACACAGTGCCTCGTTTTAGCAAAATAGTTACTGCCTGTAACTAGGCGCCTCATATACCTTAGCCCACAATAAAAAAGCTGCACCCCATTTTTAGGCACAGCCTTCTTATCATAACGGTTATCAAATTTGAATAGCTGTCAAACTAGGTCATTCTAATTGCACCATCCAAACGAATCACATCCGCATTTAGATAAGCGTTTTCAATGATGTGTGCTACTAACTTTGCAAACTCCGCCGGATCACCTAAACGCTTAGGATAAGGCACACTGGCTTTCAACTGCTCTTGAGCTTTTTCGGGTAAGCCTGCCATCATAGGCGTGGCAAAAATACCTGGAGCAATGGTCATCACACGAATACCATGACGAGTCAATTCACGCGCTAAAGGTAGCATCATCCCTACTACGCCTGACTTAGACGAAGAGTAGCTGGCTTGCCCCACTTGACCATCAAAGGCTGCGATAGAAGCAGTATTAATAATAATACCTTGATCTTCATTATTAGGCCCGCCTTCAGCTGCCACTCGCTTAGCAATACTTGAAGCCACTAAGCGTGCCACATTAAAGCTGCCTGTTAGGTTAACTTGGACCCCTTTATTAAATTGGTCTAGGTCTGCTGGATTATTATCTCTATCCAATAGCTTTTGTACAATAGCAATACCTGCACAGTTGACACTACCGGCCAAACCACCAAATTCTTTTTCCGCAGTTTCCACCGCAGCTTGAACCTGTTCCCCGCTAGTAACATCACAGCGGACAAAACGCACTGCCTCGCCTAATTCCTTGGCCAGTGCCTGACCCGCTTCTTCATTTAGATCAGCGACAACCACATTAGCACCACGTGATACCAACTCTCTAGTGGTGGCTTCGCCCAGACCAGAAGCGCCTCCAGTTACGATAAAAGTTTGTGATTCAGTTTTCATATACAATCCTTATAATATTGTTATTTCACAAAAAAGCGACCTATCAAAAAAGCAATATAGAGATACTTCTTCGGTCAAGTCTTCCTATACTATCTCTTTTTGACGCAATAAAAAACGTTGAATTTTACCACTGGGTGTCTTTGGTAACGACTCGACAAATTCCACAAAACGTGGATAGGCGTGAGCTGAAAGCCGCTTTTGTACCAAAGCTTTGATTTCGCTGACCAGCTCCTCAGTACCAACCAGACCTTGCTTTAATACCACAAACGACTTGATTACATGACCTCGCACCTCATCTGGCACGCCTACCGCTGCCGACTCAGCAACTGCCTCATGTTCCATCACACAGTTCTCAACATCGGTAGGCCCAATGCGATAGCCTGCAGTAATGATAATGTCGTCGTCACGTCCAGCAAACCAGAAAGTGCCATCTTCATGACGCTCAACCACATCACCAGTCAAATAGTAATCGCCTGAGAAGGCTTGTTTTTCATCCCAGCTATAGCCTTTAAAATAAAAGGCTGGCGATTCGCTGACCACTACTGCCAATTGGCCCTGAGTGCCGTCAGCAACGGGTTGTAAGTTATCATCAAGCACTACCAACTTATGTCCTGGCATAGGCACACCCATACTTCCTGTGGGAGCTTCATGAGCCAATGCATGGTGCATACAGCAAGTCATACCCGTCTCCGTCTGCCCATATTGATCAAATACAGTGCAGCCCAAATTCTCCTCTACCCAGCTAACTACTTCAGTATTTAAGGTCTCGCCAGCTGAGTTGGCGACACGCAGCGATAACTTATCAGCGACATTTTCAAACACACCACTAGACTTCATCATCCTAAAAGCAGTTGGCGATGAGGCAATATTGGTAATTTTATGACGTATCAAAAAATCATAGGTATTTTGGGCATCAAAGCCCATTTCATTAAAGTGGGTGGTAATTCCCATTAATAAAGGACCGGTAATGGCATAATATAAACCGTAGGCCCAGCCCGGATCTGCCATATTCCAGTAATTGTCCGTATCCTTTAAGTCAATGGCATAACGCATATATAAATAGAAAGTCGATAAGGCGGCAAGAGGCACACTCACCCCTTTGGATTTACCCACAGTCCCTGAGGTAAACATCTGCAAAAATGGCGCGTCGGCATCTAATATAACCGCTTCAAATTCAGTGCTGAAAGCCTTAATATCGTTAAAATTAGCATCTGTGTAGGCATCAGTCGCCTCGCCTTCTTTAGTAACCAACACCATTTGCGGTAAGTTAGCTATAGCTTCAAACTTCGCTCGGTTATCAAGATTGGTAAACACCACTTTGGTATCTGCTTTGTCTAGCCTGTATTCGATAGACTCTACACCAAAGGCGGTGAATAGCGGCTGGTAAATCGCACCAATACGCCAAGTTGCTAACACAATAATAAGCAGCTCTGGCGTGCGTGGCAGCATAGTAGCCACTCTATCGCCTTTTTTTACCCCATAGCTTTGTAACAAGTGGGCTACTTGGGCGCTCTTCTTATCTAGCTCATCGAAGGTAAGCTGAGTAATTTTTTGTTCGGTATCCTCATGAACCAAAGCCACCTTATCTCCTAAGCCATTACGGACATGTCTGCCACAACAAGCTAGGTAGGCATTGAACTGATCTTGCGGATGGTCATTAAAGATTTCTTTAATAAGGGTGTGGGGAGTGAATGCTTGATAGAAATCAGCATAATTCTGCGGAGCACTAGATTTTACTGTAGTCACTAACATGATCGCTATTCCTTTAGCTAAGTTACTGATGATAAGCTAATAATTACCGATGAGCGGCAAATATATAGCCCGCTCAAAGCCCTACTCTTTGCCTCCGTATGTTATTGGAGGGCTTACTTTATTAGAGCTGTGAGCCGTTAATTTCCTTTTAACTGTTCTATTAATAACCGATTTTATAATTTATTTCAATACAAAATGTATCATTAATGATGAGAATAAAAAAAGCAGCAAACCAAAATTTGCTGCTTTTTTAGAAGCTATCAATAATTGGCATTAACTAATTAGTTAACTATTTGTTAGAAATAGCATTTGCCAGAGACGCTATTTAACAGGAGTACTATTTAACAGGAGTACTATTTAACAGAAATACTATTTACCGTAAGTGCAAAGATAAGCCGTCTCGACCGCTACTTTCACTTGGAACTTTTGATTGGCTTCAATGGTAAAGCTTTGACCAGCCTCATAAGTGACAAACTCATCAGAGCCTGGAAGTTTGACAGTTAAGGCACCGCTAACCACAGTCATGGTTTCAAACTCACCGGTGCCAAATTCATACTCACCAATTTCCATTACGCCAACTGTGGCTGGTTTGGTAGCGGTTTGAAAAGCAATTGAAGTCACTTTATTATCAAAATACTGATTAACGCTTGGCATAAACTTTCCTTAAAGTGGATAAATCTTAACTTAAAATAACCTAGACTTAAAATAGCCTTGATTTAAAATAGAAGCATACAACTCTTAAACGCTCACTTATTCTACTAAGTTTATCATTAAACTAATATCTAAAATATTTTTTGTTAAAGACTTATTCACTAAGCGATAAATCAAGCCCTCTATAGCTCTGACAACCAGTCCTTCTGACGCAGACTTTGCTTAGTCTCACGCCGCTTTTTCTTATGTACCGCTTCGACATCATCTTTTTGATGCACGCCGCCTTTTTTGAGCAGTGGATTAAAAGCCAAGTGATTACGGGGTTTGGCTGCATTTTTTAGAGCGCTTAGATTGACAGTATCATTGTCGTGATTCGCGTCTTTTTTGCTCTGATTTTCTAGCTGTTTCGCCAGTTTCAGAGTTTGTTTTAAGCTCATAATTTTGTCCTAAATATAGTGTTAACTTATATAATTTATTATTTGCCACTAGTGGCTGTTTATTGTTTGCTAACATTTTTTATTCTCCTTAATTTAAAAGTTTATTATCTGGCTAGCTGTTGATGGTTAAACTGTGACGCTTAATCTTTCACGCTTATCTCTTATTAATACCTAACCCTTAACGCACAGCACCTGCTTCAACGTATGAACCACTTCTACCAAGCTTTTTTGGTTGTCCATGACTTCATCAATGTCTTTGTAAGCCCCTGGGATTTCATCAAGGACGCTTTTGTCTTTTTTGCACTCCACACCTGCAGTTTGTGCTTTTAGCTCATCAACTGTAAAGGTCTTGGCTGCTTTGGTTCGGCTCATTTTGCGTCCTGCTCCATGCGAACACGAGCAAAACGATTCTTCATTACCAAGCCCACGTACAATAAAGGACTTAGCGCCCATTGAGCCCGGAATAATACCTAGCTCGCCCTCATAAGCACTGATTGCGCCTTTGCGGGTGACATAGACGCTCTCGCCAAAGTGTGTCTCTTCTTCGACATAGTTGTGATGGCAGTTAATGGCTTCTTTAGTCAGTGTAAAGGGCGGTAAGCCTGCCTGCCTCGATTGCATCGCCTCCAATACCAAGCGCATCATCTCTTTACGGTTTTGCACCGCATAATCTTGCGCCCATTGCACCGCTTCCACATAGTCATCAAAGCTGCTTGAGCCCTCGGCAAAGTAGGACAGATCTTTATCAGGTACATGACCAAAGCGAGACTGGTGTTCTTTTTTGGCAAGATTAATAAAGTAGCGGCCAATACAGTTGCCAATACCACGGCTTCCTGAGTGTAGCATCACCCACACATCGTTATTTTCATCAAGACAAATTTCGATAAAGTGGTTACCACCGCCTAATGTGCCCAGCTGCTTCGCCCAAGTACGCTCAAAGCCTTTTAACATCTTTAACAGCCCTGGATGCTTATCAGTAATTGGCTTTAAGCGCTTGCCAAGTGGATCAAGGGTTGAGGCTTTGGCAGTGATTTTATTGTGCATATTAAAACCAACCGGCACTTGCTTTTCTATCGCCGAGCGCACTGCTCTTAGACTGTCTGGCAAATCACTGGCGGTTAGCGAGGTACGCACCGCATTCATACCACAGCCAATATCTACCCCAACTGCCGCGGGGATAATCGCGGCTTTGGTAGGAATGACGCTGCCTACTGTCGCCCCCTTACCCACATGCACATCTGGCATCACCGCAATGTGTGAGTGGACAAATTCAAGCTGTGCCATATTGCGTAATTGCTTGATCGCATCTTGGGCGATGTCTTTGGTATATACCTTAACCGGTACCCCTTTTTTACTATTTTCATTCAAAATTAGCTGTATGCCCATTTTGTTTTACCTTAAATTTTATTCATTTTACAGAGCTTATGCCCGCCTTTGAGTGCTGTATTTATTCAGCTAAAATAAAAGGCGAAAGCAGAAACTTATTTATATTGGTTTGCTTATTACAAAAGAAGGAAATGAGAGTGAAGACTGTGTCAAATAACAGACGCATAAAAGCCCATTAACCTAAGGTCAATGAGTGTCAAAGATACAAAAACGGGGAATGTTAGAGATGACTTTTAAAGCTGACTTAAATCAAGCTTAGTCTAACCTGAGCGAAGTCATCACAAACATCGCATTGTTTTGCATTATCTTGAACACAGTCTTTTTTATACAATGACATGCTGAATCCTCCGTAGGTTGTGGCTCATATGCAGAGTGAACTGCAACAAAGCGAGTGATTGGATAATAATGAATGTTTTGACCACTTATAACTACCATTTATAACCTCTGGTGCTTTGGGTCAAAGTAGACAGATTATACGGGGCTAATAGTCAAACATCAAATTTTTCACTATTAGCCCCAATTATTATTGACTCAGGCTGGTTGATTTTTAACTATTAGTTGGTGGTTAATTAGTAGTTAATTGATGGTTCATTGGTGGTTAATTGATAGTTAAGAGGGTTAAGAGGGTTAATTAGTTTTTAATTAGCTTAGCGTGTAGCCAGAATCCTGCTAACATCGCCACCACAAACAACATTGACTCGGTATAGCCCGCTAAAGCGGTTACCAGTGCAGGAGCTGGACAAAATCCTAACATCCCCCAACCTATCCCAAATATTAAGCTACCAATGGCCAGTTGTGGCGTGATTTTGGTAGCGGTCGGTAATTCAAAGTTACCGTTATTTAATGCCCTCTCGCCTTTACTGATGCGCGACTTAACATAAAAAAATGTTGGCATGGCGACAGCAATACCGCCTCCCATAACTAGACCCAATGACGGATCCCAGCCGTGGAATAAACGTAAGAAGCCCAGCACTTTTTCTGGATTGACCATTTGAGAAACAATCAACCCGATAGCAAAGATAATGCCGGATAAGAAGCTAAAAATTAGTGTTAATCGATTATTAGTAGTCATAAGTGGCTCATTATATAAAGTTGGATACGAATGATGGCATAGCACCGCTTAGGGTCAACCCTGAATCATGGCAAATAGAGTCGCTGTAACGATACCGCTCGACAAAAACAAAATCGTTGCAGTAATTGAACGTGGAGAGAGTCGCGATATACCACAAATCCCATGCCCACTGGTACAGCCAGACCCTAGCCGAGTGCCAAACCCTACTAATAATCCTGCCAAAATAATTTTCCAGATAGGTTGCCCCATCTCAAGCTGTGGAAAGCCAAAAATAAGCCCATAGCCCCAAGTCGCTACCGCCATACCTATCACAAATACCAACTGCCAGCTAAGTGTGGGTAATTGAGAAAGAGAGCTTTTTAATATGCCACTCATGCCCATTATATGACCACTGCCCACTATCAAAACTGACGCAGCTAGCCCAATGATAAGCCCTCCAATTAAAGCACTCCAAGGGGTAAAGCTTGCCATATCAATCCAAGCGTACATACACACTCCTAATATAATATTTAGATATATATTCTTTAAGTATCAGTCATGGGCATACATATAATGGATTGATATATAACGGCAATCCAAGACCTCTATTGGTCGGTAGCACAAAAACGCTGATACAAGACTTGCATAACGGCCAGCGCATCTTCACTGGCTATACTATAAAAAATTTGTCTGCCGTCTCGTCTTGTACTCACTAAACCATTTTCGCGAAGCACACCAAGTTGCTGAGACAAGCTTGGCTGTTTTATACCTGTTGATTTTTCCAGATCACGGACACATGCCTCACCAGATGCAACAAGTTGGCACAGCAGTAGTAGGCGATCGGAATGGGAAAGTGACTTAAGTAAAGCTGAGGCTTTAGATGCAGAAGCTTTTAGTGCTTCTATATCAATACTTTCTACATTTAAGGTATCGGTTGACATTATTACAACATCCTAGATTTATATTATGGATACTCATTATATACAACAAACCTAGCCTACACATAAACATATTATATAATTTTGTATACTATTATTGCATATGTATATGCCAGTTGGCTATAACGTAATAAAACTTATCTGCTAAGCTGCTACTTTATGGCGATAAATATTTGTTTATTAAAGAGATTTATTTAGGAAAATAAAAGCAATCATCACAATATATGAGCACTTATAACTAACAGTGTGCTCATATTTTTAATTTCTATTACTAATTTTGCTACCCCATAAAAGAAGAAAAGCCATTCAGTAGCATTTGCACGGAAATTGAGATAAGAATCATCCCCATCAGGCGCTCAATAGCTTTTAGGCCCCGGTGCCCTAACAGTTTATACAATTTGGTCGAGAAAAATAGGATAATTGCTGAAATAAGCCAGGCTAAAAGCAAGGCCATCAAAGCCTTCGAGAGACTTTCAGGATTCTTTTCAGTTAATAGTATTAATGTGGCTAAAATTGAAGGGCCAGCAATTAAGGGGACTGCCAAGGGAACAATAAAAGGCTCGCCATCCTCATCATCGTCATCGCTCATCACCCCGCCTCGAGTCGGAAAGATCATACGGATAGCGATAATCATCATCACCAAACCACCGCCAATAGCCACCGCTTCAGTGCTTAGCCCTAAGGTATGCAAAATACTGCCACCAGCGAATAAGAACAGCACCATTAACAACAACGCAATCAGCAACTCCCTGATGATAATAAATTTACGTCTCTCTTCAGGCACTTTATTCAACACGGATAAAAAAATAGGAATATTGCCCAAAGGATCCATAATTAAAAATAGAGTGAGTGCTGTTGCATAGATTTCCATAAAACTCCTTAACAAATACCTTAGTTTATTATTATTTTAACGCTTGTGGGTGAAGGTGGTGATGATACCAAAAAAGACGCCGCTACTTATAGCTTCATTTATTGGCCGCCTGAATCAAATATTGTAATTTAGAGCTGCTAAAACTAAAACTGTAGTTGGGTTAGCTCGCCGTGCCGCAAAGCAGCAGGCCAATGTATTGCCTTGGCGGGTACTGATTGACCTTGATGAATTAACTTAGCCGTATTAATCCAACCAGCATGCCCCACTACCAACACTGTTTTATTATTACTGTTTTCAGCTTTATCGTTATTTTCAGAATTATTGTTGCTTTTAGAATTATTGTTGCTTTTAGAATTATCGTTATTTCCGAATTTATGGTTATTAAGCTCAGCTTGTAACTGCTTTTGTTGCTCAATCCAAGCAGCAACCCGCTGAAATAATTGCCTCAAACTCTCGCCACCAGTCGGAGCAAAGTCTGCGAAGTTATCGCACCAGTTATCAATATCCTCTTTGCTAATCTGTGACCAAGGTTTGCCTTCCCAAACACCAAAGTGGGTTTCGAGCAGTTGGTCATCGACATAACACTCAAAGCCTTGAGCGGCCAAATACTCTCCCACTTGCTTGGAGCGCTGTAACGGGCTGACCCATATCTGCTTAGGCAGCTGATTTAGTCGAACAAAACGCTGTATTTGGTGTGCCAGCCGCTTTAATTTACGTCTATCAACAGCTACTTCACTTTGACCGAAACATAGCCCTTGCACCTGCTTGGGTTTGGGATGACGCCAAATATATAATTGCATAAGAAGAAGTCTATCCAGTGAAATTGGCTGCTAAGCCTGCATAAATAGCTATTTCAGTGATTTGCTGCGTTGCCCCTAAACCATCACCGGTATACCCTTGCAAGCGTCTTTTGAGTAGTCGATACATATGGATTACCCCCAATAAAGCAAAGATTAAAGCCAGTATCCACTGCTGAGCGGTGATTTGTTGCACGGCTTGTGGCAATAATAAAAATAAAATAGCCGCGATAAACAACAGCCACAGACTACTTGCTAGCCACTGTTTGAAAGTCATTTGCTGCGCCATTGGCTTGGCCTTCGCATGCTCTACTTCGCCGCCATAAGGCAATAGTACAATAAGCGAGGTGCACAGCAAGCGTGAGGCACTGTGCGCAATGATCAAAGCGACTACCGCTGTTATTACCGGCATTGTGGTCAAAAGACTCACCTTTAGTAGCAGGGCACAGGCCAAACCTAATGTGCCGTAAGTGCCTATCCGAGAGTCTTTCATAATGGTTAGCGTGCGCTCACGGGTAAGTCCGCCACCAAGCCCATCACAAGTATCAGCCAGTCCATCTTCATGAAAGGCACCCGTCAGCTTAATCCCAAAAGCGGTGCTAGCGACTGCGGCAACCATAGGCGAAAAGCCGAAACTTATTACCCAAAAAACAACAGCACAAAGCACCCCTACCAGCAGCCCTACACCCGGAAAATGACGACTGCTTTGGTGTAACCACTGCGGCTGATAACCATCAAGCTTGACCGGAATACGGGTAAGAAACTGAGTGGCGACCAGTAGCAAACGCCATTCTTGCTTAAGAGACATCTGCTTTATTGTCCATCAGTAGTGGCGGTAACTGGGGCTATATCTCCTTGTGAATCTGACTCACTTTTTTCGCTAATGCCGGCATCTGCAAAGCTTGCCATCTCATTGATAATGGCACAAGCAGACTGCAATAAAGGATAAGCCAATGCCGCCCCACTGCCCTCTCCTAAACGCATATCAAAGTCTAGTAGTGGCTCGGCATCCAAAGCACTCAACAGCTTCGCATGACCAGGCTCTACCGAATGATGAGCAAAGATGGCGTATGGTGCCACGCCAGGTACTAAATGCTCTGCCGCCAATAATGCACTGCTGGCAATAAACCCATCAATCAATAAGATACGTCTATCACTGGCCGCTTGAATAAAGGCGCCAGCCATCATAGCAATTTCAAGCCCGCCTACTGCAGCCAACACTTCCAGCGGTGTGGTCACCTGCTCATGGCGTTGTAGCACTTTGGTGAGCACTTTAATTTTGCGCTGCAATCCAGCATCATCTAACCCAGTTCCGCGTCCAATACAGTCAGCAATTGGGACATCTTCAAGCTTAGCAAGCAATAAGCTGGCCGCTGAGGTATTGCCTATGCCCATCTCGCCTGCAATAAACAGGTTTCCTTCAAGCTGCTTAGCAATAGTCATACCCGACTGTAGTGCCTGCACACACTCCTCACTACTCATGGCCGCTTCAGTAAGTGCATCGCGGCTACCCATACGCACCTTGTAATCTAGCAACTGCGGATGATTGGCTACCCCAAACTGCGCAAAGTCAGTAGCCACTCCAGCATCGACCACTTTAAGCTCAATATCATGCTGGCGTGCTATGACATTAATAGCCGCACCGCCGTTTAAGAAATTCAGCACCATTTGGGCAGTCACTTCACTAGGAAATGCCGAAGTCCCATGCATAGCTAAGCCATGATCTGCTGCAAATACTCTAATTTGAGGATTCTCTACTTTGGGCGTGGTGGTGCCTTGGATCAGACCAATTTTTATTGCCAAAGACTCTAGCCGACCTAAAGCCCCTAGAGGCTTAGTTTTGTGATCCATTATCTGTTGCAGCTCCTGACGAAGCTGCGGATTATCAATATTTTCAATAGCAGGTAGCTGTAAAGTTTTCAAAACAAATGTCCTTTATCAAAGTATTCTTATAGGGTTCATAAGTAGGGACACACCCTAGTCGTCTATAAATCTTGTATAGTTTGTATAGCTTAATTGTCTTGGCTTATTGTATCGCACTCTAACTGTGGCATAGGCTGTTTTTTAACGTTACTATTTTAGTTTGTATTGTATAACTTGAGTGCTTAACAAATTATCAAAAACAAATTCCCAAAAAACTGACATCAAAACTCATATCAAAAAATTTTTACCAAAAATAATCTGCCTACCCAGTTCTGCACCCTAGACACAGCTTATTATTAAGTCCATATTTAAAGTTAATATTTAGCAGACCATTCTCCCAAAATAAGGAGCAACCATGCAAACCTTGCCCATCCCCCCACTAAAGCAGACGTTAGAGCGTTTTGTTGCAGGTATTTCGCCCCTACTAAATCAACAGCAGTATCAAGAAACACAAGCGGCCGCCCTCTGCTTTGAACAGCAAGGTGGTCCAAAGCTACAACAGCGGTTATCAGAGTACGCCGCTACCCAAGCAACAAAAGGGCTTAGCTGGCTAACCGAACTTAAACTAGAGGAATATTTAAGTGATACCCGTCCCAAATCTATTACCAACAATGCCAGCCTACAGCTTGATTATCCCTTAGATAATTCAAATTCTAATGACAGCCTGTCACGTGCTGCTTCTTTTATTCATCGCTTGGTACGATTACATGTCGACTATATCAATGATGATATTACACAGCCTGTTGATGGCCGCAACCAACCCATTTCCATGTATAACTGGCGCTTGCTGACTGGTGCCATGCGCATTGCAAACACTGAAGGCGACTACTATTATTACGCTCCCAAACAAGCCGCCAATCGTCATATCAGTGTGTTTTGGCAAGGTCATCACTTTCAACTACAAGTTACAGATGTAGAGGGTAACGTATTCTCCACGGCCAGTTTAGCAGAGGCTCTACAAGATCTAATGAGGGGTAACTACCCAGCCCCAAGCTTTAACTTTAGTGCGCTTAGTGCACTAGATAGTATCAACACAGCCAACTATCTATCTGAGCTGTGCAAGCGCCCACATAACCAGCACGTCTATGAGGTGCTAAAAGACAGCTTATTTTGCTTTGCACCCTACCACTCAGGAGCTGATGACGTCACTCAAATTAAAGAGCAGACCTTCATGCCAGGTAATGCTTGGCAATATAAACCCAATACTTACCAAATGGACTTAGATTCAGACTACGTAGCCATTCACTTTGAGCATAGTGAAATTGACGGCGCTGCACTGATGCACATGTTTAGTTATGCATTTGCAATAGAGCTTGACTCTACACAGCTTGCAACAGGCAGTCCAACACTGACCCCAATGGACTGGGAATACGATTCAGATATTGCTAGCCGCATTCAACAAGATATTCAGCAAGTTACCACTGAAGCTGACAAGCTTAATGTCAAACAATGCTGTGTAGACTATACAGACATTGCCATCAAAGCCAGCCACGATGCGTTGATGCAGTTCGCTCTACTTTATGCGCAGCTAAAGGTATTTGGTAAAGTGCGTAATACTTATGAGGCGGTAGATACCAGTCACTTTATGGCAGGTCGTACAGAGGGTTTACGCCCTAATAGTGCCGAAGCCATTGAACTGGCACAATCTTTATTAAACAACGATGCTAGCTTAGAGCAGCTACAATCTGCACTAAACGCTCATAAGCAGCGAGTTATTGCCTGTAAGACAGGACAAGCCTTTGACCGCCATTTATCAGGACTAAAGTTTATGATAAAAGAGGAAGATAACGACCCAAGTGTCTCTTCTTTCTTTAATAGCCCCGGCTATAAAGTGTTAACAGCCGGCGACTTTTTATCCACCTCATCTATGGGCGTTCAATCCCCTGTAAAGCGTATTTTATTTGCCCCAGTTATCCAAGGTGGTTTTGGTGTCAACTATAGCTTTAATGAGCATGAGTATGAGTTTGTCTTATTTGCAGATGCTATCAGCAGTCCTTATCTTGACGATATGTGCCAAGCTTGTGTGGAAGCCATTAACAAGCTGGTTAAGCTCACTCAATAATTGATTTACACTCTCTGTTGACAATAGCTATGTAGCTAAACTTCTTGTCCAAATTAAACTTGTTTGAATAAGTTTTTAGCTAAATTGAGTAACCTTATCAGAATCAGTTATTGTCTAAATTAGCCCATAAAGCCTCTTTTAGTTCAGCAAACTAAAGAGGCTTTTTTTCTGGCTCTGATCGCAAGCTCCCTTAATTTTTGATACACCTATTTTGGCAACTGTATTCACTTTAATACAACTTATACCCCACTCTCAACACTTTTAGGGGTTGAAAAAAAATGACACCTCACTATCCTTAAAGTTTTCGACCAAGAAGACCAAGGACAATGAGA
>NZ_JMKP01000045.1 GCF_000685805.1 Psychrobacter phenylpyruvicus DSM 7000 = NBRC 102152 | reverse complement strand
TTATCCATTCGCTATACGGATAAGATGGCTGATTCTGGCGTTATTGCATCTGTTGGTACAACCGGTGATTCATACGATAATGCGTTAGCTGAAACGGTTAACGGACTTTATAAAACAGAGGTGATTGAATATTTAAAACCGCAGTGGCGGGATGCGTATGATGTTGAATTAGCAACCCTTGAATGGGTCGATTGGTTTAATAAAACTCGCATTCATAGTACGATTGGTTATGTGTCGCCTTTTGAGTTTGAGAGACGATACTATGATAGCCTTAATGAGTCAGACAAAGCTGCCTGACTCAAGCAATCCACTCTCCGATATAGTCGGGGCGGTTCAGTCAGCATTATGCCTTCCTACCCAGCTTAAACTTTGCTAATTCCAATTGTCCTAAATCAAGTTACCCTGAATCAAACTGTCTTGAACCATTAGCCACCAGCATTACCAATTACACCCAGCCTCTCTTATTTGCCAAACAACAAACCAGCACTTCACAGCAAGCTGTGCAGGACTTGCACCCTGTGTTGCAGCGGTACTATGCCTATTTATCTGCTCAGCAGCTGGCTCTGACTCAAGAGCATTTAATCCAAGATTCACAGCTTGAGTTTACAATGATTAAATTAGCCAAGTGATTGGTTGTAAATAATTGGTTGTAAGTGATTGATTGGTTGCAACTGATTTATTGGCTTAAAATGATTAATAGGCGCAAGCAATTGATCGGGTTAAATGACAGCCCTACTCTATAACCATAAACTAGGCATAAAATTATAAAACCTTAAGATAGAGAGATACTATGTTTCAGCTTTTGCCATTATTTTTGGCTTATATTATGTTTGCCTTGGGTTTACAAACCCAACTTTCAGACTTTAGACAAGTTTTAATACAGCCCAAAGCCCTGGTGGTGGGGTTGGCTATGCAGCTGCTGTTAGTGCCCCTTGTGGCTTATGTGTTGGTCAGCTTATTTAACTTACCCAGTCAGCTTGGCTTTGGCATTATGCTACTTAGTATTTGTGCCGGCGGTATCACCAGTAATATGATGAGCTGGTATGCTGGGGGCAAGATAGCCTTATCTATTGCGCTTACCGCTATTACCAGTATGATAGCCATCTTAACCGTGCCGCTGTGGGTGCAGTTTTTATACCCGAAGTTTTTTAATGCTTTGCCAGTGGACTTCTCTATTGCCTCACTATCGCTGCGGGTGCTACTGATAACGACTCTACCTGTATTGCTGGGCATTGCCACTCGTCATTATTTCACTGCTTTTGTTGCTAAATACCAAAACAGATTACAACAGATGGCAAATATATTATTTGGCTTAATGGTAATAGGCGCCACTATTAGCGATTGGGATTTACTAATGTCCCAAATTACAGACATTGGTATTTTGGTTTTATTAATGGCTTTTTTTCTATTGAGTTTGAGTTTATTATTTTCAAATTTATTCGGGCTGGATTCTGCAGAGCGTAAGACCTTAGCTATCGAAGTCAGCTTACAAAACGGGGCTATGGGCATTGCACTAGCCAGCTTACTAAGTCAGTCTGACAAACTCTCAGCGTTTGCCCTTCCCTCGGCCATCTACGGGGTATTGATGAATTTTGTGGTACTGCCTTTTGTTTTTTATCATGCTTACCAGCGTCGTCAACAAAGCTTACAACGTAACGTGCGGTAATGCGCATCAACGTTAAGCATCTTCATGATCACCAATAAAAAACGCACTCCCAATTGGAAGTGCGTTTGTTTGTATTAACAATAAGTGTCTAACGCTCTAAATGCAGATACTGCATATGACGCTCATACTGATTCAGGATATCAACCAAGACTTGCTCTTTGGTGTAGCCCACTAAATCATACTCTTGTGAACCTTCATCCAAGAACACCTCTGCACGATAATAGTATTCTGCCTGTTTACTTGACGTCGCTAATGTAAAGTTAGGACGCACCGCTTTGACTAAACATACGTCATACACGAAGTCTTCTTCAGTACCATGACCTACCTTTAGGCTCAATCCTTCAAAGCCACCATCCTCAACAGTACGCTTAATCAATTGAGTTCTTAAGCCTTGGTTGTTTAGCTCAGACTCAACCTCTTTCATAGCTGGCAATACCACATTGGTTAAGAAGCTTTGCACTTGTTTTTTATTTGGGAAGCTAACAATACGCTGCAACCTTGCCTTCCAGTTTTTACCCCCATTTAGTACGTTAGCGGTATCAACGGTACTTGCCTTACGCTTATTACCCTCCTCTTTTAATGACTTCCACATGGCCACCATATAAAGTACCAAGATTACCGAGAAAGGCAAACCAGCCACAACCGATACAGACTGTAGTGAGGTGAATCCACCAGCGAATAATAGACCTAATGTAATTAAGCCTGTCGCGGTTGCCCAGAACAAGCGCAGCCAAACTGGAGCATCCATATCATTGCTCAAACCTCTTGAGCTAAGATTCGATAATACCAGGGCGCCTGAGTCCGCAGAAGTAATAAAGAATACTAGACCAATGATGACACCGGCAAAAGACAATATGTCACTAAACGGATAATACTCAAATAAAGCGTACATACCCATAGGGGCGTTGTTAATAGCGGTCTCACCCAGCTCTACGGCACCATTAGCGACCAAATCAATGGCAGAGTTACCAAAGATTGAGAACCAAGCAAAGATAAAGCCTAATGGGATAAACATTACTCCAAACACAAACTCACGCAAAGTACGACCACGACTAATGCGGGCAATAAATAAACCCACAAATGGTGCCCAAGCAACCCACCAGGCCCAGAAGAAAATGGTCCATGCTGATTTCCATTCAGCACCAGCCTGGCCTTCATAAGCATAAACATCGAAGGTTTTGGTAACGACCGTTTGGAAATAGTCTCCAATGTTTTGGGTGAATGTATTAAGTAAATAGGTGGTATTACCCAATACTAAAATTGCTACTAACAGCAGGGTTGCGGTAATCATGTTAAATTCTGATAGACGACGTACGCCCTTTTCAACCCCTGTCATCGCTGATAAGCCAGCGGCAACCACTACAAGAATAATAATCACACTTTGAACGGTCTTGCTATCTGATACACCAAATACATGGGTTAAGCCTGCGTTCGCCTGCAATACCCCAATACCCAAACTGGTTGCAATACCCATCAGGGTACACACCACACCGAAGGTATCGACGCTATCCCCTAGCCAACCTTTGACCAAGCGCTCACCAAATATGGGAGTTAATGCAGATCGCAGTGCCAATGGCATGTTTTTGCGATAAGCAAAGTACGCCAGCGTCATACCTATCAGAGCATAAATACCCCAGCCATGCAGACCCCAGTGCAAAAAAGTCTGCGGTAATGCTTCACGCATCGCTTCTGCACTCTCAGGGGTTAGCCCACTGTGCGGAGTTAAATAGTGCATCAATGGTTCTGATGCGCCAAAAAAAAGCAGGTCGATACCGATACCTGCTGAGAATAACATTGCCGCCCACGTTAAAAATGGGAACTGTGCTTTTTCTTGGTCCTGCCCTAGCTTGATGTCACCATAACGCGACATCCCCACGAATAGGGAAAACATACTATATGCAGCAATAACCAGCATGTAATACCAGCCAAAGCTATCGGACACCCACGCCATCGCGGTGCTTAATAAATTTTCACTATAGGTTGGAAAAGTTATTGTCCAAAAAATCAATAAGATTGAGACAATAGCAGAACCAATAAATACCGTCTTATTAATGCTTAAGACTTCTTTATGCTCTCCTGTATCTCCTGAGGTTGAACTGTTCATAAAAAGTCCTCAAAAATTAAAACAAAAAAAGGGGCTGCTTTGCATGGGCAATGCAATAGCAGACCCACTTATCAAACTTTACTCAGGATATCTGAGTCATTAAAAAACAAAAAAACAGATTGGCTATCAAGTTTTATTATCTGTTATCTCAATATCCAGTCGTCTATCTGACTGATACCGTACGCATTGGTTCACCGCGTATTGGGGCACCATCTGCCACATAGTAATCCGCTGTTGAGCGAGGTAACTGTCTACCACGCATCTTGTCAGCAATCTTCTCAGCCATCATAATCGTGGTGGCATTTAAGTTACCACTAATAATATTTGGCATGATTGACGCATCGACCACACGCAGGCCTTGCATACCATGTACTAAGCCCTCAGCATCTACCACAGCTTGGTCGTGATAACCCATGGCACAAGTACATGAAGGATGGTATGCCGTTTCGCCATTTTCACGCACAAACTCATCCAATTGCTCATCAGTAACCAGATCGTCTGTTGGTGAAATGGCTTTACCGCGATAAGGATCTAATGCTGGTTGGGCGATAATTTCACGTGTTACTCGAATCGCTTCTCTAAACTCACGCCAATCTTGTTCAGTTGACATGTAGTTAAATAGAATGCTCGGATGCTCATTGGGATCACGTGATTTTAGTTTCACTCGGCCACGGCTTGGCGAACGCAATGAGCCTACGTGGGCTTGGAAGCTGTGCGCGTCAATGGCACTTCGACCGTCATAACGCACTGCCAATGGTAGGAAGTGATACTGCACATTTGGATGGGTAAACTCTTCATGAGTGCGGATAAACCCGCCAGCCTCAAACTGGTTAGACGCCCCTAGGCCAGTACCCAAGAACAGCCACTGGGCACCAATGGCTGGCTTGTTATACCATTTATTTGCTGGTGCAATTGATACCGGCTGCGTACATTCATACTGTAGATACAGCTCTAAGTGGTCTTGCAGGTTATTACCCACCCCTGGCAAATCTTTGACTACAGGAATGCCAAGCTCCTCTAGCCACTCTGCTGGGCCAATACCTGAACGCTGTAACAGCTGCGGCGAGCCAATTGCACCCGATGACACAATCACTTCACGGCTGGCATGGAAGATCTTAGTTTGGCCTTGATGCTCCACCTTCACCCCTATCGCACGATTACCGTCAAACAAAATAACGTCGGTCAACGCACCAGTTAGGATAGTAATATTGCTACGTGGCTTAGCTTTGTCCAAGTAGCCTCGAGCTGTTGAAGCACGGCGACCCTTTGGCGTGACGAAGCGGTCCATCGGGCCAAAGCCTTCTTGCTGATAACCATTTAAGTCTTCAGTACGTGGATACCCCGCTTGCACACCGGCTTCAACTAAAGCTTCATACAAAGGGTTCACACCTGGCTTTGAGGTGGTGACCTCTACCGGGCCACCCACACCATGATAATCATTCTCGCCAGCATCCCGGTTTTCACACTTTTTGAAATACGGTAAGCAGTCAAGATAAGACCACTCTTCTAGGCCTTCAATTTTTGCCCAATCGTCAAAATCCAAAGCATTACCACGGATATAGCACATACCGTTGATTAGCGATGAGCCTCCCAGACCTTTACCACGGCCACAGTCCATTACCCGATTATTCATATACGGCTCAGGATCTGTTTTGTAGCCCCAGTTATAGGTTGTCCCTTGTAATGGCATCGCTAATGCTGCTGGCATTTGGGTACGAAAATCCCAGCGATGGTCTGGACGACCGGCTTCTAATAGCAATACTTTAATGCTGGCATCTTCGGTCAAACGAGTGGCTAGCACGTTACCTGCTGATCCGGCACCAACGATAATATAGTCAAACTCTGATTTGGCTGATGTCATAATTATTTATATCCTTTTGAACGCCTCTATTTATCCCACTGCTTTTTGGCCATACTTGCTTTGGTATTATTTATTTTAGTAATACTTGCTTTGATAACACTTGCTTTTTTAATACCTGTTAATCAATAGCGGTTATAAATAACTCGTTCAATACTAAAATCTGATAAAAAAACAGGCTAACTACTGCCTCAGCCATTACTTAATCAACAAATTTTTGATAAGCATAGTATTGATAAGCACAGCAAGGCAGTAGTTGCTCTAAAGTGAATGGTCTAAAACTTAAAATACCGATTCAAATCCGCCCAGCTCAACTTGAACCGATTTGGTTTGGGTATAGTGTTTCAGGGTTTGGATACCGTTTTCGCGGCCCACACCTGAGTGCTTGTAACCACCGACTGGCATCTGTGCTGGCGAGTCGCCCCAAGTATTAATCCAGCAAATACCCGCTTCAAGCTGACCAATTACACGGTGAGCACGGGTAATGTCTTTGGTCACAATACCCGCAGCCAAGCCATAGTTGGTATCATTTGCACGGCGGACAACCTCTTCCTCGGTGTCATAACTTAGAATAGACATCACCGGACCGAAGATTTCTTCACGCACGATACGCATGTCATCGGTACAGTCAGTGAATACAGTGGGCGCAACGTAAGCACCATTTGCCAGATCACCTGATGTTAAGCGCTCACCACCACACAGCAATTTGGCATCACTTGCCTTGCCATCTTCGATATAGCCCAGAACATTGTCCATATGCTTGAAGCTCACCATTGGCCCCATAGTCACGCTGTCATCCATTGGGTCACCAATTTTGATACGCTTAACACGCTCAACAATGGCCTGCTCAAACTTGTCTTTCATTGAATTTGGGACAAAGACACGTGTTCCATTGGTACATACCTGACCTGAGCTGTAGAAGTTAGCCATCATGGCGATATCGGCTGCCATATCTATATCTGCATCTTCAAAGATAACCAGTGGCGACTTACCACCTAGCTCCATCGTCACATCTTTTAGCGAAGAGCCTGCGGCGGCCTCCATTACTTTTTTGCCGGTATCGACACCACCAGTGAAAGATACTTTTGCGATATCTGGGTGATTGGTCAGTGCGGTACCGACTTGATAATCCCCTTGTACCACACTGAATACGCCATCTGGCAAGCCCGCTTCTGAATAAATCTCTGCAAGCTTCAAGGCAGTTAGCGGTGTCATCTCTGAGGGCTTAAACACCATCGCATTACCTGCTGCTAGTGCAGGCGCTGACTTCCACATCGCGATTTGGATGGGATAGTTCCATGCACCAATACCAGCAACAACGCCTAGTGGCTCTTCGCGGGTATATACAAAGCTGGTGTCACGCAGTGGGATTTGACGCCCCTCTAATGCTGGCGCTAAACCGGCATAATATTCCACAACATCGGCCCCGGTAACGATATCCACGTATTTGGTTTCTGAGATGCCTTTACCTGTGTCGTAAGTCTCAAGAATTGCCAATTCATCATTACGCTCACGTAAGATTTCTACTGCTTTTAGCAGGATACGTCCACGTTCAACCGGTGTCATGCTAGCCCAAATCTTCTGCCCTTTTTGTGCAGCTTTTACCGCTTCATCCACTTGCTCAGAGGTGGTTTGCTGAATAGTAGCAATAACTTCGCCTGTAGCCGGATTAATGCTGTCAAATGTGGTTAGCGACTCATCAACGGGCAAATACGCGCCATTAATATAGGCCGTTTGCACTGAGTCATAGCTTACTTTGCCGTTACGGATATTAGAGTTATAAGTATTGGACATAACGCGCTCCTAAAAAATAAAAATAAAAGACCACAAAACCTCATACTCTTCTTCTTGAAGAGCAGGTTCCTTAAATAAAAAATGCTGACTTATTCTGAAAGTCTGGTTGAGACGATTGTATTTTGATCTACTTCGTCTGAGAGTCTGTCTCAGAGGACAATTGTTTTGACAGTTTTTACTGATAGATTATTTGCTTAAGCACTGCTATGTTGGCGATCTTCTACAAGCTACAATCTAGTTTGAAATGCAACTAAATATTAGAAAGAATTAATAGTTTTTATGGATATATTCAATAAAAATTTTGTTTTGATTAATAAGTATATATTACCAATTACCTTACTAAACCCTTCCTAAAATAATTATGGCTCAGTAATATGAGCACTCGATATCTAAAAGCATAAAAAATAATAGGACTCTCCCAAAAAATCTATTATAACAAATTCTTAGCAAATCACCACCCTATCATTGTTTGCCGATCACTGCTAAACCACTATTAATCAAGACTTAGACCACAAAAAATAAAATGATTTATTTAAAATAAATGAACAAAACCCATTAAAAAAACTGATGATCAGCCATTAATATCAATAAGTTAAAATTATTATAACAATACAATCAATCTATTAAGCCAATCATCTGTACCAGCCCTGTATCTATCCTGTAAGCCCCAATAACAGTAAGTAAAACTTATAAGTCTTTGCCAAGAGTTATTCTTTTAGAGTTTATGGATTTCTCTTTTATTTTGTTAATAGAAGTCATCTTTTTTATGTAGCATTGGCTTTTTTTGGGTTTGTTTTTTAGACGACAGCTACTGTCGCTTATATACGAATGTTGACTTGTCCACTTTATCGTATCAAGGTATTCTTACCTAACAGTATGCCTAACAACTCTATTAAGGATAAGCGTTGATGATGCCGAAAGCGGATTGTGACTTTGAACAACAAGACTCTAAAAGTTTTATTGCTCATGTTCGTCAAGGTGATGATGGACAGTGGCTTATTCATGACTTATATGAGCATTGTGAACAAGTTGGTAAACTAGCCGATAAATTTGCTGGCGACTTAGGTGGTGGATTTGCAAAGATACAAGGGCTTTATCATGACATCGGTAAATACCGCCAACCTTTTCAAGAGCGAATACGTATTAGTTCTGGCTATGGCTTCGATGAAGAAGCGCATCTGGAACAAAAAGCAGGTAAAGCTAGCCACTCGCATGCTGGAGCGATGTTGATGTATCAAGCTCATCCACTCGGTGTGGCACTGGCTTATACTATTGCAGGGCATCATACAGGATTACCTGATTGGACAAATAACACTGCAAAGTGCTTATCTACTCGTTTAACAAACGACAATAGCAAACTAGAGCTAGAACAAACTCTACACAACTTACCTATCACATTTAAAAATATTCCTGACTTACAAACACTGTTACCAGATTTTATTTTAAAAGGTCAAATACGTTTTGAAACGTGGCATATTTGGATACGTTATTTATTCTCGTGTTTAGTGGATGCTGATTTTTTAGATACCGAATATTTTATGTCACCTGATAAGCAATTATTGCGTGGCAATTACCCAAACCTAAAGCAATTGCAAAAAAAGTTTTCCAGCTATATGCAAAGCTTACAAGATACTGCAGAAGATACTTACGTTAATAAAATCCGTTGCGATATTTATGATCAATGTATCAAAGCTGGAAAGGTAGAAAATTCTATTTTTACACTTACTGTACCCACAGGTGGTGGTAAGACTCTTTCAAGCATGGGGTTTGCTTTAGAACACGCTTTAAACTTCAACAAAAAGCGTATTATTTATGCCATTCCTTTTACGACAATTATTGAACAAAATGCCCAAGTATTTAAAAAAATCTTTGAGCAATCTGACTCTGATAATGGTTCAAAAGAGGTCTTAAAACAAAGTAACTTTTGTGTCATAGAGCATCATAGTAACTTAGATCAACCGCTATCAGAAGAGTCGAGTAAAAATAGACTGGCTAGTGAAAACTGGGACGCACCAATCATTGTCACCACCAATGTTCAATTGTTTGAATCCTTATTTGCTAGTCGAACAAGTCAATGTCGGAAAATTCATAATATTGCAAATAGCGTCATTGTATTGGATGAGGCTCAAAAAATTCCTCGTGATTTTCAAAAGCCTATTACAGACATGATGAGAGAGTTAAGTAAAAACTATGGTGTAACTTGGCTATTATGTACCGCAACCCAGCCCAAGCTCGACCGCCATACTGATGCTTTTGGGCATACCTTATTTGAAGGATTACCCCAGCCTTATCGCATTATATCGGACGAAGAAGCTTTAGCGGAAAGCTTAAAGAGAGTTGATATTCATTTTCCTATTCAAAATGAGCGTTGGACATGGAAGCAAACTGCCGAGCATATTGTAGGGCAAAACAGTCAGTGTGTATTGGCTATTGTGAATACTCGCCGTGATGCAAATGAATTATATCAACATCTATATGACCTTAAACCAAATGCATTAATCATTCACTTATCCGCTAGTATGTGTCCAATGCACCGAGAGCTGATGATTATGTTTATTAACCAGGTACTGAATAAATATCATAAAAATGAAATGGATTTGCCGTTTTATGTCGTCAGTACACAATTAATAGAAGCAGGCGTTGATGTTGACTTTCCTATAGTGTATCGAGCCATGACAGGACTTGATTCTATTGCCCAATCTGCTGGACGCTGTAATCGTGAAGGTAAGATGTCTGGCATAGGGCAAGTCATTATTTTTCAACCTGAAAAGGATGCACCTGCTGGAGAACTGTTACAAGCACAAACAAGTACTTATGAAATTTTAGAGGATATAAAAGATACTCCTTTATCACCTTTGGCATTTTACAAATACTTTTCATTATTTAATAGCAAGGGTAATTCTGACAAACATAATATAAGTGAATTATTAACCGCTAAAAAAGAGTCTGGTACGCCCCTAGCTATTAGTTTTCGTACCGCATCAGAAAAATTTAATCTTATTAATAACAATGGTGTAACAGTAATTTGTCCTTTTTATCATGCCATTATGAGTCATACGCAAGATCAAAAAACTAAAAACCAACTTATTGAACAAATAATAAATCAGTTCCCAGAACAGCAATGGTTAACTGAAATTGAAAAATTAAGCTTTTGTAAAGAAGAACAGTTACCCGTAGAACAACTACTTACTCTATTAGAACAAGATGACGCCAACCGTTGGGTTTATCGAAAATTACAACGCTATAGCGTCACTATTCCTAGATATCTACTTGAGCAAAACTCCGATATGTTTAAATTAAAAGCCGGTATGTATATAGCAAAAGATTATAACTTTTTAACAGGTATCGTATGCAATTATGAACCATTAACTCGTGATGAATGCGTTTGGTAAAAATATTGAAAGATAAATAATAATCGTAATAAACGAATGCATCTTAAAGTAAGGAGTCCGTATGTTTTGTATTGAAGTATGGGGGGACTATGCCCTATTTACCCGACCAGAGATGAAAGTGGAACGGGTTAGCTACCCTGTTATAACACCTTCTGCATGCCGTGCTATTTATGAAGCTATCTTATGGAAACCTGCAATTGAATGGCAAATTAAAAAAGTTGAAGTATTGAGCCCGATTAAATGGCTGTCGGTAAGACGTAACGAAGTTGGCACTAAATTATCGACTCGCAATGCTCAAAGTATGATGAATGGTAAGGGTAAAAGTGATTATGCCATTGTCATTGATGATAACCGTCAGCAACGTGCCAGCTTATTATTAAAGGATGTACGTTATCGTATTTATGCCGATTTTGTTTTAACCGACAAAGCTGGTCCGTCTGATAATCGTACTAAATTTGCACAAATGTTTGAAAGACGTGCAAAAAAAGGTCAATGCTTTTATCAACCTTACCTAGGATGTCGTGAATTTAGTGCTAATTTTGACTATGTACCTTTGGATAAAAATAATCAGCCACAATTAGATTGTATTCATTCTGATCACACAAACTCCCAACATAATAATAAAATTTTGATGCCTATTACTGACAATCAAGATATGGGCTATATGCTGTATGATTTAGATTTCACTAATCCTGATGATCCACAGCCAATGTTTTTTCATGCCAAAATGAACAAAGGTATTATCCATATTCCCGAAAAATCAAGCGATGAGGTAAAACGATGATACTGCATGCATTAACTGAATATTACCACCGCAAAGCTGATTCTACTGAAGGCAGTGGTATTGCCCCTCAAGGATTTGAAAATAAACAAATTCCATTCATTGTTGTTATCGATAAACAAGGTAGCTTTTTTAACCTAGAGGACACTCGGGGTAAGGATAAAACGACAAAAAAAGGTAGTTCTTTTCTTGTACCTTTAGGAGAAACTCGCTCTGGAAAAAACTCATATCAAACCACCAATATTCTTTGGGATCATTATGGCTATCTATTAAACCACGCTAAAGAAATTGCGGGCAATGCTAAGATGTCTGCCGAAAAATTAGCGACTGAAACTGAAAAAAGTATCGAAATGGCAAACCTGCAACATCAAACCTTTATTGAGAAGGTGGAAGAGTTACATCGTGCCATACCAGATGATATTGGTATATTAGCAGTAAAGAAGTTTCTGACTGACCCGGATAATATTCAACAAGTAAAAGAACATCCTAAATGGGAAGACTGTAAAAAGATTAAGGGATGTAACCTAACTTTCAAATTGAAAGGTGAAACTGCACTTATTTGTCAATCTAAGTCAATACAGGAATATTTAAAGCAACAACTAACTACGCCCAGTACAGATACTGATAGTGTAGAAGCTCTTTGTTTGATAACAGGTGATAAGGCACCTATTGCTCGGTTACACCAACCAATTAGTGGTGTTAATGCCAAACCAGCTCCATTTGCTTCTATTAATCTAGATGCGTTTGAATCGTATTATAAAACGCAGGGTTATGGATTCCCTGTCAGCGAAAAAGCGATGTTTGAATATACGACAGCACTAAACACTCTCTTAAAAAGTAATAATCGCTTCCGTTTAGGTGATGTTAGTGTGGTGTGTTGGAGTGAAAAAGCAACCAAAATGGAAAGTGACCTTGCCTTTATTCTAAATGGTGGGCAAGACAAAGATAACCCAGATGCTTATATTGAATCGGTAAAAAAGCTGTTTAGTAGCTTTCATCATGGTGTTTATGACAATCCAGATGCCAATCAAATCATGTATGTGTTAGGTCTATCACCAAATTCTGCACGTATAGTCGTTAGATTTTGGCATCAAGCAACTATTGCAACCCTAGCCACTAATATTGCTCAGTGGTTTATTGATGTAGACATAGTACGTGGGCTTAATCAGCCCTATCCAGCATTACTACGTCTACTATGTAACTTAGTATTTGAGGGTAAGATAGAAAACCTACCACCAAATATGGTAGCTAATGTCACTAAAAGCATCCTTGATAACAGCCCTTTACCCATGACTGTTTTACAACTAGCCATTCGGCGTAACCGTGCTGATCAATCGGTAACTTATGCCCGTGCTTGCTTAATCAAAGCTTATTTAAACCGTAAAATTCGCACTTCAAAAACAACGACTATTAAGGAGATTTCCGTGGGATACGATAAAGACCGAACTGATATCGGCTATGTGCTTGGTGCTCTATTTGCCGTTCTTGAAAAAATACAAGAAGAAACCTCTGAATCAGGAAAGCTTAATTCAACCATTCGTGACCGTTATTATGGTTCAGCCAGTAGTACGCCTGTTACTGTATTCGGTACGCTATTAAAACTAACTCAACACCACTTAAGCAAAATTAGTAAACGCAATATGGGACGTTCTATCAACCTCAATAAATACTTAAGTGAAATATTAGAAAAAATAGATAACTTTCCAAGCCACTTAAATATGGAGCAACAAGGTCTATTTGCTATTGGCTATTATCATCGTCGCCAAGACTTTTTTAACAAAAAAGAAACTGATGACTCCAACCCAGAGTCTTTAAAAGCTTAAGTTTAATAGCCAAAACTAATCATTTACTACCACATAACTATCCACAATTTAAAGGAATTAAAAATGACTAACAACAATACAATCGAAAAACGCTACGATTTTGTTTATTTGTTTGATGTACAAGACGGCAATCCAAACGGCGACCCTGATGCGGGCAATATGCCTAGAGTTGACCCCGAAACAGGCATCGGCTTAGTGACGGATGTGTCGTTAAAGCGTAAGGTTAGAAACTTTGTGCAGATGACCCAAGACCAAGCTGGTTACGACATTTTTATTAAAGAACGTGGTGTTTTAAACAACCTGATTGACGAAGCTTATGAGCAAGATGTAGTTAAACAGAACAAAGGTGCGGATAAGATTGAGCAAGCTCGCCAATTTATGTGTGCTAAATACTATGACGTGCGTACCTTTGGAGCAGTCATGAGTACAGGTAAAAATGCTGGACAAGTTCGAGGTCCAGTTCAATTAACGTTTTCTCGCTCTATCGATCCGATTGTCACTCTTGAACACAGCATCACTCGTATGGCAGTTGCTAGTGAAAAAGAAATCAAAGTTAACGAGGAAACAGGAGAAGAAAACTACACCGAAAACCGCACTATGGGTCGTAAATTTACCGTGCCATATGGTTTATATCGTTGTCATGGCTTTATTTCTGCTCATTTTGCCAAAGATACAGGGTTTACAGAAGAGGACTTAGAGGTATTTTGGCAATCACTAATCAATATGTTTGATCATGACCATTCTGCCGCTCGTGGACAAATGAATGCTCGTCGTTTATACGTATTTGAGCATGATAGTAAACTGGGTAATGCTCCAGCCCATAAATTATTTGACTTAGTGACAGTGAAAGCAAAAGATACCAGTAAACCCATTCGCTCTTTTGAAGACTATAGCGTTGAAGTGAATGAGGCAAGTTTGCCTGATGGTGTTAAATTGCAGAGTAAAATATAACCATGCAAACTCTCTACCTCTCACGCCTACAACACTACCTGTTTTGTCCTCGCCAATTTGCGTTGATAGAGCTTGAGTGTGCATGGGAAGAAAATATCTTTACCGCCGAAGGGCAAGTGATGCACGAAAAAGTCAATAGTGGAGGCCATGACACACGTGGTGCCATAAAGACGGTGCGAACCTTGCCCCTTGGTCATCGAACACTCGGTCTTGAGGGCGTCGCTGATGTCGTGGAATACCATGCTAATGACGATGGCTCTCAAACGCCCTATCCCATCGAATACAAACGTGGACGACCAAAGTCACACCGAGCCGATGAAGTACAGCTATGTGCTCAAGCACTGTGTTTAGAGGATATGCACCAATGTCATGTACCTGAAGGTGCATTATTTTATGGTAAAACTCGTAGACGTCATACCGTGGTATTTGATGATGAATTAAGACAGATTACAGTAGAAGCTATCCAAGCATGTCGCCATATTATTGACAGTGGCAAAACACCTAAACCAAGCTATAGCACCAGCAAATGCCGAAACTGCTCACTCAAAGACATTTGCCATCCCAAAATTTTTAATAAAAATGCCAAAGCTTGGCTTAATAAGTACATCACAGAAAGTTTAAAAGACAACTTAAATGATTAGCGTTATCCAAAGGACAGTAGATGCGACCCCTTAAAAATACTTTATTTGTGCAGTCCCAAGGGGCTTGGTTGAACAAGCAAGGCGAAAATGTAGTCATGAATATCGACTACGAGGTCGCAGGACGTGTACCTATTCATAAGCTCAACTCTATTGTCTGTTTTGGTCAGGTATCTATCTCGCCTGCTCTCATGGCACATTGCGCCGATAATGGCATAACCATCACCCACCTAAATCGATATGGCAAATTTCAAGCCCGTATCGAAGGTGCTGTCAGTGGCAATGTTCTCTTGCGCCGTGAACAATATCGTATCAGTGATGACCCCATACGTACTCAAGTCATATGCCATAGTATCGTGCTAGGCAAGGTACACAACCAACGACAAGTAATACGCCGTTACCTTCGTGATTATCAATCAAGCTTACCAGCCTCTGTCACAGAACAGTTAGACTTGGCACAAAAGCGCCTACGTCATGGACTTGGCCATATAGTCGCAACGGAAAATTTAAATGATCTTCTAGGCCGAGAAGGTGAAATGGCAAGCTATTATTTTTCCGTATTTTCACATTTTATTCGTCAGGATGACTTTAACTTCTTAAAACGTACTCGCAACCCTCCTACGGATGAAGTCAATGCCCTACTCTCATTTACCTATACCCTAATGACTCATGAGTGCCGAAGTGCTCTAGAGACGGTTGGACTTGACCCAGCCTGTGGTTTTTTTCATCAATTGCGACCTGGCCGACCTTCTCTTGCACTTGATCTTATTGAAGAGTTCCGACCAATACTTGATAGGTTTGTACTTTCATTGATTAATAAAAGGCAACTGGCTACAACCGATTTCAAAAAAGAGGAGAATGGTGCCGTTAGATTAAAAGATGAAGCGCGCCAAGTATTCTTAAAGGCTTGGCATGACCGTAAACAACAACCGATTTACCATGAATGGTTTGAAGAAAGCGTGCCTTTTGGATTACTTCCTCATTTGCAAGCGATAATAATGGCACGTCATGTTCGAGGTGATATAGATGCTTACATACCTTTTTTATGGAAATAAAAACTAATCATAGTTGTTACAAAAACCAATCTCGATGATGCTCAGCAATCCTACTATGTACAAAGAATGATGTGTAGAGACTACTCAGCATATTAGCTCCTAAAAATGATAAGATAAAATATAAAGAGAAAAGTTATGATGGTCTTGGTTACCTATGACATTAGTACAGAAGATCCAGGTGGTGCCAAAAGATTGAGACAAATCGCCAAAAACTGTCTTAATTATGGACAACGTGTACAGTTTTCAGTATTTGAAATAGAAGTAAATCCTGCGCAATGGACAACTCTTAAAGCAACGCTAGAAAAGATTATCGATCCAGAAACAGACAGTTTACGCTATTATTATCTTGGTAAAAACTGGCAACGTAGAGTCGAGCATATAGGCGCAAAACCTGTACTGGACTTAAATGATATGCTTTTGTTCTAAACTAACCCAATTTTTTTATTAAAATTTTTTATAATGGTGGCTGTTATAAGGTCACTGCGAACCTATAGCGTACATAAAATCCCTGGGATATTCGCAATTAAGTCGCAAATTATTTAACAACTTGATTTTATTAACTTTATTTTTTAACTTTAGCGGTTTGGTAACTAAGCTAGTTACCAAATCTTGCCCTATGATAGTGACTCGCAAATTTAAAGGTTTTTTTTCA
>NZ_JMKP01000044.1 GCF_000685805.1 Psychrobacter phenylpyruvicus DSM 7000 = NBRC 102152 | reverse complement strand
CGCTGTAAGTTCTTCGTTTGGGTGTATTAGGAGATTGTGTTGTCATGTTAGTGTCCACGATTATTTGTTCATGGACACTATCTCGCATTTTTTAATAGAAAAAAAGATGGGATGGTCGGATGCTTACAGAAAAAGTATCAGAGTAAAACGATATGTGAGCTTTTTTATTGGCTTACTTTTTTTGTTAATTAATCTCTTAAGAGATTTTTTTCAAAATAGCAATATAACCTTAGAAAGTATATCAATACTGTTTTTGCTTTCATTAATGCTAGGTTTGTTTGTTTATTTTATATTAACAATATCAAGTACTGATAAAAATATGAAAAACTAAATTTAGTATATTTTTTAACTATACCGCTAGGAGATGTTAATCTGAAATACTAGCAATTTAGCGAGTTTATTGAATATTTGTGACATTGAATAAAATAACTGTCTCAAAATAATAAACTGGGTTTATGGTAAATATAATATTTTTAATACTTTAAGTTAGCTTAGCAATGGATACTTAAAATGTTCAATCTTGCGTTAATTTATAATTGTATTGGAATGATCCTAATATCGTATGTTTATACGATTTTAAACCATAGGAGCCCGTCAAAATATATATTAACTTTATGTGGAGTGATACTTCTTAGCAATTCGGTTAGTGAGATAATTGAAAATATGAATATTTATTTCATACTTATTTTCTTAATTATAGAAGTAGTTATATTTTTCACTTTTAACTTGTTTTTTAGAAAATATGGGTAAATTATATTTTAGGGCTTGAGTATATATGTAAACTATAATTGTATAAAATTTCTAAGCGATGATTAAAATTGCTATTTCCAATAAAATCTAAAATTTGTCAACATTTATTCTTATCAGGTGAAACGCCCCGAGACTGTCGGAAATTCAACGCTCCAAGAGAATACGAAACTATACCCCTGAAAAGCTTCATCTCACCTTCATATAGGATCATTAGTGTGGGTTTCATTTGTTACATCAACTAGCTATTTAATATGTCTGGTTCAGTTTTCTTGGTGAGTAGGCTAGATTACAATTATCGTTGTATATTTTTATAGCCACTACTTTAGCCACAAATAATAAATGTTACACGGATACCCCCAATCTTATCTTGATGATAACAGACATTGAGAAGTTGACGCTTTTAAGTAATTGAATTTACTGCTATAAGTTGCACATTTTCCTTATAGTAGGCAGAAGGTGTAAGTATAGCCTGATAGACTAGATTCTTAAAGGTTGATTGGTCTATAACCCCTTCGGAATCTTAGTAACTATAAGAGCTACGCTTATTAAGAAGTTGTAAATAGTTTCATAATTTATCTGCTTTACTAGTAAACTGAACCACAAATACAGAAATGAGTACGAGGATAAACCCAATGGCTTGTAGGGTAGATAAGCGCTCATTTAAAAATGCCCATCCAATAATAGTTGCAGTGATAGGGCTTAAAGCACCGAGAATTGAAACGGCAACCGAAGGTAGTTTTTCAATACCTCTAAACCATAACGCATAGGCGATAAGCGAGCCAAAAATACAAAGGTAGGCATAACCCAGTATATTATTTATGCTAAGTGAGGTTGGGAAAGTCTCTAAGAATAAAGCCAAGGGTAATAACATCACACCTCCAAATAATAATTGCCAACCTGTAAACGTGAGATTACTAACGTTAGGTTTCCATAATTTGGTTAGATAGATACCAAATGCCATCGAAACTGCGCCCAATAGCGCAGCAATTAAGCCAATGATGTCCCATGAGCTATTAGGATTGATGAGTAGCAATGCCATACCCATTATAGTAGTTATAGTTGCCGTCAATGTGATAGGTCTTGGCGCAATACGATTGACTTGCCATAATAACGTCATAATTATTAGAGGCTGAATACCACTGACTATCGCTGCAATACCTCCAGGCAGACGGTAGGCAGCTACAAAAAGTAGTGCTTGAAAACAACTGATGTTTAGAAAGGATAATATTAGTATACGACCCCATTGACCTGATTGGGGTAGCTTTCTGGACATTAATATTAAAATTATTCCTGCTGGTAGAACCCTTATAACTGCAGCAAAAAGTGGTAGGTTAGTGGGAAGAAATTGGGTTGTAACTACATATGTTGTGCCCCAAAAGATAGGAGCCAACATTGTTAATAGAATATTAAAAATAGGGGTTGGAGCTTTATTAGACGTATTCGAGTTAGCAGGTATAAATGACATAATTTGTCTCGATATAAAGATAGTTATATCTTATAACAAACTATCTTTATGTCAAGATAAATATTATGATTCTAGTTTGGGATTTATTTTACTAGTTTAGATTCAAGTTAATTATTAAAGAGGTTTGAATGCCAAATAATGAAACTACTTATATGGACGCTGTAGATATATTGATAAACCAATGGCAAAGAGAAGGGTTTGAAGCAGAAAAACTAGTGGCTATGGAAACACTGGGTCGTATAAAACGGCTTGAAGTCATTATAATGCGAAAACTTATGGCTAACTATAAGGAAAACCACAATTTAAGTCATTGGGAATTTGATGTTTTAGCGACACTAAGACGCGCGGGAAGTCCTTATCGTTTAAGTCCAACCGAGCTGTTTGATAGTATGATGGTTAGCTCTGGTACGATGACCAACCGATTACAAAGCTTAGAAAAAAAAGAGCTTATCAGACGTGTAGAAAACCTTGAGGACAAACGTAGTTTGCTTGTAGAGTTAAGTTCAGATGGGCTTGAGCTAATTAATAAAGCTATAGTTAGTCATCTAAAATTAGAGAATAAATTACTTGAGGGACTGAGTAAAGAAGAGATTGATATCTTAAATATTTTACTAAAAAAGATGGAGCAGCAATTAAATTAACTTTTAAAATATCTCTATGTTAAGATATTTTTAAATTATTGTATTTAATGAGAGAATCCTAAGTCCATTGAAGCCAAATACTTTAATAATAGGGCTTTGACTGTAAATAAGCTCATAAAGCTATTGATATCAGAGAATAAAATTAGATAGGGTGTGTGGTAATGAATTACAATGACAATGAGGATATATGCAGATAAAGTCTGTAACTTCATTATAAAACAACGCACACAAGTATTTTTTTTGCTAATATGAAGTTCCTTCTATCTTCTACCTTAATAATCTTTTTTTACGGTGGGTTGTTTTTTATAGCTTATGCAACTATTAGTGATAGTAATCTCAACCATTTACAGGTATTAGCCTATCAAGTTTTAAATAACATTATTAACAATGTAAATCATTATTTATTAAGTTTTATAACATTCTTTATAATATTTTTACTATCAATTATCTCAATAGATGTTTTAAATAGAAATCAAATAAAAATTTCGAAGTTTTTTCTAAGTTTAATCGTTCTAATCCTAGTCTTTAGAAGACTACTATTCATACATTTTTAAATACTAGTCCGATGTCTCATGAATTGTCATCTGGTTTTATTGTTGGGGCACTATTTGACTCTCCTAGTATGATTGCTTCAATCCCTTTTTTTGTTTTGTATGTCAGAAATAATATTGTTGCTCGTAACCGTCAAAACATTATCAAAGGATTGACTCTTATTGTTCTGTTTTTTGTGATTGAGTATGTCGTTCGTGTCGAGTTTATAAGTCACAATTGGGTTATTGATTTGGTATCAAGTTTCACAAATTTTGGATCTTATTTTTTTGCACTTTTAATATATGTCTTGATTAGAAACAAAGTATTGATAGAGTGATTTTTGACTCACCCCAGCTTATTACAGGTAGTAAATGCAATAGCTACTTTATTTGGTGTGCTAATTTTATGCATTATTTGTAATATTTTCTTAAGTAATTGTTTTGTTAAATTATAGGGTAATATTATATCAGGGTGTTGGTTGGATAAGCGTGAAATTTCTAAGGTTTAAGCTGTCCTGACGACTAGGGTTTGAACTTTGGCATCCTTACGCCCACAAAAAAACCCAAGCATAAATACTTGAGGCTGAAACTGTACGCTTAATTATATAAGCAAATAAGTTTTAAAATATGGCGTAGCGGACGGGACTCGAACCCGCGACCCCCCCCTGTTACAGAGCTAGAGCCACTAAATTATATTAATGTGCTTAATCTTATAAACATATATAAACAAAAGGGTTGGATTGATTTTTATATCTGACACTTAGCATAATTTAATATAATGTATATGAGCCGAATTATAAAAAATGTTCACGAAAATAACCGAAACTTTTGGATCTATAATTTTTATAAGTCCGAATATTTAGGTCTAGAATTTTATAATATTTTTGATCTTTGATATTTTTTTTGAATTTTTAAATGCCATTGAATCGATTTCTTAAAAGTTAAAACCGTTTATTTTTTATTGAATCATCATATATAGCCATGACACCTGCCACCAAATCCGTGTCTCTAAACTTTGGAGATTTTAATAAGTTAGCTTGAAGATATAAATATTTCCGAACTTGTTTTGGATATTTCATACCTAAACTCTACAAAATCCTGATTTTATTGTAATTTAACTCAATAAACTGCTTGCCACTGGTAATCAGTTATGACGCCTACATTTGATATCAAGTTCTTCTTTGATACTACGTACCATGCACTTACTAATTTGAATTAATTAGAAAGCTTTTTTATCTAAACCTGAATAAATATCAATCAAACCTGAATAAATATCAATGACTTAAGGTAAATTAACTTGCAAATTAGTTTTACTAATATGATAATCCTGTATTATCAATTTGTTAAAAAAAGTATCACTTATGCTAACTATAAAGCCCTTATCCTATGGACTGCCGCTTAGTCTCATTATTCTAAGCTATCCTGCGCAAGCTCTTACACCAGAACAATATCAACAGCAACGTAGTGAAGAGTTAAAGCAGCAACAAATACCCAGTCCTTCCGTTAATATTGATACCACACCTTTTAAAACTGATACCCCTCAACAAGATGTTTCAAGTACTAATCAACAAGACTCTAATTTACCTTGCTTTGATATTCACCACCTTTATCTAACCGGTGAGTTGGCCGAGAAATTTAACTTTGCCTTGTCTCCTTTTACTCAAGGACCTCAGTCTATTATTGATAGTTGTATGAGTGCCAGTGATATTAACCAATTGGTTAGTGGCATCCAAAATCGCATTATTGACAAAGGGTTTGTAACTACAAGAGTCTTGGTACAAAACCAAAACCTTAAGTCAGGCAATTTATATCTCACCGTTATACCTGGGAGAGTTGATCAAATTATCGCTGATGAGATTAGCGCTAATCGCCCCGTTTATACCGATAAAACAGGTAACCCCGCCAACTTTTCACCAGCCATACCGATTAAAACAGGCGATTTGCTAAATATTCGAGATATTGAACAAGCTTTAGAGAACTTTAAGCGTGTTCCTAGTGCTGATGCTGACTTTTCTATTGCCCCTAGTTCTCGTATAGCTAAGCCTGGCTACAGTGACATTCTTATTAAATGGAAACAAGACAAAAGAGTACGAATATCAGCCAGTATTGATGACTCAGGACAAGAAAGCACTGGAGAGTATCAAGGTAGCGTGACTTTATCGTTAGATAATCCAACGTGGCATAACGACCTGCTTTATTTATCTTATAGCCGTAGCCTAGATGATATTGATGGCTCAGATAAAGATGGCGAGAGTTGGAGTTATAACATTGGTTACACCTTACCTATTCATTATAGCCAACTTACCTTAACCCATAGTGGTTATGACTATGATCAAACCGTTGCCGGTGCCAATCAAGACTATACCTACAGCGGAGAGTCCTATACTACAGATGCTAATATCAGTCATATAGTACATAGAGATAATCACAGTAAAACCTACCTGACAGGTGGACTTTTCGCCAAACAGCAGCGCAATTATATTGACGATACCGAAGTTGAAGTACAACGTCGTAAGACGGCTGGATATAAAGTAGGTGTTGGCCATGAGACCAGTATCGGTCAAACCCAAATTGTAAGTGATTTAACCTATCAGCGTGGTACAGGGGCTTTTAATGCCATGACTCCGCCTGAATCCTTATTTAATCAAGGCAGCGCTCGTACTGGCATTATAAAAACCGATATAGACGTTAATAAACCCTTTGCTGTCGGTGAACAAGCGCTGAACTATCATGCCACTATTAAAGGTCAATATGCTGTAGAGGCACTGGTCCCTAATGATAGATTTAGTATAGGCGGACGCTACACAGTGCGCGGCTTTGATGGCGAACGTAGCCTAAGTGGTGACCATGGTGCACTTATTCGTCAAGAGGTTAGTGCCTACCTTGGTGACAAGCCACATGCGATTTATGCAGGCGTAGACGCAGGCTATGTGAAGATGGATAACAAAGAACAAGACGACCTGCTTTTGGGTAATCATCTTATTGGCGGTGTGATCGGCGTTAAAGGCTATATAAAGCCTGCTCGCGTTAACTATGATTTATTTGCAGGATATCCGCTTGATCAACCAGATGGCTTTAGTGACAAAGACTGGGTTACAGGCTTTAGTTTAGGTTGGCAGTATTAATTTTCTAAGTAACTTTTTTTATATCTCATTTTTATCAATTATATTTTGAATTAAAAAGGTAAGGCACCATTATGAATGCAAATTGCTACCGAGTTATTTTTAACAAAGCCCGCGGTATGTTGATGGTGGTGTCTGAAGCTGCCCGTTCGCAAGGCAAAACCAATAATCCAGCTAGCACTGGCAGTGATATCAGCCAAGTTGCTGCCGGCTCACAAACCTCAGTAACTGCACAAAGTGGTAAACTTGATACGTTAAGGTCGCACCTATTACTCGCTTTAGGCCTTGCTAGTATTGTTGGTGTGAGTAATATCTCACACGCTGATAATACCAAAATTATCGCTGATCAAGCTGCTGCAAAAAACCAGCAAGCGACCATTCTAAATTCCGCTAATGGCACCACTCAAGTCAATATTCAAACTCCTAGTAAAGCGGGTGTCTCCCGTAACGTGTTTAGTCAATTTGACGTCGGGCAAGATGGCGCCATATTAAATAATAGCCGCATTAATACCCAAACCCAAATGGCCGGATGGGTTGACGGTAACCCATGGCTTGCTCGCGGAGAAGCCAAAGTCATCTTAAATGAAGTCAATTCAAGTGATCCAAGTAAATTAAACGGCTTTACCGAAATTGCCGGCAGACGAGCTGAACTTGTGATCGCCAACCCAGCAGGTATTACTTGTGCAGGTTGCGGCTTTATCAATGCCTCAAGAACCATCTTAACCACAGGTGAGGCCATGATGAAAGAGGGCAAACTTACCGGTTTTAATGTCAAAGAGGGGATACTTCGTGTCGATGGCACAGGTATGAATACTGGGGACTCTGATTACACTCAGCTTATCTCCAAAACTGCACAAATTAATGCCAATATTGCGGCCAGGAATCTTGATGTCATTACTGGCTCTAATCAGGTTAGCTATGAAGATAATCCTGAGAATACAAAAGTTTCCAATACCAGTGGTAGCACTACTAACAGCCAAACAGGCGTTGCCCTCGATGTATCCAGCCTTGGTGGTATGTATGCGGGTAAGATTCGGCTGATTGGTACTGATAAAGGCATGGGGGTGACCAATGCCGGTAGTATTAATACCTCTGGATCACTTAGCCTAGATGCCAATGGCAACTTGGTGAATAGCGGTAGCCTTACGGCCAATCAAGGTCAAGTTGATATTGATGTAAATAACAACCAGATCAATAATTCAGGTACTATCGCCAGTAGCCGAAACCAGCTTAATTTAAGCAGTGATGGTCTTGATAATACAGGGGTTATTAGTAGTTACGATACTGCCAAACTACAACAAGTAGCTAATATTAAAAACTTAGGTAAAGACGCTGAGATACGTGCAGGTAGCTTTGACCTAACAGCTACAAGTCTAACTAACACGGGCAAACTGCTACAAACAGGTACAGGCAAACTATCTATCGCAGCCACTAACTTAGCTAACCGTGATAAAGCTATCATAGGTCAAGATTTATATCCAAAAGCGGACGCCGATCCGAGCAAGCCTGAAGTTATCGCACCGACAACACCTCCGAGTAGTGCCAATAATGGTAGTGTCATTAATAACAGTGATGATACCCCTGCTGATGGGCAGCCTAATACACCTGTTGAACCGTTACCTACCATCACTAAAGACGGTAGTATTAAGGTAGACACTCTATCTAATACACAGTCTGGGTCTGTTTATGCCAATGGCAAAATGGACATACAGGCAAACACAGTTAGCAATACAGGACAATCAAGTATTGGCGTAAGCTCATTAAAGCTTGATGCTAATGGGTCGGCTATCAATAATGACAGTCGTATCCAGCTCGATGCGGTCAATTGGAAACTTGCGAACTTTGATAATAGTAAAGGTCAGATTATTGCCAATGGTGGCATTAATATTGACTCAAATAGCGATATTAAAAATGCTGAGGGCAGTCTTGCTAGTGCTGCTGATATCAATCTTGCGACCACAAAAGATATTGATAACCATAGCGGTATTATTCAAAGTACTGATTTAAATGTGGTCAGTAAAAACTTCAATAATAGTGAGGGTAATATCAATGCTCAGGGCACTATTAATATAGATAGCAGTGGCAATCTTATTAATAATAAAGGTAGCATTAGCAGCACTAAAGACGCCCATATTAATAGTGATATCCTTAATAATGATAAAGGCGTAATCAACTCTCAAGCCAGTCTCACTACCCATTCAACCAGCCTAGATAACAGTGGTCAGATATATTCAAAAGATCAAACTTCGATAACTAGCAAAGATGCTATTACTAATAGTGGCACTATCGCAAGTGCTGGTAATGCAAATATCAGCGCAGGCAGTCTGACCCAAACTGGTAGTGGTAGTCTTGTCGCTGGAATGGACACTGAAGGCAAATTAATTGAAGGTAATACTTCAAATTTAACCGTGAATACGACTGGTAATCTTGTTAGCCAAGGGCAGCATATTGCGACAGGCAATGTAAGCTTAACAGGAGCGGATGTTAATCTTGAGGACAGTACCACTCAAGGTCAGGGCATTACTACCAAGGCTACAACAGGTAGCGTAAATACTAAAAAAGCATCTATAGCGGCAACTGATACCCTAAGTTTACACAGTGAAGGAACCCTTGATAACACCCAAGGTAATCTTAGCGGTAAGGTACTTGATATCATAGCGAGTGCTTTAAATAATACAGACGGCAAATTAACCCAAACCGGTAGCAAGGATTTAACCCTCAAAATGTTAAAGGGGATTAACAATAGCCGGGGTGAGATTGCCAGTAATTCAAACAACCTAACGATTGTTACGAGTGGTCTTGATAACAGTGATGGTAAAATTGTACACGCAGGTAGCGCTACTACCAATGATAACAAATCTAATAAGCATACCTTAAATATCACTGCTAGCAAGGTCAATAACACAAAAGGTCAAGTATTAAGTCTTGGCGATCAAACATGGAAAGTTTCTGGTGATATAAACAATACGCAAGGCGTAGTACAAGCAAGCCGTTTTGATATCAGTGCCTCCGCTTTAGACAATACCGATGGGCGTATACAGGCGGTCAATCCAGTACAGTCGCAGCCAGATACGCAAGCACAGCCTGAAGATACATCAAGCCGACTTAATATCAGTGGCAATATAACCAATAGTATCAGTGAAGAGGATAGCACAGGCGGCGTCATTGCCAATAACACAGGTGCTCTTGATATCAATGCTAAACAGCTGGTCAATGACAATGCAAAGATATCAAGTCTTGGATCACTTAGTATTGACTCTGACAATTTGAGTAACAGTGGTAATGTGTACACTGAAGATAATTTAATTATTGCAAACGCTAAACATGTTAATAACTCAGGTAGTATAGCGTCGCAAGGTAACACCAGTCTTAACACAGAAAGCTTTACTCAGAATAATAAAGGTCGGATGATAGCGGGTCTTACCTTTGAGGGTGAGCTTAGCGACAATAATGCCAATCTGACTGTTTTCAGTGATGATAAACAAATAAATTCAGGTACTAATATTGCCACAGGTGATATCAATCTCACCGGCAGTGCGCTTGATTTAACAGATAGTCATAATCAAAGTGATAACTTAACGTTAACTGCTAAAGCAGGCGACATCACTCTTGATGCTGCTAGTACTAATGTTTCTCAAAAAGCGAGCTTTATAACCACCTCTAAGTTCAGTAATGATAGTGGTGTCCTACAAGCAGGAGAGTTTGATTGGCAAGTCAATGAGTTGTCAAACGTGGCCGGTAGTATTAACCAAACTGGCGCCAAAGACTTCACTCTTATCACTACTGGCAATATTAATAACCAACAAGGGGTTATTGGAGGCACGGCAAACCGCTTAACTGTTCATTCAGATGATAAATTAAATAATCGAACTGGTAAGATTGTACACAATGGATCAGACAATGCTGATATTAGGGCGTTTAGTATAGACAATACTGAAGGCACTATTATTAGTAATAACGCACTGACTGTTAAAGCATCAAAGAATATTGATAACACTCAGGGCGGTATACAAGGCGACGCCTTAAACGTTCAAAGTCAGTCGATTAATAATGATAACGGAAAGCTGATTAGCTTAACTGGTGACTTACAGTTAAATAGTGACTTGGTGACTAACCAAGGAAAAAACGCCTTTATCCAAAGTGGTAAGGATCTTAAGGTTAACAGCCAACGCTTAGATAATAAACAAAGTGCTACTCTCTGGGCTAATGGTAGTGCAAATGTTAGTGCAACAGACTCATTAACCAACTTAAGTGGTGCAACGATTGCCAGTGATAAGCAGCTTGTCATCAAAGCAGGAACACTTACCAATGATGCCAAAATAAGCTCAATATCAAATGAGGTTGTCCTTAATTCTGATGGCTTAAATAATTTAAGCCAAGGACAAATAACTGGCGCTACAAATAACGTTATAACTACCAGACAAGCGCTTAATAACCAAGGGGTTATCGGTGCTACAGATAAACTTGATATTAATAGTGGCGCTATTGACAATAACCAAGGCGTGCTATCAGCAGCAGAGGTTATATTAAACAGTCGCTCCGATATTAATAATAACGATGGTCTTATAGCCCAAACTAGTCAAGATAAGGCTTTGAATATTACTGCTAAAGGTAGCATCCAAAACCAAAACACCAAAGTAGAGGCCGATCAGCAAAATGCTGCAAATCAAAAAGGCATCTTAGCTAATGGCAGTGCAAATATTAGCGCAGGTGGTTTAGATAACCAATCTGGCCATATAGCCGTTGACACAATAGAGGTTAATTTGACCTCAGCTGATAGCATTAACAATGCTCAAGGTCAAATCCAAGCGACTAAAGGTGTTAATTTAACAGCGAATAACAGTGCGCTGCTTAATAACCAAGGTGGTCAAATAGTAGCTGATACTGTAGATCTAACTGTTGGTAATACAGATAAGGGTCGTATTGATAATAATACGGCAGATAGCCTGATTCAGGGTGGTTCAAAGGTTAATATTACAACCGGTATAGTTGATAACCAAAATACCAAACAGGTAGGAGGTGATAAAACTCAAGGCATTATTGCTGGTGATACCATCAATATCAATACTAGCAGTGTCAATAACAAAAACGGTCAGGTACTAACAGATGGTAACAACCAACCTGAACAGACCCAAGCAAATGATACCATCGCTATTAATGCGTCTTCTAAAGTCAATAATCAATCAGGTATTATTCAGAGTCAAAATATTGGTATAACCGATAACAGCACAACCAGTCGCTCCCTAGTCCTCAATAATGACTCAGGCCGTATTGCAGCCAATCAAAATGTAGCACTTGTCGCAAAAGGCTTTAGTAATCAAGGCGGTGAAATACTAGCAAATGGACGTGCTGATGTTAATGTTATAGATGATATTCGCTATACAGGTACCAATAGCATCAATGCCAATGAGGTTGCTTTAACCACTAAAGGCGATTTTATCAATACCGGTGTGTTATCAGGTCAAAATGCACTAACCATCAACGCTAGTACAATTGATAACCAAAAAGACAGCGAGCTTAGTAGTCAAGGCACAACGCAGTTGATAGCAACCTCTAACATAGATAACCGAGGGCTAATTAACGGTAGCAACACTTATCTGAAAGCGGATGATAGTGTCGGTAACTATAGCCATGGTCGTATTTATGGTGATCATTTGGCTATCGAGGCGAATACCTTAAATAATACGCCTGATAAGTTCAGCAAGGTGGCGGTTGATGAGTGTGAAGCAGGGCCAGGTTGTGCGGTTGAGTATGCAAAAAGCCAATTGCCACCACAGTTTATTACAGACTTATTGGAAGATGAAGAGATAGATAGTGAAATTAAAGATATACTAAAGGCACCTTATGATGACTCATTAACTAAATACTATAAAGTCAGCTCAGAACCAGCTCCTGTTATCGCTGCACGAGAGCGGTTAGATATCGGTGTGCAAACGCTTAATAACAATCCAAACCAAGCTCGAGCGGGTATCTTTAACTCAGACTTTAATGGACAGGCCAAAATCCTTAGCAATGGTGAGCTGCACATAGGCGGCGGTTTAGATACCAATCATCATGCTATAGGCAAAGCAAATACAGTCACTAACAAAGGTGCCAGTATAGAGTCCGTTGGTGGGATGAGTATTAGTGCTGATACACTTAATAATGTGAATGCAGATTTTGATTACAATTTATTAAAAACCGATGAACAACAGGTGATGGATTTTTTAGCAGGAGGAAAGATTTATACTAGTGATGAAGCATATATACAGCTAGGTGGATGGAATGATCATTGGCATAAAGTACTTGTTACACCTGAAGGTGATACTAATTATGGGCTATGGGTTGATGACGAGAGAAGAAGCTATCTTCAAAGGTTCTATACAAACAAGGTATACACCGCAACAACTGTATCAAGTGATCCAAGCTTAATTCGCTCGGGAGGCAATACAAAGCTAAATATCAATAAAGCCATCAATGATAACAGTATTATTGTTGATGCAAAAACCTTGACCTTATCTAATTATACAGTAGGGCCTAATAGTGGCAATGTCGATAATCAATCAACAATGGGCATTGAGCTAACTGAAAAAGCCAATGCCAGTGCAATAAATTATAATACTAAAGGTAAAAAGAGAAATCCACTTTCAAGTAAAAGACCTTATACCAAAAAAAGTAATATTGATAACTACTCTATACCAACCGAGTTAGCTGAGACATATGAACTACCCATCTTAAACCAAGACATAGATAAAGCCGTCATTGCTTATAAAGACGGCAATATATCAGATGTTAAGAGCCTTGATAGTATTAAAACTGCCATAGAAACCCTTGCTCAAGACAAGCAAACAGCAGTTGGTCAACCTGAAAATCCATCTGTTAATAAAACAGGTACTGAAGATGCGTTAAAGCTACTAGAAGGATTTGTAAAAGCTGATAATAGTAAGTTAACCGATGTCCAAAAGCAGCAACTACAAGCCCTGCTAAATGCTCAAAAAAACGGCAAAGACATTGATAATGCAGCAGTACAAGATCTAATTGATAGTCTAAATGACACTATTGCGCAAAGTGCATCAGAGGAAATACGTAGTAGTAATAATACGCCAACTCTGCCTAACATTAGCCTATATGCTATTAACCCTGATAGCAGTGCCGACTATCTGATAGAGACCGATCCTGCCTTTGCTGATTATAAAAAATGGCTCTCATCAGACTACATGATGCAGCGTCTAAAGCTCGATCCTAGTGTCACCCATAAGCGTCTAGGCGATGGCTACTATGAGCAGCAACTTATTCGTGATCAAATCATGGCATTGACAGGTCGCTACTACCTAGGCGACTACCGTAGCAATGACGAGCAGTATAAAGGACTGATGGACGCTGGCATCACAGCGGCTAAAGCCCTTAATCTACGCCCCGGCATTGCCTTAACCGCTGAGCAAGTCGCAAATCTGACTACAGACATCGTCTGGATAGAAGAGCAGACCATCACCCTAGCTGATGGTAGCACCCAAAAGGCATTAGTGCCCAAAGTCTATACCCGTCAAGCAGTCGGTCAAATAGATGGGACAGGTAGTTTGATTGCTGCCAACAACCTAGTGGTTAATGTGACAGGTAACGTCACTAATCAAGGTCTACTTGTTGGGCGTAACAATGCTTATATAAAATCACTGAATCTAACCAACGAGAGCGGCGGTGTCATTGCCGGTGACTATCTACAACTTAACACGGCCAATGATCTTACTAACAAATCGCTTATTAAAGCTGGCAGTGCGGCAAACCTTGAAGTTGGTGGTAACTTTAACAATCAAAGCGACACTTATAGTACTAGCTCAACTAAAGGCTTAAGCTCAGGCAGTCGAACTGATATCAGTCAACTTGCCACCATCTATGTGGGTGATACGCTTAAAGGTCAAACTGATAAACAGGGCAACCCGCTTATCACCTTTAATGCCAATGTTGGTGGTAACACCACCTTTGATGCAGGCGTCCTTGATAACCAAGGCGGTAGCACCCGTATTAACACAGCAGGGAACACCAACCTTAATGCTGTTAATACAGGCTATCAAACCAATGCCATTGGTGATGCCAACAATTACTTTAAACAAGGTGAAACCCGTGACATCGGTAGTCAAATTACTGGCACTGATAATATTATCATCACCTCAGGGGGTAATTTCACAGGTAAAGCCGTCTCTATTACCAGTGATAATGGCACAGTAGGTCTACAAGCAGGTAATGACATCACCCTAACTGAGGGACGTCATACCCAAAACCTATCGACTGCAAATAAAACCACTGACAAAGGCTTTTTGAGCAAAACCACCACCCAAAGCCGATTTGACTCTCAAAGTGATACTGCCATTAGCAGTAACATCGAAGGCAATAAAGTCATCATGGATGCTGGCAATGACGTGAATCTAACTGCCACTAATGCCATCGGTGATAAGGGTACCTCTATAAAAGCTGGTAATAACGTCAACATCCTAGCGGCACAAAACACCTCAAGTAAAAGTAGTGAGAGCAGTACCAAGAAATCAGGTGTCTTTAGTTCAGGTGGCCTTGGATTTACTATCGGTAAGCAAAAACAAGACAATGACAACACCCAAACAGCACTGACCCACACCGCAAGCAATATTGGTGCGATAGATGGCAACGTCAGTATAGAAGCTGGCAATCATATCCAGCAAACAGGCAGTAATGTGATTGCAGGAATAGGTGATCGTCAATCCGTTGACAGTACAGATACAGAGCGTGGTAACGTTGTTTATCGAGCCAAAGCGGTTGACATTGACAATGAGATGGATAAATACACCAACCAAAGCGAGCAGAAGTTTAAACAAAGTGGACTTACCGTCTCTGTCTCAAGCTCACTAGTCGATAGTGCCCAAAATATAGATAGGCTCATCGATGCTGCTGGTAACACCAGTAGTCAACGCATGAAAGGTTTAGCGGCTATCAGTGCAGGACTAAAAGCTGAAGCGTTATATGGCGAAGGTAAACAAGCCGCTAAAGCCCTACAGACAGGCAACCTAAAAGATGTGGGCAACACTCGCATTCAAGCCACGATAGGTAGTAGCAAATCGCAATCGAACTCACAAAGCTATAGCGAGCAAAGCCAAGGCTCAAGCATACAAGCGGCGAACAACCTTGCCATCATTGCTACAGGAGCAGGCAAAGACAGTAATATCAATATCAACGCCAGTGATATAACTGTTGGCAACAATGCTTTATTCAAAACAGACAATGATTTAAACATAAAAGGCGTTGCTCAAAACGAGCAAACCCGTAGCAATAACAAAAGCTCGAGCTTTGGTATAGGTGCTTATGCCTCTACCAATCCAGGTAAAGAGGGTGCAAGCTTTGGTATCACCGCCAATGCCAGTGGTGCTAAAGGACATGCCAATAGTGACGGCACTACTTATGCCAATAGCCATATTGATGTTGGTAACACCACCACTTTAGACATCGGTAATGACATGACTGTTAAAGGGGGCGTGCTCACTACCGATGAGCTTACTGGACAAGTTGCTGGCGACCTTAATATGGAGAGCCTACAAGATACTTACGTCTATGACAGCAAACAAAAGAATGCAGGGTTTAGTGCAGATATAGACCTATCAGGCAATGCCCAAGCAAACAGCTTATCTATTAATGGCGGTAAAACTAACATTGATGCCGATTATGCCGCAGTCACTGAGCAAACGGCTATTTATACGCAGAAAGCAGATTTAAACGTTGGCGGTAAAGGTAGATTCAAAGGAGCAGCCTTTACCACAGCCAGTGCTGAGGATAACCAATCCGTCTTTGCTCAAGGCATAGAGACCTCAGATATTGAAAATCGTAGCAACTATGATGCTAAAGCCATAGCTGCAGGTATTAGTATTGGTAAAGCCAAAGATACCAATCCTGAAGCCAGTCTGAACGGTATTGGCTACGGCACAGATAGCGACAGTCAAACCAGAACAACCAAAGCTGGTGTAACAGGCATGGCAGGGCAGGCTGAGGTGACTACGGCTACCAAAGACAGTTTAAATGAGCCATTAACTAACAGCTTTAATGCGAGTACCGTTAATGAAGAGCTTGGGGCTCAGGTTGAGATTACGAGAGCTTTTGGGCAGGAGGCACCGAAGGCGGTGGCTGAGTTAGCTAATAAGAAAACACAAGCATATAAAACAGCCCAAAAAGCAGTCACCATGCTAACCGAAGATCTAGAGGATACTCAAGACCCTGATAAAAAAGCTTATCTCAACCAAAAACTACAACAAGCTAAGCATCAACTCAAGATAAGTGAACAAGACTATAACAACTGGAAAGAAGGCGGTGCTTACAGGGTAGCTGCTCACACCGCTATTGGTGCATTAGGAGCAGGTAGCTTAGAAGGTGCTCTAACAACAGGCGGTGTCGCTGCGACAGCACCAACAATTAATGATATTGAATCTAAAGTAACGGATGCACTTATCGCCCAAGGAATGAATGAGCAGACTGCAAAAAGTTTATCAGGCAACCTAACAACATTAACTCTTGCTAGGGCGTGTCCCTAATTTGAAAAATACAGTAAAGCCTTATTTTAATCCTATATATCAACAAAATATAGGGAAACTCAAGCCATGGCGAGAAC
>NZ_JMKP01000043.1 GCF_000685805.1 Psychrobacter phenylpyruvicus DSM 7000 = NBRC 102152 | reverse complement strand
TGTCTAGAGTGTTTAGTAGTTCGATAACTGCTGGCTCACCGTACTTACCGTCGTTACCATTTAACGCTTCTAAAGCTGAACCTTTGATGATTGGAGTGTCATCACCTGGGAAGTCGTAGTCTGAAAGTAATTCACGTACTTCCATTTCTACTAGCTCTAGTAACTCTTCGTCATCTACCATGTCACATTTGTTCATGAATACGATGATGTATGGTACACCAACCTGACGTGATAATAGGATGTGCTCACGTGTTTGTGGCATTGGACCGTCAGTTGCTGATACTACTAGAATAGCACCGTCCATCTGAGCCGCACCAGTAATCATGTTTTTAACATAGTCAGCGTGACCTGGGCAGTCTACGTGTGCGTAGTGACGTGCTTCAGTGTCATACTCAATGTGTGACGTGTTAATTGTAATACCACGTGCTTTTTCTTCTGGTGCTGAGTCAATTGCAGCGTAATCTTTCGCTTCACCGCCAGAAGTTTTTGCCGCTACTGTTGCGATCGCAGCTGTTAGGGTAGTTTTACCGTGGTCAACGTGACCGATTGTACCAACGTTAACGTGTGGCTTGCTTCGTTCGAACTTGGCCTTTGCCATGAGTATGTCCTCTTATTATGGGTTTACTAAGTTTAATAATACGATAAAGTCTATCAAAATGTTATTTTCTATCGTTTAGTTAGTAAATTACAACACTAAAAGGCAACACTAAGTGCTGCCTATCGATAAATCAACTAGCTGTGTGGAGTAATTTGGTGCAAGGTCATTAACAAGCCCTTGTAAATAAATTTAAGTGTTATCTTAAATATTCACCTAACTTTTTGCGCTCGGCATAACTGATGCCAGGCTCAACTCTTTAATTTAATGTTCTATAAAGTAGTATATGGCCAACTCAAAGCACTATTATGGATAATTAGCCAATTAAAATAGTGGAGCTCATATCGAGAATTGAACTCGAGACCTCTCCCTTACCAAGGGAGTGCTCTACCGCTGAGCTATATGAGCATAATGTGCTTTTGTTTTAAATAAATAAGTTGGAGCGGGTGGCGGGAATCGAACCCGCGCCATCAGCTTGGAAGGCTGAGGTTCTACCATTAAACCACACCCGCAGTATCACAGCTTTAAATGGCTGCCACTTACATAGGGACTTGGCAGTGTGCTGATCAAGGTAGACTATACTGAACACTAATTGAAAATAGTACTAGAAAATGGTGGTGGGGGAAGGATTCGAACCTTCGAAGCTTTCGCGACAGATTTACAGTCTGTTGGGTTTGACCGCTCCCCAACCCCACCTAAGGTGTAAAACTAATATGATTTATAGTTTTACTAAATTGCTCTAAAGCAAAGTACTTTGAAGGACGAATGGTGCCGACTGCCGGAATCGAACTGGCGACCTACTGATTACAAGTCAGTTGCTCTACCAACTGAGCTAAGTCGGCTTGTTCCTTCGAAGTGGTGAGTATTCTAGCAAATATTTTTTAAAACACAACCCTTTTTTCAACTTTTTTTCATTTTTTTCATTTTTATTGCTTTTTAAGCCAACGTTCCGCTGTTATAAAGCCATAAAACTACCGCTAAACCCACTAAAATCAAGGCTAACCATAAAAACGTATAATTTTTGCCTGAACCAGAAGGTTTTGCTGCTGGTGTAGAGTTTGTTACATGAGCCACATTATGTTGTGGGTTTTCTTTTATAGTATTAAAAGAATCATTTGATTTTGCAGCAGGTTTGCTCTTTTCTAAGCTTTGCTCTTTTACAGGAGCTTGTGTTGATATTGGTGTCACTTTCTCAGCTTTTGGTTCAACTGCTTTTGGTTCAACTGCTTTTGGTTCAACTGCTTTTGGTTCAACTGCTTTTGGTTCAACTGCTTTTACTTCTGGCTTTATCGGCGTCTCTTCTCCTACTTCCTCATGCTGAGTGGTAGTAGCAGACATTTGGGCTGCAGCAGCTTGTTTTGCCTTATGTACTTCTGGATCTGCTTCTGCTGCCAACTCATTAAAATGCTCTTCTTTAGTATTTGTATGGCTTTGTTGGTTAGGGTCACCCATTGCAATAGGTCCCTCTAACTCTTCTTCCAGCTTTTGTTCTAACTCTCCCTCAGTTAAGCCTTCAATATCGGCTCTTTCAACAGCCTCAGCATTTTGCTTCGCTTGTTCTGCCTCAGCATTTTTTTCAGCGAAAGTTTTAGTTTCTGGTTTCGACTCTGCTGTTGGCGTTTCTACTTCAGTAGCAGGCTCGACACTCTCCTCTGCTTTTATTGTCTCAACCACCTGTGGTTTGTCATCAATGAAGGCTGGAGCTACCGTTGGCGTAGTTGCGACTTGATTAACTCGGAAGCTAAAAGCTGCAAAAGTTACCGTATCTTCTGCTGCTAACGCTGTGGGTTGATGAGGCTCAAGCTTGTGATCATTTACTAAAGTACCATTAGAGGAGCCTAGGTCTTGTACCATTAACTTATCGTCTACCACAGTTAGCTCAGCATGTTGGCGAGAAACTTGCTTACTGCCTAGTACCAGATCATTATCTTGTCCACGCCCTACGCTTAACTTATCATCAATAGTAAGTTCCAAGTCACCTAGCGCTTCAGTTGTTGCCGTAAGCTTCCATTGCTTAGAGTCAGAATTAGTCATATAAGAACCTCTTTTAAATGTTAATTATTGATAAGATTATAATACTGCTTATTTAGGCTTATTTTTTACTCAAGTCATTGTTTTAAACAAGGCAAGTTTAAATAGGGCTAGCAATCCGTCCAATCATGCTTTAGTTAACCTGCTTTGGCTGCCCTTTCATTATATAGTGGCCTCATTATTTTATAAGCTGATTTTACTTATAACCTGTTTTTAAAACACATACCAGTTATTTTAATTAGCCACTGAGTACTATTTCTTTGCCTTTGTTACTGACTTTGTATTGTGGGCTTTGGTAAATACTCAGGTTTTACAATCCCTTTAAGTTTAGCATAAGGCACAATTAACGTCGGCATGCCAAAAGCAAAAGGCGCTATCTCATAGGGCTGATAGGTTAAGGCTATCCCTTCATTATCAATTATGGCGTTATCCGTCATAGAAAATGGCCAATTTTTTTCAAAAGACTGCGGATCACTGTGCGTCTGCTTTACCCAGTCTTTATAAGCAGTATACGCCAATGTTTGGAATTTTGTTTGTTGGCCTGAAACTAATAAGTCTTCTAGCTTAAGCTCTTTTTTGGTAGCCACATTGAACATTTTATATTCTGAGTTGCCGAGACCGTGTGCTCCACCTAAATAAATGTAGGAGTTAATTTCAAACAACTCCACATCACCAATATGTCCAAGATAACTGGGAGCCACTTCGAATTGATAATTCAGAGTACTGTCTTCAGGGATTTCTTTTAGCTGCTGAGCGGCAAATCCATCTAGTAGCTTCCTTTTGTCTTGATCAGATAAGTTGCCCGATCGGTTGCCCGCCTCTGGCTGATACCCAGCTTGGGGGCCAGGTAGGAGCTGATTGATACGATTGTTCAGACTATTATTGATCCAGTCTTGGCTAGTTTTGGCATATTTAACCGAAATATCTGGGCAATTATAGTTCTTTCGGCTATAGCAGACCTTCGTTACAGAATCCGGCAAGCTGTAGTCAAAATAACTATCTTTATATATTAAATCAGCGGCCTGTGCTGGCACTGTGAAACCAACACTCAGGCCAAGAAATACTAACGCTGCAGAAGGTATGATTTTGAAAAAGGGCGACACGACAAACCTCGTTTTTTATTATTGAAATGTATTTTTTATTATTAAGATTTATAAAGCTACTGCTTATAATATCATTGCTTATGCTCCAATAAGTATATACCTTATCTCAATCTAACCCTTAATCAATGTGTTGAAACTGTGTTTAAGATTATTAAACTTCAATAGCGGCCACAAAAAAAGCGCTCAATCAGAGCGCCTTCTTATAGGTTATAAATTTTAATGTTACCCTAAGGGCCAGACTAAAGACTAAGTAAGCTTACTTAGCGTATTAATGCTCACGGGTATTGCTAAAAGTCACCTCTGGGTAACGCTCTTGCATCAGTTGTAGATTGACGCGGCTTGGGGCCAAATAAGTTAAATAGCCGCCACCATCAATAGATAATTGATCATGGGCTTTTTTCTTAAACTTAGCCAATACCGCCTCATCATCACAATGAATCCAGCGTACTGTGGCGATAGATACCGGCTCGAAGATACACTGAACTTTGTATTCTTCTTTTAATCTATGCGCCACCACCTCAAACTGTAGCACCCCTACCGCGCCTAAGATTAAGTCATTATTAATCTGTGGCATGAATACTTGGGTAGCACCTTCTTCACTTAGCTGTTGTAAGCCTTTTTGCAGGGCTTTTGATTTTAGGGGATCTTTTAACACCACTCGGCGGAATAATTCTGGAGCGAAGTGAGGAATACCCGTAAAGTTCAGTTCCTCACCTTCAGTGAAACTATCGCCAATACTGATAGTACCATGGTTATGCAGACCAATAATATCGCCTGGATACGCCTCTTCTAACGCCTCACGGTCGCCGGCTAAGAAAGTCAAAGCATCTGAGATACGCACCTCTTTGCCCAAGCTGACATGCTTCATCTTCATGCCTTTTTCGTATTTACCAGAACACACTCTTAAGAAAGCAATGCGGTCACGGTGACGCGGGTCCATGTTGGCCTGAATCTTGAATACAAAGCCACTAAAACTGGTTTCGTTAGCTTCAACTTGGCGCTCTTTGGCAGGATGACTCTTCGGCGCTGGCGAATATTCAATAAGGGTATCTAACACCATATTGACCCCAAAGTTACCTAGTGCAGTACCAAATAGTACTGGCGTCATCTCACCTTTTAAGAATAGATCAAGATCAAAATCTTCCAGCGCCATCTGTACCAGCTCTAGAGACTCCTCAAACGCTGCAAACGCTAGAGGCCCTAAACGTTCACGGATATCTGGATAGTCATAGCCCTCACGAGTTTCAATCTCAGTGATCTCACCGCCATGGCCTTTTTGGTATAAATAGGTCTTATCTTCAGTCAGATGATAAACCCCAACAAAATCATTACCCATACCAACCGGCCAAGTAATTGGCACGCATTTAATTTTTAATACGGTTTCAATCTCATCTAGCAGCTCTAAGGGATCCCGAATTTGACGGTCCAATTTGTTAACGAATGAAATGATAGGCGTGTCACGCATACGACACACTTCCATTAATTTAATGGTTCGTTCCTCGACCCCTTTGGCTCCATCGACCATCATCAGCGCACTGTCTACCGCAGTTAAAGTACGATAGGTATCTTCTGAGAAGTCGGCGTGACCTGGGGTATCTAGCAAGTTAACTACATGATCTTTATAAGGAAACTGCATGACTGAGGTTGTGATCGAAATACCACGCTCCTGCTCCATGCTCATCCAGTCTGAGGTGGCATGGCGGTCAGTTTTACGACCTTTCACCTCACCTGCTACCTGAATCGCTTGACCCCAGAGAAGCAACTTCTCAGTCATGGTAGTTTTACCAGCATCGGGGTGAGAAATAATGGCGAAGGTGCGGCGCTTAGCAACTTCTTTGTTTAGAGTTTTTTGATCTACGCTCATAATGTGCTTTTCAACTTAAATGTGAAGGGTGTTTCAGAATAAAATATTCAATTTAGAATTAGAGTAACAAACAAAATAAGAAATGATTGGGAAAATTAATGTGCGTATTGTAACGGATTTCTAGTATGGATGCAGAAGATGTTGGCTTAATAAAAGATGAGTAATATTGACTTACACACTCGGGGTAAAGCTTTACCAGTCCTAAACGAAAAATGGCCAGCATTTTGTTATGCTGAAACTAGGTGTTGTACAAACTCCTATTTAAAACTAGCTAAGCAAAACCAGTTAACAAACTAAGGTTTCTATAAGCAGTTACAATAAATTATAAAAAAGGATTAATATGAAAACTTTATATACTACTCAAGCCACAGTAAGCGGTGGTCGTACCGGCTCAGCCACATTAAATGACAGTGACTTAAAAATTGATATGAAGACCCCTGGTTCTGGCAAGGGAAACAACCCCGAGCAGCTTTTTGCTATGGGTTATGCCGCTTGTTTTGATAGTGCTTTGGGTGCGGTTAAACGAATGCAAAAGGTTAATTTTGACTCTACTACAGAGGCAGAAGTCACTCTTTTGCAAGGTGAAGGACACGAGTATCAACTAGCCGTTAAATTACACGTTATTGCTTCTAATACTGACGCCAGTGCTGATGACATTCAAAAAGCAGTGGAAGCGGCGCATGAAGTTTGCCCTTACTCTAAAGCCACTCGTGGCAATATTGATGTTGAAGTCAGCTCTGAAGTTAAGTAATCAGATCCAAGCACTAAACTTAGCCTCCAAGCTCAAACTTATCTTATAAGCAAACGAAGTAAGCAAGCTAAGTTTGACAGCTCTAAGACCCAAATTGCCTTCGCGCAGTTTGGGTTTTTTATTAAGCTAACTCTTTACAACCGCTATCTGGTCCATACTACTAATCCATAACTAATGACCCTAACGACAGTGAAAATTTTAGTTATAATGAGCCTAATTAGTGTTTAACAAACCAACTAACAGGCCCCTAAAATCTGCCTGAATAAAAAAACTTACTATTAAAAATTCTGTTTTTAAAAGATTACCTTTTTATTTTTATAACTTCGATTACAAGTGACATCCTATGACTGACCAAACTGCTAAAGATACCGCCAATTTAACTGAAGCTGCTGATACCACAACCGATACCTCTCATGCGGCATTAGACCCCAATGTGATGCCTGACTTTGAGCACATGCCGAATGTTGCCTCAATGGACACCAGTCATGTCGATAAAGAGAAGCCTCCTTTTATCTTAGTGGATGGCTCTTACTATCTATTTAGAACGTATCATGCGCTTCCCAAGACCATGATGAACACCCAGGGGCTGACCACCAACGCCATTCGTGGGACGTTGAATGCGTTATTGAAAGTCATGCGCCGTTATAACCCGACTCATATGGCGGTGTGCTTCGATACCAAGTCACCCACTTTTCGTCATACCATGTCAGAGGAATATAAAGCCAATCGTCCAAAAATGGATCCTGAATTGGCGGAACAAATCCCTTATATTCACCGCTTGGTCCGTGCTCTAGGCATCCCTTTATTACGCATTGAAGGGGCTGAAGCTGATGACATTATCGGTACCCTAACCTATCGCGCTGTTGAAGAAGGTCATCATGTGGTCATCTCCAGCGGTGATAAGGACATGATGCAGCTGATTAATGACAGTGTAATACTCGAAGATAGCTTCTCAGGCAAAGTGGTTGATGAGCAAGGGGTTGAAGAGAAATATGGCATCAAGCCCACCCAAATGATTGATTTACTAACTTTAATGGGTGACGCCTCTGACGGCATTAAAGGGGTGCCAAGTGTCGGTCAAAAAACTGCTGTCAAATGGCTTAATAAATACGACAACGTAGCCAATATTTTGGCCAATGCCAGTGAAATCAAAGGCAAGGTCGGTGAGAAGCTAATCGAATATGCTGACAACATTCCCCGCGACAGACAACTGGCCACCATCGTTACTAATTTAGAGATCGGTCAAGACTGGGATGATTTACGCATTGATACCGACCCTACAGCTCATATTGAGGAGCTGCGTGAGCTATATACAGAGCTTGAGTTCAAAAATGAGCTGGCCTCTTTAGCTCACCCCAATCACCCTGCTAATACGGCTGCAAACAGTGTGGCTGATAGTAAAGCAGAAGCAGAATCACAAGCTCAAGTAGCTAAAACTCTGCAAAACCAAAAACAGTCTGCCATCATCGATATCATTAAAGACAGTAAAGATCACGACCAAGCTTGGCATACTATCTTGGATGAGCCGGCTTTTGATAGCTTACTAAACAGACTGACGTCTGCTAGCCATTTTGCGGTAGATACTGAAACCACCAGCATCGATTGGCGAGAAGCAGATATCGTAGGCTTGTCTTTCTCCCTACAAGCTCATGAAGCCTATTACATTCCGCTAAACCACAGCTTAGAAGACGATGAGTTGGTTGCCAAACAACTAGACCAAGACAAAGTTCTAGCAAAATTAAAGCCCATTTTAGAAAATCCTGAAATCGGTAAAATTGGCCAAAACATTAAGTATGATGCCCATGTGTTACGTCGCTATGGTATTGATCTTAATATCACGCCAAGTAACTGGAAGATGGACACCATGCTTGCCAGCTATGTACTAAATGCGGCTGCTACCCGTCATGGTATGGACGATCTGGCCCGCCATTATCTACATACTCAAACCATTACTTATGAAGATGTGGCAGGCAAAGGAGCCAAGCAGGTCGCCTTTGATAAAGTGGCTGTGGATATTGCCAGTGACTATGCTTGTGAAGATGCCGATATTACCTATCAACTGTTTGAAGTATTCCAAGAGAAGCTGAAAGACGATGCGGTTAATCAGCGCCTGTTACATGAGCTGGAAATCCCTGTATCACAGATATTATGTGACATGGAAGCAACTGGCATTTTGATTAAAAGAGCCTTCTTAAACGAGTTATCTAAGCGCTTCGATGAAGAGATTGGCGAGCTTGAAAAACAAGCTTATTATGAGGCTGGAGAAGAGTTTAACCTTGGCTCACCAAAACAGTTGGGCGAAGTTTTATTTGATAAACTTGGCGTTGTGGGCGGTAAAAAGACTAAGTCAGGTCAATACTCCACCGGTGAAGCGGTGCTATCAAAAATTGATCACCCGTTAGCTGAGATTGCCCTTGAATATCGCGGCTTATCAAAGCTTAAGAGCACTTATACCGATGCGCTAGATGCTGTGGCCGATAAAGATACGGATCGGGTTCACACTAGCTACCATCAAGCCTTAACCAGTACTGGCCGCTTATCCTCAACAGATCCTAACTTACAAAATATTCCAATTCGCACTAAGACCGGCCGTCTTATCCGTCAAGCCTTTATCGCTCCTGAGGGCCGTGTCTTATTGGCTGCGGATTACTCTCAAATTGAGCTACGTTTGATGGCACACTTCTCTGGCGATGAGAACTTAACCAAAGCGTTTAATGAGGGGCTAGACATTCACAGTGCTACAGCGGCGGAAGTATTGGGTAAACCTGTAGCGGACGTTACCCCCACCGAGCGTCGTAACGCCAAAGCCATTAACTTTGGTTTGCTCTATGGTATGAGTGCCTTTGGTCTTGCTAAGCAACTTGAAATGACTCGTGGTGAAGCTCAAGACTATATTGATCAGTATTTCAAGCGTTATCCTGGGGTCAGAAAATATATGCATGATACCCGTAGTAGCGCGGTCGATAACGGTTATATCGAGACCATTCTAGGTCGTAAGCTTTATACACCTGATATAAACCATAGCAATCAAATGGTTCGCCGTGGTGCAGAACGAGCTGCCATTAACGCCCCACTTCAAGGCAGTGCTGCCGATATTATCAAACTGGCGATGATAGCGGTGGATAAGGTCTTGCCTGCTGACAATGCCAAAATGTTATTGCAAGTACACGATGAGTTGGTGTTTGAAGTGGATGCTGATAAAGTTGATGAGATAAGCGAGTTGATCAAAAACGCTATGCAAAATGTACTCAGCGATACTGCTAAAGAGATGGGCTGGGACGTTAATTTCGCGGTGCCGTTATTGGTTGAGACTGGTGTTGGTGATAACTGGGATGAGGCTCATTAAGGGTTTGGCTTAATTTTACGGGCGGGATTGGTTTTAGGTAACTGATCCCGCTTTCCGCTACATTCAGGGCTAAACCGCTCCCTTAATGTGCTGTAGTTCCCGTAGGCTGGTGCTTTAGCCCAGCTTCGTAATTTAAATACCATATGTTAACTGGACTGAATATCTAGCTAATTAAGCAAAGGATTTTAAAATGTGAACTATAAGTATATGAATATTATAGATTAGGGATATCTTATGACTGAACTTGAAAAAAAAATTATAACTTCTACTAAAGACGGTTCTTTCTTAGATGTCATATACGATGAATACATTCAAAGTCTCAGAAACAAATCCGATTTAAGTACAACGTTAATTAGACTCCATAATTCAGGTGCAATTAATTTAGTAAAAGAATTTAAAGCATTAAATAATGATGAGAATAAGCCTGAATTTTTTTTAACACGTTCTATTTTGAAAGATGTTTTACCGTTGATAGACGCTTCTGTTAAAGAACTAAGCGACTGTATTAAAGACTTAACCCTTAAAGCTGGTAAAGATATGGCATCTCATACTTTACTTGCGCCGTTCGTTGAATTCTTAACTAAGGATGTTATTAGAGTAGATGAATTACTTAAGCAAGAGTTATCTGAAATAGATGAGGATTTCGACTTTATCTCAGCTGCTCTTATTGCAGGTTTTAAAATTGATAATAAAACCTTTTTTGAAAAAGCGATTGAATTATTAAACCATGACAATACTATTATAATTCAAAGAGCAATTTACACACTAGGTAGGTTCGATTTTAAAAATGATAGTAGATTAGCTGAAACTGCTATTAAAGAAATAATGGACAACAACACAAACCTTACAGATGAGAAAGTTCTAGCTGTACAGATTCGAACACTTATCATTTTAGTAGCTTCATTCAATCAACATGAAAGTTACCTTAAAAAGTTTTTAGAAAATAAGAATAATGTTGACCATCCACTTTTCATACATAATATAGCTCAAGAATTGGACTACAATTCTAAAAATCTTTCAGAATCAACTCAACAACTGTTATTTAGTTTCTTTAAAAACCTAGACTCTAAGAAAACAGGGACAATTGAGCACATTGACTGGTATATATACAACAAAATATCAACTTCTGATCATACCAATCTCAGTCATCTGTTCGAATACTTAATAGATAATAACAATGATTCCTTCAATATAAGAATGCTACATCATTCTATTCAAGAGCTTCAAGACTCTAAACACAAAAAATTACTATCAGAGATTATTACAAGGTGGTTTTTAAGAAGACAGGTAAAGTATTGCGTTTCAGCATTTGATCTAGTTAATAATTCTACTGATCATCAAATTGAGCTAACTTTTGATATAAATCAAATAAAGCAGGAAGATTTGGTTTACCTTGTAAATAAATCAATTGGTTGGTTTGACTTAAACCCAAAAACCTCACTAAGCTTAATTTTATCTTTAATTCCAAGATGCACAGAAAATAAAATGCGAATAATAGAAGAGTATGTATTGAAGTTTGTTGCTCTAAATTTCCCTACTCAAACAAAAGAGTTCTTAGAGGAAAAACTTACTTCAAATGACTCAAATGTTGAAGCTTTTTGCGAAAACATCATAAATAAATTAGAAAATTATTTTGAGCAGATAAATACGCACCAGAATATTAAAGAGCTTAGACCTAGCAATAGACATAGAGTCTATTATAGAAACTACGAACAAAAGCTTTTCGAAGATGCAATGAGCAAATCAAATAAAAACTCCCTCGTTGACCTTCTCTTTCCTAAAAAGGTCGTGACTCTCTATGGCAATAAATTTATTCATAAACATGAAGATGTAAACGGCAATGTAATTAGACAGGTCACTCCTTTCAGCAAACTATCACATAGTATAGAGTACCCAAATTTAGCAAGTTTAACACCTCACACCCTCGACTATTATTTAAGAGTGCTTAAATTGGAGGGTTTAAATCAATGAAACTCATTCTTAAAGAGTATCTATCCTCATTAAAAGAAAGAGGCGAGCTTGATGCCATATTACCCGACTTACTAAGTCAAATGGGCTTAAATATTATTACTACTCCACGTCGCGGTGTTAAGGAATATGGAGTTGATATTGCCGCTGTTGGCTCAATTGATGGTGAAGAAGAAAAACTGTACTTACTATCAGTTAAAGCAGGAGATTTGACAAGAGAAACTTGGAATGGCTCTTCAAATCAAGTACTACGTCCATCTTTAGATGAAATTTTGGATGCTTATATTCCTTCACGAATCCCTTCAGAACATCAAGACAAACCGATTGAAATTTGCTTATGTTTTGGCGGTGAAGTTCATTCTAGTATTCGTCAGGAAGTAAGTGGATATATCAATCGCAACAGCTCAGATACTATTGATTTTTCGGAATGGAATGGAGATAAAATAGCCGATCTTATACTTAAAAATTTTTTTAATGGAGATTTGGCACCTGAATCCTATAGAAGCCTATTAAGAAAATCTATTGCAATGTTGGATGAACCCGATACTTCTATTCAATATTATAAACGTCTCGTTGATGAGCTTTGCAGTCAAGACATTAATAATAAAAAGGACGTTATTAATATACTGCGACAATTGAACATCTATACTTGGATGCTTTTTGCATGGTCAAGAGATACAAATAACCTAGAGTCAGCTTATATTTGTGCAGAGTACGTATTATTAAGAGCTTGGGATATTAGTAAAATATTTTTGAATATTAAAGGTAAGAATACTGATGTTATCAATGGACTTATTTATAGTTTAATAACTCTGCATCTTACAGTAACTGGACATTATATTGATAAGGTCGTTGTTCCAGCCTCTAGTATTTATTTAGGGTTGTCTAGACTAGTTGCTGCATCATGTGCCGTTGATGTGAATTTAAAATTATTTGACTTGTTAGGAAGAGTTTCTTTAATGGGGGTTTGGACTTATCATCAATATTGCCTAGTGTCTAGTACAGATAACAACGAAAAAGAAGTTGGTGTTCTTTCGAAGCAATATCATAAAATATGTGAACAGTTAATTTTAATGATTAAAAATAATGATATTCTTCTAACTCCTTATAAAGACGAACAAGCCATTGATATTATGCTTGCCGTATTTTGTTTATCTAGATGTGAACAGTACTTCCCACATATTGAATCATGGTTGCAAGAACTAGTGTATTTTACTAATTATAACTTCGCTACAAATCAAACTTACTTATCAAATATACAAGATTATGAAGAGCTAATTCGACACCCTTTAGAAAGTACAGAAGAATACAGGGAAAAAGTAACTAAAGGTTCAACATTACTGCCATTCATTTCCTTAGTAGCTAGCATATATGACTTTAAAGAAGTGTATTCCTCAGTTCAGAAATTGCATAATGACTTTTTGAACCATACAAATATACAGTTATATTTTTTCGATGATGAATCTGAAGAGTTTTTGTACAGTAATAAAGGTATTCATGGCGCTTCTTTGTCTGGAGTAGATATACAGCAATCGGCTGATAACTTATTTGATGATATTTCAGATGAATGTAAATTATCAAATGATTTTACAAGCTTATCAGCTATAAAACATGGGTTATATCCAATAGTTTTAATGGCTTGTAGACATTATAGACTACCTTTTCCTGTTCATATGATAGTACAGTCTAAAAATCATTGATAATAACTAGGTTCTTTTAATTCATTAACAAAACTAAAATTAATTTAAGATTGAGTAGCGTAGGGTGTGGTTAGCACTAGCGTTACCCACCAAATGTAATCAAAAAATCTAACCCACCCTACGTCAGTTAAGCATCCCTAATTAACTCAGGGATCTTGTCTAACAATCACATCAACGTCACCGCTGCCCCTGTCGGGTTTCTTGTACCCTGCTCCCAATTCCCAATTCCCAATTTTGGAGTGTGCCGTAGGGTGCGCCCCGCGCACCATTTAAAGAAAAGATATTAAAACTATTACTATGCTTCTAAAACGAACGTTAAACCTTTCCACTTCAATCAACTAAATTAATCTTTTATAAGCCAATTGGTGCGCGGGGCGCACCCTACAACCGTGATCTTGTAGGCTGGTGCTTTAGCCCAGCTTTATGATTTTAAACGTATATTCGCTGGGCAAAATGCCCAGCCTACGCTTGCTTATAACTATACATTGATATATGAATATATATTAGAATACTGCTAAATAGATAAGTACTGTAGATACAAGGGTGTGCCTGCAAGCTTGTGCTATAAATCTAACCCACCCTACGCCACTTAAGCATACATAATTAACTCTGGATTCTTGTATAACAATCGCATTAACGTCACCGTTGCTCCTGTAGGGTTTCTCGTCCCCTAATCCCAATTTTGTAAAGTACCGTAGGGTGCGCCCTGCGCACCATGTAAAGAAAGGTTTTCAAAACCATTACTATGCTTCTAAAACCTACCTTAAGCTTCTCTACTTCATTCAACTAAGTAAATCTTTTATAAGCCAATTGGTGCGCGGGGCGCACCCTACAATTGTGACCCTTTAAATTGGTGTTTTAAGCCCAGCGAAAGCCCTACAAGTACGCTATCCTGAATTGAGTTTAGTTGAGGCTAACGAGCTATGGGAACAGAGCCGTCGGTAGCTTTTATTGGCTGTTATTAACTAATCTTGGCTGTTATTAACTATCCTTCGATATTGTTACCTATTAAACCTACTGTTACGTATTAGCTATACTAAAAATCATTACTGGCTTAAAAAGTTGTCTATGATAAAAAGGTTACCCGAATTATTATAATTTAAGGCAGCTCATATGTTAAAAAAACTATTTAAATCAAAACCTAAATACATCAAATTCGATGAAAAATATACCACTCTAAGCGCTGAGGAAGAGTCTATTGTAGACATGATCACTGATGATATCCGCCAATTTGTAAAACAAAATAACAAGGGCAAATACTATGATCATCACACTCGTGCCGTTCATGCCAAAGGCTATTGTGCCTTAAAGGCGAAGTTTGAAGTATTAGACAATCTGCCAGCAGAATATGCACAAGGCGTATATACCACACCAGGCATCCATGATGCAGTGATTCGATTTTCTAATGCAGCTGCAGCCATTGCTCCAGATAGACGTTTGGGCATGGGCATTGGCTTGTCATTCAAAGTTTTTGATGTGCCCGGTCCCAAACTAACCCCTGATGAGCCTGATGCTCCTACTATGGACTTTGCTTTGGTCAATGCTCCGGTATTTTTTACCAATAAATTAGAAGACTATGCCTATTTATCTAAGCTCAACTTTGGTCTTAACAGTTACTTAGATGGCAGCAAGTTAAATAAAGCTAAATTTGTGTTCAACTGGCTAACCAAATACGGTAAAGAGCTGCCAGATTTTGACGGGTTAAAAACATTAAATGCTTTTCGTAAGCTGGCGACCGTCAAACCTCAAAACCCTTGGTTATACGATTACTTCTCGCAAGGTGCGGTTCGTCATGGTGATTACATGGGTAAGATAAGAGTGACGCCTACTAAGGAATCTATTAAAAAAATCAATGATCCTCACCTACATTTATTCAGTGAAGATGAGGCGGTTAGAAAAGCTCTATTAAAGGAAATCAGCGAGCATGACTATCAGTTTGAGGTTCAAATCCAATTGTGCCGTAATCTCAAAAAACAGCCGATTGAAGAATTAACGACAGAGTGGAAAGAATCTGAAGCCCCTTTTGTAACGGTGGCAAAATTAACCATACCCTGTCAGGATGTCCCTGAAGATGGCAACTTCGAAGCTATGGAGCATTTGTCATTTAGTACATTTAGAGCGCTAGAGGAAAACCGTCCAATAGGTCGTATCCAGCAATCTCGTTTGCGTGCTTATCAAGCTTCATCAGAGGTTCGCCATGAGCAAAACCAAGTAAAACGTAAAGAGCCGACTAGTTTAAGACAAGTATTTGACAAAACTTACTTTTAAAGTTATTTCCCGTAAGTGGTTTGTTTATATTTAAGAGATTTTATAAGAGTTTTAAATAGAATAAATATCTGGCTAGTATGCAATTATTTGGCTAAATTGTATTCTCTTTTTAATAAATATGGCGTAAGCTTCTTATCAAATATTTAAGCCTATTTAATAACTGTTGTGAATCTCTTTTTTATGAACAAGCCCACCAAAATTAGTCGCTCTTTACTCCCTCTAATTACCTGTCTGTGTCTTAGCTCAGCCGCCCTTGCTGAAGATAATCGTCAAAACACGGTTCCCACTGATAACGATGGCATCGAAACAGGCAGCGTCCAAACCAACGACATTGAAACGCAAACTACTTCTATGCAAACAGAGGATTCTTCATCTATCGATGCAGCCAGCTCTGAAGACGAGCCTGGTATGCTAACGACCATAAACCAAGATGCTGCTGAATGGGCCGATGGACAACGCGAAGAGGTTAAAGGCAAGCTCGGTGACTGGGCGCATACCATGGATGACTGGTTTGGCGAGCCTGATCCAAACAAACCTGCTTCTGCTAGCCTGAGAATTGTTTTAGACACTCGCTGGGCAGATGACCCAATAGAGGGCAGCCAAGTTTCCGTCAAACCAAGAGTTAGAGGCCGTTTAAAGCTGCCAGTATTGGAAAAGCGCTTAAGCTTAATTATTGGTGATGAAGATTTAGACGAAGAAAAGATCTTAACCAAAGGCTCGAGAGGCAGTAACCTAAATAACAATCAGGGCTATCAAGAAAAAACTTACGATCGAAAACAGACCCGTGATGATAACGCCTCTATCGCCCTACGCTGGTCAAAGATAGAAGAAGCGCTTGGCTTCGATGCTGATATTGGTATCCGCTCTGGTGATGATGTTTATCTTAAGCTTAGTGCCGATAGAGACTTGTATGAGCAAGACAAGTGGAAAATATCCACTCATAACTACTACCGCTATGGCAGTGACAGTGAGCATACTTTGAAGGGCGAGCTGAACTTCCAGTATGACTTGGACCATAACAGCTTCGTCAACAATAACATTAATATTCGCTATCGTCATGAAGGCGATAAAGAAGAAACGGACTGGAGTAATGAGCTACGCCAAATCCATTTCTTTGAAAAAGAAAAACAGCTCTCTTACGGTGTCTCTGCCTTCGGTAACTTTGATAGCAGCAAGCCTGCATTAAATAGTTATGGGCCTACCATTAGCTATCGTCAACCATTTTGGCGCGACTGGCTATACTTACAGACTGAACTGAACTACTTTAATGATAAGGAAGAAGACAAAGACCACTTCCTTTCTGCATTGCTACGTTTAGAAGCGCTGTTTTAGCCAATCCAAGCCTGTACGCACAATAGTGGTTGCCTGCTGCATGCGCGGACTGAGCGGCTTGTCATGCAAGTTAATCTTACTCATGTCACCGTTATAGTGAGCGACTACCCGCTTATTCATAATGGCAAACCATAGCGGCGGAATGTATGCCGGCACAATCATGCTGGCATAGCCACTGGGCAACTGCGGTGACTCATCAAAATGGCGTAACGCTTGATACACCCGGCTTGGGTGCGCATGGTGATCGGAATGACGCTGTAACTGATACAAAAATAAATTAGTTACAACGTTATTACTATTCCAACTGTGCGCAGCCTCTGTACGAACAAAATTACCTTTGCTGTCCTTTTGACGCAGCAGACCATAATGCTCAAGATAATTGACCGACTCTAATAAACTAAAGCCATACGCTGCTTGAATCACGATAAATGGAATCACTTTTTTGCCATACAGCTTTAAAAGCGTGGCGTAAAGTACGGCAGTTATAGCCCAACCCTGCAATAGTTCATTGTCTTTATGCCAAAAAGATTTGTTTTTTCGCTGCAAACGGCGCTTCTCAATGTTAATTGCAGAGCGTAATCCTCCAATGACAGTACGGGGTAAAAACTGCCAAAAGCTTTCATTGTATCTACTGCTGGCAGGATCTTGTGGCGTGGCTACCCAGCGATGATGACCAAAATTATGCTCAATAGCAAAATGCCCATATGCAGAGGGTGCGAGGCTAATGCGCGCTAGTGTTCGGTTTAGTTTGTCGGATTTATGCCCAAGTTCATGAGCAGTATTGATGGCTATGCCACTACCAATACCTGCAGTAATAGCCACCCCGAGCTTGTTATACCAAGGCAACTTACGGTAGGTAAACTGATGGGCAGCAATAAACAGCGCAATATAATTCAGTGGAATAAAGGCGTGTGCAATCTTTTGATAGTAGCGGTCTTTTTCAAGAACCTGATAAGCTTGCTCTGATAGGTTACTTTTATCTAGACCTATCAAGTAATCAGCTAAAGGAATGAAGCCATAGGTAAAAATACTTCCACTCCATGCAAGGGCAGTATTTTTGGCATCAAATCCCTGTTGATCTTTGACGGCCAAGTACATCGCCCAACCAATAACTGGAGCCATGGGACTCAGTAGCCATAACTTACGCTTTGGGTCTTGCCACTCAGATTTTTTATGGCCTTTTTTGATAAGATTATGCTGCAAGGCATTGAACCGCCCCGGGATTGTCGGAGACTCAATTTTCTGAGAGAATACGACAATGAAAACACGAAACTATACCCCTGAAATGAAAGAGCGAGCCGTCCGTATGCTAATTGAAGCTAAAGACGACTACCCATCCACCTGGTCAGCCATCAAAGCTATAGCACCAAAGATAGGTTGCACACCTGAGACCCTACGATCATGGCATAAAAAGCACGTAGATAAAACCATTCCTGCAAACATTCAAGCTCAAAGCCAAGCGGAGCGTATCAAAGAGCTTGAACGTGAGAACAGAGAGTTAAAGCAAGCCAATGAGATTATAAAGAAAGCAGCCGCTTTTTTCGCCCAGGCGGAGCTCG
>NZ_JMKP01000042.1 GCF_000685805.1 Psychrobacter phenylpyruvicus DSM 7000 = NBRC 102152 | reverse complement strand
CCAAGGTTTGGAAACCAAGACAGCCAGTGGTTTTTAAAATATTGCCAGATTTGTTTGTCTTGATCCATGCCCATAAACTCACCAACTAGCTCCATACATATAATTTCAGTATCGCTAAGTTTAGGCGCAAATCCGCCTCTTCTTAACGGTTTTTGAACGACTAAGTTGTAATATTGCTCTACCATCAGATAGATATTAATGATAAATTCGTCAAGTGGCATCTCATTGTCCTTGGTCTTCTTGGTCGAAAACTTTAAGGATAGTGAGGTGTCATTTTTTTTCAACCCCTAAAAGTGTTGAGAGTGGGGTTAGGTTATAGCCTGTATCATTAGCCTAGGATTTGTCACACATTATCTGCTCGATATTCTTCTTTATCTTACAACGAATACATTTAACTTATGACTATAAAACACGATACTTTAGTAGGGGCTGATCGCTCAGAGCCTGACAGCAATTCTGCGACTCCTTCAGCCACAGCGACTAAAGTTGCTATTATTGGTGCGGGGATGACGGGACTGATGTCTGCTCAATTATTAGAGCAAGCTTTTGCCAGTTATGGGCAAGCTATAGACATCTGCATTTTTGAGAAGTCAGCTGGGGTAGGGCGCTTGGCCACTCGTTATAACCAACCAGAGTCGCATAGTAAGCAGCAGTGGCAGTTTGATTTTGGGGCGCAGTTTTTTACTGCCAAGTCAGAGGCTTTCCAAGCTTATTTACAGCCTTGGCTAGAGCGGGGTGTTATTGAGTGTTGGCATGCCACAACCGCCATAGCGCACGGTACAGAATCAAAGCCAGACATTGAGTTGACTGGACGCTGGGACAGTGAGCAGCCACGACATATCAGCAGTCCAAAAATGACCAGTTTTGGTCGAGCTTTGGCGGCAGAGTTAAAGCACACTAAGCTTCATTACAAAACCCGAGTAGCGCCATTAAGCTCTGATAACTGCGTCAATCACCGCTCAACTGACACAGCAGCTCAGACCACTTTATGGGATGATAAAGGTAATGAACTGGGTAGGTTTGATTGGGTGGTATGTACCGCACCACAGGCGCAAGCTATTGAGCTTTTTGAGCAAACCGACTTTGCCTTACTCGATAATCTTAAGCTTCCAAAGATGTTGGCTTGTTATAGCTTGATGCTAGGCTGGGAGCAGGCTTCCACCTTACCCCCAAGCTTAAAAGAGGCTCAGTGGGAAGTGCTTGATGTGCAACTGGCACACTCACCACTTAGTCGTGTGTTTATTGAGCAGCATAAGCCAGGTCGCGGGGCTGTTTTGCCCAGTATTACTATTCATGCCAGCAATGACTGGTCTGAATCAAAGGTAGATGCAGCGATAGAGGAGGTTCAGCAACAGCTATTGCAGGCCACGCAGCATTTATTGGGCTGGGAGCACAGTACGGCTCCACAGTGGATAGATTGTCATCGCTGGCGTTATGCTGCTACTGCTCAGATAGAAAGTAATATCCCCTCACAAATTAGCTATGTTGACAGTAGTAAGCAGTGGCTAGTGACAGGAGACTGGTGCGATGAGGGGCGGATAGAAAGCTGTTTTAAAGCTGCAACCCAAGTGGTAGAGGTAATTGCACCTTAAGTAACAAAAAATTCTTAAAAAAAGAAATAAAAAAGAAAAAGTAACTGGTGATGAATAAGATTCAAGAAAGGCGAGGATATTTGATTATCCTCGCCTTTCTTAGTAGTACTGAGATATAAGGGGTATTTTATTGATTATGGGGCTTTATGTTGATTGCGGCGCCATTCAACTAAGTCAATAACGTCTTGCTGAATACCTGCCTTAAGCGCTTCTAAACTTTCGTACTTACGTTCGTCATGTAAGTGATGTAAGAATCTCACTTGTAGCGTCTTGTCATATAAATTACCCGAGAACTCTGGAAAAAAAACCTCGAGACGCCATTCTTGAGGCTTGTCTACTGAGGGACGGATGCCGATATTAGCAGTACCAAATAAACTATGGGGAAGTAGCCCAGCAATTCCAGTTTTTCCCTCTTTAACAAGGTCTGAAAAGCCATCTGCTATAACCTCTCCTGCCTCATCTAATATCACCACATCCACACCATAGACACCGTGCAGAGCGGGACGGACTCTATTTAACTCGATATTGGCGGTCGGGAAGTCCAAAGTACGCCCAATTTTATCACCTCCGACGACTTTGCCAGTTATCGTATAGTCACGATTTAGCAAGCGGCTAGCCGTCTTTAGATCCCCTTCGGCCAATAGTTCACGAATCCTGGTCGAGCTGATGCGTTTGTCTTCAAGCGTCGAGTTGTCTTGAGTCTCTGCAATATAAGTATCGGTTATGGTATGTAAGTTGGTAACTGGTAGGCCATAACTGCGTAAGAACTCACTGTCTCCAGTGCGATCATGACCAAATTTAAAGTCATCACCCAATACCAATGATTTCACATTTAGATGCTCAACTAACATATCTGCAAATTCAGAAGCAGATAGAGAGCGGAAGGCTTCATCAAATTTAGCGACAACGACCGTATCTATACCAAGCTTAGCCAGTAAGGTTAGTTTTTCATCTTGAGAGGTTAATCGAGCAGGGGCAGAGGAAGGATCAGATTTTAGTTGGGCGAAGTACTCACGCGGCTGTGGCTCAAAGATCATGACCATAGTCTGCAGCTGTTGCTCGCTAGCACTTTGCTGCAGCTGCTTTAACATGGCTTGATGGCCTAAGTGCACCCCATCAAAATTACCAATGGTTAACACACTATCAGCATTTAGACTACTGTGGCTCTTGCCAGCATGAATTGTGGCCAAATCTAAAAAAATTGTTTTCATAAAGCCTTATCGATAAACACAAGGGTAGTTGTTAGCTACTTTAAAAATAAGTAATAACCAGATAAACCATTAAACTGGCAATTCAGATAAATAAAAAATATAGCACAATAAAGCAGATTGCAAATGGCCTTAAAAGGCAACTACTTTATAGATAATTTGCCTTCATTATAATGTAAAATTACGGTCACTGAGGCTCAAAATCAGTTCAATGCATTTTAATAAGAAGATAACACTATGGTTAGTTCCATCAACTCAGTTTCCAAAAACCTAGTCCCGCCCCAAAACCTGTATAAGATTCGTTTGGCCGAGCCTTCTGATTTACCTGATATTGTGACCATTTACAATCAAAGTATCGCTGGTAAAGCCTCGACAGCCGACTTAGAGCCAGTGACCATTGCCGATAGACAGGACTGGTTTGATGAGCATCTGACTCGGCCCAATCGCCCTATTTATGTGGTAACCAATACTGAAGGTGTCATTATGGCCTGGGGTAGCTTTAGTGATGTCAAAAATCGGATAGCTTACCATATCAGTAGTGAGATTAGTATTTATGTCGCGGCACAATTCCAAGGTTTGGGTTTAGGTAGTTTGTTGCTGCAATGGATGTTAACCCAAGCTCCACAACTGGGTATCCAAAATATCTTGGCGCTTATATTTGGTCATAATGAGCCAAGCTTAGCCTTATTCCAAAAGTTTGGCTTTGAGTTTTGGGGGAGATTCCCTAAGGTATGTGATATGCAAGGCTTCACTGCAGATCTAGTAATACTAGGTAAAGCGTTATAATCTTCTTATTAAAGAGTATAACGCTTTTGGGTAAAACAAGAGGACTTACTATTTATAAGGGTTATCGTCCTCGGTAATGATAGGCTCATTTTTATCATGAGATAGGATGCTAAGTAGCCCTCCTTTCTTTTTAGACTTATGAGCAGCTTTGTCTGCCTTATTAGCTAGGTTAGCATCGGACTTTAAATCAGCATCAGGAGGTATAATCGCCTCTTTTCTTTGGTTATCCTCAACCACTTCTGCATCAGGATCGTAAGCCTCTGCATCAAGGTCGTTATCATCAGGCTTCAACGAGTCGCTATTTTTTGCCCGTGTCTTTTTATCAGAATCATCAAACATCGACTTGGTTGTCTCAACACCTTGACGCGGGATACTGTTTTCAAAGATATCTGCAAGAGGAATATCTAATTCATTTTTGGCATGCTGCTCAGTGTCTTTGAAGCGCTGAATTAATAAGCTTAACCAAGGCGTGTCCATATTGGTAGTCAAATCATCTAACTCATCTTTGATGGGCAGTGGATAGGGAAGAGTACGGTAAAAATCCCACAAAGTAATGTTATCCAAGTCTCTTTTTAAGACATAATTGCCTTTTTCAGTAATGGTAATCAAGTTGCTGTCTAATAAGTAATTAAGATAGGTAAACCACTTAGGCAACTCTTTGCGACCTAATACGCTACGTAGCTCCTCTTCACTGGTTGAGTTGCCATCTTGATAGCGATCATAAATCAGGTTCAACATGTCTAATAGGCTTAGTAGCGGGTGACGAGGATAGACCTCCTTCGTCGCAAAGATAGTTAGGCTATAGCTTATCTCAACCCCAAGTAAGATTAGGTTCCAAGACAAATAAATCCATAACAGGAAAATAGGTAGGGCAGCAAAAGCACCATAAATAGCTTCATAACTGGTGAAGTTGGTCATAATGATACCGAATGAGTACTTCAGTAATTCAAAAGTAACCGCCACAAAGACACCGGCTATTGCTGCATTTTTTAACGGAACTTTTGCTTTGGGAATAAACCAGTACATGCCAATGAAACCTGCGATAGTTACCGCAAACGACACCACTTGAATCCAGAAGTTCCAGTCAATTCCATAACCGCCAATTTGCTGGTTTAAAAAGCTTAAACTTTGAACCGTACTTGATACGATAAAAGCCGTGCCCAACACCAATGGACCTAGGGTTATAATGGTCCAGTAACGAACAATACTTTTTATACCACCTGAGCGGTCTTCTACTCGCCAAATTTCATTAAAAGCACGTTCAATGGTGGTTAAAGTCATGATACTGGTGACGAACAACGCCATGGCACCAATCGCTGTTAAGTTACTCGACTTTTCGGCGAAGCTATCAAGATACTGTGATACCTGGAGCCCTGACTGTGGCAACAGGTTGCTATAAATAATATTAGAGATTTGATCGCGCACAGATTCTAAAGCGGGTATTGATGACAATATCATTAACAATACCGTTAAAATAGGCACGATAGATAATAGTGTGGTGTAAGTCAACGAGGCGGCTTTTTGTTGACAATTATCGTTAACGAAGTTGCGAATCAAGAAACGCAAAAAGTTAAACCAAGATTTGTCATAAAATGGCAGCTTTTTTAACAGGTTTTCCATATTAGAATCATTATGTAGGGTTATCGAAAAGTGGGGTGGTATATTGTGTTAAGGTGGCATAGTTTACCAAATATTGATAATCAAAACGTGAAGAATGTTTGTGTCTAAGTGATATGATATTGTTAAGGCACAAAAGGCCCACCAAACTTTGTGTTCAAATTTAGTATTTAAGCTCCAGCTGTGGCAAAATGGTTGTTACGACTATGAAATTATACAGACTTATTTCAACAGTTTTATTCAACACCTATTGTCTCTAAAACGACACTATAATAGAAAATTTTAAATATTTGGAAGTACGCTTTTATGACAAATAATAATGTCTCTAGTCAATCTATGGCAGACAGCTATGTGCTGGTATTGTATTACTCTCAGTATGGTACGACTAAGGAGATGGCCTATGCCATTGCTCAAGGGATTGAAGAGGCGGGCATGACCGCACGTATTCGTACTGTGCCTAAGGTAGCTGTAGAAACCACGGTGGCTAAGCCTGCAATCCCAGATGAGGGGGATTTGTATTGCACCATGTCTGATCTACAAAACTGTTCAGGTCTTGCCTTAGGCAGCCCTACCCACTTTGGTAATATGGCTGGGTCGATGAAACACTTTTGGGACAGCACTGTAACCTTATGGCTAGCAGGCAATTTACAAAACAAACCGGCCACCGTCTTTACCAGCACTGGCTCAATGCATGGCGGGCAAGAGACCACATTAATAACGATGATGATGCCTCTGTTGCACCACGGTATGATGATCTTAGGAGTGCCTTATTCAAACCCTGAGTTAAATCGCACCAATCGTGGTGGTACACCTTATGGCTCAACTCATGTCAGCGGCAGTGCTCATGACCAACCAATAACCAAAGATGAGCGCAGCTTGGCTATTGCTCAAGGTCGCCGTTTGGCGAATGCTGCCAAAGCGCTTACCAACGTTAAGTGGTCTTAGAGTATGGCCAAAAAAAAGGGGCTAGACAGAAGTAGTCCAGAGAACTTAGTTTTAATTGCCAAATTGCAATCCAAGCTGCGCATGAGCTGGCTAGTATGGCTCGGATATCGTAGCTTGGGTTTGCCGATATTGTTAGGCATGCTGCTAGCTACTCAGCCCGATAAGCTAGGAGGCATTGCTTGGCAGCTGTTATGGCTGATCCCCGCCCTAATTGTGACACCTTGGATTCTCAAGGGGAAGTCGCCTTATGCTTTACTGATGAGCAGCATGCTAACCTTGGTCTACTTGGGCGCCAGCGGTGTAACCCTATTTTCCAGATTCTATGACAGTGGTATTAGTGTTCTATGGGTATATGGTATTGATTTGCTGCTTATTTTGATTATCAATGTCTGGCTTTTTAAGTTACTTAAGCGTTTGCCGTCGATGAATGACAAGTTTAAAGACTCCATTTAATTTTATTTTAAATAAGTTGTTAATATAAATTTATTAATTGCTATAACGTAATAAATCAAAAATTTTGATTGATTTTAAGCTCAGTTTAGCCTTAAGGGCAGACTGGGCTTTTTTTATATGAGCCACAAAAAAGACTTAACCCCAAAATATCAATTAAGATAAATTCTGGACTTGGTTAAAAATGTGTAATAGTATAAATCTATTGATGCAGATTTGTAATCATATGTGAAATAATATTTCTCTAGGATTAAACGTAATAACCAACAGGACGGTACTCATGAAATTACTCACTTCTTTATCTGCGATAACACTTGGCATGTTAATAATGACAGGCTGCTCTACATCGTCGGATGAAGCATCAGATGTCGAATCTGCTACAGCAACCGATACCCAATTTATCACCATTGGTACAGGCGGTGTCACTGGCACCTACTACCCTACAGGCGGTGCTATTTGCCGTATGGTAAAAGCTGCAGAAACCCCCATTCGTTGTTCCGTCGAGTCAACTGGTGGTTCAGTTTATAATGTAAATACCATTAAAGCGGGGGAGTTAGATTTTGGTATTAGCCAAAGTGATACTGCTTACCAAGCTTATAAAGGAGAAGGTAAATTCGCTGACGCTCCAGTAGAAGGTCTACGTAGTGTAATGGCAATTTATCCTGAGCTACTGTCACTTGTAGTACGTAAAGACTCTGGTATTACTACCTTGCAGGACGTCAAAGGTAAGAAGATTAATGTTGATGTGCCGGGTAGTGGCAATCGTATGACTGCTGAAGCGGTATTTGAAGCCAGTGGTATTAGTGTCGATGACCTTGCCTTTGCTAATGAGCTGAAAGCATCAGAAGGCCCTACTATGTTGAAAGACAAAAAGGTCGATGGTTATTTTTATATGGTGGGTCACCCTACTGCTAATATTAAAGACGCTGCCAATTCTGTCGACATTAATCTAGTGCCAATCGATGGGGAAGGGGTCGACAAATTAGTAGCTGAAAATCCATATTATGCTAAAGGCACTATTTTGGCAGAGTATTATGAAGGCGTAGAACAAGATGTACCAAGCATTGGGGTTAAAGCAGTACTGGTAACCCGTGATGATATGGCCGATGATGCGGTAGCTGCAATTACCCAAGCTGTACTGGATAACTTTGATGAGTTTAAAGACGCACATCCTGCCTATAAAAATATTACTAAAGAGTCTTTACTTGAGGGCTTAGCAGTGCCACAACACCCTGCTGCTATAGCAGTATTTGAAAAAGCGGGAATTGTCTCAGCCAACGCTCAGTCATAAAATTATTTGTAATGCATTAACTTAATGAGTAAGCACAGGTTTATCGGCCTGTGCTTATTTTTTTTAAAAGACTCTTGGAGAATGCTATGAACAACTTTCCTTCACAAGATACGGTCGTAGATGATGCCAGTATCGATAACGCAGATGTCTTAGAAGGCAAACGTGTTCTACCCACCAATTCATTCGGTTATATAATTATTGGTGTTATTGCTTTCTTATGGTCGTTTTTTCAACTGTATGTGGTGTTAATTCCATTTAATGATGTCTTTGTTAGATCGATTCATTTAGCCTTTGCATTGCTGATGACTTTTTTGATGTACCCGATGTTCCGTACCAAAAAGACAATGTCCAGTATTCCAGTTTGGAACTATGCACTTGGTCTAATGGCTGCGGCTACCGCGTTATATATTTTCATTTTTTACGATGCGCTTAATGCCCGTTCTGGTGCTTGGATACCGATGGATGTCTGGGTAGCGTTGGCCGGTATTTTGCTGTTACTTATGGCTTCGCGCCGAGCTTTAGGGCCGGCTCTTGCTATCATTGCCATTCTATTTTTAGGCTATGTTAAATTTGGCCAAATTATGCCGGATATGATTGCGCATAAAGGGGCCAGTATTAATAAAATGATGGGGCAGATGTTTCTGACCACAGAGGGTGTGTTTGGGGTACCACTAGGGGTGAGTGCCAGCTATGTATTCCTCTTCGTTTTATTTGGGGCACTACTAGAAAGGGCAGGAGCAGGTAAGTATTTTATTGATTTGGCTTATGCCGCATTGGGCCGCTTTGATGGTGGACCGGCTAAGGCGTCTGTTGCGGCATCTGGGATGATGGGTATCATTTCAGGTTCCTCTATCGCCAATACAGTGACCACAGGCACTTTTACCATTCCTTTGATGAAAAGATTGGGGTTTCCTGCGCATAAGGCGGCTTCAGTGGAAGTTGCAGCGTCGACCAATGGCCAATTAATGCCGCCTATTATGGGAGCGGCAGCATTTATCATCGCCGAGTTTTTGGGTATGGATTATGCGGGCGTGATTATGGCAGCCGCTATTCCTGCTTTTGTCAGTTATATCGCCTTATTTTATATCGTTCATTTGGAAGCCAAAAAGTTAGGTATTAAAGGGGAAGCTAAAGATCGCTTGCCGCAAGTGTGGGGGGTGTTCATTAGCGGATTACATTTCTTGCTGCCAGTATTCTACTTAATGTATACCTTAGTCGTTTTGCGTATGTCACCACAGCGAGCTGCCTTTAATGGTATTTTAGTTTTGATGGCTATTATGGTTGTTCAGCCTTTTGTTAAGTCGTTATGGGCTAAAAAAAGCTTAAATCTTTCCGAGAACTTAAATACAGTGATAAATGATCTGGTTGCTGGCATGGTTAATGGGGCTAAGAATATGGTACCTATTGCCATTGCTACTGCAGTGGCAGGTATTGTTGTCGGTTCAGTTACGCTCACAGGTATTGGCTTAATCTTAGCCGATGTAATTGAGGTAATGTCTCAAGGCTATATATTGGCAGTGTTAGTGTTAACAGCAGTGGTATGTTTGGTACTTGGTATGGGTTTGCCTACTACCGCAAACTATATCGTGATGGCATCTTTAACCGCACCAGTTATCTTAGGATTAAGTGGAGATTTAGGATATTTAGTTCCCGCAATTGCGGCTCACCTGTTTGTGTTCTACTTCGGTATTTTGGCAGATGATACCCCTCCCGTAGGCATGGCGGCTTATGCGGCGGCGGGTATTGCCAAATCCGATCCTATTAAAACCGGTATTCAAGGTTTTGCCTATGATATTAGAACTGCCATTTTACCGTTTATGTTTTTCTTTAACTCTAAGCTGTTGTTAATCGATGGGGTAGATCCCACTAATCCTAAAGACCCTGCAGGGTGGCAATGGATTACCAATCCGTTTGAGATTGGTCTTATTTTTGCTATGGCAGTGCTTGGTATGTTGGCTTTTTCGTCAGCGACACAGCGTTGGATACGCGTTAAAACCAATGGGTTAGAGGTGATTATATTAATAGCGATTACTTTATTGCTGATGATACCCAACGTCATTCAAAGTTGGCTTAATTTACCGTACGAGTACGTCAGTTATGCAATCGGCTTAAGCTTGTATGCGCTAATATATGGGCTGCAAATGAGACGGCATAAGGCGCAGTTGGCTATTATGAAAACAGTTTAATAAAATACGATTGATACAATAATCCACATATTTCCAAATTAAATGTGGCACTGATAGAGGAAAGCTTTAGAGACGCAACTAATAAGCACATAAAAATGCCTCACTAAATCTAGTGAGGCATTTTTTTAATCATTAATTTAGCAAGATTAATTTAGCAAGGTTGTATAAATTGCTATATCAACTGCAGAAAATTAACGGACTTTGGTCAGTTTCATTTCCATTTTCTTGCCATCATTAATTTGAGTCACTTGTACAGGCAAATAATCTAAGCTAGGTGCTAACCAGAAGCTAGTTGAACGGTCATTGTCATCATGAATACGGTCAACGCGAATGGTATCAAATGTACCTGCTGGAACCGTGATTTTAGTATTACCTGCTTTTTTGAAAGGCGTTTTTTCTACTTTGTCTTTTTTGACCATGTAGTAGTTACCAGTGAATTTGCCGGTTAATAGATCTTGTCTAATTTGGGCTTCTAGACTCAAATCATCAAAAGCTCTATTAGGGGCTGATAAGTTCACGGTCTTACCACGGTAAGTACTGGCAACTTTTTTACCAGAATTACTAAACTTCATATTATGGGTATTACCCACACCAAATAATTTATAACTGGTACTTGCACTGCTTGGGATAATATTATTACCGCTTAAGCTGAAGGTACTATTTTGATTTGCGGTAGCCACACCTGCTACTCTAGCATTTACTTTGTAGTTCCAAGAGTTACCTGACTTGGTTAAAGTACGGGTAGCAGTACCTTTATACTTGTTTTCAACCGTGAAAGAATAGTCCGCAGTTGAGGGGGTTAAGGCTGTTGATGCCATGCCTGCTGTTGATGCCACAGCGGTTGCCGTTGCTAAGCTGACACCAGCAACAATTTTTTTCGCTCTCATATTTTTTAATTTGTTAAACATATTTTTGCCCTTAAAATTTATTTCTTTTCTCTAAGTTGTTATCAATGGGATAGGTTACTTATTAATAGAGTTTTCTCTATCTAAGCGAAGACCTATTAAAGTTAACTATACTCTATATATGGTCATACCTTGTTACATTTCCAAGGGCAGTATTGCAGGTATTTTGTTAGCATTTCTTACTGAGTTGCTTACCTTATTACCCAGAGTAAAGAGTTGACCAAAAAAGACAGCCTAAGCTGTCTTTTTGATTGATGAATAAGAATAATAGTCGTTTATAGCCATCTCTTTAAAGATTAGTGACCACCACCGTTAATGGTACGAACCATCTCTTCCACCATCTTCTTGGCATCACCAAAGATCATCATAGTCTTATCTAGATAGAATAGTGGGTTGTCGAGTCCAGCATAACCCGTACTCATAGAGCGTTTGATAACCATAACCGTTTGCGCTTTTGACGCTTCAAGGATAGGCATACCGAAGATTGGAGAACCTGGGTCATCTTTAGCAGAAGGGTTAACCACGTCGTTGGCACCAATAATTAATACCACATCTGTACTTGGGAAGTCCGAGTTAATCTCATCCATCTCCAAAATGTCATCGTAAGGCACATCTGCTTCAGCAAGCAGTACGTTCATGTGACCTGGCATACGACCTGCAACAGGGTGAATGGCAAAACGAACATTTACCCCTTGTTCCTTTAGAAGCTCATACAATTCTTTTACCGCATTCTGCGCACGACCTTGGGCCATACCATAACCTGGGACAATAATAACGTCACTGGCATTACTCATTAAGAAGCCTGCATCTTCAGCAGAGCCAGACTTGTAAGTTTTTGGTGCGCCATCATCGCTACCAGCGACAGCAGCGGTTGAACCTATTCCACCAAACAATACGTTTAATAATGAGCGGTTCATAGCCTTACACATGATGTAAGATAAAATCGCACCTGATGACCCTACTAGCGAGCCGGCAATAATCAACATTGAGTTGCCTAAGGTGAAACCGATACCTGCTGCTGCCCAACCCGAGAAAGAGTTAAGTAGAGACACAACCACCGGCATATCACCGCCACCAATTGGGGCAATCCACATCCAGCCAAATAACACTGCAAATACTGTCATGGCATAGAATGCTGGCATAGACTCAGTGACGAAGTACCAGCCGCCACAAGCAACCATAGCCACAAAAAGAATCAACTGTAAGGGTTTAACCCAGCTGCCATTGACAGTTTTGGCCCATTTCTTAGCCCCTAATTTACCGAAGGCAAACACTGAAGCGGAGAAAGTAATGGCACCGATAAAGCAACCAATGAACAGCTCAACACGAGCAATTGTACTGTGTTCGTGTGTGCTGTTAAGCACAGTGGCTAAGGCGATAGCGACCGCCGCCAAACCAACGAAAGAGTGCATTAATGCCACAGTTTCGGGCATTTCGGTCATGGCAACGGTTTTTGCTTTCCACATACCGACTAAAGCACCTAAGATCATCGCACCGATGATAAGCCAAAGCACAGGACCTTCGGCTAAGAAGAAGGTGGTAATTACGGCAATAGCCATGGCAGCCATACCGAAACGGTTCCCACGAATGGCTGTCTTGGGGCTAGATAGACCGCGTAAAGTAAGAATAAATAATACAGCACCTATTAAATAGAACCAATCAGCGTGAGCAGCAATCCAGTTCATTGGAGTTAGTTCAGGATTCATGCGTCACCTCCTTTTTGGTCAGCCGCTGTGTTTACTTTTTTCGCTTTAGGTTTGAACATGGCAAGCATACGCTCAGTTACTGCAAAACCCCCAAAAATATTAATGCTGGCTAAAAACACAGCGAAGGCACCCAATAAGCTGGTCACTGAAATGGCATTGCCATCGATATGAACTGTTTGTAGCATCGCACCCACGATAACGATACTTGATAAGGCATTGGTTACTGCCATTAAAGGGGTGTGAAGTGCAGGGGTAACGCCCCAAACAACGTAATAACCCACAAATATGGCCAATACAAAGATGGTAAATATGGCCACGAATGGGGTAGCACCAGTTACGGCAACGCCCAGTGGTGCGGTTGCTAATAAAGTAGCAAGCATAATCTTCTCCTAAGATCTTTCTAAATTATTCATGTTTAGCTTTTTGGATTATTTTTGACAGCGCAGAGGCTACAGTCAGCAATGTTTGCCTGACTAATCAAGCCTTTATCTACGTTGTAAACGCACCTCACCACTATGGGTTACTGCTAAAGCTCCCTGAATTTCATCTTCAAGGTTAATCGTTAAGGCATTGTTATTGTCTTTATCAAATAAAGTAGTAATAAAGTTCACTAAGTTATTGGCATATAAGTCAGAGGACTGCGCCGCTAAGCTTGCTGGAATGTTGACGGCTCCGATAATACGCACGCCATTTTCTGTGACGATGGTCTCACCAGAGACAGTGCCCTCAACGTTACCGCCTGAGCTTGCGGCCATATCGATTAATACTGAGCCTGCTTTCATTTTGTCTAGCGTCGTTTTATGCACCAATCTTGGCGCATTACGACCTGGAATTTGAGCTGTGGTAATAACAATATCTGCATTGGAGACCGCTTTATCGACCACAGCCGCTTGATCTTTCATGTACTGCTCAGATGGGGTCCAAGCATAGCCGCCTGTTGATTTGGCCTTTTCTTTTTCCTCATCGCTCATTGGTACATCCAACCATTTACCGCCCAGTGACTCCACTTGCTCTTTGGCTGCGGGACGTAGGTCACTGGCTTCAACCACAGCGCCCAAACGCTTAGCAGTAGCAATAGCTTGAAGACCAGCCACACCCACCCCTAAGATAACCACTTTGGCAGGTTTAACTGTACCGGCCGACGTCATAAACATAGGGAAGGGGCGGGCGTATTCATTGGCTGCCATTAGCACTGCTTTATAACCGGCTAAGTTGGCTTGTGAGGACAACACATCCATGTTTTGTGCACGAGATAGAGTGCGAGGTAGCAACTCCATCGCATAGGCAGTGACCCCCTGCTGCGCATAGTTATCTAACTGATCATTACGGTAAGGGTCGAGCATACCAATGACGATGCTACCGGCGGAAAGTCGAGAGATTTGATCTGCAGTAAGGTTTTGAACCACACAGATAATGTTGGCTTGAGACAGTACTTCATACTCACTGGTAACTTTAGCACCAGCGTTAACATAAGCGGCATCATCATAATAGGCGTGTTGACCTGCACCAGATTCAATAATCACCTCATGGCCAAGCTTAATAAGTTTCTTTACTGAGTCTGGCGTAATTGCAACACGTCCTTCAAATGCCTGCTTGGCTTGGATTGTGCCTATTATCATGTTTGCTCCTAGCTTGTTTGATTGATCTAAGTTTTGACTAAGTTCACCGGATGTTGTCTCAGTTTCGATATTCGCTAGCGAAAACATCTGGTTGGTAACATTCAAACTAATGGTTATCAATTTAATAAATGGTTAACTCAATACCATCATGGGAATTTATTATAAGAATATAAATTAAAATAATTCATCGTAGAAATGTGACCAACCAGTAAAATTTAATCACAAACTTTAATTTATGTGCTTTAGCAAAGTAAGATGGAAACATAACACAAGGTTATCTATGAATGCGAGAAAAGATTAACAGCGATACAAGATAAATTTAAAATTAAGTCAGTGATTAGAGGTTAGTCAAGAAGGGCTTAAACTTGTTAAACTATAGCGAGTCAAAGAATCAAACCAAGTAAGAAATAAAATAAATCGAGGATAAAACGATGTACTTTGTATTGTCTCCAGCCAAAAGTTTAAATGAGAGCGATGATATCCCAGTCAACGTGGGAAATTATTATAGTCAGCCACAGCTGATTGAGCAGGCTCAACAGCTCATGAAAATCTTGAAGTCTAAAGAGCCTGTAGATTTGCAGGAGCTAATGAGCATCTCTGATGACTTAGCTCAGCTAAATGCGCAGCGTAATCAGGAGTGGGCTTGGAGTGAGCAAAAACCCTTTGATGAAACCAACGCCAAAGCCGCTGCCTATCTCTTTGATGGAGATGTCTATACAGGTCTTGATATGTATAACTTAGATAAAGAGACGGTGATTTATCTTAATGAGCATCTAGGGATTTTGTCAGGGTTATATGGGGTATTAAAACCTCTTGATTTAATTCAGCCTTATCGCTTAGAGATGGGTACCAAACTCCAAAATGATCATGGCGATAACCTGTATCATTTTTGGGGAGAGGATATCACTGAGGTCATTAATCAAAGAATGAGTGAGTCGAGCGAGCAGGGCGAAGACAATGTATTGATTAACTTGGCCTCCAACGAATATTTCAAAGCTGTAAAAAAGAAATCACTTAATGCCGATATCATCACTCCACGTTTTGAAGATGAAAAAAATGGTAACTACAAAGTGATCAGCTTCTATGCAAAAAAAGCGCGCGGTCTTATGGTGAAATATGCCGCAGATAATAAGATAACCAAAGCAGAAGAATTAAAGAAATTTGATTTGGCGGGTTATTATTATGTGGATGATCTGTCTGATGATAAAACTTGGACTTTCAGACGAGATGAAGCTGATCAGTAGTCTTAAGTTTTTTAAGCCATATCTTCGAAGCCATATCTTCTAAGCTATAGACAAAGAGTCTTAACAATAAAAAACCCCGATAAGCGATTGCCTATCGGGGTTTTGTTTGCCAGTTACGCATTTAGCGTATCATGAGCAAGTAAAGGGAGGGGATGATTACATCATGCCGCCCATACCACCCATGCCGCCCATACCACCAGCACCCATGCCAGCCATAGCATCATTGTCTTCTGGCTTATCAGTGATCATGGCTTCAGTAGTCAGCATTAGACCTGCAACAGAAGCTGCGTGCTCTAGTGCTGAACGAGATACTTTAGCTGGGTCAAGGATACCCATTTCTAACATATCACCGTATACACCAGTGGCTGCGTTATAACCGTAGTTACCAGAACCGTTCTTAACTTCATTCACTACCACAGAGGCTTCATCACCTGCGTTGGTTACGATTTGACGTAGTGGGGCTTCCATCGCACGGCGTAGAATGTTAATACCTGCGTTTTGGTCGTCGTTGTCGCCTTGTAGGTCAGCTAGTGCATTTAACGCACGAACCATAGCAACACCACCACCAGGTACCACACCTTCTTCTACTGCAGCGCGAGTCGCGTGTAGTGCATCGTCAACACGGTCTTTTTTCTCTTTCATAGCGGTTTCAGTAGCAGCACCTACTTTAATTACTGCAACACCGCCTGATAGTTTGGCCACACGTTCTTGTAGTTTCTCTTTGTCGTAATCTGAAGTAGATTCTTCGATTTGACGGTTGATAGACTCAACGCGTGCTTCGATATCAGCTTTAGAACCCGCACCATCAACAATTACTGTGTTCTCTTTGCCCACAGTTACTTTTTTCGCAGTACCTAAATGTTCGATAGTTGCGCTCTCTAAGCTTAGACCTACTTCTTCAGAGATTACAGTACCGCCAGTTAAGATAGCGATGTCTTGTAACATGGCTTTACGACGGTCACCGAAACCTGGGGCTTTAACCGCACAAGTTTTCAGACCACCACGCATGTTGTTCACTACTAAAGTAGCTAGTGCTTCGTTTTCAACGTCTTCAGCGATGATTAGAAGCGGCTTGCTTTGCTGCATTACTTGCTCAAGTAATGGCACGATTTCACGGATGTTGCTGATCTTCTTGTCAACAAGCAGAATGAATGGATTTTCAAACTCAGCAGTTAAGCTGTCTTGCTTGTTAGCGAAGTATGGGCTGATGTAGCCGCGGTCGAACTGCATACCTTCAACGACTTCTAGTGAATCTTCGAAGCCAGAACCTTCTTCAACAGTGATAACGCCTTTTTTGCCCACTCTTTCCATAGCTTCAGAGATTAGCTCACCAATTTTGGTGTCAGAGTTAGCAGAGATAGAGCCTACTTGAGCGATGGCTTTTGAGTCGTCAGCTGGAGTAGAGATGTTGTGGATTTCTTGCACAGCAGCAGCAACCGCTTTATCGATACCACGTTTAAGATCCATTGGGTTCATGCCAGCAGCTACTGACTTCATGCCTTCAACTAAGATAGCTTGAGCCAATACAGTTGCAGTAGTAGTACCGTCACCAGCCACGTCGTTAGTCTTGCTAGCGACTTCACGTACCAGCTGTGCACCCATGTTTTCAAATTTGTTTTCTAGTTCGATTTCTTTGGCAACTGATACACCATCTTTAGTAATTGCAGGCGCGCCAAAAGATTTATCGATAACCACGTTACGGCCTTTAGGACCTAGGGTTACTTTAACAGCGTTAGCTAGAACGTTTACGCCGTCCATCATTTGTTTACGAGCGTCAATGCCAAATTTTACGTCTTTAGCCATGAGAATACTCTCCAGTTATTTTAGTTAATGAGTGTTAATTTAATTTATTAGAGTTGATTTGAGCTTATTTGCCTAGCCAATCTGTTTTTGTAATAGTGGATTGCCTAAGCCAAAAGAAGGTTGGTAATCCTTTAGATTAACCTTCTAGTACACCCAATACATCAGACTCTTTCATAATCAATAATTCTTCGCCGTCAACTTTCACAGTTTGACCTGCATATTGACCGAATAGAACTTTGTCGCCAACTTTAACGTCTAAAGCACGAACTTCACCGTTTTCACGGATTTGACCGTTACCAACCGCTAAGATTTCGCCTTGAGACGGTTTTTCTTGCGCCGAACCTGGTAATAAAATGCCACCGGCAGTTTTTTGTTCTTCTTCCACACGGCGGACAACGATGCGGTCATGTAAAGGGCGAATATTCATTGTTCACTCCATTAAAAATTTGATTAAGTTGATAAAAGGGTACCCATATCACTCAAGAAGTATTGTTATTTAGCAGAATTTCAACGGTATTAGATAAAATTTTGCCATGAGCTATGGGGCTGTCCTAAAAATGGGGTTAATGGACTAAATTTTCAACCTTAAACTAGCAATTTTTTTATTAAGTTGACTGACAAGTAGTCAACGGCTGTATAGACTATTGCCTGCGACGAACTTATGCTTTGTGTAAATAGTTTTATTAAATGGGCTATTTAGCCAATAAACATCTTTTGAAAACTTGATTTACCTTGTCTGGAGACTAGTAATGAATATGCTGATTCGCTTTTTTATAGTGATGGCGTTATTAAGACGTGAGCATTCTGAGTCGAATAAAAACTCGGAAAAAAGTAAGACCGCGCAGCAAGGAAATGATGATACTGTAAAAGTCTCCACTGAAGAACTATTCCGCCCTTTTAGTAAAAGTTATCGTGTCTTACCGCATGACATGGGCTTTCGTAATCACCTACCCAATTATCGCTATTTATCTTTTATTGAGATTAACGTAACAGCTTGGCTGTATAAAATTTTGAAGCAAAATGGTTTGGGCGGGCTGAGTATGGACTGGATCATCTCTATGCAAGAGATGGTTTATCTAAAAGAAATTAAATTCTTAGATAAAATGACGGTGACCAGTGCTTTAGAGGCATAGGTATCTACACAACTTAAAAAGAGCAAAAAAGAATGATAGAATCTTCCAGTATGGCATAGATAAAATGGAGCTAGATACGAGGCTCATCAAACGATATCAACAACTCGTACACAATCACACTCACCCAAACGGTTATCTACATGCTGGTATGAAAGCAACTATGGATACTAAAAGCAGTTTTGCTCAGACCCAAGCGTTATGGCGATTTGTGCATAATGACAACATCAGCTATCAAGAGCTTAGTAAGCCGTTACTTGAAAACAGCTTACAAGGATGTCGAGAGGACTGCAAACGCTATGGG
>NZ_JMKP01000041.1 GCF_000685805.1 Psychrobacter phenylpyruvicus DSM 7000 = NBRC 102152 | reverse complement strand
GTATCGCTAAGTTTAGGCGCAAATCCGCCTCTTCTTAACGGTTTTTGAACGACTAAGTTGTAATATTGCTCTACCATCAGATAGATATTAATGATAAATTCGTCAAGTGGCATCTCATTGTCCTTGGTCTTCTTGGTCGAAAACTTTAAGGATAGTGAGGTGTCATTTTTTTTCAACCCCTAAAAGTGTTGAGAGTGGGGTATATTATCGTATTTATAAGATACGTAAATGTCTGTGTGTTTTTTAGTTATTATCACTTAGTAATGCTAAGTTATAACTCTACTAAAAGTACTATAGATATTTAAAGTATGAAAAATACTGATAATAGGATTTCAGTACCTCGGTTAAGGACAACTATGATATACCCCCATCTTTTAAAAACCCTCACCACCTCTGCTGTTTTATTTACTGCGGCTTATGCCCCCTTAATTTATGCAGCAGATGATCCACAACCTTTAGATGATAATGATAGATATGCAGCAGAAAAAGAGACCGCTGATAAGCTTCTAGAACTTCAACGAGAAGATATAAATGTGAGTAAAGCTGCACCAACTGCTAATTTATCTACGTCTGAAACACAAAATGCACTAAACGAAAGAGGGCAGAGATCAAAATCTCAGCGCTATAACCTTGAAGCACTTAAAGCCGATCCAATAGCTTTTACTAAGTTCTTGAATGCTGCTTTGGCTGCTCAAGATATGGTCACAGTCAAAGAACTGTTACCTCATTACAAAGCACTCAATGTAAATGATCCGCTGTTGATTAAGTTCGCTGATGCTCTAGTGTATCGAAGTGAAGGGCAGCATAAGAAAGCCATTGCTATCTACAAAGATATGTTGGCAGACAACCCAGACTTCCACCCTGTGCGCCTTAATCTGGCTCAAGCTTTATATGCAGACAAACAATACAGTGTGGCTCATGACCAGCTGCAAAAGCTACGTGGTGCCGATATTCCAGAGCCAGTTATGGTCAATGTCGAGCGTTTAATTCAGCGTATTGATGAGCAGGAACAGTGGCGATTTAATGCATCAGTACGATATGTATATGATGATAATTTAAATGATGTTCCTGATGTTATGCCTAATGGTTACAGGGCTCCTAAAGAGGAGGGTAAAGGGATTCAAGTATCAGGCAGTGCCAATAAACGTTTTAATTTAGATAAAAACTTTTATGCCGAAGTAGGGGGCAACGCAACCCTAAAAGGCTACTGGGATAATAGTGAATACAATGACTACCTGCTTACAGCTTCAGCAGGTGTGGGTTATGATGATGCCAAAAATGACGTTTCAATCAGCCCTTTTGTAACCAAGCGTTTTTATAGTGAGGATCCTTATAGCTTGCGTAAAGGTGTTAATATCAGTGGCTCTCGCTGGGTAAAACCCAAGCTCAAATTGACTGCTAGTAGCATGTATTCAAACGAAACGTTCGATGATGAAAGAAATAAAGCAAGAGAGACAGATGCACTATTTCTAGGATTGAATGCTTTATATATTAAAGATGCCAAAGAATACTTTTACGGCGGTATAGGTAGGTATAATAATGACGTACCAGAACGAAGCTTCTTAACCTATGATAGAAACTCAGTTAACGTAGGTTGGGGACGAGAATGGACCCAAGGAATATCGACCATAGCCTCATTGAACTATGGGGTTAAAAAATATGATAATCCTGCAGGGGACTTTTATGGTGAGGGTTTAAATTTCTTTTATAATACTTACGGCGGTGAGCCTGGTTCAAGCCGTGAAGATAAGACAACTTCGTTGGGCTTACAAGTATGGAAGCGTGATTTAACGGTATTGGGTCTAACCCCTCGTCTAGTATTTGATTACGAGAAGACTTCAAGTAACTTCAAATATTATGATGATCGTGATGACAAGACAGCCACTATATTACTGACTAAATCGTTTTAATTAAGTTGATAAATAGATAGTTTGAACCATAAAAAACCTCGCACTGGATGCGAGGTTTTTGCTTTTAGCACAGTTTATTTATAAGCCGTTATTAAAGATTGGTTTCCATCTCTTCAAATTTCGCTTTGATATGAGCACTTGGCTCAGGTGTTGCAAGACTGCCCACAACGATAGCGATTGAGCTTAAGATAAATCCTGGAATAATAGCGTATAACCAGTCATTTAATGGAACGCCTGCTGAAGTCTCAAAGCCGCCGTATATCCAGACAATAACGGTTAAGGCACCGACAATCATACCCGCTAAGGCACCATTACGGTTCATGCGCTTCCACATCAAGCTAATAACCACTAGTGGTCCAAAGGCTGCACCGAAGCCTGCCCAAGCATTAGATACTAGTGCTAATACTGAGCTATCAGGGTCAGACGCTAAGAAAATAGCAACCACTGCCACCAATACTACCGAGATACGGCCAACCATTACTTGACGCGTTTCTGAAGCTTCTCTATCAAAGAATAACTTATATACATCACGAGTAAGCGAGCTTGATACCACCAATAGCTGTGATGAAATGGTACTCATAATAGCCGCTAAAATCGCTGCTAATAAGAAGCCGGAAACTAAGGGATGGAATAAGAAGTTAGTGAATACTAAGAAAATGGTTTCTGGATCATCTAAGGTCATGGCTGTTTTTTGGACATAAGCACGACCAGCAAAACCTGTCATTAAAGCACCGATCAAGCTGACAATCATCCAGCTCATACCAATTCTACGCGCAGTTGGTACGTCCTTGACAGAGCGAATCGCCATAAAGCGTACGATAATATGAGGCTGACCAAAATACCCTAGGCCCCACGCCAGTAACGATAAAATACCAAAGAAGGTCATGCCACTAAAGATATTTAGCATTTCTGGGTCAATATTGCGAATAGCATTAGATGTTGCACCTACGCCGCCTAAATCTGTAAAGGCAACCAAAGGCACAATAATCATTGCTAATAGCATAATAATACCTTGCACAAAGTCAGTGGTTGATACCGCAAGGAAACCACCGAATAAGGTATAAATAACGACAACGCCTGCAGTAACCCAAAGACCTGAGCTGTAAGACATACCTAACGCACTATCAAATAACTTACCACCGCCAGCTAAACTTGCTGCGGTATATACGGTAAAGAATAAGATAATAACGATGGCTGAAATAACACGTAATAAATGTGACTTATCCTCAAAACGGTTGGCGAAATAGTCAGGAAGAGTAATCGCATTATCTGCAATCTCGGTATAGACACGAAGTCTTGGCGCTACCAATAGGTAGTTGGCAAAGGCACCGATAGTTAAACCCAAGGCAATCCAAATACTGACCACACCAGAGCTGTACATATAACCTGGAAGCCCAAGTAATAGCCAACCTGACATATCAGAAGCACCGGCTGACAAAGCGGCAACCCCTGGGCTCAAGTTACGACCCCCTAGCATATACCCTGCAGAGTCATTATCGGCCTTAAAGTAAGCCCAGATGCCGATTCCAATCATTAATAAGAAATATAGAGCGAGCGATATGAGCACCCCAGTTTCAATTCCATTCATAACATAATCCTTATGTAATATATATTTTTTGAATATAAAAAGACCATTATGTGTCTTGTATCATAATGGTCCTTTTACAAAAACTAAAAGAGTATAAAAAGAAGTTAAACCATTGTTGTTTTGTATACCCCAAGCAAGCCAAACATAGGCCTTAATCAGCAGAGTATTTACATGACTAACGCATTGGTTACACGCTATTAACTTTTGGCAACATACATGCATTATAGAGTAAAAAATTAATGATTACGAATGCAATTAAAATTAGAAACCTAATAGAAACTCATTAGAAATTTAGTAAGGTGATTTAGATAGGACTTTAAACTAGAAATGTAATGGCTATAAAAAGGCACATAAGGAGGAGAAATAAAAAATGCTTTGACTGCATTAACAGTCAAAGCATTAAGATTAGTACAAAATCATTAGAGTTAATATAAATATCAAATAAATATCCAAAAGGATTTATTCAATAGGCGTTAGCATCTGCATTAAAGCATCGACACTGGCAGAACGGGTTAAGCTTGGATTAATGACCACGCCTAGGTAGCGCTGAAGCTCCAAGTTTTCGGCCATATCAATGGTAGCCAGCTCATGATTGATTAAAGTTTGTGGCAACACTGACCAACCTAGCCCCACAGAGACTAACATGCGGATAGACTCAAGTGGGTTGGTGGTCATGGTGGCGTATGGCTTTAAGTTTTGTTTGGCAAATTCAGCCAAAGTAATTTGACTGGTAAAGGTGTTGGCAGCAGGCAAGATAGCTGAATAGTGCGCTAATTGTTCTAAGGTTACATTTGATTTTTTTGCCAAAGGGGACAAAGTGCCGGTCACGAAGAATAGTGGATCTGACCACAGCGTGTGATAGGTTAAACGCTTGTCATAGACTGGTGGCAAGGTCAAAAATGCCAATGATAACTCACCATCCAATACTGCCTTGTGCGCAGCTTCCGAGTCTACAAAGTGCACTTCTAGCTGTACAGAAGGGTAGGTCTGGATAAACTGCTTCAATACAGGTGGTAAGTGGTGTAGTCCAATGTGATGACTGGTACCAATTACTAATTTGCCAGATATGGTCTGCTGTGAGTTTTGGATATTAATCTTAAAGTTATCGTAATCATCCAACCAACGCTTCGCGTGTGGCAATAATTCGTTAGCAGCAGCAGTAGGCACAATACCACGCCCTAGCGTATCAAATAGAGTCACCTTAAATTCATCTTCAAGATTTTTTATGCGCTTACTGACAGCAGGCTGAGTAATAAAAAGTTTTTCAGCCGCTCCTGAAATACTGCCCGTTTGCATTACAGTGATGAAGGTAGTCAAGTTTGTGGTATTCATGGTTAGCCTAAAACTATCAAAAAAAGAATGGATTTTATTAGTATAATATAAAGTTTGCTATATGATAAAAATCATCAATTATTATTATATAACTTAGCTGTTATAATCTCAATACGTAAGGTGAGTTAAGCAAATATTATTATATATAATATCGACTGCTAAAATAGCTTAAATATTTCAAATATATTAAATACCTTAATTATAGCAGTGCTAAAGGTAAATATAGTTTTTAATTAAAATATCCCTTAACTACCTTAACTAATCGTCTTAACTACTAATTAACTGTTACTTTCTTTAATTACTTTTATTGATACCTACAAACATTATAAGCCAGCAAGGAAGTATTCCATGTCAGCAACACAATCAAATACCGCAAAAACATTATATGACAAACTATGGGATGCCCATTTAGTAAGTCAACGCGATGATGGCTCAAGCCTAATTTATATTGATCGTCATTTATTGCATGAAGTAACTAGCCCCCAAGCATTTGAAGGTTTGGCATTAGCCAATCGTGAGCCTTGGCGCTTATCTGCAAATATCGCTACCCCAGACCACAACGTACCCACAGTACGTAAAGAGCGTTTGGAGGGGGTGAGCGGTATTAAAGATGAAGTCTCACGTCTACAGGTCAAAACCTTAGATGATAACTGTGCCAAATTCAACATTGCTGAGTTCACCATTAATGATGTGCGTCAAGGCATCGTCCATGTGGTTGGCCCTGAGCAGGGTCTGGTGTTGCCAGGCATGACTGTGGTGTGTGGTGATTCTCATACCGCAACTCATGGTGCTTTAGGCTGCTTGGCACATGGTATTGGTACTTCAGAAGTTGAGCATGTACTAGCGACGCAGTGTTTGGTACAAAAGAAATCCAAAAACATGCTGATTCGAGTCGATGGTGAGCTTGGCGAAGGCGTCACTGCCAAAGATGTGGTGTTGGCCATCATTGCTAAGATTGGTACTGCAGGCGGTACGGGTTATGCCATCGAGTTTGCCGGTGAGGTTTTTGAAAATATGAGCATGGAAGGCCGTATGACTGTGTGTAATATGGCCATTGAAGCCGGTGCTCGTGTGGGTATGGTCGCAGTTGATGATACTACCATTGAGTATGTCAAAGGTCGCCCTTATGCCCCAACAGGGGAGCAGTGGGATCAAGCGGTTGCCTACTGGAATACACTACATTCAGACGAAGGCGCTCATTTTGATGCCATTATTGAATTAAATGGTAGTGAAATTGCTCCTCAAGTGTCTTGGGGTACGTCACCTGAGATGGTTGTGGATGTGACCCAAAGCGTACCAACTTTGGACCAAGCCAAAGATGAAGTCCAAAAAGAAGCTTGGAGCCGGGCTTACGAATACATGGGATTAGAGCAAGGCCAACCTATTACAGAGATTAAGCTTGATCGTATTTTTATCGGTTCTTGTACCAACTCACGTATCGAAGATTTACGCTCAGCAGCGTCAGTGATTAAAGGACGCAAAGTTGCGGATAATGTTAAAGAAGCCATCGTAGTAGCCGGCTCAGGACAAGTGAAGCAGCAAGCTGAAGAGGAAGGACTAGATAAGCTATTTATTGAGGCAGGTTTTGAATGGCGTGAGCCGGGCTGCTCAATGTGCTTGGCAATGAACGCTGATAAATTGCAGCCTAAAGAGCACTGTGCCTCTACCTCAAACCGTAACTTTGAAGGACGTCAGGGGAATGGTGGTCGTACTCACTTAGTCAGTCCAGCTATGGCTGCGGCCGCTGCTTTGGCCGGTCACTTTGTGGATGTACGCAGCTTCTAAGCTGTCTCAGAAGTTTAAATCACACCCTATTTAAAGGAATACACCATGCAAGCTTATAACACTCAAACCGGCATCGTCTGCCCACTAGACCGCTCAAACGTGGATACCGATCAGATTATTCCAAAGCAGTTTTTAAAATCTATTAAGCGCACAGGCTTTGGCGTGAATCTATTTGATGACTGGCGTTATTTAGATGAAGGGTTCCCGGGTCAAGACCATTCAAAGCGCCCAATTAACCCAGATTTTGTGTTGAATAAACCGCGTTATCAAGGTGCTACTATTCTATTGGCGCGAGACAACTTCGGTTGTGGGTCAAGCCGTGAGCATGCGCCTTGGGCCTTGTCAGAGTACGGCTTTCGTACGGTGATTGCCCCAAGTTTTGCTGATATTTTTTATAATAACTGCTTCAAAAACGGCATGTTGCCGATAGTATTGCCTGAAGAGCAAGTAGACGAGCTGTTTGAAGCCTGTTTTGCCAATGAAGGCTATGAGCTAACCGCAGATTTAGAGCGTCAGGTGGTGGTGACCCCTGAAGGCAAAGAGTTCCCGTTTGAAGTAGATGAGTTTCGTAAGCATTGCTTGTTAAACGGTTTAGACGATATCGGTCTGACGTTACAACAGCAAGATGCTATTGAAGCTTATGAAGCAAAAATGAAGCAAAAGACACCTTGGGTATTTAATGAAGTTAAAGCATAAGCCCAGCATCGTTTTTATGACTAAGCCTGTCAGTTGACTCATCAATTAACGGGCAATCAAGATTTTGGAACCATTATTTAGGAACATAGCATATGGCAACCGTATTAACTCTAGCAGGGGATGGCATTGGTCCGGAGATTATGACTCAGGCCGTTGCAGTATTAAAAGCAGTTAATGAAAAGTTCGATCTGGGTCTGACTTTAGAAGAAGGGGACTTAGGCGGTGCGGCTATCGATAGAGCAGGGGTGCCTTTACCCGAGGACACGCTAAAAAAAGCACGAGCAGCAGATGCGGTATTATTGGGCGCGGTAGGCGGTCCTAAGTGGGATGGTATTGAGCGTAGCATTCGTCCCGAGCGGGGTCTGTTAAAAATCCGCAGTGAGCTGGGTTTATTTGCTAACTTACGGGTGGCTAAACTGTATCCACAACTGGCCAATGCTTCAAGCTTAAAACCAGAAATCATCTCAGGGCTAGATCTGCTAATCGTACGTGAGCTGACGGGCGGTATTTATTTTGGTGAGCCTCGCGGTATCCGTACGCTAGATAATGGTGAGCAGCAAGGCTACAACACCATGGTCTATAAGACTTCTGAAATTGAGCGTATTGGTAAAGTGGCGTTTGAATTGGCCAAAGTACGTGCCAAAGCCAATGGTACAGCTGCTAAAATTTGTTCAGTGGATAAGGCCAACGTTCTGGAAGTAACTGAGCTTTGGAAGCAGACCATGATTAAGCTGCAACAGAGTGAGTATCCAGAGGTTGAGCTAAGCCATATGTATGCTGACAACGCTTGTATGCAGTTGGTGCGTGATCCTAAGCAGTTTGATGTGATGGTAACCGGCAATATGTTTGGCGATATTTTATCAGATGAAGCGGCGATGTTGACCGGTTCCATTGGTATGCTACCTTCTGCAAGCTTAGATGAAAATGGTAAAGGCATGTATGAGCCGTGCCACGGTAGTGCGCCAGATATCGCAGGTCAGGACAAGGCTAACCCTTTAGCGACTATCTTGTCAGTGGCGATGATGCTGCGTTATACCTTCAAGCATGAAGCATCAGCGGCAGCTATTGAGCAAGCGGTCAGTGAAGTGTTAGACGATGGTCTACGCACTGGTGACATTATGGACAGTGATGAGACAGGCTTGACCCTAGTAGGCTGTAAGCAGATGGGTGAAGCAGTATTGGCAAAGCTTGGCTAAATGCTAGTATTACTATAAAGTAGTAACTAATAAAAAACCCGAATCTTATGGTTCGGGTTTTTTATTGTTTCAAAGTTTTTATTATTTTAAAAAACAAAAATATAGCTAAACGTTTAGGCTTTAACTTTATAGTAATAGCCGTCAATCGACTTATTGGAGGGGCTATAAACCACTGTTAATAGAGCTTGAGAAAGGGCTGATAAGAGGTCGGATATATACATAATTTTGCATAACATAACCAATACTGGGTTAACCTAAAGGCTTATAGCTAGTATAGTTATAGTTAAATATTATAATCAGCACAACAATCAGAATATAATAATAGTAACAATAAATTTACGGAGATTTCATGCTTAACAAATTCTCAAACAGCGCTACTTCTAATAGCGCGACTTGTTTATCAAAAACCCCCTCAAAAGCGGCTGTTACCTTAAAACAGTTAACCGTAGCGGTTTCTGCCAGTTTGGCTCTCAGTCTATCCTACGCCGAAGAGGTCAATGGCGCAGAGCAAGCTACCCAAGACGTACAGCCTCAGAGTGTCGAAACCACAACGCAAAAGGCCAATGCTCAACAAGCTAATTCAGCCCAGTTGGTCAATGTTGAACAAGAAGATGAAAATGATGAAGCCCTAGAAGCGGATTCAACTCAAGCTCAAGTCAAACCGCAAGCTAAATCACAATCGGACTCTGAGTTATCAGCGATAGCTCAGCAAGTGAATGACAGTGAATGGCAGCCAGGGGTGAAGATGACTCAAGCTGTGGGCACAAAAGTGCAAGCGTTATTGAACTGGCATCATCATGGTGTGGGCGCAGTAGATGGTTGGTGGGGGAAAAATACCCAAAAAGCGATGCAAGCTTTTCAAAAAGCCAAAGGTTTACCTGTGACTGATAGTCTAGATCAGAAGACGTGGGATGCTTTACGAAGTGGGGATGTGGCCAATAAGCCAGTATTAATCAGCTATACCTTGACTGACTCTGATGTCAATATTAAGACCACAACCATTCCACAAGGAGTTGAAGCTAAATCCAAATTAGAAGGCTTATATTATGAAAGTGTGGCTGAAGCTATGGCCGAAAAGTTCCATATGAGTATCAACTACTTAAAGCAGCTCAACCCCAATGCTACTTTCACAGAAGGTGAGACGCTTACCGTCTATAACCCTGGCAAAGCCAACAAGACTGCGATAACTCGTGTGGTGGCGGATAAAAATAGCCAAACATTATTCGCTTATGATAAAAACAATAAGCTAGTTGCCAGTTATCCAACCACGGTAGGCAGTACGGCTACTCCTTCACCGACAGGGACTCATAAGGTGCAGACCAAAGTAAGTGACCCTAACTATACTCATACCGATGCGGATGGTAATCAGACCATTTTACCGCCAGGTCCAAACAATCCAGTGGGCCGAGTGTGGATTGGTTTAACCAAACCTTCTTATGGTATCCACGGCTCACCTGATCCTGAGCGCATCAGTCGTCAAGCTTCAGCGGGTTGTATCCGTTTGACCAACTGGGATGCTATGGCCTTATTAAATACCATTGATAATAATGCCACTGTTGAAATCAAATAACAGTAAAAAGTAATAAAAAGTGTAGTAGAGACCTGCCTTAATTCAATATTAGCGTTAGGGCAGGTTTTAACAACAAATGAAGTTTAAGCATAAAAACAACAAATAGCTAAAAATACAGAAACGCAAAAAACCGCTAGTCCTTATTGGGTAGCGGTTTTTTTATGACTACTTAAGTTTAACTACAGCAGTCTAGGGTAAACCTAGTTATAGCTTATTGAGCTATTAGGTCTTACCACGGTATGTAATACGACCTTTGGTTAAGTCGTATGGAGTCATTTCCACTTTAACCTTATCACCGGTTAAAATACGAATGTAGTGCTTGCGCATCTTACCTGAAATATGGGCAATAATCTCGTGTCCATTTTCAAGGCGCACTTTGAAAAGTGTGTTTGGAAGGGTGTCAATGACTTCACCTTCAAATTCAATAATGTCGTCTTTTTTTGCCATAATTATTTGGGTTAACCCGTTCAAAAAGAATTGTAGGCAGTTATTATACGCAAATCCTAATCATTAAGCAAATTTTAAGGACTAATGTCTTGATAAAATGGCTTTAATTTGCTAGATAGCTGTAATTCGCCAGACGGCTTTAATTTAATAGTCAGTTACGATTTATTGCGCTAAATTCAACCATTGTGGTGCCAAGGGAAGCGTTGGGAGCAATTGCTGATACGGTTCAGGGTAATAGGCATTGATAAAATATAGCCCATCCGGTGCAGCGGTAGGCGGGGCAATGGTGCGGTCTTTTGCTTCTAAAATACGTAGATAGTCTTCTGGCTGAAGCTCACCTGTGCCAATGGCAAACAAAGTGCCCATAAGGTTTCGCACCATATGATGCAAAAAGCCATCCGCTTGAATGTCAAATACGATGAATTGGCCGTGCTGAAACAGGTTGGCGTGATGAATATTACGGACGGGCTGCTTGGATTGACAAGCAGCTGCTCGAAAGCTACTAAAGTCATGAGTGCCAACAATGTACTCAGCGGTCTGCTGCATCAAGGCTAAATTTAGGGGCTCATGAATATGAGTGACCAGATGGTTGAGCATGGCCGGACGTTGCGGCTGATTTAAGGTGATATAGCGATAGCGACGAGCGATGGCACCGAAGCGAGCATGAAACTCATCGGGCATCGGCTGTATCCAACGAATAGCGATATCATCTGGTAACAAGCTGTTGGCACCGCGTAGCCAGTTGTAAATACCGCGCTTGGCACTGGTCTTGAAATGAGCCAACATATTACCCCCATGCACGCCGGCATCGGTCCGACCTGCTGCCACAACCTCGATGGGCTCATTAGCAATTTTGCTGAGCGTCTCTTCTACCACCTGCTGCACACACAATACTTCTTGCTGTCGTTGCCAACCACGATAATTTGCTCCATTAAATTCGATACCGAGGGCATAGGTCTGTAACGGGCTAACAGTTTGGATAGCTTGAGGAGGCAGAGTAGTAACACTATCAGAAGCTTCGATATTGGAGGTCATGAATTCAGCCAAAGTTGCGGTATTAAAAGTTTCGATATTAATACGGTATTAATAGTAGTAAGACTCAATCAGCGAGCAACTTCTAAACGAGGCGGTACCACCCACTGAAGGTCTTTTTATAAGGTCTCATTATAAGGACTTATTGTCCTTGATTGAAATGGACTGCTTATAGTTTGTTGACACTATAACTCCAACGTTGACGACGACGAGCAGGGGTGTCAAATGCTAAGTGGAGCCATAGTAGGCGGGCATAGACTGCGGGCACGGTCAATCGGCCAGCAGAAAGGACATGATGCTGGTACTGCCAGCTGCCAGCAGCATAAGCTTCACTTACCCCGCCATAAGGGCATTGAGTGGTACAAACCACGATATGACCGTGCTTATAAAGCTTATCTAAGCTTTGTGCCAGCTGCTCACTAAAAGGGATGTTACCAGCTCCAAAGCCCATAAATATGATGCCAGTAGGGGGCAGCTCAAGCAGTGCTGTCAATTGTGAGCTTAACCATTCGCCGCTATTAGGGACACAGTAGATAGTTGGAATGACAGCGTTTTTGGCCTGAGTGGTAATTCTGGCTAGCTTTGCTTGTGAGTCTTCTATCCAGTTTTTACGGCGGGCTGCGGGCAAAGATTGAACATAACTATTGGCAGGGTAGCCTGCACGAGCGTGGCCAGTAAAGGCCATTAAATCGTGGCTGTGAATTTTTTGCACAGTTTGTGCCGGCCAAGATTCACCAGCGAAGGTCACAAATACACCTGCTTCTCCGTGGGCGGCTAAACCTATAGCTTCCGATAGATTATCCCAAGCATCGCTATTAGGGTCTATGCTGTAGTTGTGAATATCATTGGCATCAAATAAAGGACGCATGCTCGCCGTAAGCACTAATGACAGATCAGAACCAGCAAAGGCTTCTGCCAAAAATGAGCCTAGGTAGCTGAGGGTATCCGTGCCGGTTATCAGCACAAAATGACGATAGCCTTGGGTGTAGCGACTTAAAATTAATTGATAAAAGTGACTGAAATCTGCAGGTGACAATTGGCTGCTGTCTTTTACACAACTGTTTTCTAGCACCTCTATATTGCTAGTGAGGTTTTGTTTGACCTTATCCATTAAAAGAGGCAAGAAGGTTGCTGCTGGCAAAGCAGACAAAGGCTTGCCATAACTGCCAAAGGTGCCACCGGCATAGATAAGTTGTACTTTATTTGAAGTGGCTTGATCAGAAGTGGCTGGATTAAGGGTGTGGCCGGCTGGCTCGTCGGTTTTTTTTGTTGTCATAATAAAAGTCTACCAATGGCTTTGAGTGTTAGGTTTTTTTGGTCTAATAAAGAGACCTAACAATAGGGCATCTCGCTTTTATAGCAAAGTAAACAGGGGATTACTAGCAAATTTTGCAATTAGCTAAGCTCCGTTTGCCAATTGTGCCCCGTTGATTTGACGGCAATGGTATAATTGCCGATATTCATGCACATATATTCTAATAAGTAGTCTTTCGCTTATTTTAATGCTTATTTTTGCACTTTTTACCAATATTCTTCATTTTGAATCTATAACTCTGAGTTAATGCTATGCAATTTACCCTACACAAAACTGCCGTCGGCGAATCACGGGCGCGCCGAGGCACCGTCAAGCTTACCCATGGCGAGATTAGAACCCCAGCCTTTATGCCGGTCGGTACTTATGGCACGGTGAAAGGCATGTTGCCCCGTGATATTGAAAACATTGGTGCTGATATTATTCTTGGTAATACCTTTCACCTATGGCTGCGCCCTGGTACTGAAGTGATTGATAAATTTGGTGGTTTACATCAGTTTATGAACTGGAATAAGCCTATTTTGACTGATTCAGGCGGATTCCAAGTATTTAGTCTGGGGGCGATGCGCAAAATTACCGAAGAAGGCGTGGCCTTTAAGTCGCCTATTGATGGCGCCAAAGTATTTTTGTCGCCTGAGAAATCGATGCAAATTCAGTACTCTTTAAACTCAGACATCGTAATGCAGTTTGATGAATGTACCCCGTATCCAGCCACTTATTCTGAAGCACAAAAGTCGCTTGAGCTGTCACTACGCTGGGGTCAACGCTGTGTCGATGAGCATAATAAATTAGGCAATACCAACGCCTTATTTGGCATTGTTCAGGGCAGTATGTACGAAGACCTACGTCGTCAATCGATGGAAGGCCTGTTACAGATTGGATTTGATGGTTATGCCATTGGCGGTCTATCAGTAGGCGAACCCAAAGAGGAGATGATCAGCGTCTTAAATTACATGCCTGAGCTGATGCCGGCAGATAAGCCGCGCTATCTAATGGGCGTAGGCAAGCCAGAAGATATCTTGGAGGCAGTGCGCCGCGGTGTGGATATGTTTGACTGCGTAATGCCAACCCGTAACGCTCGTAACGGTCATTACTTCGTGACCGGTAATGAGGAAAACCAAGGCATTGTGCGTATTCGTAACAGTCAATATCGTGAAGATATGGGGCCACTAGATCCAGAATGTGATTGCTACTGCTGTCAAAACTTCAGCCGTGCTTATTTGTATCATCTGAACAAATGTAAAGAGATGCTAGGCGCACAGTTAGCAACTATTCATAACCTGCGTTATTATCAGCGTCTAATGCAGGGCATCCGTGATGCCATTGATAACGATACTTTTGATGAGTTTGTGGCAGATTTTTATCACAAGCGTGGTCAGGATGTGCCGTCTTTAGAGCTTGAGTGATAAAGTAACCAGGTAGCTGTCTTAATTAAAAAGCAGAGTCAAACGGCTCTGCTTTTTTTGTACTTATTTTGCTAAAAGCCTCTTATATTAAAACCTAGTATTAATTAATATATATCAGAGCGGCTAAGCAAAACTGATATACAATGAGTGCCGTATTAGAACTATATAAGGACATAACCGTGATCTATTCAAGCTGCCCCCAAGTGACATCAATACGTCTTTTTTCTCAATCTTTTGTGCTGTCATTGTTTACCGCTATATCTCTAGTCAGTGTACAGCAAGCTTCTGCCAGCTCATACCAACAAGTCTATGATGTGGTGTTTCATGAGGGACTGCAGCCTGAGGTTACAGCGGATAATATTGACTCTGAGATTCAGCAAGAGTTGGCGGTTTATCAATCTGGACGATTACCAATGTATCAAGTGACTGCAAGCAAGTTCAATAAAGCGCTCAGAGAGCAACTGGCCACTCGTTCTGAACAAACTCTAAATGATAAGGTAGATTATTACCACCGGTTAGATAAATTGGTACACAGTAATGGTATCTGTATGGCAGGTACTTGGCAGATAACTGAAGCGGGCAAAAACAGCGAAGGTCAAGCTTATACTGGTATTTTTGCTAAAGATGCCCAGTCCTTATTTATTGGGCGTTTATCGGTGGCCTTGTCTGACACCAAACAAGGCGAGTATCAAGCATTTGGAATGGCCGGCAAGATATTCGGCACTAACAATCCTAAGCAAAACGTCACTACCGAGAGCTTTTTCGTCGCTGATGTATTAACGGGAGCAAAACGTGACAGCGTTTATGAGGCACCCATGACCAATAAGCCAAAGGTAGGCTTTCGCTTTGGTGTACTAAGCTTGGGATTAAAGGTGGGCCCTATATTTTCTAAGGCCGACAAAAACGCGGGGATGCGGCCGGTGACAGGTATTGCAAAAATGGGTCTGACTACTGATGCCAAGGTAGTCTCGCCAAAATACATGATGCTGTCTCCGATTAAGCCAGCAGGTTATCAGCTCAGTCCTGGTATCGATTTCCGTCAGGAATTTATGTTGAAGCCCGAAGAGACTGCAAAAGGGGTGACAAGGGATTTTGAAATATATGTCTCGGATACAGCCACTAAGCCAGAAGATTCAGGTTGGCAGCATATTGGTTATATTAAAGCTGATAAAACAGCGGTGACTTATGGCTGTGATCGTCAATTACACTTTGCTCATCCTAAGGTGTCTTAATTTTGCTGAAATAAAAAAAGCAGAGGCAATTGGCTCTGCTTTTTTTTGGTTAATTAAACACAGTATTAAAATAAGGTCGTTCTAAATAAATCCAGTTAAACAAAGCTATTTAAGTAGTTCAACCAATTGCTGAAGATACTTTCCATCGACCTCATCAAACCTCGCTAATTCATCTGAATCAATATCCAATACAGCGATAATCTCATCAGCTTCATTTCTCACCGGCACCACAATCTCTGACTGCGATAAAGCAGAGCAGGCAATATGATTGGGATGCGCATTGACGTCATCAACAATTTGGGTTGTACCAGTTGCCCAAACCTCACCACACACGCCTTTTCCATGATTGATGCGAGTACAAGCTAATGGGCCTTGAAACGGGCCTAAGACCAGCTGATTGGACCCAGTGTTGACCCGATAAAAGCCAATCCAAAACCAATTAAAGCTGTCTTTTAACAGCGCCGTTAGATTGGCCATATTGGCGATTAAGTCGCTCTCACTATTTACGATGGCTTCGGCTTGCTTGATTAAAAGCTCATATTTTTCAGACTTATTAGCAGAAGCATCAATTGGGGTTATGGCGTGCATAAGATTTTCTCTGTATCTATTTATTTATGATATTAGGACAAAAGCTCTTCGTAAAAGAATAGGAGTTATGAGTCGCTTCGCTCAAGTAGCATGGCATCCCCATAGCTGAAGAAGCGATATTTTTCAGCGACAGCATGTTGATAAGCCTGCTCAATGTTTCTCTTACCAGCAAAGGCTGAGACCAACATGAGTAAAGTGGATTTTGGCAAATGAAAGTTGGTCAGTAGCTTATCGATCACCCCAAATTTAAATCCTGGATAGATAAAAATATCGGTATCGCCTGACCACGCAGCAACCTGACCTTGGTCATCGGCGGTCTTTTGATAAGCAGTCTCAAGCACACGGGTTACTGTGGTGCCAATGGCAATCACTTTATTACCGTTTTTATGGGTCTGATTAATCAAATCAGCAGTGGCTTGTGGTAAGTTGGCATATTCGCTGTGCATGGTGTGATTCAATAAATTATCGGTCTTCACAGGAGCGAAAGTACCGGCGCCCACGTGCAAAGTCACATAAGCGGTGTTAATACCTTTATCAGCTAATTGTTGTAATACTTTATCATCAAAGTGCAGGCTGGCTGTCGGCGCAGCCACGCTGGCAAGTTTGGCGGGATCGTGAAACACGGTTTGATAACGAATATTATCGGTCTCGTCAGCATGACGTTCAAAATAGGGTGGAATAGGCAGCTCACCATACTGCTCTAAGTCTGGCAGGATAGGATTTTTGAAGCTTAAAATAAATAGGTTTTCATGACGGCCAATCATCACACATTCAATATTACCGTTGGCTAATAACAAAGTCTGCCCAAGTTTTGGAGCTTTGCTAGCACGGACATGACACAGTGCCACATTGTCATGAACTTTCCCGTCTTCATCGGTGGTGAATTCGATATCATCAGTGAGTCTTTCAACTAACACCTCTACTTTACCGCCAGTGTCTTTTTGCCCAAACAAGCGGGCTTTCATCACCTTGGTATCATTAAACACAATCAAGTCGCCTGTTTCTAAAAGCTCAGGCAACTCTGCAAACTGTCTGTCTTGAACTTCAGTTGTATCACCCTGTTGAGCCGGCAAGTACATCAAGCGTGAAGCACTGCGCTCAGCCAGTGGATAACGGGCGATATACTCATCGGGCAACTCATAATCATAATCAGCAACACTTAAATAGCCTTCTGTATGGGCGTTGTCGCTAGTCATGTTTTTTGAGTTGTCATTTTGGTTTTGGTTTTGAGTGATAGGCTGAGTCATAAGAAGTCTTTTATCGTGTCAAAATAAGAAGAGGGTTTGCCATAAGCCAAGGCTGTCAGCAATGCGGTGTAGTTTAACAGAAATGCGAGTTTTTTGAGTTGGGTTTTCAGTCAAATTAGCTTACTGTTACAGGCTATAAGTTGTCGTTTGGGTTTACAAACCAAACAAATCAGGCTGAGTGTTAAGCTCATCTAAGCTAGTGAGATTGGAGTAGGTAACCCCGACCAAGCGGATGGGCAAATGACGCGGCGCCTCAGCAAGCAGCTTCTCCAGCCAGTAATGTGCAGACTCGGCAGTGGGGAACGGCGTATGCAAGGTGTGTGAGCGGGTTATCTGAGTAAAGTCGGCATATTTTATCTTGAGAGTGATGGTATGGCCAAGTCGTCCCTTTTTGGACAGTTGCTCAAAGGCATCTGCGTTTTGCTCAAATATTTGTATCAGCAGACTTTCAGTATCACTCAAGTTATCGCGAAAGGTGGTTTCTGAGCCTACCGATTTATGTTTTCGCTCTGCTTTAACGGGGCGCGTGTCGTTACCGTGAGCAATTTCAGAATAAAAGCGCCCCCGTTTGCCAAATTCAAATTCTAAGGTATCCACCGGTGTTGCACGCAAGTCTGCGCCAGTATAAATGCCCATTTCATGTAGACGCTTAGCAGTGGCCTTGCCGATACCATGAAAGCGCTCGATGGGTAGGGTGGCAATAAAGGCCTCAGCCTGCTCTGGGGTAATCACCGCAATGCCGTTGGGTTTATTAATGTCAGAAGCAATCTTTGCCAGCATTTTATTGAATGATACCCCAGCAGACGATCGCAGCTGAGTTTGCTCATAAATCTCTGCGCGTAACCAATTGGCCATCAAGGTGGCAGAGCCGTGATGCTCCTTAATTCCAGTGACATCGAGATAGGCCTCATCCAGGGATAACGGCTCAACCAAGTCGGTTAGGCTGAGCATGATTTGGCGGATTTGGTGGCTGACTTGCCGATACACCTCAAATCTCGGCCGTACAAAAATGGCTTCTGGGCATCGACGCTTGGCTTCATAACAAGACATTGCCGAGCGTACCCCAAATTTGCGAATCTCATAACTGGCAGCAGCCACCACACCACGGCCACTAGGATCACCGCCCACGACCAAAGGCTTCCCTCTAAGTTCGGGAAAGTCACGTTGCTCAACACTGGCATAAAAAGCATCCATATCCAGATGGATGATTTTGCGTTGCGGCTGCACAGTGGACTCAAGGGAGGAAGAAGTTAAATGACTCATATCCATATTATATAGGATTATCTCGGTTTGGCGGACTAGTGCTGACTTGTTTCAATTAGTAGCAAATGCTGTCTGGCAATAAGTCCATAAAAAACCACCTTATACAGAGCATAGACTGTATAAGGTGGCGGTAGTATTTCCGATTTAGTTAGCTATAATCTATTAAATTGTGAAGCCAACGATCAGTTAATTAGTCACGTTTGGTCTGGATAACACGGCCAGTATTGGCATCAATTATTACTTCATATTTTTGACCATTATTAACTGTTTTTACTTCATATACTGCGGTGCCTTTTTTGATATCGAATTCAGCATCTACTACTTGGCCATTACCACTGTTAGCAGCGATTTGCATTGCTTTGACTATATCAACTTTTGCTGTATTAAGGGCCTGATATTTAGCGGTATCTTTGGCTTTAATACGTTCTTGCTTTTGGCTATTGATTGCGCCAGTGCGAGAGTCAATTTTGACTTCATATTTGGTGTCAGTAGTGGCCAACTCTACTTCGTATTCAGAGTCATCTCTATCAAAGTCGACACTTTTAACTTTGCCTTGTGCTTTTTGTTTGGCGATGGCAATGGCTTGGTTTACATCAACTTGGCTTTGCACGACAGCTGCTTGAGTTGGTGCTGCGAAGCTTGGAGCCACTGCGCCAAAAGTTAATAACACTGAGGTAGCTAATACGGATAAAGTTTTCATAAATCATTCCCTTTATAATTTGAGTTTTAAGCTAAGAAATATCGTTCGGTAAATTTTAATACTTTATTTATTTTTCTAGGGCGTGTCCTCAATTTAACCTACAGTGAATAATAGTACAAGCTAGGTAAAGCATAGATTTAAAATTGCGTGCTAGCTTTTCATAGCGTGTTGCTATACTGCGAAAATGCTTTAATCGAGCGAACATATTTTCAACTAGATGGCGTAATTTATAAAGGTAACTGTCAAACTCTGGGTTAGGTTGTTTCGTATTTTTTCTTCTAGGAATAACCGCTCTCATGCCATGTTCTATCGCTTTATCTCTGATTTTCTGCGAATCGTATCCTTTATCAGCTATAAAATAT
>NZ_JMKP01000040.1 GCF_000685805.1 Psychrobacter phenylpyruvicus DSM 7000 = NBRC 102152 | reverse complement strand
GATACCGTGGGCTTGTGGGCCTTTAGCACCTTGAGTTACTGTGAACTCAACTTCTTGGCCTTCAGCTAAGGTCTTGAAACCTGAGCTTGCGATTTCGCTGTAATGAGCAAAAACGTCTGGACCAGTTTCTGGAGCAATAAAGCCAAAACCTTTAGCTTCGTTAAACCACTTTACTGTACCTTTGATAGTATCTGACATATTCATCTTCCTAATTTTAAAACATAATGACCTATTTGGTCGGGTAACGCTTGAGCAACTACGGTAAATCTTAAAACGGAGGATTAATGCTAATACTACGAGGTAATGATTTGCTGCGGGTTTCTCTTAAGCAGGAATGTAGTATAGGGACCTTATTACCTTTAAGCAAGCTTTATTTTAAAAAAACTTAAAATATCTTTAGTTTGCTTAAAAAACGCTCTATTTTGCGGCAAATATGCTCTATATAGTCATAAGTACCCCTAAAATCATACTGCATCTGTAATTAAATAAGCTTATGATATTATGTAGAGAGTAAGGATTAATCCCCTTCTCTATGCTCTTTTAATCTTATTTATAATATAGGTGCCGCTATGAGCTATAAACATATCTTGTTAGTTACTGACCTACGCTCCGATGCCGATCTCGTTGCCCAAAAAGCAAAGTACATTCATTCCCGTCAACAAGGCGCTCAGTTGTCTGTACTGCATATTATTAAAGACACGGTGGTGGGATTTGGTTATGAAATGGTACCCGCAGCCAGTCTGTATGATGAAATAGATGATGCGCGCTGTAAGAATGCTAGAAACGACTTGATTGAGTTTCTTGACCGCAACGGCTTAGATTGCAACAGTCCGGAAGTCACCACAGCGATTTCAAACAGTGAAGGCATTATCAACTACTGCGATAAGAATGACGTGGACCTAGTGGTTATTGGTCGTCATGAGCGTCATGGTATCTCTGCTTGGATTAATGGAGCGACTGTAGACGCTATTTTGCCTAACGTCTCTTGTGATGTTCTGGTTGTTAAACTTGAGAAGCCAGTGAAGGAGTAGTTGACCTCCCCAAACTCTGGTCTGGTCATAGATGCAAGGCCAATTAGGCGTCAGGTAATCGCCATAGGTAGATGCCTACGCAGAAGCAGACTAAGGCCACCGTCCAAGCTACCCATAGTTGTGCATCAGGCACTGTGAAGAATAACAGAGTGCCTGATAGGGTCATCATAATACAGGCGAGCCATTTAGCCCTTCTAGGCACAGCCCTGCGTGCTTCCCAGTCACGAATATACTTCCCCATATACTTATGGTTTATTAACCATAAATAAAAACGTTCTGAACCCCGCGCCCAGCAAGCTGCTGCAAGTAACACAAAGGGCGCAGTAGGCATTACTGGCAACATTACTCCCACCACCCCCAGTCCAAAAAATATACCCCCTAAGACAAGATACAACCAACGCATTGAAGCGTATTTGGATTGATTAACATTGCCAGTATGTCGATAGTGACTATTGTCTCTCATAAAACAAGGCGGATTATCTTATTGGTTTATTGCAATATTGGTTATTGCAATGATTTTTGATTTGGACGGCCCTTTATTACCATGGCCTGTTATTAGAGTAGTTATCAGCATAGCTTATAGCGCTACGGCTTGACCAAGCTGATCCCGTTTGGCGGCTAAAGCAATCTTTAACGCCACTGCGGCATCAAAACTGGCTGCACCCACTGACTTAAATAGAGTGATTCCTTTCGAGTCGCCTCCTGTCTCGACTTTTAGCTCACCAGATACCAAATCTATCAGTTGTCCGCTGAGCTTATTCCACTGCCAATCACAGTCTGTATTGTCATGGGCCTGAATCAAGCCACCCGCTTCATGCTTACCGCCTTCTAAATCATCGATGACCACATACGCGCTTGACTCAATAACTGAATCACTAACCTCTTTCATGTTGGGCTGATAGGCACCTACGGCATTGATATGGGCATTGGCTTTGATTTGTTCAACTTCAAACAAACCTTTTGTAGCACGAGTGGCTAAATTGATAACATCTGCCTCTTTTACAGCTTCTTCAACCGTATCACAAACGGTCAATGTCACATCCCACTGTGAGTAATCTCGCTCAAATGCTGCTTTAAAGTCATGTGCTTTGTCTGTAGTTCGATTCCAAAGCGTTACCTCAGTGATATTCGGGCACACGGTTAACACCGCATTTAATTGCTCATACGCCATGCCTCCTGTCCCTACCACAGCGACCGTCTTGCTGTCTGGATTGGCCATATATTTTGTCGCCACACCAGATAGGGCCGCGGTACGTACTTGTGTCACATAGATGCCATCCATGAAGGCCAGAGTCTCCCCTGTTGCTGTGTCTGAAACAGTAATGGTCGCCACAGTTGTCGGCTTATTGCGCGCTGGATTATCCGGGCAAATGGTCACCAGTTTGACCACGGCATACTCTGCTGAGCCATCAAATACCACTGAAGGCATCGTTAAGTGCGATCCTGTCTGATGCTTATCGCTGTCCTTATGGGTTGCAATTACCAGACGCTCTGGCGTTTTTACCCAACTTGGATTTTTATGCTGAACTTGTAATAAGTCTTCAATGGCTTCAATGGCCATCGTCATGGTTAACTGCTGCTTTACCGTCTCAATATTTAATACTTGCATTTTTATTCCTTAAATCAGGAGGCTAAGCTTTTATTATGCAAATCCATAGCCCATAAGTACAAGTTGCTAACTGTGATGTTTTGTCACTTAGCCAACATGAGTGTATAAATAGAGCGTCACAGTTGCGGCTTATCAGTACGCTTAATTAAAAAACCAATCAATGCCATTACTAAAGTGGGCACAATCCAGCCCAACCCAAGCTCTGCTAAAGGCAAGGTGTCTATTAAGCTCTGCCAAGGTAGCGGCTCTGACACAATATTGCTCAGCATGTCATTGAACGCAAATAAGGTGGCAGTTCCCACACCCAGTATATAGGTCATTGGACGATGAGCAATCAGTGGGTGCATCAGCGACAAGAGTACCAAAGCAATACTTATAGGGTATAAAAAGACCATAATAGGTACCGCAGTCGCCAAGATTTTCTCTAAGCCTAAGTTAGAAAAAATAGCACCCATGACGGTAAAGATTAACACATAACGGGCATAGCTAATTTTGGGAAATATCTGATTGGCAAAGCTTGAACAGGCGTTAATAAGACCAATACAGGTGGTCAAACAGGCCAAAATAACAATCGATCCAAAAGCCAAATTGCCTGCATCGCCCATTAATTGAGTGGCCGCCATGGACAGTAATACCGCACCATTCTCATAACCTTCAGGGCGATACATACCAATACCAATCCACGCCAGCCCAAAGTAGATTGCTCCCAAAAATAGACCCGCAATCAAGGAAGACTTAATCATCACCTTCACTACGTGCTCGTCATTGGTCGCCTTATTATGATTACCCCCACTCTCGCTGATAATGGCATTGGCCAAAACCGTACCAAAAGCTAAGCCAGCTAAGGCATCTAAAGTAAAGTAACCCTCAATAATACCGGCAGACAAAGGATTGTCTCTAAACTGCTCAGCGGCCATATGATGACTAGGTGTCAGATTCATAAATGCCAAGCCACAAAGCAAAGCAATAGTGATTAATAAAATAGGTGTTAAAAACTTACCTATTACATCGACCAATCGACCAGATTTTAAGGCCAAAAAATAACAAATGCTAAAAAACACCACTACGTACAGCGTTAAACTAAGGCCTTCGGGCAGATTAACAAAATGACGAAATCCCATTTCATAACCGACGTTTGCCGCCCTAGGGATACCGTACATGGCCCCAATTGATAAGTAGATTAAGATGGCAAAAATATAAGCAAAAACAGGGTGCACTCGGCGACCCAGACTCAAGATTCCGCCACCTGATTTGGCAATGGCGATTAGAGTCAGCATAGGCAAGGCAATGGCGGTAGTGATAAAGCCCAAAACCGCAGGCGTAAAGTTAGCACCTGAGTTCATGCCCAGCATGGGCGGGAAGATGAGGTTACCTGCGCCAAAGAAGAAGGACAGCAGCATAAACCCATAAAACAAAGGATTGGTCGGTTTTTTTTGCGTTACTAAATGGTCTTTGCCCATGAGGTATTAACCCTGTTATGTGAGGTTGAAAATCGAGCAATTGTATATGAGTAAAGGGGAGATGGCAAAAAACCGTACAAACTTTTCAGTAAGTACGGTTCCATAATATTAACGCTTAACCTATTTATAGACCAAGCAAGGTAGATAGTGGCTTAAAACTTGGCCGAAAACTCAACCAACTAGTGGCAATTAAAGACTGGTCGTGGTGCCAACTAGCCCAGTCACGGTACAAGCCGTCAAAAACAAAGAGCTGGTCATGATTAGCATTAAGCCAATTTTTACTTTGTGTAACTTTAATTTGTTTCGCGTTGACATCGGCAATCCTTTTTTTAAAGTTTGGCTCTTATAAAACCTATTATAAAACCTATTATAAAGCCTGTTATAAAAACTGGGAGGGGCTAGCTAGTAGCTTATAGCTTATGCTCGCCCTGTTTTATATTAACCTCAAGTTGTTGCTACCAGCCCTTATTGTGACGACTATTGTCTGCTATTTAAATGAGCCGTCGGTTACAAATTATTGCTACTGTCCCCTGCCCTAAGCGGTGGGATCGGTATCTGCTTGGGGGTGCTGCTTGTCCCACTCATCGGCAGCATTGAGCATTTTTTTGATCACTGTTGAGGACACAAACGCCACAACAGTTAGTACCAGCGCAAATACTGTCAATAACATAAAGAAGCCGCCATAGCTTTCTACCGCGATGGCCTGAGTCAATTGAGTGCCTTTTTCTAAAGCAATATGAGTCGAGAGTACCGCACCCACAATACCACTAAAGGCCATTGCCACCATAAACAAACTCACCGAAAAGCTAGAGATGGCTTTGGGCGCTACCGAAAGAATATAAGCCACTACTAGACTGCCCACAATAACCTCAGCAAAGGCTTGGAAGAAATGCACCAACAAGAAAACTTCTGGTCGTAACACCACATCTTCTCCAATGTTCAATAAGGCGGCGGTCATTATGGCAAAGGCAATGGTGGTCAAAATAAAGGAAAAACCTACCTTAGTAGCAGTACTGATAAATATACCCCGCTTCTCTAAGCGATTGGTAATAAAGGCAATTACTGGACCGGCAACTGCACACCACAACGGGTTCATCACCATCGACCCTTCAGGCTGAATGGGAATTATCCCAAACAAATCACCGCGCATGGTATTAATGGCCACTAGGGTCATCGATGTCATCATTTGACCATAATAAACAAAGAAAGCAACGGTCAAAAAGATCATGATTAGGATAGTGCCCATCCGCAAAGCAGTAGAACGGGCGGTCGATGTCAGCATAAGCTTTATAAAATAAGCGATGGCCGCTGCGCTGATTGCGTAAACAATATATTGCCCTTTGTCCATATCACTAAACATATAGAACACAACGGCTAACATCGCCACACTTAATAGAGCAAACTTAATCCAGTTGTTTAGCGGTACTGGGGTTTTATCAATTTCATCCGCACCGCTAATTAAAGGCTTACGCAGCACAATTAGCGATAACACGCTTAGCCCGGTCATAATCGCAGCCAGCATAAAGTTGCCTTTATAAGCGATTATCAAAGTCAGAAATGGGAAAACGTATTGACCCACAAATGCGCCTAAGTTATTCACTGAGTAATTAATCGGGTATACTTTTTCAAAATCTTGTTGGGAAGAAAAAGTAGTCTGGAATAAAGTGGGATAGTTCGGTGACATAAGTCCGCGGCCATAACTGGCCAAAGCAATACCCATCAGACTCATGGCCACATTAATGCTGACAGCACTAATTAATAGCAGCACATAGCCTAGGGTAAATGCAATATAACCTACGACCAAAGAGCGATACGCTCCCAGCAGACGGTCGCCAATCACCCCGCCAGCGATAGAAAACAACGTTCCTACTGCCCCAAAGGCCCCTATGACCATTAGGGTATCGGCTTCGCTATACTGTAACTCTTCTAAGAAAAAGGGGGTCAAGACAATCATGACCCCATAAAAAGACAAACCAAACGCCATTTGGCAGAACATCATGACTAGGTTTCTTTTATTAAACACAGGCACCTCTTTTGTGGCATGGCTCATTAATGAAACAGGCAACAAGCGATAAGAAAGCTGAAAAAAGGAGCAATTCTAATCCCATAAAATTACAAAAGCCACCCATATTGGTGGCTTGTGTGTCACGGTGTCTTCATGATTTGATTTAATGATTAAGGCTACTATATGAATTATTAAGTGGAATTATAAGTTAACTATAATTTATAACGAGCAAATAGGTTCTAACTTAGTCTTATAAACATAAGAGAAGTTCTGACCATTAGGAAAGGCACGTTGCAACTCAGGCTTACTGAAAGTTTGATTTAACATCAGCGATTGCTTTGGTACTAACTTATTTACTTTGATATATGAAAATACTGGCTCGTTTCCATACTGTAGTCCTATCGAGTTTTGCATTGGCTTAAGCTGATACTGCTCCACACCTACTTGCTTATAACTGCCATCTATATAGCACTGGAAACGATAGTTATAGCTCATTTCATTTTTGAAACTAATCACAGCCGCTTGACCATTCATCCCTGAGGTCATGGCCCAATAGCCGTCATATATGCCTTGAGGCAATTGGTAGCTGTTACTAGGAGAATTGGGCGCCATACCGGTACTGGCACAGCCTGACAACAATAAGGCGCTACCGATCATAGTAGCAGCGGTCATCTTAATAAGGTGGCTCATAATCTTTCCTTGATTTTATGGGTTAGAATTATATGGTTGTATAAACAGATTATTCATAGTTATATTAGCTTAATTTAAAAAAATAATAACTTGCCATTAGATATAATATTGTAGGATTTTTATAACTAAGACTGTGAGCTTAAGACCGTTCACTATAGTTGGTCAATCAAGCTCTGCATTAGCTTCAACCCCTTATATCAAGTTAATAACTATTTATTTTATATATAAAAAAACCGCTACAGCATAATACTGTGGCGGTTTTGCTGCATTTCTACCCCTTTATGATGTGATCTTCAAAACCGCTCATCTGCCAGCTCACCTACCCAAAAAATATGGGACAACATCAAACACAAAAGTGCCAGAAGGTTTTGTGGCGCAGTTGGTCTATCCAATACCACAAAAAAAACGTAAGAAAAATTGATTTAGCTATCCTAATTTAAATGCAGAATAGCCCTTCCCGCTTTTTGCTTGTAGTCTGAACAGTTGTAGTCGATAGTTTTAAAACGCTTTGAACTAAGTTTAACTAATTCACCCAAATACTTGCTTTACAAAATCATGAGAAAAAGCCTGATATAAGTTGTGTGGTTGGCTTGTAGGCTGTGGCTTTAGCCCAGCATTGCAAAATAACCTCTCCCATACCCACCTATTCTTATCAAACGTGACCACCAAATGGCAAATGACGTGACCAGTCATTATTACCATTCGTGACCACATTAATTTCAGAATAGAAAACTATTTAATATTATCCATCAAAAGCATCTGCCACTTTTCTCATAGACTTACCTTTTAGTTCTATGATGTGCGCTTGATTGATAACCCGATCTAACAAAGCATCAGCGATCGTTGAATCACTGAACTTATCATGCCAATGCTCTATTGAAAACTGACTAGTAATCATTAGGCTTCCGTTCATGGACTGTAAATCAATAATTTCTAGTAATAATGGTGCAATTTGTATATCTATATGACCTAAAGCGAAATCATCGATGATCAATAAGCGACTCTTTATCAATTTTCGTCTTAATCTAATTAAACTCCCATCAAGTAGTGCATCACTTAGCTCTTCAAGTAACTGATGTGCAGTTATGAACAATGTCTCATAACCTTGTCGACAAGCTTGAATACCTATAGCGCAAGAAAGCCATGTTTTACCAGTACCTGTTGCACCAAATATCAATAGGTTCTGTTTTTTCTCTAACCAACCACCTGATGCTAAGTGCTGTATAATCGCTTTATCTAACTTTCGACTGGGCGCATAAGTAACTTCTTCAAGTCTAGCAGAAGGATAACGAAACTTTGCAGCTTTTATCAGCCTTTCAATTCGCCTTTGATGTCGATTTTGTATTTCAGCATCGCTTAATAGACTAAGTATTTCGCTAAACGATAACCCTTGTTTTAAGTATAGTTCATAATTGGTATCTAATAATTCGACAAAGCTAGTTAATTTTAGCTCATTTAATTGTTTGCGTAGTGTTGTATTAAGCATGACTATTCTCCAAGCTGGTATTTTGTTGAATAATGTGCTGGTAATAGCCAGCACCTCGAATATTTTCATGACAAATATCTGTATGAGTTTTTTCAACCCTACTATTCAACTTTAAATAGCTTTTACTGGATACCAACTTTTTTAGTGTTGATATATTAAATGACTGCATATTAATCGCACATTGGCATGCACCATCAAGACGTTCCTCAAAGTTATTATTTACAACCCAGTCTTTAAACTCTCTAAATTTTAATGAGTTTGACTTAAACTCCCTTTTATTTGCCAAATACTCATGCGTCCATAGCTCACAATTATCTCCCCATTGCCCAGACCATTGTTTTAAGTAGTCAATATTTGATCCAGCTTGATACTGATGGTCTTTAGGCATGTGGTTAATATCAATCACATCAAGCTGGTCATCACTTGCGATAGCATGAGAAGCAATACGATTACGCTGATAGTACATTTCAATCAATTTATCTGAGATAGCAATGTCAATCTGTTTATGCGCATATTGATAAGGCACGCTATAGCGTACACCATCCACGTTCACTTGATAAAACTCATCAACTCTTTGGGCGTACAGCCAATCCCTAATTTCAAAGCTAGATTGTGGTAATGGCGTTAAATACGGTTTATCAAGCTTCAAAAATTGCTCATATCTTGACGTAGGAAAACGTTTAGTGGTTTTAGAATTTAGCTCAATCAATCCTGTTAAAATAGATTCATTTAACTCATCTAGGGAGAAAAAAGTACGATGACGTAGTTTTGCTAAAATACCTCGCTGTACGATTTGTACGCACACCTCAGCCAACCCCTTATCTTTGGGTTTACGTGGTCGAGTTGGATTAATTGCAAAGTTATAGTGCTCAGCAAGTTCAGCATAACTTTGATTGATCTGTAGCCGAGTTTTGGTGTTGGTAATGACGGCAGATTTTAGATTATCAGTAACGACTTGCTCTGGTACACCTTCAAAATAACGAAACATTTCAATATGACAGCGTAACCAGTCCTTAATTTTTTGTGATTCAACAGCATAGGCAAATATATATCCTGATGCTCCCAATACCCCAACAAATACCTGAACGTAACGCACATCACCTGTTTCAGGATTTTGTATAGGCATAGTACGACCACAAAAATCAACTAACACTTGCTCACCCACTTTATAGTGTTGACGCATGGATAGCCGATTGGTTTTACGCCATTGTCTATATTTACGGGCAAACTGTGAGTATGATAAACCTTCAGGGCAATCAATTCGGTATTCTTGCCAAAGTAGCATTAGCGTCATATCACGCATCTTTAGTTCATTGTTTATGTAATCCCAATCAGGTTCGATTTTGTGAGACTGTTGATAAACTTTAGGCTGTGAGCCTAACTGGGCTTCAAACTCATTATTAGGTAGATTCAACAAGTCATCACCATGTATGGTGCACCGCTTATAGAGTTTTAATACCCTGCCAACAGTGTTATGTGAAATGCTAAGCATACTAGCGATTTTACGTTGACTATAGCTTGGATTAATTAAATGATATTGAATGATTTGACGTTGAGTTTTAACATCTAAACGCATAAATATTTCCTAAAATAGATTAAATATATCAATGCGCAAACATAGATGCTCGGTTTCTGATTGACATCATCAACTAGAAACGTAACAATAGTATTGTCGAAGCTTGAAAACGACACCTGTGCAGTATCTGTGTGTATCAGACACGGATACTGTGCATCTTTATCTACGCAGCCTGTTTATTCAATTGTTGATAGATTTTTTAGTCCATAACTCCCTCCTGTTTGCGCTGTGTTTTATCGTACTGTTCCTTATGATTTATCCTTTGAAACTCGCTGGATAGATAGCCTGATGATTGCAACTCTTTTGTGATAAGCATTGCTGATTGGGCGTCTAAACTTCGCATATTATCTAAGCAGTATTGTTCATATGCTTGCCTGATATGAGATGTAGGCAAACGCACTAAGAATGGCTTTGCCCGCTGGGTTGTCTTAGCTCTAATGCTCATGGCATAATCTCCTTGTAACACTTTGTTTATCGCACTAACATAATGTATGTTAATCATACGATTAATTAATGTCAATAGGATTTAATCTTTTGAGTAATTTATTTTTGGCAGAAGAGCGTTCACGGCTTGGCTTAAAGGCAAAAGATGTTGCTGATTATGCAGGTATTGCTATTCCTACTCAATCTAACTATGAGCAGGGTAAACGGTATCCTGATGCTCAGTATTTAATCAAAATTGCTGAATTAGGATTTGATATTAATTATGTCATAACTGGTAGACGAGACAGTCTTTTGTTATCAACACAAGAAAAGCTACTTATTGAACTATTTAGGCAGGCATCAGAGTCTGTGCAAAAGCATGTTATAACTGGCTTGATGTATGGTGAGCAAGCACAAGCAACAGGTGCTGGTAATACAGTAAGTGTAGGGGATGGTAATACAGGTAATATAGCTGGAAGAGATATTAAGCTTAAGTAGGAGGTTAGATAATGCATAACCATGTAACGGTGGGAAACGATAATCATGGGAATGTTTGTGGGGGTGATTTAACTATTAATTCAATGCTTCCCTGCAAGAACGGCGATGGTATGCTGTCTTTCGAGGATTATCAAAGAATGCCGTACTGTAATAAATGTATTGGTGTCTCAAGATATCGTAATGAGCAACGTTTTCACTTTTATAGCCTTTTAGTGGGCTTGGTGATAAGTGCATTAATGATTGCGCTTCACTGGATTGTCACGGGTGGTTTACCAAAATTTTTATTGCCTATGTTTAAAGACGACTTTCTAGCACCTCTAGTGGTACCGGTGCTTTCCACAGCAATGCTGGCAGTAGTCATTTTGTTGATATGTGCTCTTTTTTCTAAAAGATTAGCTGATAGGTATAACAACCAATATTTTTCTTATCATGAGTAGCTGGATTATTAATAAATCAAGCTTTAAGACGGAGTTTTAAATTATAAATGTAGTCTGTTTCATAAATTTATTCTTTAAAACATCCGAAAAGCTCGCTATGGTATCTTATTAAAAGCATTGTTATTACGGTTTATGAATCCTTTTTAATTATATGTCTTAATGAAATCAGTTAAGTATGGCTACAATACTAAAGGCTATGTCTAAATAAATGACTAAGTCTTTTCTATGCACTAAGGTATTCATTTTTAAAGCGTTACAAACCAGATCTAAAGCACACAAATTTTAGTGCAAGTTAGTGTTAGCTATCAGATTTTCTCTCTATAGACCTCAATGCTTTAGCTCGATTACCACATGTCTTCATAGAGCACCAATTCCTTTTAGCACCATTCGAGCGATCTAAAAATATAATCCCGCAACGATCTTGAGCACATTCTTTTATATTAGTGGATATGTTTGATGTAAATAGCTGGATACAGTCTTCCGCCACATACCCTAGCAACGCCTCTAAATCCAACGTATTCTTTGCTATCAATAAACCATCATTTTCAGATAGTTCCCAATGTGGTCTTAATTGAGCAAGATCATTTAATTTTTTTATCTCATGAGAAGATGCATTTTTATTAATTAGCTTTTCTATAATCCCTCTAACCTGTATCGCTTGACTTTGAACTTTATCAGATACTTGCTGGCTCATAGCACTCTCACTCAAAGATGGTATTGAGCTTGTCCAAGTGGCTTTTTTTTGTGCTTTAAGGAACCATTTCTTAAGTCCGTCATCTTGTTCTAACAAATCTTGAGTAGTGGATTTTGGGTCTTTACGACGCCTTAATGTGTTATACAAATCCAAGCTTGCACAGCCTCCATAGAACACAAAACCAAGTTTTGGATGATTCATATAATTTACCCCTTACGAAACAAAGAATATAGAAATATACCCTCAAATATATAGAACTCCCTAGTAGGAGAACTTTTTTAGCCCATCAATTAAAACTAATCTTAAATAATTGGTGAGCTAAAGTTGTAGCTTATAGTCTGCCTCAAATAAATGATTTATTGTTTTGCCTTCACATAGATGCTCTATCTGTGGTAGGTCGCTCGTACTCAAGTTATTTGAAATTTAATATATAGCTAAAAAATTAGCGAATTTGAGAGAAATATGTAAAGAGTATATAGCATCATAAATTGATGTCGAGAGTTACGAGGTAAATTTAAAATACAAATTTGTCTTGACACAACCCCCTAGGGGGGTTAATTTAAATAATAAAATAACCCCCCTAGGGGGTTATAACGGTTTATTAAAAAATAAGTAGCTATCAACACTAAAGAACATACTTATGAGAGAGTACTCATTTCCTTTACCCATACACGCTTTACCGATAATTTCTGCGTTTATGTTACCTAATTTAGTAACACCGTTACTTGAAATTTGGCGACACCAAATTGGCTTTTCGACAGGAATGTTGAGCCTCATATTTGTCATGTATCTTGGAGGTCTTGCTCCAGCATTTTTGTTCGCTACGGCATTATCTAACCGTTTTGGACGAAAAAAAATCATTCTAACGGCCTGTGTATTTGGCTTACTGTCTTGCATTGGTTATGCAGAAGCTTCAAATGTCATAACACTTATTGCAGCAAGAGTTTTAACGGGGTTATGTACTGGTCTCATATTAGTTTTAGGGACTGATGCGATATTAGCTACAGCAAAACAAAATGAAAGTCACAAGGCAACATTAATAGGAACGGTAGGGATAGGATTAGGCTTGGCTGGTGGCCCTATTTTAGCAGCCATTGTGGCAAATTTTTTGCCTTATCCTACTGTAACAGTCTTTGTTGTTGAAGCTAGTTTATTAATATTTTGTATTCCAATAGTCCTTAGTCAGTCAGATTCTCTTAAGGTAAAAAATATAGGGTGGTTGCCCTTTCAGTCTATGGGTCAGCAAGAAAATCGGGCAACACTGGCAGGGTTAGGCGCATTTGCTCCAGGAATGACCGCTGCTGCCATCGTGCTGGCACTAATGCCGACTATTGTAAAAGATATTGGATTGAATAGCGTATTGGCAGGTGGTTTGTTAGCTGGCGGAATGTACTTAGTAAGCCCTATATCGCAATTTGTATTTAGAAACATTGAACCCTTTAAGCTACTTTTAGTGTCACTAATAATAATTATTAGCGCTATGGTTTTGTTGATTTTAGGGTCAGTAGTATCTTCACTATTAGTATTAGTGATGTCAGTTGTCGCTATCGGAGCAGGTCAAGGCATAAGTAACTATGCGAGTTTCAAGGTGGTTCATACTTATGCAGCAAAAACAGTTAAAACTGCTATTTCATTACTGTGTCTTGGCGTCTATGTCTCAGCGAGTATCATTCCAATCTTAGGCGGTTATTTAGCGGATTATCAAGGTATGAAAATGGCAACAATCGCAATGGCTATAGGAGTAATAATAATGTCAATTCCAGGATTATTTATCGCAAATGCACGATTTATTAATGCAGAGTGAAATAAAATATTTTAGGAACTTAAGTAGTAGGGAAGGAGTTTAAATAATGGACATAGGAATAATTGGATCTGGTATAGCAGGGTTGACTTTGGCAAACCTTTTACAAGACACACAAAGTCAAGGCTTCAAAGTGACTATTTATGATCAGGCAAAAGTTTTGAAGCCAGTTGGTGCTGGATTTACTTTGCAACCCAATGGTCTCAGTATTATGAAAAAAATAGGTGTTTACGACGAGATTATTAAGAGATCTGCAAAAGTGGATAATTCTGTCATTCATGATACATATGGCAATAAGCTACCAACTGACATAATGAGGACTCTTAGTAGTGATAGAGAATCATATTCAATTCATAGAGGTGATTTTCAAGAAATTCTACTTAAGAATCTTTCACAATTTGTCAATATTCAACTTAATCATGAATTTATATCAGCAAGAAATATTGATGATAAAGTCGAGATAACTTTTGGTAATGGTCGTACCTGGACACATGATCTACTGATAGGTGCAGATGGAGTTAGAAGTCAAGTCAGACGAGTTATTTCACCAGAAACTAAATTAGAAGCTGAACGAGTTACTGCTATTCGTGCATTGATTCCTAAATGCGAGGCTACAACTGGTGGTAGTAACTTTAGAGCATGGATAGGCGGTAATAAAGTTTTGGTCACTTATCCAGTAAAGGATAGTCAGAAGATTAATATAGCTGCTTATGTTCCATCAAATAATAAGCAATATAAAGGATGGTCACAAGCAGTTTCTAAACATACATTATTGGAAGAGTTCAAAGGATGGGGGTTTGAAGCAATTAATTTAATGAATCATGTTGAATATGCATTTTCATGGGAATTATATGATCATTTGCCTCTTAGCTCATGGTCTGAAGGTGCTATCTGTGTAATTGGTGATGCTGCACATGCCATGCTCCCCTATCTTGGACAAGGCGCAAATCAAGCAATTGAAGATTGTGGTGTTTTAGCTTCCCTTTTGACAGATATTACCTCAAAAAATGAAATAGAGGGTGTGCTTAAGGATTATGAATCTATTAGAAAAGAGAGCGTAACCATGATTCAATCTTTATCTCGACAAGCTGGTCATGTTTTTCGTGATGATTTCGGTGGAGATATTGGCAAGAAAGCTAAAGAAATAAATAAGCTTTTGGGTCAACGTTCATAATAATCTGCATAGCATATAAGGTATGCCATATCATTCATTGTCTTTAAAATACTTTTTTATAGTGAGTATTTAATCATTATGACTACATATCAAAACTTTTCAAAGCCCAATAAATTAGAAATATTGCAAAAATTGATTGAAAAGAGTGTAACTAAAGGTTTTGATGCCAGTATTGGTATCAAATATACCTATATTAGTCCAGATAAGGTTGAGGCATCGCTTAATATCAATGATAGCCTTCATCAACCTGCTGGAATCGTCCATGGAGGAGTTCTAAGCGCTATAGTTGAGACAGCTGGTTCCGTTGGAGGTAGTGCATGGTTATGTGAAAAAGAGTGGGATGCTCTATTTGTTGGTACTAGCAATAGCACTGATTTTATTCGCCCAATATCGACTGGTGTGCTTAATATATTAGCAGTACCGATTCAACGAGGTAGAACAATCCAGCTATGGGAGATTAGTATTAAAGATTCTCATAATAAGTTGATAGCAACTGGCAGATTGAAAGGACAAAATGTAAATAGTGATAAGGAGTAGGGATAATGCAAATACAAGATGAATTTAACGTATTACAAGAAACCAGCACTGAATCTCAAATTAGAGAGTCTGTTAGAAAAATTACCGACTCGCTTGGTGCAGGGTATATAGATAGATGCTTGAAAACAGACACGCCACCACAAGAACTATGGGACGAACTATCAAAAGCAGGCTATCTTGGTATAGGTATTTCTACTGAATATGGTGGTGGAGGGCTCGGTTTATATGGGTTGTTTTGCGTGGCTGAAGAGCTAGCCTATAAAGAGAGCCTATTGGTAATGTTGGTAATGTCGTCTGGTATCGTGGCTCCTATTTTAGAAAAATGGGGTACAGACTACCAAAAAGACAAATATCTTCGTCGTATGGCAACTGGAGAAATAAAGTTTTCTTTTGCGATCACTGAACAAGATTCTGGTAGCAATCTTTATAACATGAAAACTGCACTAAAACGTAACACCGAAAGTAATAGCTATAGTTTAAATGGAAGTAAGTGTTATATCTCTGGTGTCAATGATGCTGATTATATTCTAGTAGTTGCAAGAGTAAAACAAGATGATGGAACTTTGACTAAGCCTGTCTTATGCATTGTGGATGCAAAAGATACCAAAGTTCAAAAAACTGTAATTGATATGCCTCATTTTAGTGCTGATAAACAATGGCAACTATTTTTCGATAATGTAGATATTAGCGAAGACCATATCGTCGGAGGATTGGACAATGGTTTGTCTGCTGTTTTCTGTGGTTTAAATCCAGAACGAATACTTATGGCGGCATACTGCAATGGTATAGCTATGAATGCGATAGAGCGAGCTTCCAAGTATGCATGTGAACGTATAGTGTGGAAAAAGCCGATTGGAGCTCATCAAGGTATATCACATCCATTAGCTAAGGCGAAGATTAACCTTGAGCAGGCTCGTCTAATGACACGTAAAGCGGCTTTCCTTCATGGTTCAATACCTGAAAATGAGGTAGCAGAATACGCCAATTATGCTAAATATGCTAGTGCCGAAGCAGCTATACAAGCTGTAGATACAGCAATTCAGGTACATGGGGGTAATGGCTTTACTGATGCCTATGGCATTGCAAAGTTATATTGGCCAGCACGTTTATTCAGAACAGCGCCTGTTAGTGCAGAGATGATATTAAATTATGTTAGTCAAAATATACTGAATTTACCACGCAGTTATTGAATAAAAAAACTTAACAATCTAATCATGAATAAGGGGTTTTACTATGAACCGTATCACTAAAAGCAACCTTAAAATAGATTCTTCTTTATATCAGTTTATAAGTGAAACGCTATTGCCCAGTATTGGTAAAGTAGCTGAAGAAGATCAGCAAAAATTTTGGGACGGTTTTGCGGACATAATTGCAGAATTTACGCCACGTAATCGTCAGCTTCTTGATAAACGTGATGAATTTCAGCACAAAATAGATCAATGGCATATCGAGAATAAAGGCAAATTTGATTTTGAAAACCATTTTGATAACTACGAAAATTTTCTTCGAGAGATTGACTATTTAGTTGAAGTCCCAGCTGATTATAAAAAGGACTTTCAAATAACCACACAAAATGTCGATCAAGAGATCGCACAAAAGGCAGGACCACAGTTAGTTATTACTGCTTTAAATGCCCGCTTTGCTTTAAATGCATTAAATGCTCGTTGGGGCTCTTTATATGACGCATTGTATGGCACTAATGCCATTGAACAAGACTCAAATAATCAGACGACAGGTTACGATAAACAACGGGGTCAAAAGGTAATTGAATGGGGGCGAGAGTTTTTGGATAGAGTTATCCCGTTGGCTAATGGCTCACACAAAGATGTCACCCAATATTCTATTGAATCTGGAGAACTTACAGCACAGATTAATGGTGAGCCTGTTGCATTGCGTTCACCTGAAGTATATGCAGGCTTTAGAGGTGACAAAAATCAACCTGACGCCATTTTAATTTTAAATAATGGGCTTTATTTTGAGATTCAAATTGATCCTAACTCTCAAATAGGTAAGCAAGATAAAGCAGGGGTAAAAGATATTCTAATGGAGTCAGCCTTGACTACCATCATTGATTTTGAAGACTCAACGGCTGCGGTAGATGCTGAAGATAAGACTTTAGGATATGCAAATTGGTTAGGCTTAAATACAGGGAAACTGGCGGTTGATATAGTTAAGAATGGCAAAAAGTTTACTCGACAGCCGAATGAAGATCGCTACTATACCGATGTAAACGGTAATGAGATTAGATTGCATGGACGTTCGCTGATGTTTGTTCGCAACGTTGGACCTCTGATGCAAAATCCAGCTATCCTAGATCAAAATGGTGATGAAGTATTTGAGGGAATAATGGATGGTGTCATTACTGCTGCCGCTGCTATTCCTGGACTAGATTTAAAAAATCCACTGCGTAATTCCCGTACTGGATCTATATACATCGTAAAACCTAAATTACATGGACCTGATGAAGTTCAGTTTACTTGTGATCTGTTTAGTGCTATTGAAGATCTACTAGGATTACCACAACTGACGTTGAAAATAGGCTGTATGGATGAAGAGCGTCGTACTTCATTAAATCTTGATGCTTGTATTGCTACTGGCAGGGATAGAATTGCGTTTATCAATACTGGATTTTTGGATCGCACTGGTGATGAAATTCATACTTCTATGTATGCAGGTGCCATGTTACCTAAAGCAAACTTACAAACAGCACCGTGGAAGCTTGCTTATGAGAATAATAATGTAGATGCAGGTCTGGCGCATGGATTCCAAGGCAGAGCGCAGATTGGTAAAGGTATGTGGACTAAAACAGAGCAAATGGCGCAAATGTTAGATAAGAAAATTGACCAAATCAAAGAAGGTGCTTCAACAGCCTGGGTGCCATCACCTACTGCCGCTACTTTGCACGCTACTCACTATCATGAAATCAATGTATTTGAGGTGCAAAACAAGCTTGTTGCAAGTGGTCGGCGCAATACCTTTAAAGACTTAATGACCATTCCACTGGCTAATAAAGTTTCGTGGAGTAAGGATGAAATTCAGCAAGAGCTTGAAGATAATTGCCAGTCTATTTTAGGGTATGTCGTTCGCTGGGTTGAGCAAGGTATAGGCTGTTCTAAGGTGCCTGATATTCACGATATTGACTTAATGGAGGATAGAGCGACACTGCGCATTTCTTCGCAACTATTGGCGAATTGGTTACAGCATGAGGTGATAAGCGAGCAACAGGTTATAGACTCCCTTAAACGTATGGCACTTAAAGTTGATAAGCAAAATGCTGGAGATAATGCTTATCGCAATATGGCACCAGATTTTGATAAGTCTATGGCATTTCAATGTGCAAAAGAGCTTATCTTAAAAGGTGGTGAGCAACCTTCTGGTTATACTGAGCCCCTGTTGCATAAGTATCGTCAAGAGTTCAAAAACAAGAATGCTTAGGGGTAAATGTAAACTTTAAGATATATTCTTGAATGTTACATATATTGATGACGAGTTTCTCTGTGGGCATTTCATCACTCTTTGACCTTCTTAGTCAGGAATCCACTAGGCGGTGAAGTGCCCTTTTTTTAATCCACTAAAAGTTGATAGGGATGTATCGATCATGATTTCAACTCAAATATTGTTTGAATTACAAAGAGTTTATAAGTGAAATTTTCAAACACAAAATAATTTACCTAATCTCACCAAATACAACCATTGAAAAGTATATTAAATAAAACATAAAAAGGTGACACGGATGTCTAATAATACTTTAACAGTAGAAAGTCTATTGGCTGATGCAATGCCTCAGTCTAACTATGAGTGGCCTGATAGCCTCCCCCACCTGTCCCAACAATTACCAAAAAATAAATCTGAAGAAGATAGAAAGTTTTTACTCAAAGAATGTTCTGTTTATAGAGATTTTGATCCGACAAAGTTTTACAACTCCTATAAAAACCATTCAAAAGAACAATTTATTATTGAATTTTTAAACCATCACGCTTTCCAATTTAATTCAAGACGACGTTTCAGAGAGTCTTTAAAAATTCAAACTACCGTTAAAAAAGTTTTAAAAAAATCAACACCCCTTGATATTGTCATTCCAATATTTTGTGTGATTGGTAATTTAGCAAAACGAATAGAACCAACAACAGTTACTTTCGCTGAAGCTTGCTCTTTGCAATCATTACAAAATATTTCCAAACTATTTTTAGATATGACTAGTGTTGAGTTACGTTTTCAAATTATCGCTGATTCAAATTTTTATGTACGCCCCTTGGGTTCTGATCCTATCATTTCATCTAAATATTTAGATGACTTAAAAAAATATTCTAAAGAAAATGAGTTGGAAAACCTATACATACATGATATGTGTGATATGGCTAAACGTAAGCATCCGACCATCCCATCTTTTTTTCTATTAAAAAATGCGAGATAGTGTCCATGAACAAATAATCGTGGACACTAACATGACAACACAATCTCCTAATACACCCAAACGAAGAA
>NZ_JMKP01000039.1 GCF_000685805.1 Psychrobacter phenylpyruvicus DSM 7000 = NBRC 102152 | reverse complement strand
TTAGGGTAAGAGCCAAGGTTTGGAAACCAAGACAGCCAGTGGTTTTTAAAATATTGCCAGATTTGTTTGTCTTGATCCATGCCCATAAACTCACCAACTAGCTCCATACATATAATTTCAGTATCGCTAAGTTTAGGCGCAAATCCGCCTCTTCTTAACGGTTTTTGAACGACTAAGTTGTAATATTGCTCTACCATCAGATAGATATTAATGATAAATTCGTCAAGTGGCATCTCATTGTCCTTGGTCTTCTTGGTCGAAAACTTTAAGGATAGTGAGGTGTCATTTTTTTTCAACCCCTAAAAGTGTTGAGAGTGGGGTAAATATTTATAAAAATGCAGACCCCAGCAGTGTCTTTAGATCCATTTGATCTAGGCGTTGCAGGGATTAATAATCCTTGCCATATAGGCAAAGCACTATGGGTATGAGATAACTGTTTAAAAAGATTTAGTTTGTATTTAACAATACAATTGGATAATTAAATATCTGGCAGATATTAGGATGTTGCATAAGGGTTAGGCTGTAGCACTTAGGACAGCGCCGGCGCCTAACCTATTGGTATTACAAGTAACAGGTAAGTAGCCTATAGAAGTGGACTTACGACCGTTACTCTTCAGTGGTTTTAGTGACCAGTAACTGATTAACCTTCAGGTTCTCAGTATCTAGAATTTCAAACTTAAAACCAGCGTGTTCAATGAAGTCAGTTTTTTTGGGAATTTTTCGTAAAGAATACATCATGAACCCACTTATGGTTTCATAGTTTTCTGAGTTTGGCAAGTTTATGATGCCTAAAGTACGAATAACATCTTCGATAGGGGTCATACCATCGACCAACCAAGAGTTCTCTGTGCGTTGGACGATAGGCTGTTCATCTACTGTGACCAGCTCGCCCATCACGATGCTCATCACATCTTTTAAGGTAATTACTCCCACCACTAATGAGTATTCATTAACAATGATGGCAAAGTCGGAGCCAGTGCTTTTAAAGGTTTCTAACACATCGAACAAAGATAAGGTGTCGGGAATAAATAGGGCGGTGCGTAAAATAGTGGGGTCAGTTAGACGCACTTTTTCTTGTTGTAAAACCATCGCCAAAAAGGCACGAGACTCAACATAACCTATGGTTTGCTCTAAGTCATCTTCTAAGCAGACTAAGAATTTATGATGCGGTTCACGAATCATGGTTTCAACAATCACATCATGACTTTCATTCGAGTCGAAATAAACGATGTACTCACGGGTGGTCATCACTGAGGTGACCGTGCGCTCTTGCATCTCAAAGATATTGGCAATTAAGTGATGCTCTTGGTGTTTTAATACCCCGGCTTCGGCGCCCGCATCCATTACCGCATAAATATCTTCTGAAGTGAGGTCGTCACGGCGTACCGTCGATACACCAAGTAGCTTAAACAACAGGTCAGCCGCCCCATCAAATACCCAAATAATCGGCTTAAACACAAAGATAAGCATCATCATTGGGCGTACTAATCGCACAGCAATGGGTTCCGCGTAACTCATGGCAAAGCGCTTGGGCATTAGGTCGGCAAATAGCACAAAGACACTGGTGACTAGGATAAAAGAAATCGCTGAAGCGAGGGCTTCGTAGCCAATGACCAACTGCAAAAAAGATAAGGATTCGTGTTGTAAAATGGCTTCTAGATAGGGACTAATCGCAGACTCACCAATGACACCAGCTAAAATAGCAACCGCGTTCAGTAGTATTTGAACCACAGTAATAAAGCTGCCAGGGTTGTCTTGCATAGCTAACACATCAAGGGCTCGTACTTCTCCCTCTTTGGCTAAAATTTGTAGTTTTATTTTTCGAGCTGAAGCTAGGGCAAGCTCAGAGCTTGAGACAATAGCACTGATCGCTATTAATATGAAAATAGAGATTACCGCAGTAATTAAGGTCATGATAGTTAACTCTAAGCTTTATATACTCAAAATCTAGGCAATAAATGCCATAAATAATGTAGCCATAAAAAGCTCGATAAGAAGCTGTTATTTTGAATAAATTGTACGTTATTTTGGATAGATTGTACGTTATTTTGGATAGATTGTATTATAGGTCATATTACAAGATTTAGCTTGTCTATAAACATTCATCATTCAGCCTTGTTAGATTGTTACTTGGGTTACTAGGCATGGGCTTTGAGCTGTTTTTGTATGTAACCAATTATCATTTTCCTTGATTAATTCTTAATCGCCACCATAATAGAAGCACTAAACAGGCATATTCAGCTTTAAATCCATCAAACTATCCATCCTATAATTTACAATCAAAGAGGTCATCTTATGACTGATAACGCTCCAGTTTCTGCAATAGACATTGAACAATCAGACATTAAAAGCAACATTACTATCACTCCTTCGGCACAAGAGTATTTAGCCGAATTGTTAGCAAAACAAGAAACCCCAGGCATTGGAGTACGTATTTTTGTTGAACATCCAGGGACGCCTCGTGCGGAATGCTGTATGGCTTATAACCAGCCTGGTGAAGAAGATGAAGCGGATTTGCAAATGCCATTTGAAGCCTTCACTGCTTATATTGAGGCCTCTTCAGTACCTTATTTAGAAGATGCGGTTATCGATTATAATAAAGACCGCTTCGGGGGGCAGTTAACCTTCCGTGCTCCTAACTCTAAAGTGCCTAAAGTGGGTGCCGATGCTAGTGTTGAGGAGCGTATCAACTATGTTCTTCAATCTGAGATTAACCCAAGCTTAGCGGCTCATGGCGGTGACGTACAGTTATTAGAATTGATTGAAGAAGAAGGCGTGGGTCTAACTGCGGTACTCAAATTTGGCGGTGGTTGTCAGGGCTGTTCTGCAGTAGACATGACCTTACGTCAAGGGGTTGAGGTCCAATTAAAGCAACAAATCCCTGAATTGACTCAAGTGGTAGATGATACGGACCACTCGCATACAGCAAATGCTTATTACAAATAAACCCTCCTAATTGAGAGTAAGTAATAAGTATAATAATAATTAGTGATTATATTTATTCAGTGGCTGGGTTATCATTAGATAATCCAGCTTTTTTATGACTTTGTGATTTTGCCCTAAGGCTAGCTTTTGGTTTATAGTATTTTTTAATTAATTAGTACTTTTTGTTTTTTTACTAACAGTGCTTTTTAACCAATAGTTAGTGCTTTTTTGACCAACAGTGCTTTTTAGCAAGCAGTACTTTTTAGAAGAGAGTACCCTGAGGGTTTTATTTAAACTATTAATTTAGTACGTTAAGGATGCGATATGAGTAATGCCGACAATGCAGCTGACAATCAGCGTTTAGAAACTTTAGCCATTCATGCAGGCTATAGTGTAGAGCCTACCACTAAGGCTGTTGCTGTGCCTATTTATCACACCAGCTCTTATGCTTTTGATGATACTCAGCACGGGGCAGATCTGTTTGATTTAAAGGTAGCAGGTAACATTTATACCCGTATTATGAACCCCACTAACGCTGTATTAGAAGAGCGTGTGGCGGCATTAGAGGGTGGTATCGGTGCCTTGGCAGTAGCTTCAGGCATGGCGGCCATTACTTATGCGGTACAAACCATCTGTGAAGCTGGTGATAACATTATCGCTGCTTCAACGCTATACGGCGGTACTTATAACTTCTTTGCGCACACTCTACCGCGTCAAGGTATTGAAGTTCGTTTCTTTGATCATAAGAACCCTGCGGCTATCCACGACTTGGTCGATGACAGAACCAAAATGGTCTTTGCTGAGAGTATAGGTAACCCGCTAGGCAACATCATTGATATTGAAGCCATTGCCGAAGCGGCCCATAAGTATGGTGTACCGGTAGTTATTGATAACACAGTGGCTACGCCTGCTTTATGTCGTCCGTTTGAATTTGGTGCTGACATCGTGGTGCACTCATTAACTAAATACATGAGCGGTACTGGTACCTCTATTGGTGGTGCTATTGTGGATAGTGGTAACTTTAATTGGGGTGATTATCCAGAGCGCTTCCCTTTATTAAACCAGCCTGATGTTAGCTATCATGGCGTAAACTTCGTAAAAGATGTGGGTGCTGCAGCCTATATCGCCCGTGCTCGTGTGGCTCCCTTACGTAATACAGGTGCTGCGTTAAGCCCATTAAACGCCTTTAGTATCTTGCAGGGCATCCAGACTCTAAGCCTACGCATGGAGCGTCATGTAGAGAACGCTCAAGCTGTGGCTGAGTATCTAAGAGGTCATGATAAAGTGGCTTGGGTTAAGTATGCTGGCTTGTCAGACCATCCTGATCATGAGTTGGCGCAGAAGTATATGAAAGGTACTCCTTCAGCTATCTTAACCTTCGGGGTAAAAGGTGGCCGTGAAGCGGGTGCGAAATTTATTGATGCCTTAAATCTAATTACCCGTCTGGTAAACATTGGCGATGCCAAATCTTTGGCCAGTCACCCAGCTACCACCACTCACCGTCAGCTTAATGACGAAGAGTTGGCAAAAGCTGGCGTTAGTGAAGATATGATTCGTCTGTCTATTGGTATCGAGCATATCGAAGATATTAAAGCCGACTTAGAGCAAGCACTATCTAAAGCCTAAGATTACATTACAGCTGATAAAAAAAGAAAAAATCCCAAACCTAGATTTGGGATTTTTTTTGCTTACTTGATGCATAAGGATTTTAGCTTGGGCAAATTAAGCCGACAGAACCTGGTTCGCAATGGCTTGATATTGCTCAACTGTCAAGCGAGGGCCAAACTGCTGCACTACCTGACTGGCCACATTACCTGCCAGCTTGCCACACTCAGTTATGCTATGGCCTTGCGATAAGGCAAATAGGAATGCACCAGAATAGTTGTCGCCAGCGCCATTGGTATCAATAACCTTATCTACTTGAGGGGTAGGTACTTGGGTCAAGGTGATTGCTGTATTTGAATCTTTTTCACAAATCACAGTATCTTCAGCACTGTTAGTGACCACGGCCAGTTGACAGTATTGAGTTAAGGCTTGAGCCGCTTCGGTTATGCTGTTGGTTTCGGTAAATAGCATGGCCTCTTCAGCATTACAGAAAATAGTATTTACCCCGTCACCTAAGACTTCAAGTAAGCCTTCTTTGGCAAAGTTAATCACGGCAGGATCAGCAAAACTTACGGCAATTTTGATGTCATTATCTTTGGCTTGTTGACGTAGCTGTTGCAGGGCAGGGCGTAGGCTTTCTGACATTGCCAGATAACCCTCAAAATACAGCCAGTTACTTTGACTTAAAGCGTCAAAATCTAGGTTGTCTGCATTAATGTCACTAGAGGTACCTAAGTAGGTCTGCATGGTACGCTCGCCATCTGGGGTAATCGCTACCACACATGAGCCAGTAACCCCTCCTGCTGAAACTGATTTTTCAGAGGTGGTGGCTACTCCCGCCTGATTTAAGTCTGCTAAGTAAAACTCGCCGGCTTTATCATCTCCCACGCGGCAGCCATAAAAAGACTTACCGCCAAGGCTAGCAAACGCAAACATCGCATTGGCAGCAGAGCCGCCCCCAGTTTGCTTTGAGGGCTGTAATTGCTGAGCTTCGAATTCTGCTAGCAGCTGAGTTTGCTCATCCAAGCTAGCTAAGGTCATGCTGCCTTTGGCCAAACTGGTCTGAGTAAGTTGTTGATCATTCAATAGATATTCATGATCTACCAAAGCGTTTCCTACAGCCATAACGTCGTACATAATATTTCCAACTTTTTGTGATTGTGGTGTGTTTAATTTCAGTGCGGCTATCATACTGTAATTTAGATTAATTGTGGAGGTCGGCATTACAGCGTGGAACATCGGCCAAAGACTAGGGAGTCAAAAAAATAATTATAAAAATTTATCGCGAAAAACAATATTATTGTAAACGATTGATTTTAAAAGGAAAATATTTTGTATAAAAAATAGACAATTTTAGCTTAAGCCTTAACTATTGCGTGTTATTTGTTGTCAAGTCTTGAGTTATACACAGAGTTATCCACAGCCTTTGGGGGTAACTGATTGACCCCTAGATTTTATAAGGCTTTGCCAAGTCACCAAAAACTATCGACTTAAGCCCAACTAATATGGGCCACTATTTATGGTCATTACTGACCAATCAGTATACTGATGTTCCACACCCTTTGTAACAGGGGTTTATATTTAACAGGATATAAATTTAGGAAAAATAAATTTGAATTAACTGGCGTCACTAGTAGACTAAGCCTGTCTCTGGGCGTACTGTTGTCAAGCTGTAAGTGATGATTCGCAGTGATTTTCTGGATGGGTGCTGTATGGGTGCTTTTTTTATTAAGGGCATAGTTTATTAAGAGCACGGTTTATTAACGCTATAGCTTATTAGTTGATTAAATACGCAGTTGATTAAAGGCATGGTTAACTATAGGTGCGGTTAGTTAAGGGCATAGTTAACTAAAGGCACAGTTAGTTAAAGGCATGATTAACTAAAGGTAGGGTATGAAAAAAATATATTTGGTTCGACATGGACAAAGTACAGCCAATGCCGGAGGAGAGATACAGCCTAACGCTGAGATTGAGTTGACCGAGCTGGGGCATAAGCAGGCAGAAGAAGCCGCTGATTGGCTGCTACAAAGCTTAGGCGAGGATATCCGCTCTATCTGTGTTTCGAGCTATATTCGCACCCAGCAAACTGCACAGCCGTTAGTGAACAAACTAAAGCTGACACCAAAAGTTATAGAAGGCTTACAAGAGTTTGATTTAATTGGTTTTAGCCGCCTAGAAGGAATAACTTTCGCGCAGCGTATGGCATTGACTGAGGCTTATTGGCAGTCGGCCCATCCTGCCATCGCTAACGCAGATGATGCAGAGAGTTTCCAGCAGTTTTATCAGCGTATTCCCCAAGTACTAGAGCAGTTTGCAACTTTTGAGCCAGGCAATCATGTGGTGTTTACGCATGGGTATTGGATCAGTATGTTGATATGGTATCTACTTGATTTGCCAGCGGATGAGACACAGCACGTAACCAAATTTCGTCAGTTTGAGTTATCCATACGTGCCCAAAACGGGGAGGTATTTTGTCTAACTCTACCTAGTGATGAGTTAAAAGAGCAATATGCACCAACTATTACTAAAGTGCGTCACTGTACTGACCAAAACTCGGATTTATCAGCTTAAGCCATTAAAGCTGACTTGATTGTCATTAAAGTTGTTACTATGGCTTTAAAAAACTACAAACGCCTCCATTAACTAATATCAGCATTTTTGAATGTGCCTCTTAGATAGGCATACCTTTATAACAGCAATGGCTAATAAAAATACGATAAATAATACGAGCGAAAATATGAAACAAGATAATGCAGCGCTAGATTTGACCTTACACCCAAGCTTTGAATTAATTCAGCACCAAAAAATTGAAGCGTTGTCGCTGGATGTTCTTATTAGTAAACACAAACAAACCGGAGCTATGCATTATCACTTGGCGCATCCGAGTGATGAGAATGCGTTTTTAGTGGGTTTTCGCACTCAGCCTATGGACTCAAAAGGTGAAGCGCATATTCTTGAGCATACCGCGCTTTGTGGCTCTGCCAAATATCCAGTTCGCGATCCCTTCTTTTCGATGATCAAGCGCTCATTAAATACCTTTATGAATGCCATGACCGCTGCCGATTGGACCGCTTATCCCTTTGCTACCCAAAATAAGAACGACTACTTTAACCTGTTGTCGATATATTTAGACGCGTCTTTCTTCCCTAATTTACACCCATTAGATTTCGCTCAAGAGGGCATTCGTATTGAGCTGGATGACAATGATAAGCCACAATTTAAAGGCATCGTGTTTAATGAGATGAAAGGGGCGATGAGTGGGGAAATTGACCAGCTGTATCACAGTGTGGCGCATCACTTATTCCCAACCACCACTTATCATTATAATTCTGGGGGGGATCCTGCGGATATTCCAGACTTAACCCATGCAGAATTGGTAGAGTTTCATAAAAGTCATTATCATCCTTCAAACAGTGTGATTATGAGCTTTGGTAACATTCCAGTGCAGCAAACCCAGGCTAAATTACATGAAGATGCTTTGGCACAATTTAGCCTAGGCAAAAAGCACGAATCTCGTCCTGAAGTTCGTCTAAAAGCACCGATTCAGGTTACTGAGACCTATACGGTCGATGAGATTGATAAAGCGCAGACTCATCATGCTATGGCGTGGTTATTGCCAGAGATTACTGATCCTAAACAGCGTTTGGCACTGCGTTTATTGGAAGGGGTTTTGATTGAACATGCCGGCTCTCCGCTGCGCGCTTATTTGGACAGTCATCCTTTAGCTACCGGTCCAAGTCCACTACTGGGCTTAGACGACAGTCATTTTGAGATGGTGTTCTATGCCGGTGTACGTGGCTCAGAGCCTGAGCATGCCGATGCTATTGAACAAGGTATCTTAGAGCTATTGCAGCAAGTGGCCGATAATGAGATTGACCCTGAAGCGATTGAGACTATTTTGCACCAGATAGAGATTGATCAGCGTCACATTGGCGGTGATAGTATTCCTTATGGCCTAAACCTAATGTTAGAGGGCTTTAGTACAGCCATTCATGATGGCAACCCAATTGATATTTGGGAGGTCGATGAGCACTTACAGTGGCTACGCGAACAAGTAAAAGATCCGAGCTGGCTACCTAGCTTGTTACAGAAGCATTTGATTGATAACCCGCACCGAGTGCGTGTGACCTTAGTACCTGATGCCACTAAGTCTGCTAAATTGGCAGAAGCGGAACAAGCAAGATTGGATGCTATTGAAGCTGCATTAACAGAAGCCGATAAACAAAAAATCAGAGAGCAAGCTGAGCAATTGACCGCCCGTCAAGCGGCAGAGGATGACTTAAGCTTATTGCCAAAAGTGGGTCTAGAAGATGTTCCTGACTCGATTAGCTTTACTCATGGTAAGCAGGTAGACATCAAACTTGCCGGTGATGACAGTATCCTGTATCAGTATCAAGCCGGCACCAATGGTTTGTACTATTATCAATTGATTATGCCTCTAGCAGGTCAAGATGAGTTAATTAATCATCCGTTATTGCCTATTTATTTAGGTTTACTGTCTGATCTAGGAACCGACACTTTGTCGGCTCGTGAGTTTCAAGCGCTACAAGCAGCACACTCTTCTGGGGTAACGGCGCGTGTTAGTCAGCGCACCTCGCCGCAAGATCCAGACTTATTGAGCAGTTACTTTGTGGTGGCGACTCGTGCGTTAAACCGTAAGCCGGAAGCCATTGATTTGGTGAAGCAAGTATTAGAGCACAGTATCTTCACTGAAAAAGACCGTATTAAAGAGCTATTACAACAAAGACGCGCCGGCTGGCAGTCTCGTTTGGCCAACTCAGGTCATGCGTATGCGATGCAAACGGCCAGCCGTAGTATGAGTCGTCAAGCAGAGCTTGAATATGTACGTAGTGGTTTGCCTGCATTAAATGCCCTAAAGGAGTTCTTAGGCAATGCCGCTGAAGATGACTCTAAGTGGGATGAGCTGTCTAGCGCTCTGGTAGTACTACACAAGCGTTTGGCAAGCCTACCTAAGCAAGCACTGATTGTGTGCGAGCCGGAGCAAACAGAACACTTCAAACAATTAATTGAGCAAAGCTGGGAGCAGTCACGTTATACCAATAAGGTAGAGCAAGACAGCCAAGCTTTGGCAGACAGTATCCCTGATGAATACACTCAGTTGCAGCTTGAGCGAGGCAGCATAGCGCCGCAACAAGTATCGCGGACAGAGCGTCTAGCGGAGGATATGGCTTGGTTGGTCGCCACCAACGTTTATCATAATGCCGCAGCTTATCCGGTGGTGCCAGCAGATCATCCAGATACAGCAGCACTAATGGTATTGGCGCCTTACTTACGTAACGGTTATTTGCACAGTGCCATCCGTGAAAAGGGTGGGGCTTATGGCGGCGGTGCCGGCTATGATGCCAATGCCTGTGCCTTTAAATTCTTTAGCTACCGTGATCCGCACTGTGCTGAAACCTTTGAGCATTTTGAGCAAAGTGTGAACTGGCTACTTAATGAGCCACAGAAGCCGGAACAATTGGAGGAGGCTATCCTAGGGATTGTCTCAGCTATGGACAAACCAGGCTCGCCGGCAGGGGAAGCGGTTAAATCTTGCTTCGCCGACTTACATAATCGCGGGGAAGCTTGGCAGCAAAAAATGCGCGCCAGCATTCTAGCTGTTACTTTAGAAGACTTGCAGCGTGTGGCGACCACTTACCTAAAAGATAAGCCAAGTAGCAAAGCGGTACTGGCCCCTTATGATAAAGAAGAGGTGGTGCAGCAGCTTGGATTTAAAGTGGCGAAAGTTGCCAGCTAATTCAAGCAGGCATTGGCTTGGTTGAGTAGCATTGCTTGAGTGACATTGATTGAATGACATTGCTTGAGTAACATGGCTTGAATGACAATAGCAGCAGAGTAAAAAGAGGTGGGCTTAAAGCTCACCTTTTTTTATGATGACCCAAGTTTTATGCCTAGAAAGGCTGGAAGGCTATTAAGCTTTATAATTTATCGAGCTTTAGGCCAAATAGCACTCTAAACTGAAGTAAAAAATAAACCGCAGCAAAAAAGAGCAATTTGTGATTAGATAGCAGGTCAACCTAGATTTCTATTTTGATAATAAGAGAAAACAATGCAAGATGAGTACCATAAGCCTAGTCAGGACCGCCATACCCCTGATCCTGTGGCGATGACTAAGACCGAGCAAACCAAAAGCTATGGCTATTTATCACGCTTTGCATTGGCCTATACTTTACTCTATGTCTTTTTGCCCTCAAGCTTGGCTCAGCTGGGCGTAGCGGCTCCAGGGATAGTGTTATCGGCTGTAGTGGTTTTGGGATTAAACATGGCACTGATTGCTCTATTTAAGAGAACCGAACAGCGTAGTCTAGAAAAAATAGAGTGCCACCGTATCGGCTTATTAACCGCAGTATTTACCCTGATAGTCACCTCTATGTTGATGATTTATTCTTTATATGACTTATCTGCATCGGAGCTTACTATTACTGCGCTAAAAGAAAATGGGGTGATTCCGATGTTGGTTATTAGTGGCGCTATTGGGTTTGCCATCAACTATGTGGTCGTTACCTATGGGCTGTGGTTGCTACAAAGCTTACAGTCTCGACTTTCTAAATCGGCTTAGCTTGATTGTGAGTTAACTAAGGTTGCAGATTTTTTCAAGTTCTAATAACTGTTGGTCTAGGCTTTCGAGTAAATACTCAAGATTTGGCAGCGTTTTATCACAGCCAACAATACCAAAGTGCAGCTTGTCTAGATAACTGGTAAAGGTAATATTTAACGCTTGACCATTGAACACCACAGAAGCGGGATATAAAGCGCTCAATGCAGCTCCATTCCAATATAAAGGCTGTTCGGGACCTGGCACATTAGAGATTAGGATATTAAAAGCTTGTTTTTTTGGATAAGCGTTAGTCAATAGATTCACCCCCTCCCAAGCATAACTGATGGCACTGTAATTAATGACCTCAGCTTGCTCCATCCGCCCAAACTTATCTTTGCCCATTGCCATGCTGGCATGGATAGCCTTGAGTCGCTCAATCGGGTCGGCGACATTTGTGGCTAAGTTACAAAGCACCAAGGAAGCTTGATTGCCTGAAGCACTGTCATCTTTACGTAAAGACACTGGGACAAAAGCAATCAGTGGCTCATCTGGTAGCTGCTTGAGCTGTAATAAATAGCTGCGTAAGGCTCCGGAACAAATAGTTAAGGCCACGTCATTGAGGCTCACTTGTAAGACTTCGGCTATTTGTTGAAATCTAGACAGAGCATAAGTAGTTGCAAAAAAAGCTCGGCTATTGGAGATACGCTGATTTAACGGGCTAGTGGGAGCTTGTATGGTGGACACAAATCCAGGCTCATTGCGTTCTTTGAGCTCATTCTTAAGCTCACCAAATACCGGCTTGATGGTGCCAATCTGTTCTTTTACTATCCCACGAAAAGTTCGTTTATTTGGTGCTATAGTTTTTAAGTTTTGTTTATCACGGTTTAGTAGGGCCCAAGGGGGCAACGTCATAACTTCAGTAGCAGAGGAGGACAAAGATTTTTCAACAATACGCATGGCTGCTATGCCATCTACTAGAGAGTGATGAATCTTAAAATATAAAGCAAAACGCTTGGGGTTAGGCTTATTCTCAGAAGTAGTAGGCACGCCATCGATGCCTTCGATAATATGGCACTCCCATAACGGGTAGTTTTTATCCAACATATTGGCATGGACATCAGACACGTAGGAAAGCAGCGCCTGAAAAGAATGGGGCTTAGACAAAACGGTATGGTGAAAATGATAGTGTAAATCGAAGTGTTCTGTGGTTTTCCAAAAGGTTAAGTTGTACAGCACTTGGTTAAAAGGAAAGGTCGGCGGCGTATCTCCGCTACGTATTTGACGCACTAAATTAGCGACAAAGTCAGGCTTTGCAGAGGCAGGAATGTCAAACAAAAACAGCCCACCTACATGCATGGGCTGTTTGTGCTTTTCAATTAAAAAAAACAGCTGTTCTACCAACGAGACTACGCGCATATGACCTCTACCTTTTGACGCTCAAATTCTTTTTGACCAAAGTTATTCACGAATACCTAATTTTCTTTCGTGACAAATATTTTCTAGATGGGTCAACTCACTTTCTAATAACTTCAATAGATTTTGAATTTTTGGTAAGGTCTTACTACAAGCTACGATACCAAACTCAATTTTATCCAAGTAACTGGCCAAGGTAATATTCAAGGCTTGACCATTGAATAAAATAGAGGCCGGATATAAGGCTCTTAACTCAGCACCATTCCAGTAAAGCTTTTTCTTAGAGCCAGGTACGTTTGAAATAATAAGGTTAAAAGCTTGTTTTTTTGGATAAGCACTGGTTAATACGTTAATCAGCTCCCAGCTATAAGCCAATAAGCTATAGTTAATGACTTCAGGCTGTTTCATACGACCAAAGCGCTGTTTGCCATCATTCATACTACTGTGTACTAGCTTTAAACGGCTCAGCGGGTTTTCTAAGTGAGTACCAAGGTTACATAAAATAAAGGCAAATTGGTTGCCCGAAGCACTCTCATCTTTACGCATAGAATAAGGCACCCAAGCAATTAAAGGCTCTTCAGGTAGCTCATTAAGTGAAAGCAGGTAGTTGCGCAAAGCACCGGAGCAAATGGTAAGCACCACATCATTAATACTGACCCCTAAGTTATGAGCGACATTTCTGAATCTTTCAAGCTCATAAGAGTCGGCAATAAAGCGTCTGGAGCTAGAAATACTCTGATTTAGAATGCTGGCTGGAGCCTGAGTGGTTTTGACAAAGCTTGAGTCTTTATTTTGAGTTAGAGTCTGGGCTATTTCTTTTAGGACGGGTTTGGCTGTCTTTAACTGATCTTTGAGGATAGCCAAAGCAGAGCGGTCTTTATCAGGCAAAATCGTTTCAATCTCATAACGATGACGCATCATCAAAGCCCATAAAGGTAAGGTCAGGGTCTCGTTTGGCGAATGTGATAAAGACTTTTGTACCAAACGCATGGCCGCAATACCATCCACCAATGAGTGATGAATCTTGAAATATAGACCAAAACGTTTTGGACGACCTGGAGATTCCGGCTCAATGCCTTCAATAATATGACACTCCCATAAAGGACGGGCGCGGTCTAATAGGCGGCTATGCTCTTTTGAGATGTAAGACAGCAGCTCACGTACTCGTGCCGGCTTAGGTAGCGCAATATGCTGAAAATGATGCTCAACATCAAACTCTTCATCCTTAGTCCAATAGACTAAATTATGAAGTACTTGGTTAAAAGGGAATGTTGGGGGTGTCTTGGAAGCTTGCATTTGTTGAACTAGCGTCAGAACGAAGTCTTCATCGGCATCTTCAGGAGTTTCAAACAAGAACAAGCCGCCAACATGCATGGGCTGTTTACGTTTTTCAACCAGCAAAAACATAAAATCTAGTGTTGATAATAAGTGCATAGCATTCCTTTGCTTAGATAAATGGTAAAAAGAGTAAAAAGCTTAACATTGAATAAGAACTGATAATCATTTTAGTAGGTAAGATCCATATTAATGCAAAACCTATTTGGGTTAAATAGATAATATTGCTATGACATATTACTTGATATTTAGGACTCGATGAGTCCTAAACATCAAAAGAAAGAAGGGTAATAATAGGCTAGAAAACTGGCTAATAATGCCTAAAACTACTGAAAAAAGTAACCTGTTTGCGGTGAACTGGGCAGGGCCATTCTACGCTTGGGCATACGACCTGCTAAGTAAGAGGCACGTCCAGCCCAAATTGCGTGCTTCATGGCATGAGCCATTAGTACTGGGTCCTCTGCATAAGCAATGGCTGAGTTCATTAATACACCATCACAGCCAAGCTCCATAGCAATAGCAGCATCTGAAGCGGTACCGACCCCTGCATCTACTAGAACTGGAATATTTAGGGCTTTAGTATTCTCAATAATAATACTTAAGTTATGTGGGTTTAATAATCCTAAGCCAGAGCCGATAAGGCTACCCAGTGGCATAATTGCCACACAGCCCATGCTCGCAAGCTCTTTGGCAACGATGGGGTCATCAGATGTGTAAACCATGACCTCGAATCCATCATCGATTAATTTCTTCGCGGCTACCAGCGTCTCAGTAACGTTTGGATATAAAGTTTGCTCATCTCCTAGGACCTCAAGCTTAACTAGGTTATGTCCGTCTAGTAACTCACGAGCCAATTGGCAGGTGCGTATCGCGGTATCTGCATCAAAACAACCGGCGGTATTGGGCAAGATGGTGTATTTTTCAGGAGAAATAACATCCAGTAAATTAGGCTGATCTTTATGCTGACCGATATTGGTGCGACGAATGGCCACAGTTATAATTTCTGCGCCAGAAGCTTCAATGGCTTCTCCGGTTTGTTGTAAGTCTTTGTATTTACCGGTACCGACTAGCAGTCTAGACGAAAATGTACGGCTACCAATATTAAAGCTATCGTTTTTTAGAGGAGTGATAAAAGAAGGGTTTTGAGTATTGTTTGAAGCTTGCATAGTCATTCCAGTTACCTTGAGGTGAGAGGAGTAGGTATTCTAGAGGTTTAATAGGTCACAGTCACCGCTCCTCGGGAGATGTTGTGACATTATATCAAATAACAGCTGTGCACTGAATTTAATATACAATAGCAGAGTTCACTAACGGTGTTTACTTTATGTTGGTTAGTTGGTTAGTTGGTGGGATTGGTTGGCTTATGGATAAAAGTGGTTAGCGAGGACCAACCATTGACATCTAGGCAACCGTAGCTAGTTTGCCAAACTAACTAACTAGCTTTAGGGCACTTGATAGCAGACATCCCTTGAGTAATCCTTTATAATCTATAAATAAATATTACTTATTAACAGTCCAGTGTAATTAAACTGTTTAAGCATGAGAGATACAAGGGGTTGAATATGGGTTCATCACGACAATTACTACTGGGTACAGGCGTATTCATTGGAGGCGGCGTATTGCTGTTGTCCTTGGTGAAACAAATGGATGCCCCAAAAGAGGCTGACATTGATAATGCCATAAAGATTGAGCAAGTCAGTACCGCAGTAAAAACGGATCAAGAGCCGTTAACGGCTGATATTGAGACAGAAGAGCGCTTATTGGCGCAGAAACGTCTTGAGCGTGAAAAGAAGATGGCTCAATTGGATCAGAAGACACGTGAATTTTTGACCGAGCAAGAAAAAGCAGAAGCCTTAGCGATGCAAAAAGCACGTCTTGAAAATGAGCAGTATCGCAGTGGCGCAGCTGAGCCTGTTGTTGATGAAATGCCAAATTCTGAAGAGACTTCTAAGGTAGTGACCCCCGTTACTCGCCCTGTGGTTACTGCAAGACCAGTTGAGCAGGGTGTAACCCCAATAACTAGCACACAGCCGATGCAGGCTCGTAATGAACAAGCACAGGCGACAGCATCAAAGTCTGAGCCGAAGCCACGAGCTGAAGTGGTTTCTTCAAAGGCATCTTCCAGCACCCAAAAGCATACGGTACAACGTGGTGAAGGGTTAATTAAATTATCTCGTCAATATAATGTGCCTGTGGAAGCTATTTCTCAGGCCAATAAATTGTCAAAAAACTCTACCATACAGGTCGGACAAGAGATTACTATTCCCTCGCAAAGCCAGATAGATCGATTGGTACGTGACTATAATGCTAGTAATAATAATCAGTCTAAGCCGCAACAAACCAAAGCTGAGACTACTAGCAATAGCGCACCTACCAGTCAGCAAAAGTATCAGGTCAAAGCAGGGGACGGTTTAATTAAGCTGGCGCGTCAATATAATGTGCCTGTGGAGGCTTTGGCTGCAGCCAATAATATGAGCACCAACACTTCATTGAGAGTGGGACAAGATATTACTATTCCTTCACGCAAGCAAGTACAAAGATTGCAACGAGAGGCAGAACAAAAAAAAGCCGCTGAACAAAATAAGCGTGAAGCACAGCAGCGTTTAGCAGAGGCACGTCGTAAGGCAGCTAGTGGTGAGGCTAAAGGTACCTTTGGCGTACAGGTGGCACTTGCTGATAACCAACAAAAAGCCGATGCCATTGTAAAAGAGCTGCGTGCTGCCGGTTATTCAGCCTCGACCAGTAATACCAGTAGAGGAGTTCGGGTCATTGTCGGTCCTGAAAAAGGCAAAGAAGCAGCTTTGGCATTAAAGGATAAAATCAATGCTGATCCAAAAACTAATGTGAATAATGCGTGGGTGCTTTATTGGCGTTAGCAAGCTTCAAGCTTGATTTAATGTAGCAAATAAAACTGCTTTACAACCAAACACGACACTAGATGTCGTGTTTTTTTATGAGTTGCCTTAAAATATAGGTTACTTCGGAGGAGAAGTGCGATAATACAAAATAATATAAAGGTATGTTTTTAAAGGCATTTAGAATAGAGGTGCCCAAGTATTTTTTGAATTTAGCGGTAATAAAGAGTTATAGATAAGCTCTTTATTACTTTATGTGGTAAGTAGTTATTGAGTTAAGGCGGTAAGATTTAGTGGACTTTATGATGTTAGGGGTCATGGTGTTGGTCGCGCTCATTATTATGATGAGTATTATTGCTCAGCGTAGCCATGACAATAAAAAACAGAAGCCGGTTAGAGGAGATGAGCTTGCGATTTGGCCTTTTGAGCCAATGCCGATAATGACCGACACAGAGGTATTGTTTTTTGCCAAATTACAACAAGCGGTGCCGGAATATTATATTTTTAGTCAGGTACAGCTTTCACGGATTATTACACCCAGTGAAGAGGCAGGCAGTGACAAAAGCTTTTGGTTCAACCGGATTTGTCGTCAAAGTGTAGATTATGTCTTGGTAGATAGAGATGCGCAAACTACCTTGCTTGCTATTGAGCTTGATGACTGGACTCATGACAGTACTGCGAGGCAAAAAGCAGATGATAAAAAAGATAAGGCATTGGCCAGTGCGGGTATTCCTATTTTACGATTTCATGCTGAGCGTATGCCTAGTGTGTCGGTAATACGCCACGATATTGAAGCGGTAATTACTAAATATTTTCACAATTAAATCAATTTCTTAATGTGCATATCCTTGATATTAATAGGGATTACTTAACTTATTAACGCTGCGTATACATATCTAACTAAATCTAAACAGGCATTTTTATCGATTTAGGTAATATAGCAAGTAGATGGATTCATAAGTTGCAAAGTTTTTAAATTTGCAAAGGATGGTTCGATATAGCTAGGCCTTATTAATAACTTATCCAGTTATTAAGTTTGCCAGAGCTAACTGATAACTACTCTGGCTTGAATGATAAAAATAACTTACCCAGCAACCCAGCAAGGATATAATAATGAAAGATAAAATTGATCATAATGACCCAGCCAAAAATATGTGTCCACACACAGGAAATGGTGGTGAGCCACAATATCAAGCCGATGACAGTGTGCCAAATCTTACTACTCAACAAGGTGTGGTCATCTCCGACAACCAAAACTCTTTAAAAGCGGGTCCACGTGGTCCAGCTCTATTAGAAGACTTTGTATTACGTGAAAAAATCACTCATTTTGACCATGAGCGTATTCCAGAGCGTATTGTACACGCCCGTGGTACTGGTGCTCATGGTTATTTTGAGCTTACCGAATCATTGGAGCAGTATACTACTGCTAAGATTTTGACTGAGACTGGTAAGCAAACGCCTTTATTCACACGTTTCTCGACTGTAGCCGGCAACAAAGGTTCAAAAGACACCCCGCGTGATGTGCGTGGTTTTGCGGTTAAGATTTATACCGAAGAGGGTAACTGGGATATCGTCGGTAATAATATGCCTATCTTCTTTATCCAAGATGCTATGAAATTCCCAGACTTTGTTCATGCTGTTAAGCCTGAGCCAGATCGCGGTTTCCCACAAGCAGCTTCAGCCCATGATACTTTTTGGGATTTCGTGTCATTGACCCCTGAAACCATGCATAACTTAATTTGGTTGATGAGTGACCGTGCTATTCCACGTAGCTTACGTATGATGGAAGGCTTTGGTATTCACTCTTACCGTTTAATTAATGCTGAAGGTAAGAGCACCTTCGTTCGTTTCCATTGGAAACCAAAATTAGGCGTTCAGTCATTAACTTGGGATGAAGCGGTTAAGATTTCAGGCGCAGATCCTGACTATAACCGTCGTGACTTATTTGAATCTATTCAAATGGGCGATTTCCCAGAGTGGGAATTTGGGGTTCAGTTATTTACTGAAGAAGAAGCAGCAGAATTCCCATTTGACCATTTAGACGCGACTAAGCTGATTCCGGAAGAGTTAGTGCCTGTGAAGATCGTGGGTAAAATGGTATTGAACCGTTATCCAGATAACTTCTTTGCGGAAACTGAACAGGTGGCCTTCTGTCCATCGCATTTACCACCAGGTATCGACTTTAGTAATGACCCGTTATTACAAGGTCGCTTATTTAGCTATTTAGATACTCAGCTTAAACGTTTGGGTGGTCCTAACTTTGCGCAGATTCCAATTAATGCGCCAAAATGTCCATTTGCGAACAATCAGCAAGATGGTCATATGCAAATGCATGTGCCCAAAGGTCGTACCTTGTATGAGCCACAAAGCTTAGAGCCTAACAAGCCACGTGCTAACTATAAGCAAGGCTTCAAGTCTTTCAATGAGCAATTAGATGATGGTGTTAAAGGCCGCGTCCGTGCTGAAAGCTTCGCCGATCATTATAGTCAGCCTCGTATGTTCTACCGAAGTCAAACGCCAGCAGAGCAAGCGCATATTGCCACTGCCTATGCTTTTGAACTGGGCAAGGTTGAAACTGCCCATGTGCGTACCCGTACCCTAAGTCATCTATTAAATATTGATGAAGACTTAGCGAAACGTGTTGCCGATGCATTAGGTATGGACTTACCTGAAGCTGCTAAACCAGCCGCGCCTATCGTTGATATGCCAGAGTCTCCAGCGGTTCAGACTATCGGCCTTACCCCTAAAACTCTAAAAGGTCGTCAAGTAGGTATCTTAGTAGGGGCAGGTTCTAAGAAAGCTTCTATTGAGAAGTTTGAGAAAGCGGTTAAAGCGGAAGGCGGTAGTGTGAAAATTGTTGCCCCAAGTATCGAAGTCAAATTGGATGATGGCACTACTATCCAAGCTGATGAACGAGTGGCAGGCGCCCCATCTGCGTTATTTGATGCAGTAGTGAGTATCATCATGCCAGATGTGGCTAAGAAATTGGCCAAAGACAGCTCAACGCTAGACTGGTTCAATGATGCATTCAACCATTGTAAAGCCATTGCTTATTGTGGTGCGACTGATGAATTTATCTTAAGCAAACTACCTGTAGAAAAAGATGAGTTCGTGACGCCACTAGATGAGTTAGATACCTTTATCGAAAATGCTAAGACCCGTCTATGGGAACGTGAGCCTAAGGTTCGTGATTTAGCTTAATTTATCTCATAGCTAATATTAGTCTTTAAATTCAAAAACCAGTCATATTTATATGGCTGGTTTTTTGGTTTAGATAATATTTTAAGTCAGTATTTATTTGTCTTACTATGATAGTTGGTATAGGTCTATCATGAGTGCCTCTGTTTTGTACCAAGTATATCCTTTACGTTAAAGTCTAAAACGCTTAGTTAATCAGAATTTTGTATTATTAAAAGTTTAGAATACAGAACGGTGCATAATAACTGTGGATCTTGGTTTTTGGATGTAAATATTGATAATACTCACATATTAAAACTTTACAAGTTAGAAAAAAATTGAGTAATAATTAAAACCTTGATTACAATTTTGAATAATCAAAGACTTCAATTCATGGTTTAAATAGAATAAATGAGTCTTTTATTAGAATTAAGTGAAATTTGTTAAAACTGCTATTATAACTTGATTATTTTATAAGTTTAAAAAAAGTCATTGTAAACAACTGGAGCTATATATAATACTCCCGGAAAACTAGACCAAAAAATTGTAGCAAATAAGATAGAATAACCTTTAGAAAAAGAGGTCTATCTAATGACGAAAGTACGTAAGCGTCACAATGCTGAATTTAAAAGCAAAGTCGCCGTTGAAGCCATCAAAGAACACAAGACCCTCAACGAGTTAACCGCAGAATATGGGGTTCATGCAACCCAAATCAGCAACTGGAAAAAGCAGGCTTTGGCAGTTATCCCTACGGCATTCAATACCAAACAGCAAGCCAACGAACAAGCCCAGCAAGCTATTATCG
>NZ_JMKP01000038.1 GCF_000685805.1 Psychrobacter phenylpyruvicus DSM 7000 = NBRC 102152 | reverse complement strand
CATGATCGTAGGGTCTCAGGTGTGCAACCTATCTTTGGTGCTATAGCTTTGATGGCTGACCAGGTGGATGGGTAGTCGTCTTTAGCTTCAATTAGCATACGGACGGCTCGCTCTTTCATTTCAGGGGTATAGTTTCGTGTTTTCATTGTCGTATTCTCTCAGAAAATTGAGTCTCCGACAATCCCGGGGCGGTTCAGTTTATGCTCAATATATAATGGGCGATATTTACCATATGGGTCAGATGGTAGATAGAAATAATTCCAAAGCAGCTAAATGGTTTGAAAAAGCAGCTAACCAGGGCATGGCTGAAGCCCAACGTGAAATTGGTCTTATTTATTACTATGGGTCGGGAGTGAATCAAGATGATGCCCTAGCAAAGGATTGGCTTAAAAAATCTTGCGAGAATGGACTCAAAATAGGGTGCGAAGATTATAATTACTTGTATTCAAGTGGTTCAAATTAGACCTGCTTACATGGTTCCTGCCTGTGATTTACCACAAAGTTATAGGAAAACTCCTAGGACCGGCGCCAGAATAGACTTTTCGTATTTACACGATATTGCATATATCTTTCTGCCTTTAAAAAATTTATATGAAGAAGCTTTTAATATTAAAACAATTGAATTCTGAATACCTCAAAACATCTATACAAGCCAGTTATTTTGGCAAGCTTGCTATAAAGTCCTCTACTGTCTTCTTTAATACACTTCTTTGTTCTGCTAGTTCGCCTAAAGAGAAATTATCTAAGTTGTTTCTATTTGAGATGAGCATGTCTAACTTTTTATCAAGCAGGTTAAATGCGTCACTTCCTTTTTGGTGCTTGCGACGTTCTGTATATAGCTTACCGATAACTGCATTATAAACATCCTCGGTTGCCTCATATTCTGTAGATAATGATCTTTCAGTTGACATGATATATTCCTTTTTTATGATTTGGTTTAATAATCATTCAGAGTGTTGGCCTTTCGGTTATCTCCTACTCTTAAGCTATCAGCCAATTTAGTTTTTTTAGTCTCAATAAATAGGTTTGGCGTTTTGCCTTTATATATAATATTTACGACATACACTGTCGTATCTCTTCTTTTAATGCATTCTATTCATTAATTAAACTGATATTATAGCTATACATGAGTAATAGTCATAATACAGGAGTTAGACACTATGTTTGAGATTAAAGGCTTAGATAAGCTGACAAAGACGTTGGATGAACTGCAAAAGTTATCAGCTGAACTGGATGGAGAGTTAGGTACCATACAGTTTGATGCACAAAATGCGGAGAGTGTTGAACAGGCTATTACTCAGATGGAGGCTATGGTAGACAAAAAGTTTGACAGTTATTCATCAAACTCTGTCGCTGTAGACACGGCTAACAATATTAAATCATCGTTTCGACAAATGATTGAAGATAAGGCAAATAAAGCGTCAGTCCAGGCTAAAGATAATACTAGAATGAAATAACGAATGATTAGATTAAGCAGGCACTGTAGTGATGGTGCGCTACTGATCCATTTTCTGGCACTGGGGTTATTAAGCCCTTTATTTTTGATTATTTTGCTATTACATGAATTCTAGGAGCTTTTATGTCATCTAAGAAAAACCCATTATTGGTACAGTCTATCGATACTAGTGGGCAGGTAACTGAAGCTATATTGAAAACGTTCCTCACCCCCTATGCAGGACCAATTACTGAAGTTGCCTCGGGGATACCTATTGTTTCATCGTTGGTAGGTATTTACAACGGTTATAATATAGTTAAAGAGCAATCCTTTAACAAAAAGTTCTGGGCTTTCTATAATATGTTTAGTGAAGAAGAATATGATTCTTTTAAAAAAATTATATATACGAAAAAAGATCAGGAGTTAGGTGAGTATATATTTTCTGCTCTAGACAGTGTTTCCAAGGCGGTACAAGCTAAGATGATTGCTAAGTCTGTAAAACTGTATGTATCTAATTGTGAACAAGGAAACGATGAAGTAGCTCAGTCAATTTTTGACTATTATATCTATGTTATTAAAAATTTAGATAACTATCTTATTTCAGGAATGGAGTCAATTTATGGTAAAGGTGAAGTAGACAAGTTAGCTTCGTTTGGTAAAGCATTATTTAATCTGGACTTGGTGGACCAAGAAGAAAAAACAAATTATATATCAGAAACAGTACCTTTAGTCACATTCACAACTTCCGCTAAGGGTAAGGATTTTTATCAAAATATCATTTCAGGATGTACAGATAATTAAATTATTTCCTAAAGGAACTACCTATAAACAATTCATCAGCTATTAAATTTAAAATATAAGATAGACACAGAATAACATGATGGAACTAATTATAAATAAAGTGGTCTGATAACCTCTTGATGAGTATTTTAAAAGATTCAAATCGTTGCATATAAAGCTCTAAAACGTCACTATCATCAAGTCCAGATAAACCTGCTTGGTATACAATGCCTTTAATCATAACTTCATCTAAGATAAGTCGCAGATTATTATTCAAAGTTTATATCAGCAAGCTCACCCTGACCTTTACCTTTTTTAATCCAGCTCTCTTATTTTTTACCAACATAAAAACCCCTGCTAAAGTGATATTCACCTTAACAGGGGTTAGTAATACCATTGATTTTAGAATAAATTATTCGACCGTAACTGACTTGGCCAAGTTACGTGGCTGATCCACATCAGTACCGCGCATAACTGCCACATGGTAAGACAGGAACTGTACTGGAATACTATAAACAATCGGTGCCAAGTGCTCATTGACATCTGGCACATGAATTACATGTAAACGCTCTTCGCTAACCAACTGGCTCGACTCGCTAGCAAATACAAACAGCTCACCATGACGGGCGTGAACTTCTTGCATGTTTGCTTTTAGCTTATCTAGCATGCTGTCTTTTGGCGCAAGCACCACGATAGGCATATCTTTATCTACTAGAGCCAATGGACCATGTTTCAACTCGCCTGCAGCATAGCCTTCAGCATGAATGTAGGAGATTTCTTTTAGCTTTAACGCCCCCTCTAAAGCCAATGGGAACTGCACCCCGCGGCCTAAGAACAGGGTGCTGTGTTTGGCTTCAAACTTCTGACCCATAGCTTCGATCGCCTGATCTAAGTTTAAGCTTCTATCAAGCTGACCTTTTAGCTTATGCATCTCAGTCACAATCTCAGATAACTGTTCTGGCTCAATGCGCTGCTGCACCTTACCAACCTTCAATACTAACAACATCAAGGCTGCCAATTGAGTGGTAAAGGCCTTGGTTGACGCTACACCAATCTCGACACCAGCCAGTGTTGGGATAAAGATGTCAGTTTCACGAACTAGAGATGAGGTCGCTACGTTACAGACACTTAGAGTGGTTAGACCTTTGATCTCACCTGCCTTAGCTCTACGCTGAGTTTCACGAAGGGCAGATAAGGTATCGGCGGTCTCACCTGACTGAGACAGACAAACAATCAAAGTATCATCCACTACCACTGGATTACGGTAACGGAACTCGCTTGCCACCTCAACAGAGCAAGGCAGGCGGGTTAAGTTTTCGAACCAATACTTGGCAATCAAACCGGCATGATAACTGGTACCACAAGCCAAAACTTGAATATTACGGACTTTGGCCAAAAGCGCTTCATGACGCTGTAAAAACTCGTCTTTTAAATCGTTGCCAGCCGCCCCCATTTCAATGGTACGGGCTACCGCATCAGGCTGCTCATAGATCTCTTTGAGCATGTAGTGCTTAAACTCACCTTTATCGGCATTATGGTTTTTAGCATCTAGTTCAGTAATGTTACGTTCTACCGGCTGACCATCGGCGAACACTTCAATACTGTCGCGCTTAATAACCGCAATATCGCCTTCTTCTAGATACATAAAACGGTTGGTTACTGGCAACAGTGCCAACTGATCAGACGCAATAAAGTTCTCGCCAATGCCCACACCGATAACCAAGGGCGACCCTAAGCGCACTGTGATAAGCTCATCTGGATTGTCCACATGAATCACGCCTAAAGCGAAAGCGCCATGTAATAAAGGAACAATCTTCTCAACGGCTTTTAATAAATCATTGGTTTCTTTGTAGGCTTCGGCTACTAAATGCGCCACAACTTCTGTGTCTGTTTCCGAGGTAAAGGTATAGCCTTTTTCTATTAATTTCTCTTTTAGCGGGCCATAGTTTTCAACAATACCATTGTGAACCACCGCCACTTTACCTGAGACGTGCGGATGGGCATTGTGCTGTGCAGGCTCACCATGAGTTGCCCAACGGGTATGAGCAATACCGATATTTCCTTTAAAGTTTTCGCTATCATTTTGTACAGCATCTACTAAGGCTTGTACCTTACCCACTTGACGCTCACGGTGTAGCTCACCCTCATGGATAATGGTTAAGCCAGCTGAGTCGTAACCTCTATATTCTAAGCGCTTCAGTCCTTCTAACAATACATTTGATATATTACGCTCTGCTACCGCGCCCACTATTCCACACATAAAAAATCCTTAAATCATGATTACTGATAAGGTATTACAGTAGAGCCAATCCTGACTGGCCCGCTCTTTACTCATCAATATAGATTACTGTTACTAGTTGTTTAAATTCACAAAATTATTAATAGGCTGTTTAAAGCCTATATTCCTTAATAGATGAGGATCAATTCGATTAATTCTTTTTTGTAGGACGCTGATAGTTGTCTTTTTGAACCTGACGTCCTCGGCCAATCGCCAATGCCTTGTCTTCTACATTTTTGGTAATTACCGAGCCTGCCCCAATAGTGGCTGTATTGCCAATATTAACCGGAGCTACTAAGCAAGCATTGGTCCCAATAAAGGCATTGTCGCCCACGATGGTCTGATGCTTATTAATACCATCATAGTTACAGGTAATTGCTCCTGCACCAAAGTTAACCCCAGCGCCTAGCTGTGCATCGCCCACATAACTTAAATGATTGACCTTGCTACCCTCACCAATGTAAGACTTCTTAATTTCTACAAAGTTACCCAAGCGGGTTTTTTTGGCCAGTACCGATTGAGGGCGCAAATGAGCAAATGGCCCAATACTTGCCTCCTCTCCCACTTGCGCTTCATCAAAGACGCAGTAAGGTTTGATATGCACATTATCGCCAATTTGGCTGTCTTTAATAATACAGCCAGCCTCAATGGTCACATTGTTGCCTAAGCTTACTTTGCCCTTGAACACTACGTTGATGTCAACAAACACATCTTGACCGACACTGACTTCACCACGAATATCAACCCGACTTGGGTCAGCGAACTGCACCCCTTGAACTTGTAAATCTTCTACCAATTTAGCTTGCCAACTACGCTCAAGACTGGCCAGCTGTTGACGGTTATTTACCCCTTCAATCTCAAACTCATAATCGGGCTCAATAGCAGTAATTGCAATACCATCCGCCACGGCCATCTTCACAATGTCAGTTAAATAGTATTCTTGCTGGGCGTTGTCATTCGACAGATTTGGCAAGTATTTGTGCAATAAAGCATTGTCTACACAATAGATACCACTATTAATTTCACGGATGGCTTGCTCTTGCTCATTGGCATCTTTTTGTTCAACAATTGCGACAATATTGCCCTGCTCATCGCGTTTAATACGACCTAAACCAAACGGATTATCGACAGTTAACGTCAACATAGACATCCCTTCAACGTTAGCCTCTTTTAGACGCGTTAAAGTTTTGGCACTAACTAGGGGAACATCACCGTATAAGATTAAGCTTTTGCCCTCAGCAGGTAACTCTGGCAAAGTCACTTGAACCGCATGACCTGTACCTAACTGCTCAGTTTGCTCAACCCAAGTTAGCTCGTAATCTTGCATCGCCTGCTGTACCTGACTACCGCCAAATCCATAGACCACAATGGTCTTGTCTACATTCACACTTTGACAAGTGTCTAGCACATGAGCCAGTAATGGCTTATCTGCCAGCGTTTGTAACACTTTAGGTTTGGTAGATTTCATGCGGGTGCCTTTACCCGCTGCAAGAATAATCGTCGTTAATGTGGTAGTCATAAGCGGTTAACTCTTAGCAAAATAAAAAAGCAAAATAAAAAGTGAATTAAATAGCAAAATCAATAACTAATGGTTTATTGTAAAGGACGCCCAAAAGCTGTTATTTATCTAAAATAATATATCAAAACCAATAAAATGGATTCAGTTGCACTATTGTTGCCTGAGCCTTCTTGTACCATTTTTACGCAAAGCTTTGGCATTATATTCTCAGGTTAGCTGCCAGTACTAGGCCCCATAACTGTACAGCTAGGCCCCGTAGCTGCCAGGATAAAATGTCACGATGCTGGCCACAATCATCAGCCAAGCTACTAAAGCCATAATACCGGCTAAAATATCATCCAACATGATGCCTAAGCCACCCGTTAGTTTTCTATCCGCCCACCTGATAGGATTGGGCTTCGCTATATCAAATAGTCTAAATAAAATAAAAGACAAAACTATGGCAAGCCAGTAGTAGCCTATGCTCAGGTATTGCGGAGCATAAGTGATTATAAAAGACAGCGGCAGTAAACTGATCCACATCCCCGCCCATTCATCCCAGACAATGTGCGGATCATCATGAACTTGCATCAATACCGAGGTTCTATCACAAATCCAAATGCCTACTATACTTGCCACCAAAGTAATGATTAAGAAAGAGATAAAGCCCAGCTGTAATAAAGGCAAAGCTATCACTAAACCACCTAAGGTTCCCCAAGTCCCTGGTGCCCGTTTGGGCAACCCGCTCCCCAAACCTATTCCTAACCAATAAACTATCTTGTCTAGCATACTGGCCCCTAAAGGTAGAGGAGGACATTCATTGGCCTTACTAATATCTGGTTTGTGGTTCATATTAGAATTTAGTGACATTGTCGCTCCCTCATAATCAGTGGGCTTATTCTAGTTAAATTCTGGATTAGCTACTGAAATGCTGATAACCCTGCAAGTTAGGAAAACTAGCAAAAGGATAAGGGTGTTGTTCAGTAACTACAGCTCCTTGATACGTAAGCTGTAAAGTGGATGACCCAAAGTTAGCAGTACTGGTTGGCTGTGCTTGTTGTAATTCTGTCACTTCACCAATACAGGTTACCTGTGTAGACACTGCAGATAGGTCGATTTGGGATAATTGTACCGATGCCGGCAGGGTAAATACCAACTCATAGTCATCTCCCCCTGTCAGCTGACAATGCAATCTTTCGGCCAACTCTACTTGCTGTAACGGCTTACTTGTCGGCAGCTTATCTAGCTGTAGACTCATAGCCACCTTACTTTGCCGACATAAGTGCCCTAAATCTTGAACCAATCCATCAGAGACATCCATCATCGCTGTTACCAAACCAGCACTGGCAAGCTTTTGACCTAGGGCGCTGCGAGGAGTGGGCATATGCAGTCGATGAGCCAGCTGCTTTCCAACTTCAGTTTCTGGATGATTAAGGGCATAACTGGCATCGCCTATTGTGCCAGAAACATAGATTTTATCGCCTACTTTAGCCCCACTGCGATAGACAGGCTGAATGGTAGCAGGCAGCATTCCGTTTGCAGTGATACTAATAACCAGCTTATCGTTACGGGTGGTATCGCCTCCAATCAGTCTTACGCCAAACTGCTTACAAGCATGAAACAGCCCTTTAGCAAACTCCCCCAACCATGTCTCATTAGCGAGACGCTCCGGTAAAGCCAATGCCAATAAGATACTATGAGGTTTAGCGCCCATGGCTGCGATATCAGAAATATTAACCGCAACCGCTTTATAGCCAATAGCAAAGGCCAAATCAGAAACCTGCTGCCAGTCTGCGCTAAAGTGCCGACCTTGGATTAAAGTATCAACACAAGTGACCCACTGACTGGGCGTATTGATGGCTACTACCGCCGCGTCGTCCCCTAAATCCTTGACTATAGAGGTATGCTCAATGCTTATTTTCTGAGTATCTTGGGCTTTAAAGTAACGATAAATAAGCTCAAATTCAGTCATCAGTCTTCATCCTAAAGTTTGATGGGCTTACTGTCTCAGGCTAAGACTATTTAAATAAAAGGCTATCTACCGGGTTCAATAGATAGCCTTGCCTTTATATATAAGACTTAATAAGCCCTGGCCTTTAGTCGGCTATTTTTTTGGTTTAAGCCCGATTCTTGGTTTCGATTGACGCGGTTGTTGCTCCGCCTCAGCACTTTTTGGCGCATCCATTGTAGTTTGCTTAGTATTGTCTTTATCAACCACAGCGTCATCTGCTTGTGCAGTATTTAGCTGTGCAGCCTTGGCTTGCTGTTTTTTCTGCTTATAGCCCGTACCTTTATCGGCTTCCACTTCAACAGTGCGCAGCTCTGCAGCCAGTTTATCCATGACCGCATTGATGAGCTTATGAGCATCAGTTGCACCAAAATGAGTATTCAGCTTCATGGCTTCATCAAGGACGACTTTATAAGGGATGTGTAGGCTGTGTTTTAACTCATAAGCACCGATAAGCAGCACCGCGTGCTCCACCATATCAATCTGATCAATCTGGCGGTCCAAATGCTGAGCAATTAAAGCCTCTAGCTCATCAATTTGCTCAGGAATTTCACGCATCATAGTGTGATAATAACCCAGATGTACGGTGTGCATAGCATTGCTGGCACGAGTACGCGCTGCAATATCATGAGGAGGGTTTTCTTTCCACTCACTCTTCCCTGTTTGCTCAAAGCGATGATCCGTCATTAACCATTCATATAGGCCTTGTAAAGCAAAACGACGTGCCTTACGCACAGCTGCGTGACTGGTCTTGTAACTAGATTCATTTATATCAAACTGATCATTTGATTGAGGGTTGTCTTTAGTATGTGCCGGATTTTGAGTGCTCATGTATATAAATACCTATCATCAAAGAGCGAGCTTTGACATTACTATGGGTTATTAACTAAAAATATTTTAGGGAAAAACCACCGCAGTCAAAACTGCGGCAGTAACTAACAGAATAAAATTTTACTAAATATGAAAACTGACTTAGTCTTCTTCATCATAATCAACATCAAGTTGAGACAATACAGCAATCATCTCAAGAGCTACCATTGCAGCTTCAGAGCCTTTGTTGCCTGCCTTGGTGCCTGAGCGTTCAATGGCCTGCTCGATGGTGTCTGTGGTTAAGATGCCGTTAATGACTGGAATATTGTAGTCCATAGAAACGCTAGCTAAACCACTAGCAGAGCTGTTGGCTACCACATCAAAGTGAGGCGTGCTGCCACGGATAACTGCACCCAATGCCACAACAGCATCAAAGCGGTCTGATTCTGCTGCACGCTGCGCGGCTAATGGCAACTCGAATGCGCCAGGCACACGAATCACACTGATATTGCTGCCAGATACTCCGTGACGTAATAAGGCATCAATAGCACCATCTACTAGTGACTCAACCACAAAGGCATTAAAACGACCCACTACGATACCGATACGAGCGTCTTTATTTTGATATAAATTGCCTTCAATATGAGTGACGGCTTCACGTTGTTTCTGTAAATCTTGCATAACGACATCCTAATCCGAATGATGAAATAAAATTACAGCTATGATAACATTTTTTAAAGGCGGTTTTAGTAGCAATCGTAGTTAATACCTAGGTTAATAGCGACAAAAATGTAACTATTTCATCATAGCCTCTATTGCCCTATTTTTTACTACTATTTTAGCGCTTTAAAAGTCGTTATAGACGCATCTCAATACCTTGATCTGCCATAAACTGCTTGGCCTCGCCAATGGTGTATTCTCCAAAGTGGAAAATACTCGCAGCCAGAACCGCATCGGCGCCACCCTTTAGAACCCCATCCGCCAAATGCTGCAAATTACCGACGCCACCAGAGGCAATTACCGGAATATTAACTGTGCTAGTAATGGCTTTCATTAGCTCTAAGTCATAGCCCTGCTTGGTACCATCACCGTCCATCGAGGTAACCAGTAGCTCGCCAGCTCCTAAATCAGCCATCTTAGCGGCCCAAGCCACAGCATCAATTCCTGTTGGCTTACGACCACCGTGGGTGAAAATCTCCCATCTTGGCTCACCATCTACATTGGCTACGCGTTTGGCATCAATAGCCACCACAATGCACTGACTACCAAACTTAGCAGCGGCCTCGCCAACAAACTCTGGGGTAAACACCGCTGCTGAGTTAATCGCTACTTTATCTGCACCGGCATTAAGCAAATTACGGATGTCTTCAATTTTTCGCACACCGCCGCCCACTGTTAATGGTACAAATACCGTTTCAGCAATGCGCTCAACCATGTCATAGGTGGTATCTCGCCCGTGGTGGGTTGCGGTAATGTCTAAAAAGGTAATCTCATCCGCCCCTTGCTCGTTATAACGACGCGCCACTTCTACTGGGTCACCAGCGTCCTTAATATCCACAAACTGTACGCCCTTAACCACACGACCATTGTCTACGTCCAAACATGGAATAATTCTTTTTGCCAACATTGCCTTTATCCTGTTTCTAAAATTTTGAACAAATAATGCTTTAAGTGAGTGCTATTTTTGTACTTAACCAATAAGCATTATGCCTAGTATCCGCCTAGAGCACTAGCCCTACCTTCATTTTAGCAAAAAACCAACTCAAAATAGGTAATTGGCTTTTACCGCCAATAATTAAGGGGCTACTAAGAGACCAAAGAAGCTTTTTAATTAATAAATATTAATCTTGCGCATGGTTTACTGTCGCTATTTAGGCTAATCTATAAAACTATTGGCCTAATTACTCTGCCTGTTTATCCCTATGAAAAACCGTTATCTTAATAGCATGGTGCCCACCTTTGTCCTGCGGCACTACAAAAAAACAAAGTACCTTGGGCTGGCGTTACTGCTGGTAGCCCTAGTCTACTCTTTTATCATGAACTCAGCTTGGATGGTGCTGTGTTATGGGCTGGCTTTGTTTTTATTTGGCATGCAGTGTATTGAGGAGGGGTTACACAATACCGCTGGCGGTACCCTAGAGCGAGTGATGGCAAAGAGTACCGCTACGCCGACTAAAGGTTTTTTATTTGGTATTTTTTCGACCTTCCTCTTGCAGTCAACGACTCTGGTCTCACTACTGACCATCGCCTTTTTAAGTACAGGCATGATTACCTTGTCTGGGGGCTTGGCTGTTATCTTGGGGACCAACTTAGGGGCAACTAGTGGTGCCTGGCTTCTGGCCTTAGCTGGTCAAAGTGTCAGCTTAAGTCCTGCAGCGGTTCCTATGTTGGTGGTGGGCGTTTTGATTGGCTTTTTGGACAAGCGGCTTAAGTTTTTTGGGCAAGCCTTAGTTGGTATTGCCTTAATTTTCTTAGGAATCGACTCAATTAAAGATGGCTTCGGTGCCTTTGCTAATATTGAACTGAACAGCATTGAAGCCAGTGGTTTTATCCAAGTCCTGCTATTCACCCTAGTTGGCTTTTTACTGACCTGTGTTTTACAGTCTTCGCATGCCACGTTAATCTTAATCTTAGCGGCACTGGCTGCAGGTCAGATCACCCTCACCCAAGGTTTTGCGATCGCTTTAGGCTCCAACTTAGGCAGTAGCTTTACCACTGCTTTGGTAGGCATGCTTAGCAGCGATCGTAACGGACAAAGATTGGCTCTAGCCCACCTAATTTACAACTGGGTTACTGCATTATTGGCCCTAATACTCTGGGTGCCTTTAACTTATATTGTGGCGTGGATTGCAAAAGCTGCGGGGATGAGCTCCCCATTATTACAGCTGGCTTTATTCCACACCTTATTCAACGTATTAGGGGTATCCGTATTCTGGGGTATCCAGCAGCAATTTATTGAAAAGTTAAAGTTCTTTTTGCCGGATAAAAGACCGAAAAAACAACTGCCTGATGATTCTGAAGCGGTCCTTCCCCGCCACCTTCATCGAAATATGTTAAAGGCCACAGACACAGCGGTTTATGCGGTTATTCACGAAACTCAGCACCTAACTACTTTAGCGCTGGAGGTAATCTGTCACGCAATCTATGTGCCTAATGCTGAGTTATATCATCCCACAGGCCAGCTACCTGAGCCTAAAGCTCCGCTAAAGCTAGATGTACAAACTATCTATGAATGGCAAATAAAGCCCCTTTATAGCGAAATTTTGAACTTCACCAGTAAGATTGATATCAACCATCAGGGCAAGCTACAAAAGAAATTGACCGAGGCTCACATTGCTGCCTTCCATGTGGTAGAAATAGTGAAACAAAGTAAGCATTTACAAAAAAATATGCACCAATTCTTAAGTAACCCTGACGCTGAAATTTATCAAGATTATATGGCCCTGCGCGAAAGCCTGTTTGAAATGTTACTTAGCTTCAATGCTGTCCGTACTTTGTTTCAGCCTAGCAAGGAATTAGATAAAGAGTCTTATGCCAAGCTCATGGAAGAAAAACAACTGGCATTAGCCGCCTTTATTGAAAGTAGCGAAGAGACCCACTTACCTCATACCCAGGTATTGGACAAACTTAGAGTAAATAAAATAGATAAAATGCAGGCCTCATCTTTAATAAATGACATGAACTATGTGCGCCGCATTAAAACAGGACTATCGGAGATACTAATTAGTTTAGATAACAGTCAGCTTAAACAGTAGCCAGTTTAGACAACAGCAATACCAAACTTTGAGTGCGCAAAGTCAGCTATTGCCCTAGGTTTTAGTTTGCAGCTGATTTAATCCTAATTTAAATAACTAGCCTTTTATATGATTAGCATTTTAAATTATCAGTAATTTTTCCTAAAATTATTAGCTCAAATTGTTATCAAAGCTGATAGCTGCTACTTGCCGACTTTTCAGTATAATGAGAGTATAGTTAACTACCCAATTACCCCTTAGTTTTTAGTTTATTTCACTACTTATTATTTAACCCTAACTATTAAGAGAGCCTCATGTCTGTTTATACTCACCTTTCAGATGACCAGTTCAGAGATTTTTGTCAAATGTTTGGCGTTTCTTTTGCCAAGGCCATTCCCATTACCCAAGGCATCAAAAACTCTAACTGGTTTATCCAAACCACAGAGGATGCAGCAGATAGCCCCTCTTATGTGTTTACCTTGTTTGAAGAGCGTCCTCCGGAAGATATTGCCAAAATGGCCACCATCTTAAACCGTCTAAAAGATACTTTGCCGGTTGCTGCGCCTCTAGCCAAGGTAACTCCTGATACTGAAGGCTCCTCAACGGCTGAAGGCTCTTCAACGGCTAAAGGCTCCTCAATGGCTGAAGGCTCCTCCCCCTACATGGCTCATTATGAAGGTAAGGCCATTACCATTGTGCCTTGCTTATCTGGAGGGCATCCCAAGCACACTACTGCGGCTATGTGTTATAGCATGGGGCAGGCATTGGCCACATTACATAATGTGCTACAAAGCCTGACGCCAGCCGAAGAGTATGGCGTACCTTTATATCCTTGGGATCAGGTACGTGACCGTGAAACTCAGTTTATGCCCGCTGATGAAGCTAAGCTGATGGGCGATATTTGGCAAGCTTACGAGGAGTTGCCTCTAGATTCTTTACCCAAAGGTCTTTGTCACCTAGACATGTTCGCTGATAACACCTTATGGGATCTGGAAGATGGTAATGAGAAGCTGACCGGCCTCCTAGATTTTACGGAAGTCAGTGTGGAACATTATGTAATGGACATTGCCATCACAATCAACGACTTTTGTACCACCTGGGGCGATGCAAATGACGGAGAGACTGTTAACTTTAACACCGAGAAGAAGCAAGCTTTTATCGAGGGTTATCAAAGCAAACGTCCTTTGAGCGTAGCTGAACAGCAAGCGCTTCCGGTGATGTTGGCCATGGCAGCCGTGACTTTCTGGTTATTAAGACTTAATGTCATTTACTACAACCGTGAACAAGGGCGTACTGGCGATAGTATCATGGTAAAAAATCCAGATCTGATGAAGCGTTTAGCCGCCTATCACTGGAATCAGGTCGGCGTCAAAAAAATAGATAAAGTATAAGTTTGTTTCACGTGAAACATGCCTGCTAAATTGCTGTCTATCGTCACTAAATAACAGTTACTCAAAACAGTTAATTACTTTAACTAGCTAAATTCTCAAAATAAATAAACACTCAGATAAAGTTTCACTAATAGGAGTAAAACCATGAGTAATCAGGTTGATGATTGGTACAAATTAGTAGGCTATGATACAAACATTCAAGCCGAGCTTCATGCCAATTTGCTCAAAAACAATGGGATTAAGGTGACCCTGCAACCCTTAAGTGCGATACCTGGCATGAACTCTGGAGCTGTGCTTTGGGTCCAAAAACAAGATTTGACTAAGGCAAAACAAATTTTAGACAGTATTGAGACAAGCCCCCCTTCTAACTTAACTCAACAACTAGATAATGAAGACGATTAAAGGCGGTATAGTGTAAATGTGTCAATTATTAGGTATGAATGCCAATACGCCAACAGATATTGGCTTTAGCTTTACCGGATTTCATAATAGAGGCGGTAATACGGATCATCACAGCGATGGCTTTGGTATTGCCTTTTTTGAGCCGAGCGCCTGTGATATGTCTGATCAAAGTCTAGCTGAAAAATCCGGAAGAGGCCTTAGAGTGTTCCATGACGATAAGCCCAGCTTCCGCTCACCAGTTGCAGAATTAGTAAAAAATTACCCGATTAAAGCATTGAACGTGGTCGCTCATATTCGAAAAGCCACCCAAGGTACCAATTGCTTGGCCAATACTCATCCTTTCGTGCGTGAAGTTTGGGGTGAACAATGGGTGTTTGCGCATAATGGTCAAATGAATGAAGGCTTTATTAAGCGCTGTCAACGTTTACAAGACAATGGTAATAGTGAGTATTGTCGCCCAGTAGGCACCACTGACTCCGAGGCTGCTTTTTGCTATTTGATTAATCGTTTGAAGTCTACTTACAAGCAGCGCCCTTCGGATCAAGAGCTATTTAAGTTTCTGACTACTCAATGTCGATATTTAGCCGCCAATGGGTTATTTAACTGTTTATTATCGAATGGGGATTGGCAGCTAGCTTATGCCAACTCGTTGCTGTTTTATCTAACCCGTAAAGCTCCGTTTGGCGAAGCGAAGCTTGCCGATGATGACTTGTCCATTAACTTTAGCGATTTCACCACCGACAAGGATAAGGTCAGTATTATTGTTACCGTTCCTTTAACAGAAAACGAAGAGTGGCAACAGCTAGCAGTCAATGAGTGCTTGGTATTTCGGGATGGGGATATCGAATTTAGAGACACACCCAGCTTACGCAAATATTTGACCATTGAAGAGGGCATAGCCATCGCCAGAGAAGTAGGCGCCAGCTTATAACGCTAAGCTGGTCTATTTTGGCAGCTTATAAAAATGGGCCACAGCAGTGCTTAACCTTCTCTCCTGAGCCGCAAATACAGGGCTGCTTCTGAGTGAGTGTCATGGTGACGGTAGGGTCTAAGAAATACCAGCTCTCTGTACCCGTAGCTTCGTTTTTTAACAGGGACTTATGCTGTTTTATTTTAACGAAAGTTGACAGCTCATGATGCGCAGATAAGCTGGGACTGCCTAGCTCGTCCTGATAATAATAAGCTTTGAACTCTACCTGAGCATGACGTTTGTCTAATTTTGGGATGTGATCGATAATCTCTAGTCCCGCCCATCTGGTCTGCTCTGCCCACGCTTTAATCGCCTGTTTGTCTAACAAGGCTTGTTGGGCTGGCACGGTGGTTTTTATAATATAGTCGGTCAAAACCAGCACAAATGCCGAGTATCGAGAGCGCATTAAAGCTTCGCTAGTATCAGCCTGCTTATTGCCTTGGTGTAACGGCTGGCAACACTCACTATAGGCCAGCTGTTCATGGCCTAAGGAAGCTGAAGTAGCAATGCCGGGAAGGATGCGGCAAGGACAAGTTTTCGATAGCATAGGAATTACCTAGTATAAAAATAATATTTATTGTCTACAGTAATGAATTAAACACTTAAAAAGCCCCTTAAGCAATCCCATACCTTTCATTTTAACTAAGAGCAATTGTTATGCTACTTACTTCACTTTGCGCTGCCGCCGTTACTCTGAGTTCACCTGCCTGTCTCAAGAATGCAGATGGCTCTACAACCGACTTAACCTCTATTTCAGCCCAACCTGTGGACTCAGACTCCCCCACTCTAGCGCAATCAGCTGCCTCAGAATATTTAGTAGGTGCTGCTAAAGCGGATATTACCGGTCCTGCTGCTGAGACAGGAATGTTTGGTTATTCCGCAAAGCAAGCTGTAATCGGTATTAATGACCGCTTATATTCTCGAGCTTTTATTATTGCCGAAGCCAAACCGTCGGAGCAAAACCGCATTGTTTACGTCTCTACCGATATAGGGGCTATGTTCACTGCTGTGAAACTCGAAGTAATTAAACGTCTGCAGGCGGATTTTGGCTCACTTTATACTGATGAAAACGTGATGCTAACTGCGACCCATACTCACGTGGGTAATGGTGGCTACTCTCATCAAAAGCTGTATCAGATGGCCAGTCAAGACGATACGCTGGCAGGTTATAGTCAACAAACCTTTGAGGCCATAGTTGACGGTATCGTACGCTCCATCAAACAGGCGCACAATAATTTGACTCCAGGTAAATTAAGCTTGGCCCAAGGCAAGTTAGCAGCGGCCACCCGTAACCGATCTTTGGCCGCTTATTACGCCAATGCGGATGCCAAAGACTTTGATAGCAATGTAAATGAGGTTATGACACAGCTGCGCCTTGATGCAGCAGATGATACTCCGTTAGGACTCATTAATTGGTTTGCGATACATCCCACTAGCTTTAGCAACCAGTTTAATCATTTGAGCGCCGACAACAAAGGTTATGCCCAGTTAGGCATGGAAGCTAAGCTGCGCCAACAACATAACCCTAATTTTGTAGCCGCTTTTGCTAACGCAGATGAAGGCGATGTCGTCGCCAGTGGCGGTAATGCCAATTCAGCAGCTGGCTATGAGGGCAGTCAGAATGAATGGGAAAACGTAATTCGAGATGGCTCTGTGCAGCTACAAAAAGCAACTGAGCTATGGGATCAAGGCCGGCCTGTTTCAGGGCCTATTGATACCCGAGCGCGCTGGGTAAACTTATCAGGGTATGAGGTAGCGCCAGAGTTTACTCAAGGGGCAGGCAAGCAAACACTTTGTCTCCCCGCTCGCGGCTATTCCTTCGCTCCTGGCGCTGAAAATGGACCGTCTAATATACCGGGTGTCTATGAAGGCATGACCCGCAAAAGCTTACGCCTGAGCGACAGCGTTAATAAGGTAGATACCTCCTTACTGGGTACCGCGACTCGAAGTGCCTTCGGTATAGTGTCGTCGGTTAGCCAAGATGAATGCCAGGCCGAAAAGCCTGTGTTATTACCCACGGGTAAATGGGGCTGGGTTGATAATCAGCAGCCGATACAGCTAATGCGTATCGGAAACTTGGGGCTGATTGGTATACCTGGTGAGCCCACCACCATGGTCGGACGTCATTTACGACAAGCCGTAGCTAAAGAATTAGCCCCTGCAGGAGTAGATACTTTAGTCGTGGCGGGCTTGGCCAACAATTATAGTGGCTATGTCACCACTCGAGCAGAATACGCACAGCAACACTATGAAGGTGCTTCCACTGAATTTGGTCCCTATCAAGCGAATGCGTATGAGCAAGAGTATGTACAGCTGGCTCAAGCCATGCGTGAAGGCACCAAGATAATCAATAACGTTACACCACCAGACCGATCTAACAAGCGTTTTGCTGAAAGACCCGGCGTAACTTTTGATGATAAACCAGCAAATCAAGCTTGGGGACAAGTATTGACTCAGCCCAAAGATAGTTATCATCATAATGAGCTGGTCAGCGTCACCTTCCGTGGGGCGCATCCAAAAAACAACTTGCGCACTGAAGATACTTTCTTAAAAGTACAGCGATTAAATCAAGGTCAGTGGGTTGATTATTTAACAGATGCTGACTTTGAAACTAGCTATACCTGGCAGCGTGAAGGCATTGCTTATAGCAAAGTAACCATTAACTGGCGCATAAACGCAGATACCCCAACAGGCACTTATCGCATCATGCATCTAGGCGATTGGAAAAATGGATGGGACGATACTATCACCCCTTATGCAGGAGTTTCTCACTCCTTTACAGTGCAGTAAGCGAAAGTAAAGCTAAAGAAGAGTGAGTGCTTGGCCCGCCAAAAAGGGGGCACAAAAAAAGCCAGATATTGCTATCTGGCTTCTTTTATCAATTTAGCAAATTAATTTGGCTAAATTATTTTTTCTTCCACGTTTGGCTACGTGAGAATGGACCTAAATGGCCTTTTAGTTTTAAATCGCTACCTTTTAACTCTGCAGTTAAACGGTAAGTTTTGTTGTTTTCTGGGTCAGTAATTTGACCACCGCTATATTTACCACCACCGTCAGCTTTTAGACCTGACATTACAGTACGGCCTACAAACTTCTTACCTTCAGGACGGTTGGTAGAGATGATCTTACCGGTTAACACACCGCCAGATTCAGTGATTTTAACCAAGGCTTTAGGTTCGCCATTATCATAAGTTTGCCAAGTAGTGTTGGCTAATGGATCAGCTGCCATAGCTACTGTGGCAAGACCTAAAGCTGAAAGAGCTAGAACTGATTGATTTAATAATTTCATATTACGATTCCTTTCGAAAAAAATGGAGTAAGTTTTTTTTGCTACAACCTATTTGACTTATTTGACTTGGAGTTCAAATATGGAAAACCACTACTTACTAATATTAATTAGTGATTGAGATATCTTAGACACTGGATTCAATCCGGTCAAGATGTTTTTATATTTCAACACTTTGTTTAACTACCCTGAAAGGTATAGTTAATTATAACCATTAATAGTAAAAAAAGAAGTCTTTAATTAATCAATTATTACCCTTCTATTGTTTAACGGTTATAGTTATGAAAAAGGGTTGTCTACTTCCTTACTGAATGATTCTTGGCCAGTTATTCCACCTTGTTTATTAGAGTCCTGTGTAAAGTCTCCTGCTTGCTCAGCAGACTGAAGCTTAGCAACAATAAGGTTAAATAACTGCTGTAGCTTAAGTGCCTGCTCTAATCCCTGCTTGTTTTTAGTAATCTCAATATCACCATAAGCGATGACTTTATCGGTTTGATTCTCAAAGACTAATTCACCAATTTGGAGGCTTTGATGATCATTTTCATAGGGTTTAAAAGCAAATGGTGCGGCTTTTAACGCTTGTTGCTCGTTACCGTTTTCAGTAGATTGCGTCATAGCGACTAACTCCTTTAGCTTATACATCATTGATGATTATTTTTATCATGAACTAGCGTGTTATCAAGACTTTACTTCGCCTTGCTAATCCCTATCGACTGACTCACAGGATTTAACCTCAAGCTCTTATTTTGTCAAAAAATTATCGACAAACCAACGTAAGATTTCAATTAATATCAAATACCACAGTGGCTCATCCCGAGATTCTTGTGTTTGTTTCTCTCTATCGCTAATATCCCCTACTTTGACCGGTAAGGGCATTGCTGTCGACTTTGCTGTAGCAGAAATATTAGGGAAAACGTCAATATTAGAGCGTAGTGCTAACTCATCAACACTAATTATCTCCACCCGCTGTGTGTCATCATTTGGCGCATAGTAGACACCAGCCTCACCTGTAGCAGGAATATAGACCGCTTTAAAAAGGTGGGTCGGTATTAACACGCGGTTATTTAGTTGAGTTAGCTTTTTGCCGCTAAACACCACTCCGGTAATGACATAGGCTTCACCATGCTTTTTGGTTAAATAGCGGGTGACGGATTCAATATTTCGCCATAGATAGCGGTTGTTTTCCGGAGTCTGAGGAATAATATTGGCCAGGCTAAAACTGTCATATTGTTGATTAAGATTGGCCATATCACCATTAGGAGCTAGGTGCCCTCGGTCATAGCCTGAGCCTTTATAATCAGAAAGCTGAGCTCGCATGGCACTCGGCAGCCGACTTTCACTATGGAAGCTGTCCTCACGTGGCAAGTTTTCGGCTTGATACAGTCGCTCACGAGTTAAGTGCTCCGCTGACCATAAAGGGGTTCTTGACAGACCCGAATATAAAGTAGCAAATCCATTAAAGCATAAAGGCACGCTTTTATTTAGTATTTTTTGATCTAAGTAATCCGGCGCCTGAGCTTGATAAAAGTTCTGGCCACAGTCTTTAAAGTCTGTGGCCCAAGCTGATATTGAAAACATTAAACTCAGAACTATTGTCAACTTGACAATAACTTGCATCGACAGTTGAGACAGGGATACTGCTCTTCGCTGCATTTTTAGGGCATCTGTGTCAAAAACCTTCCCTTCTGGCCACTGCTTTATTTGTTGTTGGCCTGTGCTGTTTACCACTTCTATCGCCTCTAGTTAACTAACCAAATCCTACTATTTTATGGTAACCACTGCCTACCGGTTACTGTTTTTTCAAAAGTAGGCTATGCTAGCAACCGACGTAGTCCCTGTAAAGTTTTTAACCATATTAAACGTCAGTATATGACGTCCCACATTATTATCGTTGGCAAGTTATGAATTAAAGCCATCAAAGATGACAATTGTCTTGTGTTTAGGTATACTATGGGGCTTCAAAACGGTGAAGTGGCTGAGTGGTCGAAAGCGCACGCCTGGAAAGTGTGTATACGTTAATAGCGTATCGAGGGTTCGAATCCCTCCTTCACCGCCATTATTTTATCCCTTTTGTTGTTGCCTCTCTTTTTTTCTCCTCTCTAAATCCTTTTCTCATCCCCTCTGCCTGATATAGTGGCAAAACAGTTTTTACAATTTTTAATGTCTCGACAATATATAATGTCTCGGTTTTAGCTAGACTAAACTTTGCTGCGTTTTATTTAAACTCTATAGTCACGCTACTTTAGCTACAATTTATTTCCTTAATGCTTGCAACCTGTTTACTATATCTATACTGTTATTACTCTTAACCTCGCCATATAAAAAAGGATTTTTTATGCCAGTTAACAAGGCCGTTGCCACCTTACAACACGCTTTTACTCCTAGTAAACTGAATCATGCCGGCTACTTAGCCGTCGCTAAAACTCGCGCCAAAGCCTTGCATGCTTTTTCCTTAGTGGTGCCCATTCCTCGACCGCAGCTGTTCATTGGCGACCAATCGTGCTTTGAGCTGTGCGATATGATGATCAATGAAGGGGCTACCAAAATTTTGATTGTCACTGACTCCGTTCTAAATCAGTTAGGAATTCCGGATAAAATCACCGACTATCTACAGCAAAAAGGGATTGGCTTTCACCTATACGACGGCATTACCCCTGACCCCACCTTTAGTGTGGTTGAGGCAGGGATTAAGCACTCAGTAGATAATAACTGCAATGCCATCTTAGCGTTAGGCGGTGGATCGGTGATTGATGCGGCAAAAATTATTGCCATGAGTCAGGCCAGCAAGCGTAAACCACAAAAGTTAATGGGACTACTTAAAGCAGGTAAAATCATGCCGCTATACTGTATCCCAACCACAGCAGGTACTGGCTCCGAAGCCACATTAGGGGCAGTAGTTTCTGACGATAAAACACACCAAAAGTCTCTATCGATTGACCCGAGAATGGTGCCACTAGCTGCTGCCATTGATCCGGTCATCATGAAAGGTATGCCCCCACATATTACCGCTGATACCGGTATTGATGTTCTAACCCACGCCTTAGAGGCATAGGTATCTACACAACTTAAAAAGAGCAAAAAAGAATGATAGAATCTTCCAGTATGGCATAGATAAAATGGAGCTAGATACGAGGCTCATCAAACGATATCAACAACTCGTACACAATCACACTCACCCAAACGGTTATCTACATGCTGGTATGAAAGCAACTATGGATACTAAAAGCAGTTTTGCTCAGACCCAAGCGTTATGGCGATTTGTGCATAATGACAACATCAGCTATCAAGAGCTTAGTAAGCCGTTACTTGAAAACAGCTTACAAGGATGTCGAGAGGACTGCAAACGCTATGGGCTAGTAATGCA
>NZ_JMKP01000037.1 GCF_000685805.1 Psychrobacter phenylpyruvicus DSM 7000 = NBRC 102152 | reverse complement strand
AAGCGAACGGCTCTATTACTCAACAAGAGCATGACGATCTACAAGATCTACAAGACAAAGTAGTCGCAGCTAAGAAAGCAGCACAAGAGGCTATTAATTTACTTGACCCAAGTAAAGATAAAGAAGACCTACAAGCGAAGCTTGGAGAGGTTGATGGCATTGTTGTGCCTGAAGTCACTGATGTAACACCACCAGAAACACTAGATGCTGAATTCAACGAAGCAGGCACACAAGTGACAGGTACTACTGAGCCTGGCGCGACAGTTGAGATTAAAGATGCCAATGGTTCAATCATAGGCACAGCTGTAGCAGATGAGCAAGGTGACTATACAGCAGACTTGACTACACCATTAACCAATGGTGAAGCGGTGACTGTGACAGCAACAGACAAAGCTGGTAATACTACAGATCCGGTTGATGCAACTGCGCCTGATAGCACAGCACCAGAAGCGCCAGTAGTTGAGATTAATGAGGACGGTACACAAGTTACTGTGACTGGTGAAGAAGGTGCAAGCGTTACTATTACCTTGCCAAACGGTGGTCCTATAGAAGGTACTATCGAAAACGGTAGCTTTACTGCTGAGTTAGCACCTGCCTTAACCAATGGTGAAGACGTGAGCGTTACCTTAACTGATGGTTCTAACAATGAATCAGTAGCTGGTACTGCAACTGCGCCTGATCTAACTGCGCCTGAGTCAGTTACTGCTGAATTCAACGAAGCAGGCACTCAAGTGACAGGTACTACTGAGCCTGGTGCAACTGTTGAGATTAAAGATGCCAATGGTTCAATCATAGGAACAGCTGTAGCAGATAAAGAAACGGGTGAATACACAGCAGACTTGACCATACCATTAACCAATGGTGAGACGGTAACTGTGACTGCGACAGACAAAGCTGGTAACAGCACAGATCCAGTTAACGCTACAGCACGAGATACCACCAAACCTGATGCGCCAGTAGTTGAGATTAGCGATACCGGCGAAGAAGTGACTGTGACTGGTGAGAAAGGCACTAGCGTGAGCATTACTGTGCCAGGTGTTGATAAGCCTATCACCGGTACCATTGGCGAAGAGGGCAGCTTTACCGCAACGCTTGATCCTGCATTAACTAACGGTGAAGAGGTTAGCGTTACCTTAAAGGATGGTTCTGGTAATACATCAGAATCCGGTACTACAACTGCGCCTGACTTAACAGGTCCTGACTCAATTACAGCTCAAATCACTGATAATGGTGCGGCAGTCACTGGTCAAACAGAAGCAGGTGCAACCGTTGAGGTGAAAGATGCTGCTGGAAAAACTATAGGTACAACCAAAGCTAACGCTGATGGTAACTATACAATACTATTGAGCCCAGCATTAACTAATTCAGAAACCATCACCGTAACAGCAACAGATATTGCGGGTAACCCTGGTAAGTCTGTAGATGCAGTTGCTCCCGATTTAACAGCGCCAAGCGTACCTACAATTGAAGTGCCTGAGCCAACTGGTGCTAATGGAGAGTACAACAAAGGTGATGTTGACGAAAATGGTAATGTCACTGTCACTATTAAACTACCAGACGATGCTGAAGTAGATGATGTATTAATCTTGAATGGTCAAGAGATAGCCATCACTGAGGATATGCTTACTGAAGGTCATCAGGAAAGCGTTAAGCCTGGAAGCGAAGTAACTGCAAGCGTGAAAGACGCAGCAGGCAATCTAGGCATGAGCGCAACTAAGCAGCTGGCAACAGCGGATACCATTGCCCCTGAAGCACCTATTATTACAGTGCCTGTACCAAGTGCTGGCGCTGATGCTGAATACAACAAAGGCGATGTTAATGATGATGGTACTATTACCGTTAATATTAAGCCAAGACCAGATGCACAGATCAATGATGTGTTAACTATCGTTGTTGAGGGTAGTCAGCCAGTTGAAGTAACTATTACTGAAGATATATTACTAAATGGCCACGATATAAATATACAGCCAGGCAGTAAGGTTACTGCCAGTGTTAAAGACGCAGCAGGTAACGTAGGTAGTTCAGAAGAAGCAACTGTTCCGACAGCAGATACTGATATCTCTACGCCACAGATTGGTTTAGAAAATGATACAGGTAGTGAGGATACAGACGGTATCACCAATGACGGTACGCTTAGTATTACAGGTACTGATGAAGGTGATGAGATTGTCAGCGTTGTTGCGGTGAAAGTAGATGGTTCACGCTTAACCCTTGAAGCCACCAGTGAAGGTAGCTATGTATTGCCAGAAGGTAAATATGAAAAAGTCGTAGTCACCACCCAAGATGCGGCAGGTAATACCGCAACTGCAGAAACTGGCGCAATCACTGTTGATAAGACCTCACCAAGCTTGAATATCAGCGTAGATATTATTGCTGAAGACGATATCATTAATGCTGCAGAAGCAGGCTCAACCATTACTATTACTGGTCATGTCACTGGTGAATATAATGCAGATGATACAGTTACTTTAACGGTCAATGGTAATAGCAATTACTCAGGCAAAGTGACAGCTGAAGGTAGTTTCAGCATTGAAGTTACTGGCTCTGACTTAGCTGAAGACAGTAAGGTAGGTGTCAGTGTGACAACAACTGATACCGCAGGTAACCAAGGTACAGCAATGGCAGAACGCCCATACGAAGTTGATGTCGTGGTCCCAGGTCAGCCTGTTATTACATTCCCAGAGAATATTGATGACAATGGATACATCAATATTGAGGAAAATGGTACAGGCTACAATGTTAGTAATACACCTATAAGAGTGACATTACCTGAGGGTACAGAAGCTGGCGATATAATCGAGTTATCTACTAGGTTAACTGATGAGAACAGCCTAGAAACTACTCAAAGTATAAAAATTATCGTATCTGAAACTGATATCACTAAAGGCTATGCTGAGCGTTTAGTGAATATAAATAGTGATACGACAGGTTCAACTTTAGAAGTTACGGCGACAGTTACCGATGCGGCGGGTAATACGTCACAGGATGGAACTGCATCAATCATGATAGACACTATTGCACCACAAGTTGCAATAGAGTTTGATGGAATTGAAAGTTCAGGAAGTGATAGTGAGTCTTATATAGCTACTGATAGTAAACACGAAGTTTCGTTTATATTTAATGAGCCAGTTGAAAACTTTGACTTGAGTAAAGTAAACATAACTTCTGGTGGTGGTACTTTATCTGACTTAACGGGTCCTATAGAAATAAATGGTGAGTACGTATTTAAAGCGATCTATACTGCACCTAGCTCTATACCTATTGGCCAAGAATCTATAGAAATTGAACTGTCTATTGGAAATGATGTAGCTACAGATGCTGCTGGTAATGGTAATAAGGATGCTAATGATGCAAATAACAAAGTCCAAATAGTTGTCAGTAAACCTGCAGAACTTGAGTCTTTAGTGATAAAAGATGATTTTATATCATCAAGTCGCCCAGGATTTGAAAATACGGCATCAAATCATTATGGCGTTGAGGGAGCTTACACTGGCGTCGTTGCTGATAGTAGTGTTTCAAATGAGCAAACAGAATTGAAAGGTATTACAAATGATACGACACCAGTAGTTTCTATTGTGTTAGATGGACCAGTACTTCAAGGTCAAAAAGTAACTGTCACAGGTATGCAAGTAGATTCACAAAATAATATTATCGGTGACCCCATTGAGTTGGATATTGCAAATGCTTCAATGGAAACTAATAGAGTGACAGGTCAAGTTACCTATAGTTGGGCGAATGAAGCGCTACCTATAACCGATACAAAAGGCCGGGAATTTGTGTATAAAGCAAGTATAACCGAAGTAGACGGTGTGACTGAAACTGCCAATAAAGAAGTTTCATTCATACTTGATACAGTTGCAGAATCACCTGTCGTAACTGGTTATGACATCATTGACGGTCAAGGAGTCATAACAGGTAAATACTCTGAGCCGGGTGGTAAAGTATTTGTTGATGTCAACAAAAACGGTATATTTAATTTTGATGAAGGTGAAATAGCTACTACTGTTGACCAAAATGGAGAGTGGAAGCTAACCTTAACCATCGAACAAACTAAGATGATAGCGGATATAAAAAACTATAATGGTAGTAGAAGCAATCCAGAAGTTATTGAGGGTGCTTTTGATACATACTTACCATTAAGTTTTGTCGATAAAGCAGGTAATACATCAACTGAATTCGCTGAATTTTATTATTTTAATAATAATGACAACGGTGCTTTATCAACAAGTGACTTAGTTCCAGCTGATAGACCAGAAACAGCGACAGGCGGTTGGATAGAAGGTCAAACAGGAGATTACGATGGTGATGGTGTTGGAAACTGGGAGTTAAGATTTGATCAAAATAATGCAGGTCAAATTATCTTAGTAGAGCGAAATATTGCTACTTATAGCCTAAGTGCTGCTAATAGGTTTAGTATTATCACTGGTAAAGGTGATGATGTTATGATTGTTAAAGGTGTTCAAAACACCAATACATCTGTTTATATGGGCGAGGGGAATGATGTTTATTCTATTGCCCGCTTAGCAGGGTCAGGCAATGCGGGTAGTATTGTCGTTGATATGGGTAGCGGTCACAACAAAATTCTTATTAATGGCCAAGCTGCTAACGATGCTATTGATTTAAGTACTATTAAGGCACTAGGTGGTGATGATCTCCTAGATGTAACGGGAGGTGGAATAAGACGTTCGAATATTGACTTAGGAGATGGTAATAACCAAATTCTTACTTATAACTTGGGTGGTTTAGGTACTACTAATATCACCACTGGTAAGGATAACGATTACTTAAAAGTAGATAATGCAGTTAGCAGTACCAATATCAACCTAGGTGATGGTATTAATAAAATTGATATTAATAAATATATTAATAGCTCTACATCTATTAATACTGGTAAACATGCTGATACAGTAAATATTGGAACCTATGTATCTGGCTCATCAACTATTAACTTAGGTGGTGGTGATAATACCTTGACGATAGGTGAGTCAGTATCTGGTTCAGCTTCTATTGTTACTGGTACTGGTAAGGATACGGTTGATATTAAGACCTATCTTGAAAGTGCCTCAGTTAAACTTGGTGATGGTGATAACACGCTTAATATTGGCAGTTATGTGTCAGGGTCAGCTTCGATTAAAACTGGGAACGATGCTGATACCGTCACTATCGGCAGTTATGTAAATAATTCAACTGTTGATCTGGGTGATGGTGGCAATACCTTAACGATAGGTGACTATGTCTCTAACTCAGCCTCTATTATCACTGGTACTGGTAAAGATACTGTAGATATTAAGAACTATGTTGATAATGCCACTATCAAACTCGGTGATGGCGGAAGTGAGCTTAATATCGGAACATCGGTTACGGGTGAATCTTATATCGAAACAGGTTCAGGCAAAGACATCGTTACTATTGGTAACGAAATTCTACACACAACCATTGACTTGGGCGATGGTGATAACGAGCTTACAACGGGCTCTGACTTAAGGGGTACATCAAGTATCAGCGCTGGTAGTGGTAATGATATAATTACTATTGGTGGTGAGGTTACTTCAACATCTGGAGGGTACTTAGCTCATAAAGTTAAAATTGAGGCGGGTGATGGTGACAATGTTATTACAGTTGGTAAAAAAGAGGACGCTGGCACTGAGCGTGGCCTTTATGCAATACATGGAGGTCAAGAAGCCTTTATTATTACCGGTAAAGATAAAGATATAATTACGGTCCATGGTGATATGGTTGGTAAGAATGCGATAATCAACTCTGGAGCAGGTAATGACACCGTTAACGTTGGAGGTTATGCCTATGCTGAGGCTAAGATTTATACTGGAGAGGGTAGAGATACAGTAAATATAAATTATTTAGGTTCATCAGGTGGTGCACCATTGGTAGATACTGGTGCTGACAACGATGAAGTTACTATTGGTACTTTTAGCAAAGGTGATATCGTTTTAGGCGCTGGTGAAGATAAACTATCAATAACTACTATGACAGGTGGTACCGTATATACCGGTACTAAAGAGGCTAATGAGGACAATGAAGTTGATACTGTCAAAGTAGATAACCTACAAGGCGGTATTATCAATTTAGGTGCAAATGATGTCTTAACTTCATTCAATAATGTTGATGGTATCAACATGACAGGTGGTTCAGTCGTTTTTGCATCGGGCGATGACTCTAGCAATACTGTTAAGTTTAATAACCTGTATGGTGGCACTATTGATCTTGGTTCAGGTGATGATGTTATCGAGTTTGCTGGTAATAATAAAATTATTGATATGACAGGAACTAATAACATCAAGGGTGGAACAGGAGTTGATACTTTAGTAATGACGGGCTCAGGAAATAGTATCTCCGCCAATGAGTTATTTAGTGTAGAGATAGTTGACCTTGGTAATAAAGGTAATACTTTTAATACAGGATTAGCTTTAGCTTATAATAGTTCTACAGGTAATCTAGACTCAGGTTATAAAGGTTTGTTTATCAAAGGTGGTAGCAATGACACTGTAAACTTAGGTGGTTTAGGCTGGAAAGATGCAGGTACTACTATAGAGTATGGTGGCAATAGCTACTTTGAATATAGTGCTAGCAATAGAACTATTTATATTGATACTAATATTGAACCTGTTCTTTAATTAAAAGTTATTTTTCACCAAAAACGTCCTCCCAATGAGGGCGTTTTTGTTTGTTGTACATAAGCAGAGCTTAAATGAAATAGTCGTTGCAAATTAATATTATAAGCATTGGAAAAGCTGAGATTATTTATATTAGTTAATATCATAAATTTATTATTTATCTATATTAGATAGAAATACCCCCAAATTTAAAAAAAACAACAAAAGAGTTAATAAAACCACCCCCCAAGATAAGCCAAACAAACATAACAGCCGCTAAGATAAGAGGCTTAATACCGGCTTGCTTAACCGCACTAAAATGGGTAGTTAGGCCCAAAGCAAACATCGCCATCGTCAGTAATAAATTATCCAAATCAATCATACGCTCGGTAAAGCTTTGAATCATCGGAGTGGGTGAAACCATAAGTACAGAGTTCACTGCCACCATAGCGATAAAAACAAAAGCAAACCAAGGCACGTGAATTTGTTTTAGTCGCTGAGCTAAAAGCTTTAGTTTATTAGGCTGATTTTGCTGACGGTCTATAGCACTTGATAGGATCTTAATATTTTTAAAATCTTTAGATTCAGTAGAGGTAATAAAAATAGACAACAGTAATAAGAAGGGTGCAAGCATCATCACCCGAATCATTTTAGTAACCACGGCAGTATTACCCACCTCCGGACTAATGGCATTACCGGCGACCACCACTTGCGCCACTTCGTGAATGGTGGATCCGATATAGATGCCATAGTGCTGAGCATCAATCAAGCCGGCAAGCCAGCCCATCTGATATAGCAGGGGGTATAGCAGCATTGATAAAGTACCAAACACCACCACAGTCGCCACAGCGATAGTAACTTTGTGTGATTCAGCTCTAACTACAGGTTCAGTGGCAATGACCGCAGCAGCACCGCATATACTCGCCCCTGAGCCGATAAGTAGGGTAGTGGTTCTGTCCATCTTCAGCCATTTGGTACCCAGTTGATAAGTAATAATGAAGGTAGAGCTTAGCACTAGAGCGTCAATAGCTACGGCAGATAATCCCACATTGCCAATTTGGGAGAGGGTAATCTTAAAGCCGTATAACACAATGGCCAAGCGTAATATCTGGGCTTTGGAGAAAGTAACTCCAGCTGCTAACGGTTTGGCAAACTTTGGATACAGAGTGTTGCCAAGCACCATACCTATCAATATAGCTAGGGTTAATGATGACAAACCGAGTAGCCTGCCCTCAGTCCAAACTTCAATACGTGCATTGAGCCAAATACTGGTTAAGCTGCCCAATAATACCGTTAGTAGCCCCAATACATGCTCACGTTGCGGTAGATAGCCACCTAGCATTTTGTTTAATAATAAAGGCACAGACAGTTGATTCAATCCTCTATTATCTTGACTTCGCTGAGTAGGATGGGTGTCAAATGGAGCATGATGGGCTTTCATAAAATCACTCGCTGCTTATTAAACATCTGGCCTTAGCTTATAGTTATTAAATTTATATTATTTAAGAATTACTATATTCCTTTTCTCTATATTAATAAAACAGATTGATTAGATAGTTTTTATCGATAAAATAGGTTAGTGTATTTTTATTTTCCTTTTCCAGAATTTTTATCAACCCTACAAGGCCCTTAACATGCCAGCCTCAACTTCCCAAAAACTGACGGACACTTATCCCCTAAACATTGGTCAGGCTTTATTGCCAAAGATTACCCTAAAGCAGTTGTCGGTATTTATTAGTATTTATCAGACAGGGAGTACCAGTGCTGCCAGTGAGCAGCTGCATTTATCACAGTCAGCGGTGAGTAGTGCGCTAACCGAGCTTGAAGATCGGCTGAAAATGCCATTGTTTGAACGAATAGGGCGGCGTTTGCATCGCAATGATAATGCTCAAGCCATCTATATTCAGGCCCAAGCCATAATGAGTCAGTGCCTAACTTTGGAGCAGTATCATCAATATCAAGCCGGGCGTATTCATATCGGCGCCAGTACTACTATTGGCAATTATGTGTTGCCGTCTTTGATTCAGCAGATTTATGGCGATAGGCCCGATGCCAAAGTAGAGTTTTTTATTGGTAATACCCGCGATGTGGTAAGTGAGGTTGAGCAATTAAAAGTAGATATAGGCTTGGTAGAAGGCATGCCAAGACCGACTGATAGCAAATTAATTGAACAAAAAGCTTGGCGCCACGACAAGTTAATAGTTTTTGCCAAAAAAGACAGTAAGTGGCTAGAGGGTATTGCAGCTAAGCAGCAAAACAATACAAGTGATGACAAGTATAAAGAATCAAGTTATCAACTAACTACCAAACAGTTGGCTAAAATTCCATTATTGGTACGTGAGCCGGGGTCAGGGACCAGACAAGTTATTGACGAGCAGTTACTACAATATATGCCCCAAGCTGAGGTAGTACTAGCTATTCAGCAATCGGAGGCCATAAAAAATATGGTAAAGGCCGATATAGGTTTCGGCTGTCTGTCACAGCATGTGATTGAAGCGGATTTAAAGCAGGGCAGTCTGATTGCAATAGACATCAAAGACATTGATTTGCAAAGAGTATGGTGGATGATTTGGCACAAACAACGTCATAAAAGCGATATCTGGCAAGAGTTTGTGGCAGGCTTGATAGCGGAGAATAACAGCTAAGTATTAGAGATTGAGTCCACTATAAAGTTTATCATTTGAAACCTGCATTGATTAATACTGCTATTCACCGCATAATATGCAGTGAATAGGGTGTTTTACCTCCGTAAATAGTTCTATTTAAGGGGGTAAAATAGGAGCATAAAGTAACTTTTTATAAAATATTATAAAGTTGGAATTGATGACTAATTGCACTTATATACATGAGCGCCAAGACTGGACACAGTGGCAATGGTCAGATAAAAGACTGTTGTCTTTGGTTGCTCGAGTGCGTCACTTACAAGGAAGCTTAATAGGCAAGCTTTCTACCCTTGGGTTTGATTTAAATTCAGAAGCTCAATTGGATGCGGTGGCCTTAGAAGTGATAAATACGTCAGAGATTGAAGGCGAAAACTTAGATAATGAGCAAGTTAGGTCTTCAGTAGCACGACATCTAGGTATTGAAACTGGGACGTTAAGCCAGTCAACTCGAGAAGTTGATGCCGTAGTCGAAATGGTACTTGAAGCTACTTATAATTTTGATAGGCCACTTTCGATCGATGATCTATTCAGTTGGCATCATGCTTTATTTCCCACTGGGAAAAGTGGTTTATATGATATCGAGGTTGGACAACTACGCACTGATATTAAGGGACCGATGCGAGTGGTTTCAGGTGGGTATGGACGTGAAAAGGTACATTTTGTCGCTCCTAATGCTGATAGATTATCCAACGAGTTGACTGAGTTTCTAAACTGGTTCAACACTACGGATGAACTGGATTTGGTATTAAAAGCGGGTATAGCGCATCTTTGGTTTGTTACCTTACATCCTTTTGATGATGGTAATGGTCGATTAACCAGAGCACTGACTGAAAAGCTATTAGCAAGAAGTGATGGCAGTCGTCAGCGATTTTATAGTATGTCTGCTCAAATTCTAAAAAAACGCAATGAGTATTATCAAATTTTAGAGCGGACTCAAAAAGGAGATATGGATATTACCCAGTGGTTGATATGGTTTTTAGAAACACTAGAGCAGTCCTTGATTGAAGCGCATGAAACGACACAGAAAACCATTGTCAAAGCTCAGTTTTGGCAGACACATCGACAGCAGGCGTTAAATGAGAGACAGCTGATAATGATAAACAAGTTGCTGACTGACTTTTATGGCAAACTGACCACTAAAAAGTGGGCAGTGATGACGAAGTGTTCGCAAGATACGGCGCTAAGAGATATCAACGACTTGATTGATAAAAGTATGCTTAAAAAGTCACAAGCTTCAGGACGAAGTACCAGTTATGAGATAGATTTAAAAGTGAGCCAGTAAAAGGACTGTATAACAAACTACAAGGGCTAAATAACAATGTTATTTAGCCCTGTTGTTTAGCTTAATCTTAAGCTTAAAGCAAGTCTTTATTTGAAGGGTTAAACGTTATCGTTTAAAGCATCAAAGTGAATAACACTACGGATACTCTTACCTTCATGCATCAAGTCAAAGGCTTCGTTGATATCTTCTAGTGGCATGGTGTGAGTAATGAAGTCTTGTAATGGGATTTCACCGGCCAAGTAGCGCTCAACATAGCCCGGTAATTCAGTACGGCCTTTTACACCGCCGAATGCAGAGCCTTTCCAGACACGACCAGTGACTAACTGGAATGGACGGGTAGAGATCTCTTGACCTGCACCAGCGACACCGATGATGACTGACTCGCCCCAACCTTTGTGACAGCACTCAAGCGCAGAGCGCATCACATCAACGTTACCGATACATTCAAATGAATAATCCACACCGCCGTCAGTTAGCTCGACAATAACTTCTTGAATAGGTTTGTCATAGTCTTTGGGGTTAATTAAGTCAGTTGCGCCTAATTTCTTAGCCAATTCAAACTTGCTTTCATTGATGTCGATACCAATGATACGGCTCGCGCCTGCCATAACGGATCCGATAATGGCGGCCAGACCAATACCACCTAGACCGAAGATAGCTACGGTAGAGCCTTTTTCAACTTTGGCAGTGTTCATCACAGCGCCCATACCGGTCGTCACACCGCAGCCTAGTAAGCACACTTCTTCAAGTGGGGCTTCTTTGTTTACTTTGGTTAGTGAGATCTCTGGAAGCACGGTGTACTCTGAGAAAGTTGAGCAGCCCATGTAGTGATAGATAGGCTCACCATCTTTATAGAAGCGAGTGGTGCCATCTGGCATCAGACCCTTACCTTGAGTCTCACGTACTGCCGAGCACAGGTTGGTTTTGCCTGAGGTACAGAATTTACAAACGCCACACTCTGCGGTATATAAAGGAATAACATGATCGCCCACTTCAACGCTGGTCACACCCTCACCAACTTGCTCAACGATACCGCCACCTTCATGGCCCATAATTGCTGGGAAGACACCTTCAGGATCTTCGCCAGATAATGTGAAGGCATCGGTGTGACACACACCACTGGCAAGTACTTTAACCAATACTTCGCCTTTGCGCGGCAACATTACGTCGACTTCTTCAATTTTTAGAGGTTGGTTTGGACCCCAAGCTACGGCCGCTTTTGATTTAATAAATTTGTCTGACATAGTTATTCTCTCTTTTTTATTAGTTGTAAATAAACTGGGCGGGCTAGTTATACTTTGTATTATAGATTATCTCATATTAGATGATAATATGAGGGTTTGACAAATATCTTTTACATAATGGTAATAATCATGAAGTGGGACGGCATTAGCGAATTTGTATATGTGGCTGAATACGAGAGCTTTACCCGAGCTGCCAAAGAGCTTGGTGTCTCTATTGCCCAAGTGAGTCGGCAAGTGAGTGCCTTAGAGAAGAAGCTTAATATAAAGCTGCTATACCGTACCACACGCAAGATTTCACTGACCGAAGAGGGACGGGTGTTTTATAAGCATTGCCGTGGGTTGTTGGATGGGTTAGATGCCGCCGAGCAAGCCATCAGTAGCTTACAATCCACCCCGCAAGGTAAGATTAAGCTGACTGCGCCGGTGACCTATGGCGAGCAGCAGCTATTGCCTTTGATCAATGACTTTATTGTGCGGTATCCAGACATTGAGGTCACCGCTTTTTTGAGCAACCAAAAGGTCGATCTAGTAGAGGGCGGTTATGACTTGGCCATTCGGATTGGTAAGCTTAGTGACTCTACTTTAATGGCAAAGAAGCTCAGTCACCGTACCAATTTTGTGTGTGCTTCCCCCAGTTATTTAGACCGTTATGGCGCACCGCAAACTTTGGCAGAGCTGTCCAATCATAATTGCTTGCTGGGCAGCTTAGACTACTGGCATTTTAAAGAAGGAGAGCGAGAGCGCAATATCCGAGTCAGTGGCAGTGTACGTTATAACAGCGGTTATAGCTTGGTGGATGCAGCGTTAAAGGGATTGGGAGTGGTGCAGTTACCCGATTATTATGTCCAAAAATACTTGGAGTCAGGAGAGCTGGTCAGTGTGCTTGATGACTTTAGAGAGCCAGAAGAAGGTATTTGGGCAGTTTATCCACAAAACCGGCACTTATCTACCAAAATACAAATGCTGCTACAGTATTTGCAGCAGCATTTGAGTTAGTAAAGCAAGGTTTTTTGGTTAACTGGGCTGGTTAATTAACTTATTAATTAATTTGTCTGGCTATTAGTAGCCGAGTCTTTGTTCACTAAAGAGTCTTTATTTACTATATTGTCCAAACCACTGACATGAATTTTGCGCTGCGGGTAGGGGATATCAATGTTGTTATCATCTAAAGCAACCTTGAACTCTTCAAGTAACTGACACTGCATGGCCCACCAATCGTCATTTGAAGTCCACACGTTCAAGGTTAAATCCACAGAGTTGTCACCCAGATTAGTTACTCGTACCACAGGTTCAGGGTCAGTAAAAGCAAGGGGGTTGGCTTTTGCGATGGCCAATAAAACCTCTTTGGCCTCCTTAATATTAGCATCATAGCCAATACCGACGGTGATATCTACGCGGCGATTGGGCAGGGAGGTGTAGTTGACAATGGCTGAAGTACTGATGTCGCTATTGGGAATGATCACATCATGATTATTGGTGGTAGTAATGTGAGTGTTAATTAGAGTAATGTCGGTAACTGTACCGGTGTAGCTACTGATTTGCACGTAATCACCACGCACGAAGGGGCGGAATATTACAATCAAAATGCCCGCGGCAAAGTTTGACAGCTGATCTTTTAGAGCCAAGCCCACTGCCAGCGCAGCACCGCCTAAGATAGCGACTACTGAAGTTGTCTGCACCCCAACTTTACTTAAAGCAGCCAGTATCACAATAATCAGTAGTACACCGTATAGCAGACGACCCAAAAAGCTGGCAACAGTGGCTTCTAAATGGCTACGGTTCATGACGCCGTAAGCAACTTTGACAATCTTTTTAGCAAGCCAGCGGCCAATAACCAATATCAGAATGGCCAAAATTACCCGAGTAATTAATTGGAAGGTGCCCTCAGTTAGCGTGGCAACGTCCACTGTAAATCCTAAAAAATCCATAACTCTCTCTGTATTTGTTAATTAATAGGGAGGTGTTATTAATATTAATAAGGGCGAACCAATATTATTATCAAACCAAATAGGTTCACCCTAAGCTCAATGTGTCAATGGTATAACCTCAATGTACTAATGACATTATGCAGATTTTAGAGCACCCAGTACGTTGACCAACCAAGTCCAAAACTTCTGCACGCTTTCGATGTTAACGCGCTCATCAGGAGAGTGAGGCATTTCAATGGTAGGGCCAAACGAAACCATTTGCCAATGTGGGTAATGTTGTCCTAACAGGCCGCACTCAAGGCCTGCATGAATCACCGTCACATTAGGCTTACGTCCTAGTAGCTGCTCACCCTCCTGAATCACACAGTCTGTTAGCGCAGAGTGAGGCGCGGGTTTCCAGCCTGGGTATTCGCCCCCTAATTCAACCGTTGCCCCAAAAGATTGAAACAGACGCTTCATGCGATCTGCCAAATCATCACGGGCATCATCATCTAGGGAACGCAGTAAGTTTTGCAGCTGTAACTGGTCCTCTTGAGTATCAATTTTGGCCAAATTCACTGAGGTTTCTACTACCCCAGCAGTGTCCATGCTCATTCTATCAACACCATTGGGGCATAAGCGAAGGGCTGTGAGTAAATTATCTTGTGTGGCACTTGTCCAAGTTTGAGCTGGCATGTCTGCTGCCTCTAGAGTCACACTAATGTTGCGATCCTCAAAAGGTAAGCCACGACGAATAACTTCGATTTCAGTTGCCAAAAGCTGGTTTAATTCAGCTTCGGTGGCCTCACTGACAAAGATAGCATTGGACTCACGAGGAATGGCATTGCGTAAGTTACCCGCTTGAATGGAAGATACTTCGATGTGCGGTGAAATGTTGTCTAATAAACGTGAAATAATCAGCGCTGCATTACCCCGCTGTTTGATAATATCGATACCAGAGTGTCCACCTTTTAGCCCTTTAACTGATAGTTGATACGCTTGGCTTGCAGTAGGAGCTTGCCAGTCAATGGGCAGGGTAAAAGTGGCATCCACGCCGCCTGCACAGCCGATACAAATATCGCCCAGCTCTTCGGTGTCTAAATTTAACAAAAGCTGACCTTGGATCCAATTCGGCTGCAATCCTTTTGCACCATCCATGCCGGTCTCTTCAGTCGCGGTAAATAAGGCTTCTAATGGGCCATGAGCGATATCAGTTGAGGCTAATACTGCCAACGCAGCGGCGGCTCCAATGCCGTTATCGGCCCCAAGCGTCGTACCTTTAGCGGTTACCCATTTGCTATCTAGCTCTGGGTCGATATAAGCTTTAATCGGGTCGGTGCTAAAGTTGTGGCTACTGTCTTCATTTTTTTGTGCCACCATGTCTAAGTGATTCTGCAAGATAACGCCTGGCGCATTCTCCATACCCGGTGTGGCAGGCTTGCGAACCAATACGTTACCGACCGCATCACGCTCAGCCCACAGTCCCAATCTGGCAGCTTCGTCTAATACAAACTGCTGCACCGCCTCTTCTTCATAAGAGGGGCGCGGGATTTGGGTTAACGCATAGAAGTATTGCCAGACTAAAGTTGGTGATAGGCGGCTAATATCATTATTTAAGCCAGTACTTGAAGCACTGGTGTTTGCGGAGGTAGTTGACATGGGCTGTATCCAAAAACGATTCAATAAAAATTAAACCGTTATTTTATGTGACACAGCGCTACCTATGCAATTTTGGATACATATAGAAACATGGTTAGGACTACTATTAGAGATTAAAACTTTAATCAGGAAGCAAATTGCGGCTAAGTAGTGAGATTTAGCGAAAGCTGAGTAGCATTTCAATATCACGCACGGTGATGTTTCTAAATAAAGCTTGTTCATCGACGGGCATACGATTCATATGCTCTTTAATCATCGGATGTAGGGCGTGGGCAATTTCTGTGGTGGAAGAGTAGTATAAATTAGGGTCAGTTTTGGTGAGTTGTTGGAGATAGTGTCCTACTAGGCGTCTTTTTTTATCATGATCTAATTCGGGATTTTTCATGCAATTTTCCTACTTAATTTTAACGACATATTGCCCTAGTATGGATTACTCTTAAGTTTATTCAAGTGAAATTTGTAGACTTTTACTTATTGCAAGGCTTAGCTTGAATAGGGCGAAAAAACAGCAAAGCCATGACATAAACTATTGCCCAAGACAGCCACATAGACACTAAGGTATGGCTAAAGAAGTGATCCCCAATCAACATCTTATACAGACCCATAATCCAGCCCAGTAAAGATACTGCTATTATTATTTTAACTTTGTGGCGATAAAATCGAGGTAAGTAAGCAAAGGCATATAAAGCGAAACCCGCACTGGCGTGTGCTGCAGGAAAGCATTTGGCGCGACTGTTACTAATGATATCTTGCCAAAGTGACAGGTAGGGTATATCGCCATTATAGATAGTTAAATGATTGGGACAGCTTACATGGGTCACCCCTTTTAAAGCTGCTATTACGCTAGGAACGATAACGACAGATAGTAATAAAAAACTAAGTTCTCGCTTATTTAACGGCAATAGCCATCGATTTATTTTGCCAGACAATATTTTAACAGCTAATAAGTTATTAGCTGGAGTCGACTGGGCTAGAGGCTGTTTATTTACAACTAAATTTATAAGCAAATAAATGCCTAGCAATATAATCAATGTTTTTGGGAAATCATAAAAAATAAATCGAAAGGGCTGAGCGTCTTTTTCAATAAGCCAACTTCCATCGATATAAAACCAATTACTTATGGTCACATCAATCTGACTGTGCTCAAAAATTAAGGTAGAAAGCAGCGCTAAGCCAAAAAACAGCAGTCCCTTTTTTAGGGATAGACTAGGATAGTAGGGACTACGATGACCTGCTGCAAAACAGTACTTAGTAGGTTGACTGTAAGAACGCATATTTAGCTGGCCGGCCAGAATGGAGCGAACGCCCCATATAGAGCCATTACCCATAAGACGAAAAGCAATAGTAAGGCTAAAAATTGAGCTGCTGATCCGACATCTTTGGCAATTTTGGCCAACGGATGTTGAGCGGTAGAGGTATGGTCAATACTGGCTTCAATACCGGTATTTATTAGTTCGACGATAAGTGACAAAAATGAGGCAAACACTAAAATCATTTTTGGGCTTAAAGCAAAAGGCAAAAACACTAGAGCGATTAATAAAATAAGATTGAGCCAAAAAACCTGTCTAAACGCTGCTTCATGAACATAAGCAGCCTTAAAGCCATCGATTGAGTAGCTTGCTGCTTTTATCATTCTCGCCACCCCTTTTTTGCCTTTCACATTGGAGGCAAAACTTTGCGAATCTAAATTTGATGGGTGGGAGTCGGTTTTAGAAAAAGACGGTTTTGGAGCGGAATTTATATTCTGCTTTGAGGTTTGATTGGAGATATTATTAAACATAACAATTTCTTAAGTCAGCTAAAGGTTACTGGCTATAGCTTATAAATAACTTTTTATAGCCTTATTTTATGGCTCAGTATAATTAACAGCTGGTTAAGAAAACGTTAAGAGCCTAACTTTGATAGTAAATAGCTTTAACTTCAATAATAAATAGTCCTAAGCTCAATAATAAATAGCGCTAAGCTTAATAATAAATAGCGCTAAGCTTAATAATAAATGGTAAAGGTACTGCCACCGGCCTTATTGCTACTGTGCTCTAGACGCCACCCTAGATGACTCATAATGCGCTGTACGATACTTAGTCCCAATTCTGAGCCTTCAATTTTTAGCTCCTTAGGCTCAATTCTCTCAAAGCGCTCATACAATAGTGGCATCATATTATCCGGAATACCCAGCCCAGTATCTGATACTGAGATTTTATTGGCATCTATAGCAATGACTACCTCACCTGAGTCTGTATATTGAAAGGCGTTTTTGATTAAGTTGCCTAGCGCCATTTTAAGTAACTCTGGGCGGACAAAGGCATGGTAATCTTGGTCAGCCTCAATACGGCAGCTGACAGGCTTGTACTGCAGAAGATAACTTAATCGAGACACTTCACTTCGAGCAATTTGGTTGATGCAAGTTTTCGGGGCGTCCAGCTTCTCAGGCGTGCGAGATAGTAGTAACAAAGCGCTGATAATTTCCGAGGTTTCTTTAGCAGTATTATTAATGCGCTGAGTGAACTCTAAGGCTCTGGGATTATCTGCTAACTGCGCCTCTAATACCTCTGAGGCACCCATAATAATGGTCAGAGGCGTTCTAAGTTCGTGACTGACATCTCCTGTAAACAACTGCTCACGCTTGAGATACTGTTCAAGCTTGTTGTTTTTGTCATCAATGGCACGTGCCAATACCCCAACCTCTGTGGGCAAATGGGTAAGCTCATCAAAATTATGCTGATCGGCCTCTACCGCATCTTTTAGATCAAGCAGCGGCTTAATAATGGCTTTTGATGAAAAATAAGAGAAGATAAAAGCCAATAGAATGCTGAGTAAGATAACGCCAACCAAAGCCCGTAGAAATATTGCTTCCAGCTCTTCAAAAAGTGCCAGTACCGGATATGGATCACTGTTGCCATAGCGGGTAGGTAGGTGCTTTAAAGTAGCGCCTGTATCTAGGTAGCTTAAAAGATAATCTTGACCATGATAATGATAGTTAAAAAAATACAAATCCGCTTTTTGTCCAGTGTCAGTAACTACGTTTTTTTCTTGGATATCTGAAGTCGCTTCAGCTTTCAGATCCTTTGGTGCTGAATTTAAGGGATAGATACGCACGCCAAGCCCAGGTTCAATAGGGGTAGATAATGCCCTGGCATCAGTTATCTCAGTCGTTAGCTGTAGCTGTTGTAATAGATAGCTTTGTACCAGTAATTTTTCAATCTTACTTTCAGCAACCTCAAAGATAGCAATAAAGGTGGCGCATAATACAAGGGTGAAAAACAAGTAAGATAAGCGAAACTTGTTGGCGATCTTATCGGTGTTGAACATGAGTCATCTGCCAGCAAAAAAAAGAGGATAGCGCTATATAGCTTTTATAATATGATAAAGCCTTTATCAAACGCTTTCATCTTCAGGGCTGACTATTTGATACCCCACTCCAGGTACAGTCATTAGCATCGCCTTATTAAAGGGCTTATCTACTTGAGCGCGCACACTATGCAGGTGGGTACGCAGCGCATCACTATTAGGTAAATCCTCACCCCAGACTTTTTCTTCAAGCTCTGACTTACTTACCACGTTGGGATAAGATTGCATCAAGGTTTGTAGGATTTTAAAACCGGTCGGAGTCAGTTTAAGAGGAGTGTTGTCTCGATAGACAGTGTGCTTGTTAATATTTAGAGTCAATGGGCCTAGCTTAATATCCTGCTCAAAATATTCATCTTGATGACGGCGAATAAGCGCTTTAACTCTCATTTCAAGTTCTACCAAAGAGAAGGGCTTGACCAGATAGTCATCAGCACCACTGTCAAATCCGGCTACTTTATCTGATAAGGTATCGCGCGCTGTAAGCATTAACACCGGTGTCTTATTGTGCAGTTTTTCTCGCAGTACTTTGCACAACTGAGTGCCATCCATGCCCGGTAGCATCACATCCAATAAGATAACGTCATAATGGTTTTCAGCGGCCAGTTTTAGACCACTAGGACCATTGTGGGCATTATCCAACTGATAGCCTTTGGGCTCAAAAAAGGCGTAGATGTTGGCCACAATATCTGGGTTATCTTCAATAATGAGTATTTTTTTCATGTGTTTTATTTCACTTATGCAAAGTAGATCAAAATTTTAAGCAACTAAAATTTAGCGCTGAGCCTTAAAAAAAGTAGGTTTATGATCCATCTCTTGGGTACTGATATTAAAGTACTGTAATAAAGTAGGCGTTAAATAGTCATGTGAGGCCGGCTTGTTTAACTGCGATACGATATCTTGATTATCAATATGATTTGAGGCTGGTGACCATACTATAACTGGCACATGTTTTTGTGCTTTTGGGGCAATTTTATAAGGCAGGCCATGTAGATAAATATTGTTCTCCCCCAAGCTTTCGCCATGATCGCTTAGATAAATCATAACCACATCATAATCTTGTTCATAAGGTTTTAAAGTTTCAATGATATTGTGTAAAAAATAATCAGTATACACAATGGCGTTATCATAAGCGTTGATAACCGACTGAGTATCACATTTTGACAACTCGTTACTTAAACAAGTGGGTTTGAATACCTCAAATTCTTTAGGATAACGTTTGTAATAAGCCGGACCGTGGTTACCCATTTGGTGTAGCACCAATAGGGTGTCTTTGGCTTTGGCCTCTTTTGAAGGAGTTATTAGTTTTTCAAAGTCCTTTAACATACCTACATCTCGGCATTCTACATCACACTCTGGATTGATGACTTCAGTTTTATAATCTTCAAAGATAACGCGATCGGCCACACCTTTTGAGCTAGAGTTATTATCCCGCCATACCACATTCACCCCTTGCTTGTGTAGGGTGTCGAGCACGTTTTCATGGTAGCCTGCCATATCCACATCGAACTTGTCTTGACCTGAGTAACTGAACATACAAGGCACTGAATAAGCGGTAGAGGTGCCACAAGAGCTGACATCTTTATAGCTATAAATGTCTTTGGTATTTGATAGTAAAGGCATGGTATTACGCGCATAACCATTTAAGTTAATGTGATCAGCGCGAACCGTTTCACCCACTACTAGGACCATAAGTTTAGGTTTGCTTGATGTTGCTGCGATTTGTTTGGCATCTACAGCGTGGGCAGTTAGAGTTTTTGGACGGCGCATTTCATCAAGCTTATCCGTGCCTAGTTTAATGGAAGAATAAATAGGCATGACCGGATTGGCGTAATAACGTACCTGTTTATGCTGACGAAAAAAGCTAGCGTACTGATCACCAAAGGGTACCAGACAGGCGGCGGCTAAAACTATGGTGGCAACCAAGGCGCCTATTTTTTGTAAGGCTGCAATCTTAAATGGCACTTCTTTGATGTGTAGCTGTGAGACAATTAACGCCGGCACGACGCCAAGCCCTATTACTCGTATTAAAAAGGCCGGTGCAAACAAATCCATGGCTTCAGCCTGATCGGTTTCAAGCCCATTCATCAGCATATGAGTATCAAAGATAGTCCCATAACTGTCAGTAAAATAAGCACAGATAGCACCAATCGTAAGTGCTAATATCAACATAGGTTTATGTAAGTACTTATGGCACACCAATTGTAGCAGTAACCAAATCACACAAAGTAGTAGTAGACCCACAGATATTACAAAGACAGGGTTGTGACTCAGCGGATAAATTGCAGTCAGCTTATAAAAAAAGCTAACGTTTGCAGTGAGCGTTAAATAAAGCGCTACCAAAAACACCAACACATTGGCATTGATAGGTTTTCGGAATATTTGTTTAATATATGAGGTCTTTTTGGAGCTCACTAGCTGGCTTGAAGCGACTGCTTTTGACTGTGAAATAGGAGTCATGTTGGCTGAGGGAGGGGTTTGATTAACCATGTGTAAACTTCTTCTAAAATAAAACATGGCTGTATGTTAAAGCTGAGGTCGTTAAGATTGCGTTAAGGTGCTTTTAAGAGGCTGTTTTGTTTATTTCTACTTCACAATAATGCCTAAAGTTTTGATTGGTGTTTTAGGAGTCATTACTTAATATTAATTTGATATAAATATGGGGTTTCAATTAAAGGTGGGTTTAATTTAAATAAGTAAGTCAGTGATTGATGTATGATATAAGTTTCGTTTAAATATAAATTAAAAAGCAATCCTTTGTGTAGTTTTTGTTACAAGTTATTACTATAAAAGCTTAGTAAATAATATGGTTTAGACTATATCATTATTAATTTTAATATTGCAAAGCTTTGATAATCATAGGGTGTACTATTAATTGTTTTTATTTATTAAGAAATAGGAGTTTTAATTTACTTAAAAAATAAATAAATCTTTTGTTTTAATACAAATAGGTCATGTGCTAATATAATTAGGTTAGTTAAGTAAATTAGAGGACTTGATTAAGATTAATAATTTAAAAGTACATTTAATGTTTTCTGAAGTGGTTTTATTTCATTTGGCTATCATTATTACTCATTAAAGCTCATTTATTTCAGCTCATATTATCTGTTAATTATTTAATTTTTATTAACTACCAAATCAATTAATGCCATTCAAGAGAGTTAAAGAACTATGAATTTCAGAACATTGTTAGTAAGCATCCGACCATCCCATCTTTTTTTCTATTAAAAAATGCGAGATAGTGTCCATGAACAAATAATCGTGGACACTAACATGACAACACAATCTCCTAATACACCCAAACGAAGAACTTACAGCGGCGAGTTTAAAGCACTTTTAGTAAAAGAAGTGACAGACTCAGGTCGATCAATTGCCAGTATCGCTCGAGAGCATGGCAT
>NZ_JMKP01000036.1 GCF_000685805.1 Psychrobacter phenylpyruvicus DSM 7000 = NBRC 102152 | reverse complement strand
AATAGTCTTGATGAAGCGAGAGCTTGGGTGCTTAGGTTTGCTCATTGGTATAACATGGAGCATAAGCACAGTCAGCTTAGATTTGTGACCCCTAATGAGCGCCATATGGGGGAGGATAAAGTCATTCTAGCAAATCGTAAGCAGACGATAGAGAGTGCGAAAGCATTAAATCCTGCGCGCTGGGGTGGCCGAGAGGTGAGAGATTGTACACCTGTACCCCCAACGACTTTAAATCCAGTAAAAGAGCCAAAATCGATTGATAAGATGAGAGTCGCCTAATTCATTAAATGGTGACAACTATGTTGACAAACACCGTTAGGCTCTAGTATAAATGTCATACTGATAAGTTTTGTAGTTAAGGTATATCACTTATTCATAGAATCGTAAGTAGAGGTTAATTAATTTATTCCGGGCCCTGTTTGGTTTAGCTACAATGGGTAAAAAACTATTTTGGTAACAAAAGGTAAACTTATCGGTCAATACGCAGACTTAACCAAAGCAGTTATAGGGTTTAACATGGCTGATTATTTTTATAAATAAAAGAATAGGAATGTCATGACTTTAGAGAAAATAGTAGCTGTAGAAGGGTATATTCAAACCACCTATCTTGCGGTATATCCTGATAAGTTACTGTTATTGGATACAGGGTGTCATTGTGATGTGGACAGTATATTGGATTACATCACTAACACTTTACAACGTCCTATAAGCCAACTTAAGACCGCTGTCGTGACTCACATGCACCCTGACCATGCCGGTGGGGCGGAGCTATTAAAACAAAAGACTGGGTGCAAAATTGTAACGGCGGCTCACTATAAGCCTTGGTATAACGGTGTTACCGGTAAAATTGGTCATATTCATGATCTAGCGCTGACTTACTATGTGGCTCATCGTCAGGGAAAAAAGATGACGTCTTTGTGGTACGACCCCGAAATGGATGCAGACACCTATGTGCAAGATGGCGATAGAATTCCTAACTTTGAGGATTGGCAAGTGTTGTCAACTGCTGGTCATACTGACCGAGATATATCGCTTTGGCATGCTGAAACTAGCCAAGTCTATGTTGCAGATTTAATATTGAAGATTAAATCCAGGTTTGTATCGCCATTATTAATTACTTTGCCTTATGTCTATCGAGCTTCAGTTGCAAAGATAAGAGATTTGCAGCCTGAAACTGTGATATTAGCGCATGAGGGATTCCAGAAATTAGAAACTGAAGACTATGATGATATTATTGCTAAAACGCCTAAGGAACCCCGCAAAATGACCATATTACATAGTTTGAGTATGTTGCGATTGCAATTGAAGTTTGGACGTAAACGAGCTCAGAGTTGAGATAGTTATCTTAACCGAGTCAACCAAGTAGTTAGCTTTATAAAATGACAAGAAAAAACCCCGATTAAAATGATTTAATCGGGGTTTTAAATATTTGGTGGGCCGACCGCGACTCGAACGCGGGACCAATAGATTAAAAGTCTACTGCTCTACCAACTGAGCTATCGGCCCTGAACTTTAAGAGATTTTATAATCTGTCTCTTTGTTAGGAGAGGCATATTATACTTATCAAATTTAAGATTGCAACATAAATTTGAAAATAATTTCAATTTTATGGCATCTTATCAACAGTCTAAATTTAATATGAATCTTCAATAGAAAGAATTACATTAAGGCAAACTGTTGAAAGAAAAACCCCGACTATACTAATCGGGGTTTTAAATATTTGGTGGGCCGACCGCGACTCGAACGCGGGACCAATAGATTAAAAGTCTACTGCTCTACCAACTGAGCTATCGGCCCTGAACAGTTAAAGGGTTGCTGTATCCCCTTAACGTGAGAGCACATTATACGCCTCAAAAATGAGAATGCAACCCTAAATGTTAAATTTTTCTATTTTTTTCAATATTAATCGTTTTTTTTGTGGTTTTAAGCTTAGATTATGGTCGTTTATATTATCGTAGCTAGTTACTAAACGCTTTAATCTCTAGATAAAGCTTCAACTGGGTTAAGTTTCGCTGCGTTGCGAGCAGGTAAGAAACCAAAAATAATTCCGATTAATGTAGAGCAAATAAAAGCGGCAATAATGGAAGTAGGGGAGTAGATTACGCTGAAGCTATCCGAGCCTAAACTATTAATCCCTTCTCCAATCAAAAACGCTAACAGGATTCCTAGTCCCCCGCCTAAAATACAAACTAGGACAGCTTCTATCAAAAACTGCTGCATAATATCGCTTTGACGCGCTCCCACTGCCATACGTACCCCAATCTCATTAGTACGTTCGGTCACTGAAACCAGCATGATATTCATTACCCCGATACCGCCTACGACTAATGAGATGATCGCAATAGAGGAGATGAGTAGCGTCATGGTATTGGTAGTAGACTCAATGGTTTGACGAATAGAGTCAGAGTTACGGGTTCTAAAGTCATCAGCCCCATGTCGGCCTTCAATTAACTCTGAAATTGCAGACTCTGCGGCACTGGTTGAAATTTGATTGTCAATAAGCACCACGAAGCGATCAATGGTTTCCCCGCCTACAATACGCGACATCATAGTGGTGTAGGGCATATAGATTGTAGGACTATCGCTAGAGGAGCCAAATGCATTATCGTTTGGTTCTAACACCCCAATTACACGACCTGGAACATTGCCAATAAGTAGCACCTCTCCAATGGGGTTGGCGATGTCTGAAAAGAAAGTGCTTTTGGCATTATCATCAATGATGATATCTTGCACCCGTAAGGAAATACTTTGCTCATCGAAGCTTTGACCTTGTGCCAGTTTTTCTCCAGTGACCTCTAGATAGCCTGAACCCACACCACTGATACTGGCAGACTCTTGTATATTGCGATAGCGGACACTGGCGCTGGTATCAAGCTGCGGGCTGACGCTGACCACGTAAGGTTGATCGGCGACAGCTTTGGCATCGTCTGGCGTCAGATTATCATCATTATATTGTCGTCTGGGGTCGCCATAGGGGTAACCATCAATAACGGTGATGGTATTGGTGCCTAATGAGCTGATGTTGGACAATATTTGCTGCTGTGAGCCTTGACCTATACCCACTACTGACACGACCGAAGCGATACCAATGATAATTCCTAGCATGGTCAACAAGGTACGCATCTTGTGAGCGCGCATCGCCAATATTGACATTCTGAAAGCTTCTGATAGGCGGTCAATTAGTGAGCCTAACCGACTTTTTTGTTTGTGGCGTAATACTTTTGAGGAACTGGCTGACGCTGCTGTTGCTTCTTCTGTTGTCTCTTCATTGGCTAGGGTTTGCGTTTGAGCTGAATGGTTAAAGTGCTCATTGCGGTAATCTGCAATTATACGTCCGTCTTTGAGTTCAATAACCCGCTCTGCTTGCTCTGCAATGCTGGGGTCGTGGGTGACCATAATCACCGTATGACCCTGTTTGTTTAAATTATTTAAAATTTGTAAAACGTCTTTCCCTGACTTACTGTCCAAGGCACCTGTAGGCTCATCGGCCAAGATGACATCACCGCCATTCATCAAAGCTCGGGCTACCGATACACGTTGCTGTTGTCCGCCTGACAGTTGACTGGGCCGGTTATGAACCTTATCACCAAGGCCTAAATCCGTCAGTAATTGTTCAGCCCGCTGTGCTCGTAGCTTATTGTCCATTCCAGCATAAACGGCAGGAACAGCGACGTTGTCCCGAGCATCAATATCGCCAAGTAAGTGATATCTTTGGAAAATAAAGCCAAAATGTTCCCGGCGCAGTTTAGCTAACTCGTCGGCATCTAGCTGCTTAACTGATTTGCCAAAGATGAGGTATTCACCGGCAGTGGCCTTGTCTAAACAGCCTAGGATATTCATCAAGGTGGATTTACCTGAGCCGGACTGACCAATGATGGCCACCATTTCACCTTGATAAATAGTGAGATCAATACCGTGCAAAATACGAATGGTTTGCTCACCAGCAGGAAACTCACGGATGATACCGTTAAGTTGCATGATAGGCTCTGCCCCCGGTTTTGGCGACGAGGCAGTCCTTTTTAGCACTGGGTCGGGTGCAACAGAGTTGCTTATTGGCGGCTCGGGTGTGGTCATAGCAAAATCTTCAGTTCAGGCAAAGCTAATAAAAGAAATAGCCTAAGATAAATTCATAGTAAGTGAGGGAGTCTGTAACTAGTAATTAATAGGTTTATAGACTACCTCTTACATTCCAGGTGGACGACGGCGACGGCTTTGCTCTTTTCCTAGGCCGCCTGAATTCTCACCAATAATTACCGCTTCACCTGCTTTAAGTCCACTTAGGATTTGGGCATTCACTCTATTGTCGATACCCACGGTTACGGGTCTGTCTTCGACACTGCCATCAGCTTTTAACACTCGCACATAGCTACCTTTATTGTGGGTAGCAGAGTTGTTAGTAGCAGGGATATTGGTAGCCGCATCGGCTCCTTGTTTGGCAGAGCGTTTGCCACCTGCAGCATTATTATCGCCTCGTCCTTTTTTGATTGCGGCAGAAGGCACTATTAGCGTGTTCTCAGCTTTATCGATGACCACATAAACTTGAGCGGTCATATCAATACGAAAGCGGCGTTCGGGGTTAGGTACTTCAACGTAGCCAATATAATAGATGGCAGAGTCGGTGGAGCTAGTAGAGCTAATTTGTTCTGGGGCAGGCTCGACAGCCGTTAATACCGCATCGTATTTTTTGTCCGGATCACCAATGGTATTAAAGTATACCGGCATACCCGCTTTTACATTAATCACATCTGCTTCTGAGATTTGGGCATTAATACGCACTGTTGATAAGTCGGCTAAAGTCACGATAGTGGGGGCGGCTTGATTGGCGTTAACGGTGGTCCCTTGCTCGGTGACCACAGCGACAACGGTACCATCCATTGGGGCACGGATAGTGGTGTAGCCTAAGTCAGTGCTGGCGGTATTTAAGTTGGTTTGGGCTTTGCGTAAGTCGGCTTCGCTGCTGGCGATATTTGACTGAGCAGTGATAAGCGCTGCTTGGGCAGTTTTGATAGCGGATCTCGCTGCGGCCACACTGGCTTGCGCTTTTTCAACTGTGGTACGCGCATTTTCGACTTCTTGTTGGCTGATAGCATCCATTGCGAGTAATGGACGTAATCTGGCGTAATCAGATTGAGCCTGCTTCAAGTCGGCTTCGCGGCTTGCTAGATCGGCTTGGGCGCTTTCTAGCCCTGCTTTGCGGCTATAATACTCTGCCTGCGCACTTTGTAATCCGGCTCGACCTTGCTCTAAAGTAGCTTGCTGGTTAGAAAGGTTGTTCTTTTGGGTGACTTGGTCAATTTGAGCAATGAGATCGCCTTTTTTTACTTCATCTCCAACATCTACATAAAGCTTAACGACTTCCCCAGAAACCTGAGCCCCTACATCAACCGTGTTTAGAGCCTTTACTTTACCTGAAGCCATTACATTACGTTCAATGTCTCCAATCTCCGCAGGAGTGGTAATGTAGTTTGGGCTCTCTTCTTTGGGTTTGAATTTATTATATAAAAGTATGCCCAAAGCCAAGACTACTAAAGCTATGAGACTCCACTTTATGAGAGACTTGCGAGTTTTCTGATTAGAGATAAAAGCCATGTCACAGTCCGCAACCTAATTTTAAATAGGCTTATGATACCTCACTACAATAAAAAGACTATGGTATTAAGTTTAAGAAAGGTTACAAAGGACAGTTGAAGAGGATAAAAACGCGCAGAGGAATTGGTTTGGGGAGAATAAATAACTGGGTAAGATAAATAAATGGAGATAAACGAAATAAGCAGTCCTAGAGATAGACATCACCATAACTTTAACTAAAAAAGCTAAGGCAACTGACTAAAATAGTCGATGTCCTGTCACTCTTAAGGCAGCTTGTAACATAAGCTCCCAAGCAGGTTGACGCACAATACCTTTTACCGCTTTATCACACTGATAAAGAATGTCTGGCCAATCGGCGATGCTTTGCGGGGTTTGACGCTGACAAGCACTTTGATATAAAGATTGCTTACTACTCCAAATGCCTATGCTTTGTGGATTTTCACCGGCCATGAGCTGCATAATCAGGCGCATGTCTTTACTAATGGCCCAAAGTATTAAGGGAGTAGGCTCTTCAGTGGCTTTTAGTTGTTCCATAATCTTAACTACTTGAGCGGCATTACCGGCCAACATAGCATCGGATAAATCAAAGACACTATATTGTGCATCACTGACTAGAGCATTTTTTAACGCCTCAACATCGATGGTAGTAGCGGTCACTGCATCCGAGGAGTCAGATTGGCTGTCATCAATAGTAGCTTCGTTAGGAGAGATGGTCTGTGGCGAATATAAATAAGACAAGCGCCATAAGGCTTGATAAGCACTGAGTAGATGATGTTCCGTTTGCACCATCAAAAACTGCCAAGCTTCGGGTAATAAGTTCAACCCAAATTTTTGCGACTGGAAGGTTAGCATCTGTTGACGTTGGTTCTCATTATATAAGTTGCAATCAATGACATGCCCTTGCTTTGCAAAGGGGATATACCATTTACTGCTTTTTGAGCGGTTATCTACTTTGCCAGTTAGCCATAGCATACAGTTTTGATTGTCGCCATTATTGGCCGCAGTAGCAAAACTTGTGAGCTCTTGTAGCATTGCCTTGTCAGGCTTATGGTTACCGGTGACGATAACGGCTGTGGCATCATCAAATAATGATAAGCTATTAAGCTCACTCATGACTTCTTGCCAGCTCTTGCTAGACACTAATTCTAAGCGTTTGACCGCCAGATTTTGTGCTCGCCAAGAGTTACGCATGGCATCGATGAGCCATTGCTGTAACAAAGGCTCATCACCATGCGCTAACCACAACCCGGTTAAGTTTAGGGGGTTTGCGGCGTTAGCAGCACTAAGTTTTGGATAGACATTTAAAAAAGTATCTTCCATGGCTTAGGGAGTAGACTCAGTAGTAGGCGAGGCAGAATCAGTCGGCACCAATACTTTAACCTTAGAGTCGTCTTGCTTAGTACTTGGTGCAACGCGGGGTAAGTTTAGTGCCACGTATTGATCGGTAATGCGCTGGGCTAAGTTTGTATATAGCCACTCTTCAATCTGCTTACCTTGTTTGTCATCGGTACTGACTGAAGCTTCATCAAATTGATAAGTACGCTCTACTTGCACTTGGTTTTTTACGGTAATAGGCTCATTAGTCTGGCCCTGATCGTTATTCAACGTTTCGTAGAACACATCTGCAGACAACACTAGGCGAACCTCGGTTAATACCCCCACCAATTCGTAGCGTTTAAGCTTTACGTTATCTACACGTATACTAGAAGTGTACTGCTTATCACTGCTATTGATTTGACGTCCAATGCTATCCACCACCTTGACCCCAACGGCATTCAGACGTTCGGTTAGCGGCTGCTTTAGACGAAAGCTGGTGGGGTCATTATCATTGAGACTAAGGGAGGTGGTTTGCGCCACATAAGTGATAGGACTGTCATAGCCTCGCAAATGAAAACCACAGCTGCTGAGCATAAGCGGCGTTGCCACTAATGCCGCTGTTAATAGCGCAGTGCATAGAGCACCACGCTTATTTGTGGCAACATTACCAGCTTTAGTCTGGGCTAATAGATTGGTCATGATTTATCCTACCACCACAATGTTAACCAGCTTATTAGGCACAACGATCTCTTTTTTAATCTCACCCGTTAGATACTTAGCTACAGTTTCGATTTGTTTCGCTTGTGCTTTAAGCGTTTCAGGGTCGCTATTAGGCGCCACTTCCATCTTGCCGCGTACCTTACCATTGACCTGAACCACCATGGTGATGGTGTCTTGAACCAATGCTGATTTGTCAGCAGTAGGATAAGTCAAGCTCAGAGTATCTATTCCCAGCTCTTCAAGCAGATGCTCTGCAATGTGCGGGGCATAAACAGACAAGATAGTCAGCAGGGTAGTAATGGCTTCATGCTGTACTGCCAGTGTGGTGGTGTTAACTTGTTTGTTTTTGGCAATAAAAGTACCAATCTCGTTAGCCAACTCCATTAAGCTTGATACTGGCGTATTTAACGATAGACGATCACCTAAGTCATTATCAATCTTGGCAATAACCTCGTGAGTCTTACGGCGTAGATTTTTTGCTAAGCTGTCAAGCTCATTGCTATCGATAGCAGAAATAGCGGGTAACTCAGTAGCGCTAACCCCTTGTTGTTGTAACGACTCAATATGGGATTGCACTTCACGCCAAACTTTTTTCAAGAAGTTATAAGGCCCTTTTAGTGAGTCATCTGACCACTCTAAGGTCTGATCAGCAGGCGCGGCGAATAGGGTATACAAACGAACGGTATCTGCACCATATTGATCAATGATGGCTTGTGGATCTACCCCGTTATTTTTTGATTTAGACATCTTCTCAATTTTACCGATGGTAACTGGCTTACCATCTGCTTTTAATGTCGCATTGATAGGCTGACCACGATCATCGTAACTGATATCAACGTCTTCAGCGAAGTAATAGGTTTTACTGCCGTCCTCATTACTGCGATATAAGGTACCGGCCAATACCATGCCTTGAGTCAGTAAGTTCTTAAAAGGCTCATCGCCTGATACCAAACCTTCATCACGCATTAGCTTATGATAGAAGCGGGCATACAATAGGTGCATTACCGCATGTTCAACGCCGCCCACATACTGATCGACAGGAAGCCAAGTGTCCGCGGCTGACTTATCAACCATTTGGGTGTCATCATTGGGGCTTGCAAAGCGGGCGTAATACCAGCTTGATTCCATAAAGGTATCAAAGGTATCGGTCTCACGCTCGGCTGGGCCACCACACTTAGGACAAGTGGTGTTAACAAATTCAGGAATGTTTTTTAGGGGGTTACCACGGCCATCAGGCACTACGTCTGTTGGTAGCTTGATAGGTAAGTCTGCTTCGTCCACAGGAACGTTACCACAGTACTCACAGTTAATCATTGGAATTGGGCAGCCCCAATAACGCTGACGTGATACACCCCAGTCACGTAGGCGATATTGAATCTTACGTGAAGCTAAGTTTTGCGGTTCAAGCTTGGCAAGCATGGCTTCAAATGAGCCGTCAAAGTCTAGACCGTCAAATTCACCTGAGTTAACTAAAATACCGCGCTCAGTGTAAGCGCCTTCATGATCTTCAGGAGTTTCAATCACGGTCTTTATAGGTAAGTTGTATTTACTAGCAAATTCGAAATCACGCTCATCATGAGCAGGAACCGCCATTACCGCACCAGAGCCGTAGCTCATTAGTACGTAGTTGGCTACCCAAACAGGGATCTCTTTACCCGTTAGAGGATGGGTAACCGTCAGACCAGTATCCATACCCACTTTTTCAGCTTTGGCAAGGTCAGCTTCTGCCACAGAGCCTTTTTTACACTGCTCACAAAACTCAGCAATTTTGGGATTTTGTTCAGCGGCTAATTTGGCTAGGCGGTGCTCAGCAGCCACAGCCACATAAGTAACACCCATTAAGGTATCAGGGCGCGTAGTAAACACATCTAGGGTGCTGATATCATCACTGTTTTTGTAGGGAAAGTGAACTTCCATACCTTGGCTACGGCCAATCCAATTGCGCTGCATAGTGATAACATCGCTTGGCCACTGTCCTTCTAGCTGCTCTAAATCATCCAGTAGCTCGTCGGCATAATCTGTGATTTTGAAGTAGTACATAGGGATATCGCGCTTCTCAACAGGAGCGCCACTACGCCAGCCTTTGCCATCGATAACTTGTTCGTTGGCCAGTACCGTATTATCTACTGGGTCCCAGTTTACGGTGGCTAGTTTTTTATAGACCAAGCCTTTTTTGTACAGCTGTAGGAAGAACCATTGTTCCCAGCGGTAATATTCAGGAGTACAGGTAGCAAATTCGCGTGACCAGTCAATTGATAGACCCAATGTCTTTAACTGAGTGCGCATATTATCAATATTAGAGAAGGTCCACTTTGCTGGGGCAACTTGGTTGGCAATGGCTGCGTTCTCTGCAGGCATACCAAACGCATCCCAACCCATAGGTTGTAAAACTTGCTCACCTTTTAAGCGATAATAACGGCTGAGAACATCTGAGATAGCATAGTTACGAACATGCCCCATATGCAGCTTGCCACTTGGATAAGGGAACATAGATAGCATATAACGGGTTTTCTCATCTTTGCTGATGTCATTGCTGACCTCAAAGCGTTTATCCGCTTCCCACTTAGCTTGTTGTGCCGCTTCGATTTGCTTTGGTTGATAATGGTTTGAATGGTTCTGTTCAGTTGCTGTGGTGCTCATAATAGGCTCTAAGTTAGATGTTTTTTAAAAGTTTGAATAAAAAAATCGTAATGAGTAACGTAGTTAATAATAAGAAAATTCAGATACGATAGAATAGCTTAAATTGACCAAAATTGCGATGGTAAGCACTAATTTTAACCGTATATTGGCTTGCACTGGCTTTATAAAGTATTAACTATTAAGCTTGTTAAAACTTTTTTTGCGACATAATGGCTATAAAAACAACAGGAGATGTAAATGACAATAACAGTTTATGGTATTAAATCTTGCAGCACTATGAAAAAAGCGTTCACAAAATTAGAGGCGCTTGGTATTGACTATCAATTCCACGATTATAAGAAGCAAGGTATCGATAAGCAAAGTGTTCAGCGCTGGGTCGACGAGCTGGGTATTGAGAAAGTACTTAATAAAAGAGGGACCACTTGGCGTAAATTGACTGATGAACAAAAAGCAGCGGCTGATGCCGACGTCGATACAGCGATTGAGCTATTGGTTGAAAATACCAGTATGATTAAACGCCCCATCGTAGAAGGCGAAGCTCAAGGCAATAAAGTGCTACTTTGCGGCTTTAATGAAGCGGACTTTGAGCAGGCATTTGCCGCTTAAGCGTTAATTTACCTAAGCTATAAGTTACCTAAACTTTAAGCTACCTAAGTTTTAAATTACAGTGATTATAAATTATTAATCCTGTCATAGAATCTTGGAACTATCATAAAACAAAAGGGCATTGCCATTGCAGATGCCCTTTTATTTTTCAAAAACCAGCTATCAATAATGGATAACTAATCAGATTAATAAGTGATAACACTGATAAATCCTATGGCTAATTAGCTTAAAGCAGATTCTAAATCACGGCTAATTAAGGTACCCACCCCTTCATTGGTAAAGATTTCAAGTAGGGTAGCGTTGGGCACACGGCCATCGACGATAACCGCACTTTTTACGCCACCAAGTACTGCATCTAAGGCACACTGTATCTTTGGAATCATACCGCCTGAAATGGTGCCGTCTTTAATCATTTCGTCGACTTTTTTCGGAGTCAGTCCGGTTACTACTTTGCCCTCTTTATTCATAACCCCTTTGATGTTGGTCAGTAGCATTAACTTCTCAGCATGTAGAAATTCAGCCACTTTGCCAGCCACTAAGTCAGCATTAATATTGTAACTATTGCCTTCTTTATCCACACCAATTGGGGCAATGACTGGAATAAAATTTGAGCCAATAAGCATCATGATCACATCTTTATTGACGCTCACCACTTCACCCACAAAGCCTAAGTCGATATCACTGCTATTGCCTTGCTCGTCAGTCTTACTCATAAGTAGCTTTTTGGCACGAATTAAGTTGGCATCTTTACCCGTTAAGCCAATAGCGCGGCCACCATGTTTGTTAATCAGGCTGACAATAGACTTGTTAACACTACCGCCTAACACCATCTCTACCACGTCCATAGTAGATTTGGTAGTAACGCGCATGCCATCAATTCGATCTGATACACGGCCCAGCTCTTTTAGTAAGTTATCTACTTGTGGTCCTCCGCCATGTACCACAACAGGGTGTAAGCCAACTGTTTTTAACAGGACGATATCACGAGCAAAAGAGCTTTCTAACTCTGGATCGGTCATGGCATTGCCACCGTACTTCACCACAATGATTTTATCTTCAAAGCGCTGAATGTAGGGTAGGGCAGTGGTTAATACTTGAGCAGTGGTTTTGGCTTGGGCTAGATTTAAGGACATGAGAGACTCTTTTTTATACTTTGAAAGGCCGTGAATTTAAATAAATGGCTTTTGAACTTAAACAAACAGTTCAAATTACTTTTATTATTCTACTGATTTACCTGGATATTGGCTACCTGATTGGCCAAATCTTCATTGATAGACTGACACAGGTGGACGAAATAACCTTGTATTTGGGTTAAATCGGATAGAGAGTTGCCGGCGAAGCGCACTGTCAAACTATTGCTGGTGTTTGAGGAGCGAATAATGCCAAAGCCATAGCTAAAATCTAAGCGTAAGCCGTCAATACAGGTCAGTCGAGCATCTGCTGGCAATGAGGGAGGTAAATCTTTTATACCGGTTTGTAGCTTTTGGCACAGTGCTGATAGCTTATTTAATATCGGCTGCGAACCCTGTTCCAAGTCAGGGCAAGTGGTGTCTTGTGACACGCTATAAGAGTAATCGGCTAAAGGCAGATAAACATCTGGGGTGCTAACCATTTGCGGCAAAGTATCGATGATTTCTGCTAAATTCATAGGCTGAAGATGCAGCCAGTTTAATAGACGTAACCCTGCATACATGGCATCATCATGCAATAAAAAGTGGCCGTCATTAAAGATAAAGTGTCCTGACAGTTCGCCTGCAAATAAGCTATGCGAATCTGTGCTGTCTTGTCTAGCTTGCAGGGTGCGGCGTAAGATACTGCTACCCGTTTTACTCATCTGTGCTTGCGCCCCAGCTTGGTTTATCAAGGCAGGTAGATGATGGGAGCACTTCACATCGAAGATAACGGTCGGGGTGCAGGAATCGGGGTGACTGCAAGTGTTAGATGCAAAGTGGTCTTCTATGGCTACTCGAGACAGCAGATATAATAAGTGATCTGCTACCAACGGCTGACCTCTGCTATCGACTACCATCAAGCGATCTCCATCACCATCGAAGCTTAACCCTAGATCAGCCTTATGTTGCAACACGGCTGCAGACAACTCATGGAGGCGATTGTATTCCATGGGGTCTGGATTGCCCTTTGGGAAGTCGCCGTCAACATTGGCATTAAGTATGATAACTTCTGAGCACAAAGAGGGATGTGCTTGGTAAAATTCTTTAGCAAATAGGCCAGTAGAGCCATTTAAACAATCAATGACAATCTTCAGCGCAGAACCTACGGACTCGGTATTGGGCTGGTGGGCAGAGGTTATCACCTTGAAACGTGATTTATTGATACTATCAAGCGCTTCAACCGCTTTGTTGATATAAGGGGTTAACACCTCTTGACGGGATAAAGTAATCTGTCTTGGCAAGGGTTGATTTGGCTTAGGGGTAGCCGAAGTTTTGTCTGCAATCTTGTCGCTATAAATAGAGGGGTCAGATAATAGCTGCTGATACAGTTGCTGGATTTGCTCACTACTTGGAGACTGACTATTAAGCAGCCATTTCAGGCCATTGATATGCGGTTCTGAGTGACTGGCAGTGGCGATAACCCCGTGGCCTTGATATTGATTGGCCCAAAAAGCCATCAAGGGTGTGGTCACTAAGCCCAACCAAATGACCTCACAGCCATGAGCTTCAAAGCTAGAAGCCATGTATTTGGCAAGGGTTTCACTGTGATGACGGGCATCAAAGCCAATGACTACCTGACTGGCATTACCATGCTCTACAAAGTGACGGGCAAGCGCATGACTTAATGCGGTCATGAACTCGGTGGTAAACAATTGACGTTCACCACGGATATCATAAGCTTTGAAAAGGGTACGTTGGTCGTTAAAGGTAGTCAATGACAAAGCAAGGTTCCAAATTTCAACAAACCATCATTATAGCTTTATAAATTTATAATAATAGTTCTTTTAAGCTATTGCATTGTAAACGAGTGGCTTGAAGCTATTGACGGCCTGAGTGACCAAAGCCGCCTGCACCACGCGAGCTTAGCTCATTGAACTCTTCGACAATCTCGAACTCAGGACGCATCACAGGGACCACCATATATTGTGCCATGCGCTCTGCAGGGTTTAGCACAAAATCATTCTCGCTGCGGTTCCAGATGCTCACCATTAGTTCGCCCTGATAATCTGCGTCAATTAGACCCACAAGGTTGCCTAAGACGATACCGTGTTTATGGCCTAAGCCTGAGCGAGGTAGGATGATGCCGGCATAGTTAGGATCAGCGATATAGATCGCCATGCCGGTACCGATAAGCTGTGTCTCACCGGCCTTGATAGTAATAGGCTCATCAATGCAGGCCCGCAAATCGATACCTGCTGAGCCATCTGTAGCTCGAGTGGGCATAGGGAAATTGGGATCAGTACCGATTTTTGGGTTTAGAATTTTAACTTGTACAGAATTCATAATTTATCCATTATTTTGTGGTTTTAGCCATATAGACATTAAAGTGCACCCAGTCTAATTCATCTTTTTTTAAAATCAATTGCAAAAAAGCTAATGGTTAAAGAATTAACCAGCTGGCTAGGCCTAAAAAGGACATAAAGCCAACGATATCAGTGACTGTGGTTAAAATAACTGAGGCTGATAGAGCAGGGTCAATATCTAGACGCTTCAAAAATAGCGGAATGCCGATTCCAGCTACGTTGGCTGCAGTCATATTAATGGCAATAGCGCAGCCAATTACTAAACTGATCTTCGGATCATGGAACCAAAGCTGAGCAATGCCAGCCATAATCAAGGCCCAAATTACCCCGTTGATGGCACCCACCCACAGCTCTTTGTTCATTAGCCATAAGCGGTTAGAACCCCCGATTTGACCCATTGCCAAACCGCGGATAACCACAGTTAGCGTTTGGCTACCAGAGATACCGCCCATACTGGCGACGACTGGCATTAATACTGCCAAAGCGACTACTTGTGCCAGTACCTCTTCAAATTGTCCAATAACTGAGGCGGCGAGTAGTGCCGTTAATAAGTTAATGCCGAGCCAGACGCTACGGCTCCTAGCACTACGTAAAATGGGAGCAAACAGCTCTTCATCATCGCTCACACCGGCTAAGTGCTTCATGGTGCTGTCTACGTCATCTTGGATAATTTCCATGATGTCCTCAGCGTTGAGCTGACCCACCAATTCGCCGAAGCTATTAACGACGGGAGCATAGCGAATGTCGGAGGAGCGAAATACCGCAGCCGCATCTTGAATGTCCATTCTGTCGTTAATAGTAATAGCAGGATCAATCCACTGCTCAACCAAAGACTGTTGCGGATACTTAATCAGGTCCACCAAGCTTAATAGACCTAGCAGCTGATGGCTGGTATCAACGACGATGAGCTCTTGGGTTTCATCATCGAGCAGATCCTCATCTTGACGCAGCCAGTTTTGGACCTCTTCCAAAGTAATATTGCCTTGAATCTGAATGGTATCTGGGTCCATATAGTCACCGACTTCATACTCTTCATAAGTATTAAGCTGGCTGACCTGCTGGCGAATGTCCTCATCAAGGTTAGACATTACCTCAGAGCGAACCTTGTCATCAACCGTGTCTAAAATCTCAGCAATGTCTTGCGCATCTAAGTCTTCAGCAAGCGTTTCAATCTCTTCTGCTTGCATGTTTTCCATCAATGAGGGGCGAATGTCATCGACCACTTCAGCCAGAACCTGACCTTTTATATCGACGGGCACCTGCTCCCAAATCAGCTGGCGGGCATCGTGAGGAAAGGACTCTAATAGGCTGGCAATTTCATATTCAGTTTGTTCATTTAAGAACTCAGCCATAGTAGTCAGATCTTTGTCTGCTACTAGCCTTTGTAAATAAATAAGTTTGTCTTCAGCGCGATCATAGCTTTCTGAGAGGGGTTCTGGTTTGACTTTATGCTCAGTTTGAGTAGACATAGCGGCCCTTAGATTGCTTGATGAGAGAGAAGGTGAAGAGCAAGGGGCATAAAACTAAACCCCTAAAAGCAAAAATGGCAGGAACGCTTCCTGCCATTTTTGTGATATTTTACAATATTTTTTGGCCTTTGTAGGGGCTATCTGTTATTTGGTTAGCCCCAAGCATTGGTTTACATATTTTTCTTTTTTAGCAGTGCCTTAATATTAGACATATACTCATTGGCGACTACCGTAGGGTCACGCTCAGCTTTTTTCTTCTTAGCATTGGCCGGCCAGTCTAGATGCTCTTCAGGTAACTCTTCTAAAAAGCGGCTTTGAGTGGTGGTGCGCATCTGACCACCTCCACGGCGCTGAGCGGCCAAAGTTAGAGTCAGCTCACGACGGGCACGGGTAATACCCACGTACATTAAGCGGCGCTCTTCTTCAATGGTTTCAGCAATGATAGAGTTACGGTGTGGCAGCAGCTCTTCTTCTAGCCCCATAATGTAGACGAAATCAAACTCCAAGCCTTTGGCCGCATGTAAGGTCATTAAGTTAACCTTGTTGGTATTTTCCTCTTCTTGCTGTTGTTCTAGCATATCGAGCAGTACCAGCTTACGAATGACCGCATCAATGGTTTTGTCATCGTCATCTTCAGCGCGGTTAATCAAGGCTTGGATACTGGTATACAGTACTTCGATGTTATCGAGACGGCCTTTTTCTTGCTGCGGTGTTTTTGAGTCACTGCGCACAAAGTCGATGTAGCCAGTTTCATCAATCATCTGCCGGACTAGGGGTACTGGGTCTGGGTGCTGATCAAGCTCGCGAGTATAGTGCTCAATAAAGTCGCCAAATTCCTTTAAGGTGCTGTAAGCCTTGGTTGGTAGGACATGAGGCAGACCGCCATGTGTACAAGAGGCGAGCAGAGAAATACTATGCTCTTGTGCAAATAGCCCTAGCTTCTCTAAGGTGGCTGGTCCTAAACCACGCTTTGGGGTATTGACGATACGTAAAAAAGCACTGTCATCTTCTGGATTTAGGATCAGACGCAGGTAGCCCATAACGTCCTTAATTTCACTACGAGCGAAGAAGGACTGTCCTCCAGATAGCTTATAAGGCACTTGGAACTGTCGCAGCTGAGCTTCAAGCATCCGAGCTTGGAAGTTACTGCGATACAAGACTGCGTATTGCTCCCACTCATTGCCGTTACGTAGCTTATGAGCCACAATCTCTTTGGCCACACGCTCCGCCTCATCATCATCGTTGCGGCAATTAATAATGCGGATTTTCTCACCCTGACCTTTATCCGACCACAGCGCTTTTTCAAATAAATGCTCGTTATTCATAATCACGGTGTTGGCTGCATTCAAAATGCGGTTGGTCGAGCGATAGTTTTGCTCAAGCTTAATCACTTTAAGCTTTGGGAAGTCCTCTTTTAGTAGCGCCATGTTTTCAGGACGTGCCCCGCGCCAAGCATAAATAGATTGGTCATCATCACCCACCACGGTGAATTTACCAGTTGGACCAACAATAAGCTTAATCAGCTCGTACTGAGCGGTGTTGGTATCTTGATATTCATCAACCAGTAAGTAGCGGATACGGTTTTGCCATTTATCACGTAGCTGCTGGTTTTCACGTAATATCTTGGCTGGTAGGACAATTAAGTCATCAAAGTCGACGGCGTTATAAGCCCGTAAGTTACGCTCATATAAAGCATAAAGATTGGCAAAAATCATATCTTCTGGGTCGTCTAATGTCTCCATCGCTTTATCTGGCTCGATTAGATCGTTTTTCCAGTCAGAAATAAACTTAATAGCCTTACCTACCAGCTCACGACTTTCTGCCCCAGATAAGTTGTCACGCATCATCAGCTCCATCAGCAGACGCTTACTGTCGTCGGCATCCATGATGGAGAAGTTGCCCTTTAATGGGGTGTGTAGCAGCTCATAACGCAAAAACTGTAGTCCAAATTGGTGGAACGTCGACACCGTAAGACCCCGGGTCTTCTCTTTGGGCATGAGGGATGAGACACGTGCCTTCATCTCACGAGCCGCCTTATTGGTGAAGGTCACCGCAGTAATACGTTCAGCCGGGACATTACATTGCTGAATAAGATAAGCGATTTTTTGGGTAATTACCGAAGTCTTACCTGAGCCTGCACCCGCTAAAACGAGGAGGGGACCAGACACATAAGTCATGGCCTCTTGTTGTTTGGGGTTAAGCTTACTCATGGCACACCTTTTTATATTACTAACGATAGAGATTGGATAACTAGACTGAATTAGAGGGTTATTTAACTGATGATTAGGGGATTAAAAACAATTTAAAAACTGTAAAATTACCGAGTGGTTATTATAGGGGTTCGCTTTAAAATCACAACCAAATCTATGCAAACTTATTGAGCGGTTATTAACTCGACTATGAAGTCGTTTTTTTTATTAGAAAGACCTTACTCTACGTAAGGCTTTGTAATATAATACAACTATGGAGTTAGATAAGAGCAAAATTCTAACGCTTTGATTTCGATGGATAGACGCATTGATTTATTGAAGTAAATTTAGCATTTTTACCCAGTACTTAAACAACTAAGTTGAGGATAATATGATTAAACGTCAAGCATTGTTAATAGCTGCTTTAGCTGCGGGTCTAAGCATGACTGCAATGGCAGAAACTGCAGGTACTTGGACTGTGGGTGTTGGTGCCGGTTATGTAGATCCAGATAGTGATAACGGTACCCTTGCAGAAGGTCTTTTTAAGACTGAAGTTGATTATGACGTACGTCCTACCATTACTGCAGAGTACTTCGTAGCAGACAACGTGGGTATTGAGTTGTTAGCAGCTCTTCCTTTCCATCATGACATTGATTTGAAAGATGCAGCTGGTAATGTAACTAAAGCTAAAACTCAGCTTTTACCACCAACATTATCACTACAATACCACTTTGATAATGTACATGCGAATGTGAAACCATTTATCGGTGTGGGTGCGAACTATACTACTTTCTTCAAAGAGCGCATTTATGACGGAAAGGATTCTAAGTTAGAAATTGAAGACAACTGGGGTGTAGCCGGTCACGTGGGTTTAGACTTCAAACTTAACCCAACAGATGCCGTTCGTATCGATGCTCGTTACATTGACCTTGAGCCAGATGTGAAATTAAATGGCAATGATATTGGTACAGCAGAGATCAACCCATGGGTATATGGCATCTCTTACGTAAAACGCTTCTAATAGAGGCTAGTTAAATTAAGTCGGCTTACCCTAATTAAATATTAAATAAGCAGACTAAAATAAAACCCCCGTATCCAATTAGATACGGGGGTTTTTTTATGCTTAATTAGCTTGATGCTGAATAAGCTTTCACTATCAGAGGCTATCTTAAAGCATTTAATTTCTTAGCAGCTTCTAGTGCAAAGTAAGTTAAGATGCCATCAGCGCCAGCACGTCTAAAGCCAAGCAGTGACTCAAGGATAACGTCCTCAGTTAACCAGCCATTTTGGATGGCGGCCATGTGCATCGCATACTCACCAGAAACTTGATAGGCGAAGGTTGGCACACCAAAGGTATCTTTTACTTCACGGATAAGATCTAGATAAGGTTGACCTGGCTTAATCATTACCATATCAGCGCCTTCATTGATATCCATAGCAACTTCATGTAAGGCTTCGGCGCGGTTACCAAAGTCCATCTGATATTGCTTTTTATGGCCACCTTTAAGGTTACCCGCACTGCCTACTGCATCACGGAACGGGCCATAATAAGCAGAAGCGTATTTGGCAGAGTAAGCCATAAGGGCGGTATTCACAAAGCCCTCTTCCTCCAGTGCCTCACGCATAGCTAGAATACGGCCATCCATCATGTCACTTGGAGAGATGATGTCTGCCCCTGCGCGAGCGTGTGCTAGGGTTTGTTTAACCAGAACGTCAACAGTGTCATCATTCACCACATAGCCTGATTCGTCTAACAGACCATCTTGACCATGAGTGGTGTAAGGGTCTAAAGCCACGTCAGTCATAACCACCATGCCTGGGACTTCTTTTTTGATAGCACGAACGGCACGGCAGGTTAAGCCATCTGGATTGTACGCTTCACGGCCATCTTCAGTTTTTAGGCTAGCATCGATAACAGGGAAGATATCAATGGTGGTTACGCCTTCTGCTAAAAGCTCTTTGGCATACTCAACCAGTAAGTCAATCGATAAACGCTCAACACCAGGCATACTAGCGACAGCTTCACGCTGATTTTCACCATCAAGTACGAACACAGGCGCAATTAAGTGCTTAGGATGCAGCTCAACTTCACGGACCATAGCACGAACATTGTCATGAACGCGTAAGCGGCGTAAACGAGTGTGAGGGTAAGTACGATTAAATATATAACTCATAATAAGTCCTAATAACTTCAACGAATTAAGGAACGAAAAAGGTAGGGCAGTACGATGTGACTGCCAAAAGATAGGTACTACCAGAAATATTTTTTAGGGATGAAAAGCAGAATAAGTGTGGTTATAGATCTTTTTATTATTCTTAAATTAGCTATCCCAATAGCTATTATAACGCAAGGCTAGGTATGTTTTGGGTTCAAGAAATGATACAAGTTATAACCAAAGTCTTAATCCAACAAAAAGCTGATTTAATAAACAGCTGATTTAATAAAAAAGGATTACTAAAAATAATAAGCAACTACAATCCAAGGCTGTAAAGCGCTACCTACAATTAGGGCTATAAGTCACTATTATGGCAAACTAAAACATTTAGCCAAGTTGATAAAAGCTATCATCACCATCAGTTTAACGAATACGGCATTGGCTAAGCACAGGGGAGTTATATACAATTCGAGCTTAGGTATGACTCTATCTATAAATAAAGCATAATAAATAATGTCAAAAACTAATAAATAAGCAATTGATAAATAAACAATTAAGAGATGGTTATGAGTGAAGATGAAACCCTAGGAAGCTTTAAACTACAGGGCAGTGATCCTAATCGGAGTGATAATAACTGTAGTGATAGTAATCGCAGTGAAGGTAACTGTAATGAAAGCAATAAAGCTCAGTCAGCCCCATTAAATAGAAGACGATTTCTAGAACTTACCACTTTAGGCATAGGAGGGTTAGGGTTGCTTCATTCCAATAGCTCTTTGGCAGCCAGTAGTTTAATAACCACAACTAATGATAATACCAATTCTATTGACTCAATAAAAAACTTGAGCCAGTGCAAATCACCGAGCATACCCACCCGCATCTTTGCCAGCTCCAATACTGGTGTTGATGACAGCCGCAATATCTTAGGGTTACAGCGTCTAACTTGTGCCGGCTTTGATGTGCAAAACCCAGAGATTAGCCGTCGTCAGTATTTACGCTTTGGGGGTACTGATCAACAGCGAGCCAGTGATTTACAAAATATGGCCACAGGGGCTATAGCGGTACCCAAATTGCTACTGGCTGCACGAGGTGGCTATGGCGCCATGCGGATTCTAGAATCGGTTGATTGGAAGAGTTTGGGCAGGGTAATGAAAGATCAGGGCAGTATCTTGGCAGGGTTTAGTGATATTACCGCTCTACAATGTGCTTTATTGGCACAAGGTAATATGAGTAGCTTGGCTGCCCCCATGTTATATACCGAGTTTGGTAAGAGGGAGCCAGATATAGTCAGTTGCCAGGGCTTTGTGGAAGCGCTGACTAATCCAAACCTTAAGGTTAACTTGCCACAACAAAACGTAGCTTTAGCCACACCGCTTAGTGGCATTTTATGGGGAGGTAACTTAAGTGTGGTCTCTGCGCTGGCAGGCAGTGCTTATCTGCCCAGTCCTGAAGGGGGAATTGTATTTTTGGAAGAAGTGGGTGAGCAACCCTATCAAGTAGAGCGGATGTTTTATAGTTTATATCTATCAGGGGCTTTCAAAAATCAGCAAGCCATTGTGCTAGGGGCGTTTAGTGGAGCCGGAGAAGACAGTTATGATGCCCGTTATAATTTGTCCGCAGTGATTGAGCATTTGAGTCAAGTCACTGGTTTGCCTATATATACCGGATTCCCTTTTGGGCACGTGGCTCGTAAGCAAAGCTTTCCTTTAGGGGCTATGTGCCATTTAACCCCAACCGCTTCAGGCATTACTCTTGAGTTTGAGGGCTATCCTATCATTGATAGAGAGCTGATATATCCGGAAGGGCTGTGGAGCTAATTTAATAATAAGAAATCTTAACGTATCAAGCATAATTTTTTACATTAAAGCACTAATGCTAGAGGCTCAGTGGGCTATCATAATAAATGATAAATAATTATTAAAAAAAGGAAACTGTTACATGTCAAACCAATCTAACGATAGTAAAAACTCAAATAACAATATAAACCAAGCGCTAGAGTCTCTTGAGAATACAACCGAAGCTCCAGCAAACAAGGAAGCGGTAGAAGTGGAGGTTGTCAAAGGTGATAAGGTTATTTATGAGGATGGCGATTTTGAAGAATTTAATAAAGATCAACATTTAGAATCTAGTGCAGACGATTCTAAACAAGATGATTCTAAACAAGATAGTGCCAAAGAAGAACAGTCTAAAGAAGAGGGCTTTGATAAGAAAACCTCTACAGAAAAAGAAGAGTCAAAAGCCAGCTCAGATAAAGAAGATGACTCTAATAAAGAAGCTAATTCAGAACAAGACGAAGAGAAGTCTAATGAAGATGACTCAGAAGATGAGTCCAAGCAAGAAGGTTCTAATAAAGACAAGTAACGTACTCCCCAATGTCTAGACCAAATTATCATAAAATTAAGATAGAATTGGGTTGATAAAACGATTCATTATCCGAACTATTGTTAGCCAGATAAACCTGTGCAGGAGTATGGTAATCGAGCGACTGATGTAAACGCTCATGATTGTAAAACTCGAAATACTCTTTCAAACCTGCTCTTGCCTGACTGACTGTCTCAAACTGTCGCAAATACACGCATTCATACTTCACTGACCGCCAAAGCCTTTCCACAAAGATATTATCCAGAGCCCTACCGCGACCATCCATACTGATAGCAATACCCTGCTC
>NZ_JMKP01000035.1 GCF_000685805.1 Psychrobacter phenylpyruvicus DSM 7000 = NBRC 102152 | reverse complement strand
CGCCTTTTGAGTTTGAGAGACGATACTATGATAGCCTTAATGAGTCAGACAAAGCTGCCTGACTCAAGCAATCCACTCTCCGATATAGTCGGGGCGGTTCAAACATTCTCTTGATTAGCTGCTTTTTCAAACCATTTAAGTGCTTGAGTATAGTCTTGTCCTATTCTGTCTCCCCTATAATACATAAGGCCAAGATTTAACTGTGCTTCAGAATTACCTTGCTCAGCTAAATTAATTAATCTTTTCACAGATATATTTTTATCTTTAATTATTGTGCTTATTTCAGAATCCTTATGTTTATCAATATATGATAAATTCTGACAACTTGAGAGTAGAATAGTTAATATTGAAAAATAGGCTAAAATGATTGCAAATGGTAATCTATAAAAACACATTTTAATTCGTCCCTTATTCATAATTATTTTGTGAAGTCTACTATACTGATAAACTCTCTAAGCTGTATTTACTATAATATTCTTTAAATAAAATAAAGCGACACAATATGGAACTTTATTCATCGCTGACAGTAAAAAGCCCCTGCCAGAATTCTGTCAGGGGCTTTTTGATTTAATATTTGAGCAGAGCCTATTAAGTTAAAGCTTAACGCAGGCCTTTATAAAGGAAATAACAGCCTATAAGAGTTAACAGCACCGCAAAGCATTTCTTTAGCATAGCCGGTGATAAAATATGCGCCACTTTTGCCCCAAGTTTGGCGGTAAAGAAGCTCATGGAAGCAATGCCTAAAAAGGCATAGATGTGTACGAAGCCAATGGTGTTAGGAACATCAATTTTTTGCTGCATTCCAAATAACATAAAGCCCAATGCACCTGCAATGGCAATGGGTAATCCGCAAGCCGCTGAAGTTCCGACCGCTTTTTGCATTACCACCCCATAACGGGTTAAATAAGGCACAGTCAAGCTACCACCGCCGATACCGAAGATGGCAGAAGCAATGCCGATAACCCCGCCTGCTGCCAATTGTTTAGGTGTCGAAGGCAAGTCTGCAGGGGTATTATTGACATTAGCGCTGTTGGCCGTTGGCTTTTTTCCGCCTCTAAACATCTTTTGAGCAACCCATAACAAGAATATACCAACAATGATTTGTAGATGAATGCCAGAGATCATACCTGCTATGCCAGCACCGGCAAAGCAGCCAATTGCCATGCCGGGTGCTAAGTTTTTGAACACCGGCCACATCACTGAGCCTTTTTTATTGTGCGCCATAAGTGAGCTTATTGAGGTGACAATAATGGTCGCTAGTGATGTACCTAATGCCAAATGCATGATAGTGTCAGGATCATAATTCATTTGGGTAAATACAATAAACAGTAGCGGTACGATGATGGTGCCACCGCCCACACCAAAAAGCCCTGCAGCAAATCCTGCCAGAGCGCCAATGATTAAAAAGATGATTAATTCCACAGGATATTTTCTTCTCAGTTAAAAGATGGAGGGGAGGGCTACTTTATTTAGGTAGCCGTTTCATTTAAAAGCTATGTTATTTATAGGGCTTTTTAATTGAAATAGCTACCGTCAATAATAACTGCTTGGGCTAGGCAATAGCGACTTCAACCAATTGGCCTAGCTGATGGTACGAGCGATTAAAGTAAACCAAACTGTGCTCAGCGGTATCTTGAGTTTCAGGAAGCTTGATATCGACCACTCGGCACATAAACACACTGTGCGTGCCCACCTGCTGGATTTGATCAATCTCACAGTCGAAGCTGACCAAAGCATCTTCTAACACCGGCGCTCCGGTAGTGAGCTGCGTCCATCGGGCTTGCTCAAAACGTTCGGCTTGAGTGAGCTTGGAGGCAAAGGCATTGGAGATAGACTCATGCTGTGCGCCTAACACATTCACACTCAAGATTTTATTCTCAACAAAATGGCTATGTGAGCGAGAGGCTTGATTCATACAAACCAACAAAGTTGGCGGTGTATCGGTAACGCTACACACCGCAGAGGCCGTAAACCCGTGCATGCCAGAATCACCGTTGGTGGTGACGACATTGACTGCAGTGGTTAACAAAGACATGGCATCTCTAAAGTCAGTAGCTTCAATCATTACTTTAATCCTAAATTCAAAAACGATGGTGGCTAGAGACTAGCCACTTTTGATACGGTTATAGCTTAAGAGTTAAGCTCATCACGCACGATTTTGGCACCGGCACTTAACGCCTTTAGTTTGCCTCGGGCCACTTGGCGTGACAAAGGAGTCATGCCACAGTTGGTCGAAGGGTAAAGCTTATCAGCATCCACAAACTGCAGTGCTTTACGCAAGGTAGCCGCCACTTCTTCTGGGGTCTCGATAGTGTTAGTAGCCACATCAATGGCACCCACCATTACTTTTTTGCCACGAATAAGCTCGATCAGCTCCATTGGCACACGAGAGTTTTGGCACTCTAGCGACACAATATCAATTTTAGACTGTTGTATTTTTGGGAAGGCCTCTTCATATTGGCGCCACTCTGAACCCAAGGTTTTTTTCCAATCATTATTGGCCTTAATGCCATAGCCGTAGCAAATATGCACTGCGGTTTCACACTTTAGCCCTTCAATAGCACGCTCTAAAGTAGCGATACCCCAGTCATTAACTTCATCGAAGAAAACGTTAAAAGCAGGCTCATCAAATTGGATGATGTCCACACCAGCAGCTTCTAACTCCCGTGCTTCTTGGTTTAAGATGGTGGCAAATTCCCAAGCCAATTTTTCACGGCTTTTGTAATGGCCATCATACAGAGTGTCGACCATGGTCATTGGACCGGGCAAGGCCCACTTAATTGGCTGATCGGTTTGTTGACGCAAAAACTTAGCATCTTCAACAAACACTGGCTTTTGACGGCTTACGGCGCCCACTACTGAAGGCACGCTGGCCTCATAGCGATCGCGGATTTTCACGGTCTCACGATTTTCAAAATCCACACCATCAAGATGCTCAATAAAGGTGGTCACAAAGTGTTGGCGGGTTTGCTCACCATCACTGACGATATCGATGCCGGCGTGGATTTGCTCTTGCAAGGTCAAGCGCAGCGCATCTTGTTTGGCTTCAATCAGCTCATCACCCTCTAGCTTCCAAGGCGACCAAAGTTTTTCAGGTTCTGCCAGCCAAGAAGGTTTGGGTAAGCTGCCAGCGGTTGAAGTCGGTAATAATAGGGCCATGTTATTTATCTTCTCTATTTTAATAGTACTTTCAAAAACTTAGTTTACAGGGTGTCGTTGCAATGCTTTTCTCTATAAGCCATGGATAGGTCATTAAGCGGCATTTTTTTGCGATTTAACGGCTTCAGCAGGGTAGCTCACTTCATAACTGGCTGCCCACTCATTAAGAGCTTTTTGATGCGGCTTAATAAACTGCTCTTCAGTAAATTTGCCTTGTTTCACTGCCAACTGATTGCGCTCTTCGCGGTCATATACTACCTGAGTTAGCGAGTAATCTTGGTAGTTTAGGCTTGGCTGATAAACCTCACCGGCCGCTGAGTTGGCGTTGTAAATTTCAGGGCGGTAAATTTTTTGGAAAGTTTCCATGGTGCTAATGGCGCTGATTAACTCAAGGTCAGTGTAATCGGCTAATAGGTCACCTGAGAAGTAAAAGGCTAGGGGTGCTACACTGCCTTTGGGCTTAAAGTAGCGCACTCGTAATCCCATCTTGTGGAAATAAGCATCTGTTAATGAGTACTCATCTTGTCTGTATTCCACGCCTAGCACCGGATGCTGGTTGGTGGTACGGTGATAGGTCTTGGTGGTAGACACGCTTAAGCAAATCACCGGCTGCTTATTAAAGTTAGCCTTGTAAGCATCTGAATTTAATAAGTGCTGAAACAGCTTGCCGTGCAAAACACCAAAGTCTGCAGGTGGCGGTGTGTTTGGGTTTTTCGCAAAATGATCTAACAGCACGACACTAAAGTCATAGTCGCGTACATATGAAGAGAAGCTATTGCCAACAATACCCTCAATGCGTTTATTCTCTTTATGATCAACGATTGTGGTTTGTAGAATTTCAATCGCTGGGAACGTCTCACCATTACCTTCAACATCTAAGTTGGCTGAAATAATATCTAGCTCAACAGAGTAACGGTCAGCGGTTGGATTGTCCCAATTTGCTAAGGCATTAAAACGATTGTTAATCATAGTTATCGTTTTGCGTAGGTTTTCCTGACGACTTTCACCACGAGCTAAGTTGGCAAAGTTGGTGGTCAGACGCGTGCTGTCAGCAGGCTCATAATTCTCGTCAAAACGGATTTTTGAAATCGAATAGGTAAATTTGTTACTCATAATGTTTGCTACCCTAGTTACTCAAGATAAAACCAAATTTGTGTATGAGATGAATCATACCCAAGCCTTTACATGAATAAAAACGATTTAACTTAATCTAATGTTGAATTAAATTCATGTTGATTGCCTGTTGCATAGCCATATGAGCATTTTTTAGTGAAATTTGCACAGAAGAAGGGGAGCATGTTACAAAGCAGGTGATGCGCAAGGCTCTGATTTATAATGGTTTATTGAGGAATTTGTTTGCTATGCAGTTAAAATAGGCCACTGAAAAATAACAGTTAACGCTAGCGATAAACTCAGAAGGTTTAGAGGGGCACAAAAAGTCTGGATTTAGCCGGTGTTGAACCAAACTCAGCTTATTATGAACAAATATCAATGTATATAACTTCAATCTAGCCTCATGGGTTGACAGTTTATGCTGTGAGACTTGTTAAAAAGGCCGTTCGCACTAGAAAACTCTAGTTAAATTGAGAATATAAAAAAAAGACCGCCTTATAATGGGCGATCTTTTTTAGGGTAAGTTCAACTTTGACGATAACTTAAGTTAATAAATGCTTAAGTGTAATAATTGCTCAAATGTAGTAATAGCCTTAACTTGGCAGATATTGATGCAATGAGTTAAGGTTTAGTTGGCTTTTCAATAACTATTTAGCTTCAGTTTTTGCGACTGCTTTAAAATGAGCCACTTGGTGGTTATTGGTCACTACTAGCATAGGCGTTTTGTCAGCACCTTGGCTTAAGGTATATTTACCTACGACCGAAGCGACAGCTGCTGCATCAAACTTAGCTTCTGCGTCTGGACATGCCATCATAGTACTCATCATACTTCCTAGCTCCACATTACCATTTACAATGCTATAAGGAGCTGAGATGGTGTTACAAGTATTCATCAGGCTAACCATTTTATTGCCGTCAATGGTCGTAAAGCTTAAAGTTAATGGCTTAGCAGCATTGGTAAATAGCGCTTCCACTTTTTTGCCATCGCTAGTTTTTGCATCTACCAATTGCCAGTTATTGGCCTGAAGGGCAGCATCTGTAACTTGATAAGTAGTGATAGTGCTAGCTTTGGCATCAACTTCTGCCATGCCGCTAGTAGTTTGACAGCCTGAAACTAAAGCACTCATGGCGATAGCGCCTGAAATCATTAACATATTAATAGTTTTCATATAAAATCCTCTCAAAATTTAAAATTTTTCATTGATGTATTATTGATATGGAGGGGAGGGGGTAAAAAACCTAACCCTATTTTTTTTAATACTTCTTTTGCTAAATATCATTATTACAGAGCCTAAATATACTGACAAGTGTTAGTAACCATTCAAATACTATAATATTGCCACAGTTACCAATATATGACGCAACATTAAGTAGGTTTTTCATGGGGGGCAGGCTTAAATTTCTCGTTCAGTAGCGTATAATAGGGAAAACTTAAAATCCGCTAATTATGAGCTCTGTTATGAAGGGCAGACGTTAGTTAATAAGACGTTAAACAATAGGGCAACGGATTTTATTAATGCTTTATGTTAGATTTACAATAAAAAATTTAGACCCATTTTTTAATTTACCTTTTTATCCTTTTTAGCTTAACCCATTAATTGAAATAGGAAAAATTATGAGCTATCAGCAACAACTACAACGCATCAAAAATGACAAAGGCTTTATCGCAGCTTTAGACCAAAGTGGTGGTAGTACGCCAAAAGCACTTCGAATGTATGGTGTGGAAGAGAGCGAATACTCAAACGATGATGAGATGTTTGCTAAAGTGCACGAAATGCGTACTCGCATCATGACTTGTGACACTTTTGACAGTGGCCGTGTATTGGGTGCTATCTTATTTGAAGATACTATGGATCGTGAAGTAAATGGCAAGCCAACAGCCAACTATCTATGGGAAGACAAAAATATTGTGCCTTTCCTAAAAGTAGACAAAGGTTTAGCTGACGAGCTAGGTGGTGTTCAGGTCATGAAGCCAATGCCGAATTTAGATGCGTTGCTAGATAAAGCCAAAAACTTCCCAATCTTTGGTACTAAAATGCGCTCTGTAATTCATACAGCAACGCAAGAAGGTATCGAGAAAGTGGTACAGCAGCAGTTTGATATCGCTAAGCAAATCTTATCAAAAGGCTTTATGCCCATTGTTGAGCCAGAAGTAAATATTGAGAGTAAAGAAAAAGCACAGTGCGAAGTGCTGATGAAAGAAGAGATCTTACGCAACTTAGATCGATTAGATGATGATCAGCAAGTGATGCTTAAGCTGACACTTCCAGAAGAAGCAGGCTTTTTCAGCGACTTAATCAATCATCCAAAAGTGCTTAAAGTAGTGGCTTTATCAGGTGGCTATAGCCGTAAAGAAGCTTGTGAGCGCTTAGAGCAAAACCCAGGTATGATTGCTAGCTTCTCACGTGCATTCACTGAAGGCTTGTCAAAATCTCAAACTGATGAAGAGTTCTCAGCTACTATCGATGCGTCAATCGACGAAATCTATAAAGCCTCTAAAGTATAATCCGTGTCTTGAGTTGGGTTACTTATTGACCTAACTAAATCCTAGACCTAATAAAAAAGCTTGAATCCCCCATTAGTAATAACAGGAGATTCAAGCTTTTTTTATGGCAATAGTTTAATAAGTACCTTATATATAACTTATAAACTATTTATTAACTGTCGCAGTTGTCGCTTATACCTCCTTATAAAGCTGGCGACCCTCAGTGTTATATTTTTCACTCATCTGTTGCATACCTTTTTGTACCTCATCAAAGCTGGCTTCACCCACCTGACTGACAAGCTCAGTGTCCACCTCTTTAATCAAATGCACTTCATCAGACAACTCACCACTACTTGGCGTCACTTCAGCACCTGTAGGCAGACCGGCTGCATATTCACGTACGTTTTGAGTGATTTTCATTGAGCAGAATTTAGGGCCACACATAGAGCAGAAGTGAGCAGATTTATGGGCATCTTTCGGCAAAGTCTCATCATGGAATTCACGTGCCGTATCTGGGTCTAACGCTAAGTTAAACTGATCGTCCCAGCGGAATTCAAAGCGGGCTTTAGATAGCGCATTATCACGGGCTTGTGCGCCAGGGTGACCTTTGGCAAGGTCGGCTGCGTGGGCAGCAATTTTGTAGGTAATAATGCCGTCTTTGACGTCTTTTTTATTGGGTAAGCCCAAATGCTCTTTTGGAGTCACATAGCACAGCATCGCCGTACCGTACCAACCAATCATAGCCGCACCAATAGCACTGGTAATGTGGTCATAGCCAGGAGCAATATCGGTCGTTAATGGGCCTAGGGTATAAAAAGGGGCTTCATGGCACATCTCAAGCTGTAAGTCCATATTTTCTTTAATACGGTTCATAGCCACATGGCCAGGGCCTTCAATCATAACTTGCACATCGTGTTTCCAAGCCACTTGAGTCAGCTCACCAAGTGTACGCAGTTCACCGAACTGAGCTTCATCATTAGCATCTTGCAAACAGCCAGGACGCAGTCCATCGCCTAAGCTAAAGGCGACGTCATACTGTTTCATGATTTCGCAGATTTCTTCAAAGTGAGTGTATAGGAAGCTTTCTTTGTGATGTGCTAAGCACCACTGCGCCATAATAGAGCCACCGCGGGATACGATGCCGGTTAAGCGTTTGGCGGTTAATGGGACGTAGCGTAGTAGCACGCCGGCATGAATAGTAAAGTAATCCACCCCTTGTTCGGCTTGTTCAATAAGAGTATCGCGGAAGATTTCCCAGGTTAAATCTTCGGCCACACCATCTACTTTTTCTAGGGCTTGATAAATGGGTACAGTACCAATTGGTACCGGTGAGTTGCGGATAATCCACTCACGGGTTTCATGGATATTCTTACCGGTAGATAAGTCCATGATGGTATCCGCGCCCCAACGGGTGGCCCAGGTCATCTTTGACACTTCTTCATCAATACTTGATCCTAGTGCGGAGTTACCGATGTTGGCGTTAATTTTCACCAGGAAGTTACGTCCGATAATCATCGGTTCAGATTCCGGGTGGTTGATGTTATTAGGGATAATGGCTCGACCAGCAGCCACTTCGTCACGCACAAATTCAGGAGTAATGATTTTTGGGGTATTGGCACCGAAGCTTTCGCCGGCATGTTGACGCATATCGGTCAATTCGTGCTGTCTTTGAGTTTCGCGAATGGCGATGTATTCCATTTCAGGGGTAATAATACCGCGGCGGGCATAATGCATTTGAGTGACATTACCTGTCTTGCCGTTGACAGACTTGGCACGACGCGGCTTGTCGATATGGGCGAAGCGAATATTGGCGGTAGTAATGTCACGAGCACGTTCTTTGCCATAATTACTGGATAAACCGTCTAAGCGTTCAGTATCGCCACGCTCTTCAATCCATTTCTCACGTAGTTTGGGCAAACCTTTAGTTAGATCAATCTCAACATTGGGATCGGTATAAACTCCAGAGGTGTCATAGACATAAAACGGTGGGTTCTTTTCGCCGTTCTCTAAGCCAAAGCCGCCAGTGGGAGTGTCTGTCAGCGTAATCTCACGCATAGGCACTTGAATATCAGGGCGTGAACCTTCGATATATATTTTTTTTGAGGCGGGAAGGCTACGGGTCAGGTCGCGCGCTTCTTCATCGAAGCGCTCGTCTGCTTTAGAGCGATGGGCAGGGGTCTTAACATTATTTCCTGAATGACTCATGAGTGTGTCCTTATTTTATACAAATGGCGCAATGCCAGGTTGGTTTAACAAAACGGGATAAAAATAAAGACTCAGTGAGTGCAGGCCCTGTCTTTTGGACAGTTCATACCTAAGGTTAGCGTTTATAGAAACAGCTGTCAGGCCGTGATGAGGATAACAGCACTAACAGTTGGCTGATAATCACCCACGGCAGAGCGCAGCTGGGTAAGCTGTGACAATTGACAGGTTTGTACAAAGTATTAGGGAATTGCAATGACTTTCCTACGGCGGTATTAACCGCATCAGGTTCAACGGGTGATGTCTCAGCAAACGCTTCTATATTTACCATGGGTATAGCGTTAACTATCAGCATGGGTTGGGTATAGAAGGACTGCACCCCGAGTCTTAATTATTGTGGTTATCTTATCAAACTTTGGAACCAATAACAGGCTTCAATTTAATTTAAATATTCTGTCAACTTATTTGAGCCTTAGACCTATCTATTTAAGCCTTAGCGCCGTCTACTGCATAAAAAACGCCAACTAATTAAGTTGGCGCTGATTAATACCTATTTAGATTAACGGCTAACGTTTACGTTATTTTCCATTACCTTTGCTTAATACCTCAACATCTACTTTACAAAGGTTGCAATTAATCATCTGGTTGGCTTTTTTGGATAAGTCGATAATGCGACCTGGCTTAAATGGGCCACGGTCATTGATTTTAACAACCACTGACTTGTTGTTATTTAAATTTGTCACTTTTACTTTAGAACCAAAAGGTAAGGACTTATGCGCCGCAGTCATAGCATACATATTGTAAATAGCCCCAGACGCTGTTCTTTTGCCATGAAAGCCTGGGCCGTACCACGAGGCCATACCTGCATTGGCAGGCACTGTTAACATTAAGCTTAACAGAAGGGTAAATGGCATAAAAAGTTTTTTCATAGGGAGTACCTGTAATTAATAAATGGTTGGAACAACTGTTTGCAATCAGATTTTGGTATGACAACGGGTCGTTGAGAAAACTCGCTGTTAGCAAAATAAAATTGTCTGTACCAAAACATCGAGGCGGTAGTCTACAGGCTATAGATTTAGCCTACCTTTCTAATGGGTCAAGATAATGTAAAGATTATGGCTGTAAAAATAAGATAAGAATTCCTGTATTTAGTTAATTTCATTAACAATTTTCCTAAATTTATGTTGGTTAAGGTTACTGAAATCTTACAATTAATTAATATTTCATCAAACTGTCATATTTAAACGTCAAAATGAGCACATTCCAATTAAGGGTACCTCATAAACTCTGAAAGATTCGAAGCTCAGGTAGTTGAAGTTAATACTCTGTACTTATAAAACATATAACTTTTTAGGAGAGACCATGCGTTATTCACTGTTAGCTGTAGCCGTAGCCAGCGCTCTTACTCTATCGGCTTGTAATAAAGCAGAAAATGATACAGCGACAACTGAAGACACCCCAGCTGCCGCAACCACTGGAGCTGCCACGGGTAGCACAGATCAGTATCAAGACATCGAAGGTGTGGAAATGAATGTGAGCGGGGCAGGGGCTTCTTTCCCAGCACCTATCTATCAAAAATGGTCAGCAGACTACCAAAACGCTACCAAAGGTCAAGTGAACTATAACTCTATCGGTTCTTCTGGTGGTGTGAAACAAATTAAAGCTAAAACTGTAGATTTCGGTGCTTCAGATACCCCCCTAACTCCTGAAGAGTTAAATGAAGCAGGTCTTATCCAGTTCCCAACAGTTATTGGTGGCGTTGTACCAGTAGTTAACATCGAAGGTGTTGAGCCAGGTAAGTTGGTTCTAAGTGGCGAAGTTTTAGCGGACATCTACTTAGGTAAGATTACTAATTGGAATGATCCAGCCATTGCTGCCTTGAACGAAGGTCTTACACTTCCTGATGCAAAAATCACCACGGTTCACCGCTCAGACGGTTCAGGTACAACTTTTAACTTCACTTACTATTTAAATGAAGTGTCTGGTGACTGGGCAAGCGTTGGCGTCGACAAAAGTGTTGAGTGGCCAACAGACAAAACTGGTACAGGCGTTGGTGGTAAAGGTAATGAAGGCGTAGCGGGTATGGTTAAACAAGCGCCTAACTCTATTGGTTATGTAGAGTACGCTTACGCTAAGCAAAACAATATGTCACATACTGCTATGGTTAACGCTGCTGGCAATGTTGTACAGCCATCATCTGACTCATTTGCTGCATCAGGTAATGTTGACTGGTCGAAAGCGGAAGGTTTCTACAAAATTATTGCTAACTCTGACACAGCTGAAGCTTGGCCAATTGCAGCAGCAACTTTCATCTTAGTACATAAAAACCCAGAAAATCCTGAGAAAGTAGCAGGCGTATTGAACTTCTTTAACTGGGCTTATAACGAAGGTGATCAGGCAGCTTTAGACCTAGACTATGTTCCATTCCCAGACGAAGCAGTGGCTTTATTCAAAGCTGAGTGGAACAAGATTGTCGGCGCTGATGGTAAGCCAGTTTATAACCCAAAATAATTAGCCATTAACTTGTTACTGTTAATGAGCTAAGCAACAGGCAAGTAAATGATTTATCGTTTGCTTGCCTTTTTAATCAAGTATTGAAATACATAGTGCCTTTAAAGAAGTGTATATATTTTTAATGTTGGGGATACCATGTCTGACCTACACGCTCAACTAGCAAAACAAAAAAGAAATGATTTTCTTTTTGTCAATTTGACAAAGTTTTTTGCATTTCTAGTCTTGATATCTTTGGGCGGTATCATGATCTCGCTAGTCATTGGTGCCTGGCCAAGTATTAAAGAGTTTGGTTTTGGTTTTTATACCAGTTCAAACTGGAGTACGGTCAATGATGAATATGGTGCACTCGCGCCTATTTACGGTACGATCGTCACCTCTATTATCGCTATTTTAATCGCGGTACCAGTCAGTTTTGGCATTGCTATTTTCTTGACTGAGCTTTGTCCTGCTGTCTTACGTAGGCCCCTAGGCATGGCGATTGAACTTTTGGCAGGTATCCCGTCAATTATTTATGGTATGTGGGGCTTTTTTGTATTAGCGCCTTTATTTGCCGAATATATTCAACCTTTCTTAATCAATCATCTGGGTCCTATCCCTATGATTGGTAGCCTTTTTGGAGGCCCGCCTTTAGGTATCGGTATTTTTACCGCTTCTTTAATCTTAGCCATCATGATCATCCCATTCATTGCAGCAACTATGCGCGATGTATTTGCCGTAGTACCTGAGTTATTAAAAGAGTCAGCTTACGGCGCTGGAGCGACCACTTGGGAAGTGATGTACAAGATTATCCTACCTTACACTAAGGCTGGGGTAGTGGGCGGTATCATTTTAGGATTGGGACGTGCACTGGGTGAAACCATGGCGGTGACTTTCTTAGTAGGTAATACCTACAACATTAACCCAAATTTATTTGGCTCAGGCGTTACCATTACCTCAGCCATCGCTAACGAATTTGCTGAAGCTTCAAGTGCCATGCACGTCTCTACATTGCTACATCTAGGCTTGATTCTATTTGTTATAACCTTTTTTGTTTTATCAATATCTAAAATCATGTTGTCTAGAATTGATAAGAAAGCCGGTAACTAATTTAAACCGTTATTGGACACAAAATAGTTGGTAAATAAATGCTAGACATAATTAGGTATTTGGCAGGAAAAACATTATGACAACAAGTTCAAGTTCAAAACCCATGACAATGAGCACAACAAACTCTGAACGCTTTGAGCAGCGTATGAATAAATCGCTGTACTCAAGACGCAAGGCATTTAATATTATTGGCCTTATCTTTGCGATGTGTGCTATGGCCTTTGGTCTATTCTGGTTAGGCTGGATTTTAATCGATCTGTTCCGTAAAGGTATGGAGGCTATGATTACCATGCCGATCTTTACTGCGGATACACCACCACCAGGCACGATTGGGGGGTTAAGGAACGCGATTGTCGGCTCGATTATGATAGCCAGTACCGGCCTGTTAATTGGAGCACCAGTGGGCTTATTAGCGGGAATCTATTTGGCAGAGTTCTCTCATGGTTCATGGCTCGGCAAATTAACACGCTTTATTAATGACATCTTGTTATCAGCGCCATCTATTGTTATCGGTCTGTTTATCTTTACCTTAATGGTAAATAATCGCAGCTTTTCTGGCTGGGCAGGTGCAGTGGCTTTATCACTGATTATTATTCCAGTAGTGGTTCGTAGTACAGAAACCATGTTGAATTTGGTGCCCAATCAATTGCGAGAAGCCTCTTATGCGTTAGGGACTCCTAAGTGGAAAGTTGTTACCTCAGTAACTATGCAAGCGGCTAAGTCAGGTCTGATAACTGGGGTGCTGTTAGGCTTTGCGCGTATTACCGGTGAAACTGCCCCCTTACTATTCACTGCGCTAAATAATAGGTTCTTTAGCTGGGATATGAGCAGTGCAATGGCCAACTTACCGATGACTATCTATCAGTTTGCAGCAGCGCCAGATGATACCCAAAACATGTTGGCGTGGGCAGGGGCGTTGATCGTAACACTCTCTGTGCTAGGACTAAATATTGTTGCTCGTATTATCGGTAGAGAGAAAAAATAACGGCAGTCAATAAGTTCACAAGATACGTATAAGTAGCGAAATTAAATTCTTAGAAAGATATATATAGAGGGTAGTGTTATGTCAGATATATTGGAGAAAAAAGCAGTGGCAAAAGAAGCGAAGGTTAAGAGCAGTACTTTACAGCAGCCGATCGAAACAGGTATTCAGCAGCAACAGCCAGATACAGCCACTTTTACTAAGCAAACGCTGGCTGACTTACCAGAGAACATGCCAGATGCAAAATTACAGATCCGTAACTTAGATTTCTACTACGGTGATTTTAGAGCACTTAAAGACATTAATATTGATATCCCAGAAAAAAATGTGACCGCTTTTATTGGTCCCTCTGGCTGTGGTAAATCAACTTTATTGCGTACTTTTAACCGCATGTATGATCTATATCCAGGTATGCGCGCGGAAGGTGAAATTTTGCTAGATGGCAATAATATTCTACAAAAAAATGTAGACGTCAACCTATTACGTGCTCGTGTTGGTATGGTTTTCCAAAAGCCAACCCCTTTCCCAATGTCTATCTATGACAACGTTGCCTTTGGTGTACGTCTGTATGAAAAGCTAAGTAAGTCAGAGCTTGATGACCGTGTGGAATGGGCCCTAAAAAAATCAGCTCTATGGCCAGAAGTAAAAGACAAGCTAAAAGCATCAGGCCTGTCTTTATCAGGCGGTCAGCAACAACGTTTATGTATTGCTCGTGGTGTAGCAACCAAGCCTGAAATTCTATTGTTAGATGAGCCTACATCAGCACTTGATCCTATTTCGACGGGAGCGATCGAGGATCTTATTGAAGACTTAAAGCATGATTACACCATTGCTATCGTGACTCATAATATGCAACAAGCGGCGCGTGTTTCTGATTACACCTGCTATATGTACTTAGGTGATATGGTTGAAATGGGCGAAACCAATCAAGTCTTTACTAACCCTGCTCAAAAAGCGACAGAAGATTATATTACCGGTCGCTACGGCTAAACTAAAATAGTTAACTAATGCTCATTAACTAAGCGTTTAAGAGGGGCTATGAGCAAGACCCATAGCTCTTAAACGCGTTTATAAATTTGGATAAGCCGCTATGCCGCTCACGGAAAAACACTCATCTAAAAGCTACGATAACGATTTACGTGAATGTATTGATCTATTTATGACCATGGGTCAGATGTCAGCAGAGCATGTGACTTTAGCAACGCATGCTTTAGTAGACAGTAATGTCGAGCTGGCAAAAAAAGTAATTGAAGATGACACTCAGATCAATCAAATGGAGATTAAGATTGATGAAATGGTGGTGCTATTAGTCGCCAAGCGTCAACCAACTGCTAATGATTTAAGACTGGTTATGGCTCTAAGCAAAGGGGTAGTCGATTTAGAGCGGGTTGGTGATGAAGCCAGTAAGATAGCTCGTATGGCCTGCAAACTTCATAAGGAAGGGGTATCTCCAAGAGGATATTCTGAGGTTCAGCATCTGTCAAACCAAGTTCGAGTTATGTTGTTAGAAGCTTTAGATGCTTTCTTACGCATGGATCCAGAGCAAGCTTTCTCAGTGCTTCAAAGTGATGAGACGGTTAATGAGGAGTATCAGTCTGCCAGCCGTTCGTTAATGACTTATGTGATGGAAGACAGTCGTCATGTGTCAAAGGTGATTAACATCTTATGGGTATTACGGGCGCTGGAGCGGGTAGGCGATCATGCCCGTAATATTGCAGAGCTGGTCATTTACTGTACCAGTGGCAAAGATGTTCGTCATACAGATTTTGTCACTGTAGAGCAGGCAGTACAAGAGGCCTCAAACCTTATAGCGTCTCGTAATACCGAAGAATAATTTCAGGTCGTTACATATAGACTGCTAAATAGAGGCTGTCAAATAAAGACTAAAATAAAAAGGAGAGGCATATAAATGCCTCTCCTTTTTTGTAGATAGTAGCTGTCACATATAAAGCTACAATTATAAAGCCGCTATTATAAAGGCAATAGCTTGATGGCTAGTTGTCTTTACGATTCAGGTGTCCAACCTTGAGGGCGCTCGTAGTCTTCATTGTCCAAAAACTTTTCACGTTGTTCATTAATGAACTTTTTAGCCTCAGGATTAATCATGCTGAGATGATTTTCGTTAATTAGCATGGTTTGTAGCTCTAACCATTCATCCCAAGCCTTTTTAGACACAGTATTCTGAATCTCTTCCCCTTTTTTGTTTGGGAAAGGTGGGTTCGGCATTTTGGGCAAATCTTGCTTGTATTTACGGCAAAATACCATATTTGCTTTTGGGTCAAAAGTAGCTGTCATTGTCCTATCCTATTTTAACTGTGAATTTGTATCTGTACTTATTGTATCTGTACTTATATTGGTACTGATAAATTACTTATAGCGACAACATTCATGTGTAAAGAGCTTAATTAATAAGCTATTTAACATCGATATTGTATTGCGCCAAGCGTTCACGGCCACGGGCCACAGCTTGTAATACTTGGTTGGGCGCAGTACCGCCTAAATGATCGCGAGCTGCTAATGAGCCTTCAAGGGTTAAGTAGTCAAACACATCATCGCCAATAGCATCACTGAACTGTTGTAGCTGTTCAAGTTGTAACTCACTTAAATCAACCCCTTCTTTGATACCTAGCGCTACTGCATTACCGACTACTTCGTGAGCATCACGGAATGGAACCCCACGACGAACCAAGTAATCTGCTAAATCAGTGGCGGTTGCGTAGCCCTTCATAGTGGCCGCACGCATGTTCTCTTTGTTAGGTATTATATTAGGCAGCATGTCCACAAATGCAAGGAGCGAGCCGGTTAAGGTATCGACACAATCAAATAAAGGCTCTTTGTCTTCTTGGTTGTCTTTGTTATAAGCCAAAGGTTGGTTTTTCATTAAAGTTAACAAAGTAGTCAATTGACCAAAGACACGGGCTGCTTTACCACGTACCAGCTCAGGCACGTCTGGGTTTTTCTTTTGTGGCATGATAGAGGAGCCAGTACAGAAGCGGTCAGGGATTTGTACGAAACCAAATTGCGCTGACATCCATAAGATAATCTCTTCACTCATACGTGATAAATGCATCATTAAAATAGAAGCCGCTGCAGTGAACTCAATAGCAAAGTCGCGGTCAGAAACGGCGTCTAACGAGTTTTGACAAATACCTTCGAAACCCAGAAGATCCGCGGTAATAGTACGGTCAATTGGAAAAGTAGTTCCAGCAAGTGCCGCGCTACCTAGAGGCATCTGGTTAATACGACGACGAGCATCAATTAAGCGATCGGTATCACGATTTAGCATCTCAAACCAAGCCATAACATGGTGGCCAAAACTAACCGGTTGTGCGGTTTGTAAATGGGTAAAGCCTGGCATAATGGTATCTGTGTGCTGTTCCGCAAGGTTTAATAGCCCTGATTGCAGCTTCACCAATAGCTCAACAATATTGTCCACTTCTTCTCGTAGCCATAAGCGAATGTCTGTTGCTACTTGGTCGTTACGACTACGACCGGTGTGTAGCTTTTTGCCCACAGTGCCAATAATATCGGTCAGACGAGACTCGACGTTCATGTGCACATCTTCTAGTGCAACAGACCAGTTAAACTCGCCAGCATCGATTTCTTGCTGAACTTGATGCAGACCTTGGATAATAGTATCTACTTCTTCTTGAGTTAGAATGTCGCATTTACCCAGCATGGTGGCATGTGCGATTGAGCCTTCAATGTCATGCTTGGCAAAGCGTTGGTCAAAGCCGACAGAGGCAGTAAAAGCTGCCACAAAGCTGTCAGTGGCTTCACTAAAGCGGCCACCCCACATTTGTTGGCCTTGGCCACTGGTGACGCTGGGTTTACTTGTTTGAGTATCAGAAATATTATTTGAGTTGTTGGCAGTCATATCAGTCCAAATCCAGTAAAATGCACAGAGCTTGCAGTATAGCAAAGGACTGGGTCGCCTTGCTAGTTAACCTGCTCAGTTAAATGAGGACCTCTCTAAACATAACATCACTGAAATACCCTGCTATTTATGGTTAAATAAGCAAGATAACAGACAGACGCTATTTATTGGTCTTGTTTCCAAGCTTATTTTTTATAATTCTATTAAACCAATTACCATCCGATTAAAAGATAATTATGACCACATCAGCCCATACCACAACTTTAAAAACCTTAAATATTGCTACCAGAAAGAGCCCTTTGGCCATGTGGCAAGCCGAACACATCAAATCACGCTTAGAGTCTTTGTACCCAGAACTTGAAGTTAACCTAGTGACTATGGTCACCCAAGGTGACAAGATTCTTGACACACCTTTGGCCAAAATTGGCGGAAAAGGTTTGTTTGTTAAAGAGCTAGAACAAGCATTATATGATGGCCGTGCTGATATTGCTGTGCATTCATTAAAGGATGTGCCTATGCAATTACCTGAAGGGCTAATTTTAGGCACTTATTGCAAACGTGAAGCACCAACTGATGCTTTTGTCTCTAACAGTTATGACAAGCTAGAGGATTTACCCCAAGGTGCCGTGGTGGGAACGGCAAGCTTACGCCGTCAGTGTCAAATCAAGGCTTACCGCCCCGACTTACAAATCAAGTCTCTACGCGGTAATGTGCAAACACGCTTGGCGAAATTAGATGCTGGCGAGTACGATGCCATTATTTTAGCGACCAGTGGTTTAAAGCGAGTTGAGCTTAGTGAGCGTATCAAACAAGAGATTGATATCGATATTAGCCTACCTGCAGTAGGTCAGGGCGCGCTAGCTATTGAATGTCGGGCGGATGATGAGGCAGTGTTAGCGCTATTGAAACCGCTTAATGATGGACAAGCTCGTATACGTCTGAAAGCTGAACGTGCTTTAAACCGCCGACTAGAAGGCGGTTGTCAGGTACCTATTGCGGCCTTTGCTGTGATTGAGAAAGACTCTGAACAGTCTCATGACAAAACCCTATGGTTACGAGGTCGTGTCGGCTCTGAAGATGGAACAACGTTATTGAAAGCGGATAAACGTATCAAGCTTACAGGCGATCAAGCCGCTCGTGAAGCCCAAGCTGAGCAGCTAGGGATTGAAGTGGCCGATAAGTTGTTATCGTTAGGGGCAGACGGTATTTTAGCCGCCATATATAAAAAAGACTAATAGCTGTCAGATTTGATATAAACCTACCTTGACTTGAAGTGGTGTCATGATTTTTATCAATACCCGTCCTACCAGTCGCTCCTTGCTGCTAACTCAGGCTATGCAAGATAAAGGAATGACTGTATTAGAGATGCCGTTACTAGAGTTAGCGCCTATTGATATAAGTGAGCGAGAGCAGCAGTATCAACAGCAGTTCTGCCAGCAGCAAGACTACTATCAAGCTTTAGTGGTGGTCAGCCCCACTGCTGCTCGTATGGGTCTAGCTGCTTGTCCTAAAGGCTTCATACCAAGCTGTGCGGTGATTGCTGTGGGTCATGCCACGGCAGATATTCTGCGGGCAGAAGGCTGGCAGGTGCAGTGCCCTGAAGAGTACAGCAATGAAGGTATGATAAAGATGTCTTCGCTAAACTCGCTAGGTGTAGGGGATCATATTTTGGTATGGCGAGGACGGGGCGGCAGACGGGTGTTAGTAAACTTCCTACAAGATAATGGAGTGGGGGTCCATGCCATTGCTTGGTACCAACGCCGATGTCCTATTGATGCACCCGCTAAATTTGAGCAACTGCAACAACAGCTGACAACGCTAGTCAGTAATCAGCGTCCCATTGCTTTAGTGAGTAGTGGAGAAGCGTTCACCAATTGGAGGTTGTTATTTGCGGAAGCAGAAGGTGAAAAAGGCAATTGGCTGCAATTGGTTGACTTTAATTATTTGACCTTTGGCAAACGTCTAACCCAGACTTTAGATGAGTTACAGCTTGACTGTATACGCATTGATAATCTCGATGTTGAAGAGGTTTGGCGCGGTATTGAGCAGACGGTGACAAATCCCTAATCACATTAAACCAAAGTAAATTAAATTAAATTAAATGAATTAGCCAATTCAGCTATAGCGTGGAGATTTTTTTGTTAATGACAACTTATAGTTTAAATCCTAATAGTTTAAATCCTAATTTCGAAAAACCGGAAGTGTTATCTAAGTTTGCCAGTATTTATGTACAGCCGATTATCTGGAATGATATGGATGCCTTTAACCATGTTAATAATGTGGTGTATTACCGCTATGCTGAGTCAGCACGTATTAACTATCTTAATGAGCTGGGTGCTTTTAATGATGAGGTCACTACGGTACTGGCCCAGTCGAGTTGTACCTATTTAAAGCCGGTGGTTTTTCCGGATACTTTATTAATCGGAGTACGCACTAAGAAGCTTGGTAATACCAGTATCGTGATGGAATACTGCTACTATAGTCAAGCACAGCAGAGCGTAGTCGCCACTGGGGATTCGGTATTGGTTCGATTAAATAAAGATGCCAGTGCCAAGGTAGCTTGGACAGAGGTAGAGCGTGATAATATCCTGGCCTTTGAAAAGGGTGTTGGCCACACCCCAGACTTTTAATGCTGTCAATTTTTAATCGTAAAAAAACAGCGCAGCTACCTCCTGCGCTGCCTTATCTGGACAGTGTTTTTTATCCACTAACTTGGCAACAGCATTCATTTCAATCAGCCCCTCACTTTTTACAGCATCTTATTGATAACTTATCTATTGAGCCAGCAGACTTGGCCATTTCAAACGGTAGTCAATACACAATTAGCAACCTAGCTGGTTATCAAAAACAATTTAGTCAACTTTTACTACAGCAACCGCATTATCAAGAGTGGATAAATTTCACTGTGTTTGGCCGCTATGTACAGCGTAGTTTTAGCGCTTTTTATCAACAGACGGAAGATGTGTTTAATGCTGAAATGCCAGAAATACTCAAATACGAATTGATGCGGCACACCCAAAGATTACCAAAAGGACAGGTATTATTGGTAGGCGGTAAGCTTCCCTTATCCGTACGTAGAGAAAAATTATTAATTACTACGCTCAATCCTTTTAAGGCCATCGTAGACGCTTTAACAGTGGCTCCGCTTGTTAATTCTCATGTTATTAATATCATTACTGCAAACTCAGATAAAGTGAAAGCCTTTGCGGTAAAGCACAATAAGTATACCTCTGACGGCGCGCGTAACGAAGTGATGATATTAGACTTTAATCACCTGATATTAACTAAAGAAGAGACCCATAAAAATAATGCCCAATCAGAACGGTCATATCTGATTAGGCATTACAGGATAGGTTAGGCTTGGGCCAAACTTTTTTATTTAGTACCTGTTTTATTTAGTACCAAAAATCTTATCACCTGCATCACCAAGACCTGGAATGATATAGCCATCTTCATTTAAGTGACTGTCTAAGGAGGCAGTATAAATCTTCACATCAGGATGAGCTTCATTCACTAAGCGTACGCCTTCAGGGGCGGCAACCAATACCAATGCTTTTATAGTCGAACAGCCTTTTTCTTTTAGCATATCGATGGTGGCTACCATTGAGCCACCGGTGGCAAGCATAGGATCGATGATTAAAGCGGGTCTACGGTCTACATCTGCGACCAGTTTTTCAAAGAAAGGCACAGGTTGTAGAGTTTCCTCATCACGCTGTAGACCAACCATTGAGATTTTTGCTGTAGGAATAAGGTCTAATACGCCATCAAGCATGCCTAATCCAGCACGTAAAATAGGAACAATGGTTACCGTTTTACCGACGATTTGTTCCCCTTTAAATTCTGTATCATCCCAACCAAGCATGGGAAACTCTTCAATTTCGAAGTCGCGACAAGCCTCGTAAGCCATTAAACGGGCAAGCTCACTGGTCAAAGTACGGAATTTATAGGTACTACAATCTTTGGCTCGCATCAGGCTTAGTTTATGGCGTACTAGGGGGTGGGTGATAATTTCTATATTTAGGGTGTTCATAATACCTCTTTGACCGTCGTCAGAATTTGGACAGCTTGCATGAATTTAGAAGGGGTCATATTTAAAAAAATATGTTGCATTATTGGACGTAGATGCAATTAACAAAACAATTATACCAATAAAACAAAAGCAACTGACAAACTTCCTAGTTTCGATACTCTATCTAACAGCAATTAAAATACAGCTATTGTAATTAATAGATAGTTATTCAATATGTTAGTAAGGAGTACCTTTTGAAAAGTCATGATGCTCACAGTGGCTCTGATGAACTTGTAATTGACGGTAAAACTGTAGAAAGCCATCCCTTTGGTCCTGTATTGCCAAGCAATGCTACCATTATGATGATGGGCACCTTTCCCCCTACAGAAGATAAGTGGGGCATGCCTTTTCATTATCCTAACTTCTACAATGATATGTGGCGTATTTACGGCAGAGTCTTTTTTGGAGATGCAGATTACTTTAGAAATGGAGAAGAAAAAGGGTTTGATCCACGAAAGATTAAGGATTTTATGAAACAACGCGCCATTGCTTCTTGTCCCACAGTAAAAAAAGCAATTCGTGAACAAGGTAATGCGGCAGACAAGCATTTAACTATAGTAGAGCCAGTTAATCTAAAACAAACTTTGGCTCAAGTGCCTAAAGTGCATACAATATTTACCACAGGCGGTAAAGCTACTGAGATACTAATGGAGCTATTACAGCAGGAACAGGGCAGAGTAATCCCGAAGTCAAAATGGCCAAAGACCAATCAGAAAATTGACTATGTTTATGCGGGTCGTGATTTAACTTTATATAGATTGCCTTCTACTTCTCGGGCTTATCCTTTATCCTTGGATAAAAAGGTAGAAGCCTATCGTCAGTTCTTTGAGTCAGTGGGTAAGCTGTAATAACTTTACTTTGTAGCCACTTTAGACTATTTAACTTTGGACTATGTAATAATAGTAATAACTAAGTAGGGCCAAAGCTCTTCTGGGGCCGAGAAGGCTGTTTAAAATTAAATAGTCTAAATTCACCTCTTGACCAATTATAAATAAGCTATATACTAGTGCGCTGTTGAGAGGCAACGTTTAATATTGATTTTAAACAACAATTTTAAACAAATCCAAAAAACTTCTTGACAAAGAGTGTAAACAGCGTATAATACGCACCTCATCGGGACAACGAGATTAGAAGCTAAATTGGTTTTAAATCTAAGTTCTGATAATAGATTGAAATAAAAGCTTGACAGATTTCAAATAAATGATATACTGGATGGCTCGCTACTAAGGCTAAGTCTTCAAATTGAAGAATAAATTATCCTTTATAGCACAACTTAATACGGACGACGTATTAAGTCAACTATTTAAAAGCTAAAATCAAAGAACAACTTGTGTGGATTTTTGCTGATTTAGGATGCTAAAAATTAAAGTTGGGACATCATCTTTTCGGTGATGTGACTAACTATAAAAATTATCATTCTTTATTAGTAGAAAAACTCGAAGTTA
>NZ_JMKP01000034.1 GCF_000685805.1 Psychrobacter phenylpyruvicus DSM 7000 = NBRC 102152 | reverse complement strand
ATTGTTTAGCAAAGTTAGGGTAAGAGCCAAGGTTTGGAAACCAAGACAGCCAGTGGTTTTTAAAATATTGCCAGATTTGTTTGTCTTGATCCATGCCCATAAACTCACCAACTAGCTCCATACATATAATTTCAGTATCGCTAAGTTTAGGCGCAAATCCGCCTCTTCTTAACGGTTTTTGAACGACTAAGTTGTAATATTGCTCTACCATCAGATAGATATTAATGATAAATTCGTCAAGTGGCATCTCATTGTCCTTGGTCTTCTTGGTCGAAAACTTTAAGGATAGTGAGGTGTCATTTTTTTTCAACCCCTAAAAGTGTTGAGAGTGGGGTTATTAATATTGTTAGTTATTGTCAATAGTGTTTCTATAAAAATTTTAATTTAGAATCTTTGTAAGCTATTGAGGGTAATGCATTTATTGTTTAAAAAGGTCGTTTAAATTTAATGCAAATACTGGTCAGGGATTTATTCATAAGAATGATTGGTCACTTCATGTAATAATTGATGGATATATTGATAAGGATATGCACTTGCTAAGCTGCTAAAATGAAAGCACTAATAAGAGTACTAATTAACGAGATGTATTAGGCAAAAAGCTAGGCAATGAGCCTAGCTTTTTTATTATAAAGTAAGACTTTTTATGGCACTAAGAAGGCTACAAGAACTCTACTTTAGCTCCTTCCTCAATAGTGCCGTAGAGCCCCAGCGCATCCCAGTTGGTTAAACGCACACAGCCTGACGAGTTTTGGCGGCTAATCCTTTCAGGATTGGGTGAGCCATGAATACCATAGCCACGCTTGTTGATACCAATCCAAACTCGGCCTACTGGGTTGTTCGGGCCTGATGGCAACACACTATCCTCGCTACTAAAGTCCCTGTTATAAGTCGGATCTTTGATGCGACTGAGAACTTTGTAATCCCCCTCTGGTGAAGGCTTATACACGCTTCCCATCGTGGTAGGATAGCTGGCTACCAACTCATCTTTATCATTGTAAGCGTACAGTAAGTTTTTGGCTTTAACCGCCACCACTCTATGTACTTCTTGCTCGTTGGGCTGGTAAGGATTGTATACCAAAATAGTTTCACCTTCCTCAAATGAGGTCTCAGGATTCAGCCTCAATAGCAGACCTTGACTCATATGGAACTTCTCAGCCACAGCTTCGAGGATGCTGGTGAATTGCTGTCCCTTAGGATGTGAAATTAAAGTCACATCTTCCTTGGTTAGGTGATAATTGACCAATACCGGCTGAGAGGCAATCGTTACATTTTCAGTCAGTTTGGCCCAAGTCTCAGGGTTCATCTGGCCGTCAGCTTCAAGTCCGTGCTTTTCTTGAAACACTCGTAAAGCTTTGATGACATTTTCACCAAAGCGGCCATCGACAGCGCCCACAGAGTGATGGTTGTAATTAAGCAAGCCTTGGATTTTGAGGATTAAGTTCTCATCTAAGATGGCATCGGGCGTCCACTGAGCGGCATTTACCTGCTGTGCTTTTTCAGGTAGTTCCTCTAGGCTGTAAGGCAACTTCGGAAAAGCCTTGGCCAAACGTAGCTGAGAAGGGGTATCGCCAATAAATTGCTGACTAACATTTGGCTGAAGTTGTTTAATGGGTTCGGCGGGCTCTTCAATCTCGAATTCAGGAGATGCTTCAGGAGTTAATACCTCTAAAAGATCATCTTTGAGCTGCTCCACAGAATCAGCGGCAACGCCTGGAGTCTCACTGTTAGAAGACGAGCAACCAATTAAGGCTACTGAGATCATTAGGCCTGAAATGATTAAAAAACGGTTTGGCAAAGGCTTACGCAAAGGCAGCAGCCTTAAATAATAAGACACCAAAAACATTACTATACTCAATTCAAAGGTTGGAGAGGGGACACTGTTATTTGCTAAGTGGGGTAAGCAGCAGAGTAAATAACTACTCTGCCACTTCAATATCACTCACATTTTGGAACCCACGGGGCAGTTGACTGCCACGGTTGCCGCGCTTGCCTGTGTAGTTGGCCAAATCTATGGGCTTTAAAGTCACATGACGCTTACCCGCTGTGATGAGTAGGCTGTCTTCATGATGCAGAGCAGTAACGGCGATAACTTCTTCCCCTGACTTTAGATTAATCAGCTTGTTGCCTTTACCGCGTTGCTGTTCAGGTAATTCATCTATAGCAAATATCAATAAGTAACCTGCGGATGTCACCACGGCAATTTGGTCTTGCGCCAAGGTTTCACGTTGCTCATCTTCAGCGCTATCGGGCTTAACATCGATATAGGCCACTTTGAGAAGCTTGGCATCTTGGTCGAAATTAATGACGTTTTTACCAGCTTTTTGATTGGTCTCTAAATTGCCTAAGGTATTAATAAAGCCATAGCCTTGTGAGCTGGCCAATATAATACGCTGCTGATCATCACCAGCCAAAAGCTGCTCAAAACTGGCTCCGGCCGCGGGCTTTAACACACTGGTTAATGGGTCGCCTTGGCCTCGAGCAGAGGCCAATGTGTGGGCATCAATACTATAGCTGCGACCAGTATTGTCCAAAATATGGATTTTTTCATTGGATTTACTGCGTACATGGGCTTGATAACTGTCACCTGAGCGGTAACTCATGCCAGTGGCATCGACATCATGACCTTTGGCGGCACGGATCCAACCAGCTTTTGATAAAATAGCGGTTATGGGTTCGCTAGGCACAAGGTCCGACTCTTTAAGAGCCGTAGCTTCCTTACGCTCTACCACTGGTGACATGCGATTGTCGCCATGCTCCTTCATATCCGCCTCTAACTCTTCAATCATCAAGTTAGTGAGGCTTTCAGGGTTATCCAGCAGTTCCTGAATAATGGCACGTTCGGCTTCAAGCTCGTCTTTTTCGGTACGAAGCTCAATCTCTTGTAAACGGGCTAACTGACGCAGACGAATGTCCAAAATAGCATTGGCCTGAATCTCGCTTAAGTCATAGCGGCTCATCAGCTCCATTTTTGGATCGTCTTCTTCACGAATAATGCGAATGACTTCATCAATATGCAGATAAGCAATCAATAGGCCCGCTAAGATGTGCAAGCGTTTATCGATTTTGTCTAAACGGAATAATAGGCGACGGGTGACCACTTGACGGCGGCTAACCAGCCATTCTTCTAAGATCTCTTTTAAGTTTTTGACTTGAGGTTTGCCATTAAGTCCAATCATGTTCATATTGACACGATAGCTGGTCTCAAGATCGGTACTGGCAAATAAGTGGCTCATTACTCGGTCCACATCGACTCGGGTAGAGCGCAGCTCTAGTACGATACGGCAGGCGTTTTCATGATCCGACTCATCGTGGATATCCACCACCCAAGGCAGCTTCTTATCCATCATCAGTTTGGCAATCTGCTCTTGAATTTTATTGCCTGAAACTTGATATGGTAGAGCGTCAATGATGACTAAGTTTTTTTCTTGTTTATCAACATGATAAACCGCCCGCATTTTATAACTGCCTCGTCCCGACTCATACATTGCCTGCAGGTCTTTTTTGGGAGTAATAATTTCGGCCGCTGTTGGTAGGTCTGGAGCAGGCAAAGACTGGGTCAGCTGCTTAACTGATAATTCTGGATTTTTTAGCAGACGAATGGCAGCTCGAACCACCTCATTTAAATTATGCGGAGGAATATCAGTGGCCATACCCACAGCAATACCTGTGGTGCCATTTAACAAAATATTGGGTAAGCGAGCAGGTAGGGTAACCGGCTCCTGCATCGAGCCATCAAAGTTGTCTTGCCAATCAACAGTGCCTTGTCCTAATTCTGCCAGTAAGGTATTGGCATAAGCGGACATTTTGGCTTCGGTATAACGCATGGCAGCAAAGGACTTCGGATCATCTGGGCTACCCCAGTTACCTTGACCGGTGATCAAAGGATAGCGATAGCTAAAAGGCTGCGCCATCAAAACCATGGCTTCATAACACGCGCTATCACCATGAGGGTGATATTTACCCAAGACGTCACCGACAGTACGTGCCGACTTCTTGGGTTTGGTGGTTGATTTCAGTCCCAACTCACTCATGGCATAGATAATACGGCGCTGTACCGGCTTTAAACCATCCGCAATATGCGGCAAAGCTCTATCCATGATCACGTACATGGCATAGTTCAGATAAGCCTGTTCTGTGAATTCTGCTACAGAGCGAGTGTCCATCGCTTCATTAGGAATAACAGCTGAAGAGGGTGGGATATTTGAAATATCAGACATAATCAGTAAATTTGCCTTGTTTTATATAAAAAGTTTTTAGGTGGCTGTAAAATAAAAGATGTTTTTGGTTTAAGCTATTGTAAAGTATAGAGCAGTCTTTATAGTATTGTTAGATGTGGGTATTATAACAGTAGCGGTACGCTATCCACTATATAGTTAGCGTATCGTATAGGATAAGCGTATCGTATAGGATATCAGCGGAATTAAAAAGACAATATGAATTCTATGCGTCAACTGATGACGTGGAGTTTAATAAGTTAAATGATTCACTGAGTCATGCCTATTTTAATTTTTATCAACATATTAGTTGTCATATAGAAGTTAAATAGTGTATTTTAGATACAAAAATACCACTAGTGGCTATTTTATTGTTATTACACAATAAATTTTGCTAATGAATTAGGAAGTTTAAGTAGGACTTGAGGAGCTTTACAGATTATGGACAATCAAACCACCCAATTTCGCCGCAACGACAGACCTTGGCTAAAAACTTACGAAAAGTTTGGCATGCAATACGATATCGAAATGCCACCCGCCAACACCTCTTTAATTGAAATCTTTGAAGAAAGCTTTGTTAAGCATAAAGGCAGAGTATCCTTTGTCTGTATGAATCAAGAGCTATCATTTGATGATTTAGACACCTACAGCAAAAACATCGCTGCCTACTTACAGTCACTGGGCCTAAAGAAAGGCGATAAAGTGGCGGTAATGATGCCTAACATTCTACAATCTCCAGTTTGTATCCTAGGCGTTATCCGTGCCGGTTTCATTTTGGTGAACGTCAACCCTCTCTATACCACTCATGAGCTTGAGCATCAGCTAAAAGATTCCGATACCAAAGCCCTTATTCTCCTAGAAAACTTTGCCAAAACTTATGCTGATATTGCTAGCAAGACCGTTGATCATGTGGTCGTTGCCTCTATGGGCGATTTAATGAGTCCGGTAAAAGGCTTTATCGTCAATACTGTGGTTCGCCATGTGAAGAAAATGGTACCTGCTTACAATATTCCAGGCAGCGTTAGCTTCAAAAAAGCGATGAAAATTGGGGCTAGTAAAACCTATCAACGTCCTACAGACCTTGGTTTAGAAGATGTGGCGGTGCTGCAATATACTGGGGGTACCACAGGCGTTGCTAAAGGGGCAATGTTAACTCATGGCAATTTAATTGCCAACCTGATTCAAGCCGACACTTATATTGGCGATGCTTTTGACAAGTATGAGGAACTGAATGAGCAGCCGGTTATTATGACCGCTTTACCTCTATATCATATTTTCTCCTTTACGGTTTGCTGTATGTACGGGCTGCGCAAAGGGGGTATTAACTCATTGGTGCCCAACCCACGTGATGGCAAAAGCTTGCTTAAAGCCTATAAAGATTATCCACCCGCCTTCTTCCCAGCAGTTAACACCTTGTTCAACGGCCTAATTAATAGCGAACACTTCCGAGTACTAGATCATAGTAAACTTGAGATGTCTATGGGCGGGGGTATGGCTGTATTAACAGACACCGCTAAGAAGTGGAAAGAAGGTACTGGCAACGTTATCGTTCAAGGTTATGGTTTATCAGAAACCTCGCCGGTTGCTTCAGCCAACCCTATGGGTCTAGATGAGTTCCCAGGTAATATTGGAGTGCCATTCCCAGCGACGGATATGGCCATTCTCGATGAAGAAGGCAACGAAGTTGCCATTGGTGAACGCGGTGAGATTAGCGTGCGTGGCCCTCAGGTGATGAAGGGCTATTGGAAACGACCAGAGGCAACGGCTGAAGTTATGACCCCAGATGGCTACTTCCGTACCGGTGATATCGGAGTAATGGACGAAGACGGCTACTTCAAGATTGTTGACCGCAAAAAAGACATGATTATCGTCTCAGGCTTCAATGTGTATCCAAACGAAGTAGAAGACGTCATGTCACATCATCCCAAAATCTTAGAATGTGGGGTCATTGGTGTCGAAAGTGATAAGAGCGGCGAAGTACCGAAGATTTTCATCGTGGCGAATGACCCAAGTTTAACTGAACAAGAAGTTCTAGATTACGCCAAACAAAACTTAACCGGCTATAAGCGTCCTCGCTTTGTAGAATTTGTAGATGAGCTGCCAAAATCAAACGTGGGTAAAATTTTACGTAAAGATTTACGTGAAATGGAAGCTGCTAAGAATAAAGCTTAGTTTTATAGAGCTTAGCTTTATAGAGCATTAATTATCTAGAGTATTAGTTTTATAGAGCATTAGTTATCTAGAGCTTAGTTTTTCAGAAAGCTTGGTTAATAAATTAGTAACAAAAGACTGGCTTTACTATAAAGTCAGTCAAAATAACCTACTTTAAGTTTAAGTGGTTACCGAGTACAATAAAAACTCAAAAGGATTAATTCAAAAGGATACGAGCATTGAGCGACGTATCCTTTTTTTCTTTAAAAAAAGAGAATGCTTGTTTTTTATAGATTTTTAACCGTCTTATGTAGGCAGTTTTGTTTTTTAGAGCTATGAAATAGCCAAATGCTTGACTGAAAGTTATAGAAAAAGCTTTATAAAACACTATCACCAATGCATTTTTTTGCTAAAAAATAACTTTACAACTTCTTATTTGATGAAGAGCTATGCTTAATAATGCATTTATTATTCCATTAAAATAATTCTACAGGTAATTACATGACAACAGCTTCTAACCATACCAATCAAACCTCTCCAAGTGAAATTCATGGTACTTTTCCAACCTATATCGATGTCCCTAGTGACCGCCCTTGGCTAGAATCTTATGAGCGTTATGGATTAGCTTCTTCGATTGAAAAGCCTGCTGATGACACCTCTTTATTAGAAGTGTTCGAGCGTAACTTCGCTCGTTATGGCAATCGTGATGCTTATGTCTGTATGGGTGCTAAGCTTACTTATCGTGAGTTGGACAATCGTAGTCGTCAGATCGCCGCTTACCTACAGTCTTTAGGACTTAAAGTGGGCGATAAAGTGGCGGTTATGATGCCCAATATTCTGCAATATCCTATCGTTTCGTTAGGTATTTTGCGTGCCGGCATGATTTTGGTTAACGTTAACCCGCTGTATACCAGTCGTGAACTTGAGCATCAAATGCTTGATAGTGGTGCTAAGGCGATATTTATCGTTGAGAACTTCGCCAAGACTTTTGAAGATGTAAAAAACAAGGGTGATATCGAACACGTAATTGTTTGTAGCTTAGGCGATATGCTCGGTACGGTTAAAGGCCTAGTGGTTAACACTGTGGTACGCCATATCAAAAAAATAGTGCCAAGCTACTCATTACCAAACAGCGTTAAGTTTAAAAAAGCTTTGGACTCAGTGTCAGCACATCAGTATCAGCGTCCTGATTTGGACCAAAGTTATGTGGCTTTGCTGCAGTATACTGGGGGCACTACAGGTGTCGCAAAAGGTGCGATGTTGACTCATGGTAACCTTATTGCCAATATGCTACAGATTGACACGGTTATGCGAGCCGCTTTTGGCGATACTAGCAGCGGTGAAGTGCTGTTGGCCGCTTTGCCTTTATACCATGTGTTCTCGTTTATGGTATGTGGCATGTACTCTATGCATGAGGGTTGTACCGCATTATTAATTCCTAACCCACGTGACTTAGATGGTTTGATTAAAGAGATAGGCAAATATAAGCCGGCTTACATTCCTGCCGTAAATACCTTATTCAATGGTTTGGTCCACAATGAGAAGTTCAAAAAATTAGATTTCTCTAATTTAAAAGCCTCTATTGGCGGCGGTATGTCAGTATTACCAAGCGTTGCCAAAGCTTGGCATGAGTTGACAGGACTACCTATTGTAGAAGGCTATGGCTTATCTGAGACTTCCCCTGTGGTGAGCTTTAACCCGATGAACATCTCTGAATTCACTGCCAAGATTGGGGTACCTGCTCCTGGCACTGATATCATCTTAGTTGATGATGAAGGTAATGAGATGCCAGTTGGGGAACGAGGTGAGATTTGTGTGAAAGGCCCTCAGGTAATGGTCGGTTATCGAAATCGTCCTGAAGATACCAAAGCAGCTTTCACTGAAAACGGCTACTTTAGAACCGGCGATATTGGTATCTTAGATGAAAAAGGCTTTATCAAAATCGTCGACCGTAAAAAAGACATGATTTTGGTCTCTGGTTTCAACGTTTATCCAAACGAGATTGAAGAGGCCATGGCAGAGCACCCTGCTGTTTTAGAAGTAGGGGCTATTGGTGTTCCTAGCGATAAGCGCGGTGAAGATCCAAAAATCTTTGTGGTGAAAAAGCCTGGTGTGGATGTGACCGAACAAGAGTTGCTTGATTTTGGTAGAAAACAATTGACCGGCTATAAGCGTCCTCGTATTGTGCAGTTCGTCGATGAGTTGCCAAAATCAAACGTGGGTAAAATCCTACGTAAAGAGCTACGTAAAATGGAAGGTCTTGAATAATAAATAGCGATGACTAGCGCTTGCTATTGATTAGTCATCAAGTTACGATGACCAAGCCTACATGGGGCAATAAAGCAAAAACTTGGGCCAATAAAGTAAAAAGCTTTTTTGGCCCTAGTAAAAACCGCTAGTAAAAACCGTTATATGGGGTGTTATTAACTACAGAGCTACCCCTAAGTAAAAAGAGCTACCCGTTAAATAAAGAACCACACCAATCAAAGACAAAGGATATAACTTAGCGATGCGTATAGATAACCGCCAGCTGGATCAACTGCGTACAGTAACTTTTGAACGTAATTACACCAAACACGCCGAAGGGTCAGTTTTGGTTTGTTTTGGGGACACCAAAGTATTGTGTACAGCAAGTGTTGAAGCGGGCGTACCTCGTTGGTTGAAGGGCAAAGGACAAGGCTGGGTGACTGCAGAATATGGCATGCTACCTCGAGCTACCAATACCCGCAATCAGCGAGAAGCCGCGCGCGGTAAGCAATCGGGTCGTACCCAAGAAATCCAACGTTTGATTGGTCGTAGCTTACGAGCTATGGTGGATTTAAATAAGCTGGGTGAAAACACCATTTATTTAGACTGTGATGTGTTACAAGCTGATGGTGGGACTCGCACCGCTAGTATTACTGGGGCAGCCATTGCACTTATCGATGCGCTAGAAGTACTGCAGCAGAAAAAAAAGCTGAAAGAAGATCCTTTAGTAGGCTTAGTAGCTGCGGTGTCGGTTGGGGTAAAAAACGGCGAAATTCTGCTAGACTTAAACTATGAAGAAGATTCAAGCTGTGATACCGACTTGAATGTGGTAATGACCCAAAAAGGGGAGTTTATCGAGATTCAGGGCACAGCAGAAGAGAAGCCTTTTACCCGTGCTGAAGCGGATAAAATGTTAGCGATGGCCGAAAAAGGCATTGCCGATTTAGTGAAGTTACAGCAAACGGCGCTAGGCTGGTAAAAGATTATTAGCCAATAATTAGCTCAGTCAGCCAATAGGACACAACAAATTATGCTGCAGGTTACGGATAATGGTGCCAACATAACTTTGTCAGGCAAAACACGCGGTCAAGGCGACGGTGTGTTTTGGTTTGCAGTGGCTCTATTGGCCGGCGCTTTGGCCGTAGCAATGGCCATGAGCTTATTGCCTGAACGTCTGGCAATAGGGGCGTTAGGGCTATTGATTGTCGGTAGTTATGTGTTCAATAGACTGCGTGAGCGTCAAAAAGGCGATCAAAACCATATTACCTCGGGCCTACTAAAAGTACAGCCAGGCCATTTTGTGCACAATCACTTTGGCAAAACTCAGCATATTTCTGTGGCTTCAAGCGACACTATTGAGGTTGCGGGTACGGTATTAACCATTACCACAGCCGATGGGAATACCAAATGTCAGGTCTCTGGCTTTGACAGTCAAAAAGAAGCCCAAGTCATGCAAGCTATCCTGCAAGGTCAGAAATTTGGCAAGCGTAATGCCAATATTAAAATGCAGTCGTCTTAGCTTTATCGCCCATCCCCATTTTTTCAAATTTCATTTCCCTCGTTACTCTTCTTTTTCTTCTTATCTATATTTTCTTATAGTGCTATAGTGCTGCCCTCAACTTGCCTCTTTTAGAAGCTGTTAATCGGTACGATAGTACTTGAGTTAGTGTTGTAACTTGGTTTATATTTAGGATATGAACTATTAGGTAGGTGCTAACTATTAAAGATGAACTATTAGGTAGCTACCTGAAATATTGGCTTGCTATAAAGGAGGGGCACAAGGATGTGTCCACTTTGAAAATGATGCTCTCAATAAGAAAAAAAGCCCATTTTTCCAACCCTAAAAACTGCGTAGGCAAACGCTGTCATCACAGCTTAAAGCTGGCAACTACTAAAAGCTTACCACTAATTACTGCTGTGTTGCTTGGACTGCTACCAAGCTCACTGCTACACGCCGATGATTTGGCCGAACTTATTCGCCAAAAGAGCCAGAATTTCAGTCAATCTAATCCTATAAGAGGTTATGCTGCTGCCCCTATTTTTGGCTCACCGGCAACAGCAAGCTTTTATCAGAACTATGCCTTTGCTCCCAACATTCAAGCTGAGCATATAGACACTCTGTACCGAGCTGAGCAAAGCTCAGTGGGAGCCAGTCAACAAGTACTACGTACCGTACGCCAAATGGCCCTTGATAATAAAGAGATTATCAAAGGTTCTTGTTGGGATTATTTGAATGCTGCTTTTAACCGAGCAGGGGTAAACAAAGAGACGATATTTAAAGGTGAGTATCCGTACGGTCCCTTTATCGATACCAATGAAATACGGCCTGGGGATTGGCTGTATTATATCAATCATGGTTACAACGATATTGAGCACAGTGGCCTGTTTGTGGGGTGGCTTAATCGTGAGAAGAATGAGGCTTTGATTTTGAGCTATGCCGGTGAAAGTCGCAATGAGCCGGCCCGTTATAAGGTATACGATGTCACGCATACCTATAACGTGATGCGCCCAAGCTTATAAGCTTAACAGCGGCGTCGGACTGGATTTAAAATGGTTTGACGATCACCAATGCCACTACCGATACTAAGATTAGTACTGGTATCTCATTGAACCAGCGCCAAAAGACATGGCTTTTGAAATTTGGATCTTCAATCAGCTTATTACGATAGATACCACAAAGGCCATGATAAGCGGACAATAAAACCACTAGCAGTAACTTAACATGCAGCCAGCCCTGAGTTTTGTAAACCTCCCAGCCTAAGACCAACATCCATAATCCAAAGATCCAAGTGGCAATCATCGAGGGGGTCATAATCCCTCGAAAAAGCTTACGCTCCATAATAACAAAGCGGTCCTGACTCACTTTATCATCGCTCATAGCGTGATAAACAAACAATCTAGGTAAATAGAATATAGCCGCAAACCAACATACCATAGAGATGACGTGGGCAGCTTTTATCCAGTTAAAATAATCCACCATGGTTATTATTCCAGTTAAGTTACTGATTTAGTTATAGATATTAGTTTAATTATCAGAGGTATAAAACGTCAAACTTGGTTTTTTAAACCTGGCTCTTTTGGCCACTTAGCGCGTCGACTACGGTTAAAGCAGGTTTTGGCGCCATCGGCTTTAGTCCCAACTGATTCATAAGTCTGTCATCATTTGATTGACTGGCATTACCTGTCGTCAACAGCTTATCTCCATAAAAGAAGGAATTAGCACCGGCCATAAAGGCTAAGGCCTGCTCAGCATCAGACAAGCTTTCTCGTCCAGCTGACAGACGCACATAGCTGCTTGGGCAACAGATACGAGTTACAGCAATGGTGCGAATCCACTCGAGTACCGATAGCTGCCCCTCACTGAGTACTTTGTCACCCAAAGGAGTGCCTTTAATAGGTACCAACAGATTGACAGGGATAGACTCTGGTGGCAGCGGCATGCTGGCCAATTGGTGTACCCAGTCAATGCGATCCTCTCGGCTCTCTCCCATGCCGACAATACTACCACTACAGACATTAATCCCAGAGCGGCGTACATGCTCAATAGTCTGCAGGCGGTCATCATAGCTACGGGTAGTTACCACTTCATCATAGTAACGACGCGAGGTATCTAAGTTGTGATTATAATAATCAAGTCCGGCTTCTGCCAATTGCTGTGATTGCTCGGCGTTTAGCATACCCAAGGTCATACAAGTCTCTAGCCCCAAAGCCTTAACCTCTTTGATTAAGGTGGCAATATAAGGCATGTCCTTATCACTAGGGTGTTTCCAAGCTGCGCCCATACAAAAGCGAGATGAGCCTGAAGCCTTCGCTTTTTTGGCCGCTGCTATTACTTTGTCAACTTGCAATAGCTTTTCTGCTTCTAGCCCGGTCTTGTCTCTATAATGACCGGACTGAGAGCAATAACCACAGTCTTCAGGACAGTTCCCAGTCTTAATAGACAATAAGGTACTAACTTGGACTTCGTTGGCATTAAAATGCTGACGATGGACGCTTTGTGCCTGTAACAGCAAGTCCATAAAGGGCATATCAAACAACGATTCAATGTACTCTCGGCTGATTTCATTCGTGGTCTGCCGCTCAGCTGTGGCTGTTGTTTTTTTATGGTCCTCACCGTAGGTGTTAGTACCAGGGTGAACTAAGGTGTTCATACGACAATCCTTTGTAAATTAGCAACTTAAGGACGTTTAGCCAACTTAATTAGCTGTGTTATTCCTTAGGCTGCCTTATTATTAGTTTGAATTTTATGATTGGGTTGATTGTATCATCTAATTGTAACTATTTAGAATAACAAAAATGCCTAAGTAGCATAAACCACCTAGGCATTGAGTAAAAGTTTAAAGGTTTCTGAATCACCGCAATCAAAGCAAAAGAAAGCACTGAAATGATAACCCTCAAGTAAAAGGGTGAGGGGATATCCCGTTTTACTTAGACAATTTTTGTTTTGCTAAATGGATGGCTTGCGTGGCTAAGTCTTGTGCTTTTTCGGTTAGCGGGCGGGCCTTTTTTAGCAGGGGTTTAAGCTCTTCTGGCACTGCTGGAACGATATGTTTGGCCAGCTGGTTAAACCACATCAATAAACTGTAATCGCCTTCCATTTTAAGATCTTTGTCTTGAATGGCAGTCATGAAAGCGGCAACGTCACCACCTGTTAATAGCTTAACGCCAGTCATTGAGTCTTTGAAGTCGATACGCAGACTTGGCTCATTTGCTTTACCAGCATATTGCTGAAAAGTACCTTCATCAAAGACGTAGTAGCGGGCAATACCATCCGCTTCACTACCAAGCTCGATCGATACTTTACGGCCTTCTAAGATTTGCTGAATGTTTGGGTCATCACTTTTGGCCAACATTGATAAACGATAGCCAACTACCGCCAATAAAGCATCTAAAGGATTGGCTTTGATATTTAAAACAGGCACAGTAAACATAATTGAGTCCAGATAAAAGAAGAGATATTAGGTAGCTTATAAAGCCACTATATAAAGATATCTCTATTGTAATCCATCTTATTGTCAATTTATATGGTCAGTTGTAAGCGTTTTGCAATTCTAAGTAAGCTACTTTGGTACCAAGTTACTGTTTTAAAAATATCATTTTGGAACTACCAAATTAAAAGCACTAAGTTAGAAGTACCAGATTGAAAATGCTCAATTAAAAACACTAGGTTAAAGACACTAGGTTAAAAATAATAACGCCTCATTAAATAATGAGGCGTTATCAATATATTAGCTATGGATTACGAAAATTTATAAGGTTTTTAGTGTTTGTTATTAACTAAATTAATGAGTTGAACTCTTTATTATTTTAGGGTTGGCTTGAGTGGGTTAATTTGAATTCATCGGTCTCAATTAATTGCGAAAGCGCGGTTTGTAATTATTATAAATAGGGGTGTGTTCAATATACTTATCTTTTGGCGTGCGTGCTTTAACGGCTCTCGAAAGTGGCGCGGCACGGCGGCTTAATGACTCAACCCCAGTTTTTTGAGTTTCCATAGTGGCGATAAACTGTCTATAACGATAGCCTAAATAAGAGCCTGCTACAGCAATAGTAAGTAGGACAGCAGTTAGATAGCCATAACCACTGCTCATTGCGGTGACATTAACCACGATAGACTGGATACCCTCGATTAGTACCCAATAACCCATACCGCCAAGTAAATAACCCAATAGATAGCGACGACCAGATAGGTAAGTGGCTAATATGCCTACAGCGAGAAGCATATAACCTAGAGTAGACCAATTAAAAGTTCCAGATAGCCCAGGTGTGCTGGTAGCTATAGTGGTAAAAGTTGCCATGTAATTTGCCTCGTGAACGGTCAACAGGTACAACACAAAAGCTGTGTGTAAGAAGTCGAATGTTGCGATTGGTTAATAGTTATTATGCCGATGTTTTTTTAAAATACAAAGAATATCTAGAGAACTTGCGACAATCATTGTCGTTTAGTTTTGGCAAAAATTTGACACCGGCGTCTAGGCTAGAGGGGGCTTAAGACTCACAAAAAAAGATAAAAAAAGAAAAATAATTTATTTTGTAAATATTTTTCAGGGTAGCCCAACAAGCTAACTTTTTTGCAAATTATCTTGGTTAGAACACCAATTCAAAAAATAGCAAATAAAAAAGTCAGACTCTATAGCCACCTAAGGTAGCAATAGAATCTGACTTTATGCTAACTATAATACTGCCGAAGACCATGCCGCTAATACCCTGAGCGGCTTACCAAGCCTTATAGCAGCAATATGCTTATCGATATGACTCTATAAGATGGACCGAGGTATTGTAAAGATATCAACAGCTTATAGCAGGTCTTGAGCGGCATAACCTAGGACATATAATACGCCCTCAAGTCCTGTGGCATTGATGGCGGCATCTGCACGAGCCCGCACAATGGGTTTGGCATGATAAGCCACGCCTAAATCTGCAAGGGCCATCATGGGTAAGTCATTTGCCCCGTCCCCGACACAAATAACTTGAGCAGTACTGATGTTCATGCGATCTGCTACTTGCTGTACCAAAGCAGCTTTACGCTCACCATTAACGATGGGTAGATTCACATTACCGGTGACTACACCTTCCTCGATATCTAAGTCATTGGCATGTACCTCATCAATACCAAGCTCTTGCGCAATACGCTCGGCGAAGTAAGTAAAGCCGCCAGAGACCAAGACAGTGTGATAATCCAACGATTTAAGAGTAGCAATAAGGGTACGAGCCCCAGCAGATAGGGTCAGCTGCTGTTGGATTTCATCTAAAGCATCGGTGGACAGACCTTCTAATAGAGCCACTCGCTCACTAAAGGAGGTATCAAAGTCTATCTCACCGCGCATCGCTGATTCAGTAATCTCACTGACTTGATCGCCAATGTTGGCGTGTTTTGCCAACTCCACAATCACTTCTTGTTCAATTAAGGTAGAGTCCATATCAAATACAGCGACACGGTGTGGGCGTAACATTTTTGCCAAAGACACAATATGACAATCAATGGCCGCGTCACCACCTAGGTCGTGGGTGATAGGCAAGGTTTCGATAAATTGACGTAAATGTGCGGTGATACCATCATCAAGCAGGCGAGCAGCCGCTGATTTTTTGCCGGGCTGCATGGTGGCCGTGTCTGTTGGCATTAAAATATAACGGTAGGTAAGCACAGGAGTTAAGCGGTCTCTACCAGTGCTGTCTTGTAGCGCATCGGTGCTACGAACTACTTTAATAATTTGCCATGATGGGTTTTGGGCCGCCCAGCCGGCTATATGAGCTTCGAAAGCTGCTTTTTTGTCTTCTCCAGACTCTACGGGTAATAAAGCCTGCTTTTGTACCACAACTGATAGCGCAAATACCGGCAGGTCTTCTAACTGCTCAATAAGGCTCAATGAGATTTTGCCGTTCCCTTGGGTTTCTTCTGCAAAATCCACGTCATCAAAGCGTAAGTGGCTAGGCAATAAGTCGTTGGCTTTTTGTAAGGCGCTAATCCAAGCTTTTAGGTGCGCAGTCATGCCTGATCCAAAGTGGGCGAAGTTTGCAGTGGCATTGCTCAAGGATGCAGAGGTGTCTTGAGAGGCCAAAATCGCATTATTTTGGTGGTTAGTTGTAGTATTTTTTGTCATGGTGAGCTAAGCCCCTTGTAAGCGTAAGCAAGATTAGGAATAATAGAGCGTGCCCAAGACGGGACACCCCTACCTACTAACAAAAGTTTAGCATAACATGACCTATTTAGCGCCACGGCAAGGCTTGTTTGCCATAATTATTCTCATCAGCTTCTTTATCCAGACCACATTGTTGTTGATTAGCACCAATCAGCAGCTCGATGAGCTTAAAATGCAAACCGGCGAAAGAATGCTAGTTCAACTGATTGACGAAGTAAAACTGCCTTTATTGAGTAAGGATAAAGTGAGTTTAAGTGTTTTGACAGGACGATATACCAGTGAAAACACCGTCGCCAGTTTAACAGTAAAAGACATTGATAATCAGGTACTGGTCCAAACTGGACAAGCTCAGCTTTTAGAGGGCAAGAGCATCAGTCGCCAAGTCATTATGGGGGATACCGTTATTGGTACCGTCAATATGACTTTACGCGATACGGGTAATGGTGAGATTATTGCCTCGCAGTGGGTCTTTATCTTAGGGTCGTTTATTACCCACCTGTTGATTTGGCTATTATACGGTTATGTGGCGCGTCCTACGCGTGAGCAACTGGCAGCGCTTAGTCGTGATGTTCAGGACTACTTACTCACCCAAAACCAAGGTCAGGGAATGGGCCGAGTGGCTATGCAGCGTCAGGATTATGAGTCATCAGCTGAGGAGACTCGGCCTAGTGATGGACTAAGTATCGGTAAAGCGCTAGGAAACTATATTAAAACTCAGCAAAAAGCGGCGGATGAGGGTGATTATGAGGTTGAAGACGCAGCACAACCTGTTTTAGGCACTACAGATGATTCTCAGCGAGACATTTTAACTAAAATAGATGATAATGCCGCTGGCAACACAGAGACTGCATCAGCGGATGGTGCTAAATCCGCCACTAAAGCCACAACGACAGAAGCCAAACCACAACCTTTAGTGGCCAATAGACCGATTGAGGTGGCTACGGTAAAAATTCGCTTTTATGACCCTAACTCCTTATTGAGTGCGTTAGCGTTTGAAAAGTCAGAGCCTTATTTTGCTCTGTGTACGCAGTTATTGCAGCGTACGATTGATGAGGTATTGAAACAACCGATTTTATTTGGTATTAAGCTAAATAATAAGCCGGTGTTTGATGAAAATGGGGCAACGGTTGAATTTTTGGCGACCACTAGCCATAGTAAGGCAGGCTTAGCGGCAATCATGTTGGCCAAAGCCTATGTCATGCTAAATGAAGTCACTTATATAAAGCATCGCGAATTACAGCGCTTTGCTTTACAGGTGGTCGCTGGGATAAGTGACCAGGCTACCAGTGAAAAAATGGAGCAGTTGCTGGTTAACAATGCCAAAGCGGGGGATATCCTTGCTTTACTGCCAGTAGAAGGAATCAAGCAATTACGCGGTTATACCCAATTGAATAGCTTGAAAAATCCAACTACGGTTTATGAGCGTGATTGTGCTTCATTAGAAGGGGTGAGCGACTCCATGATGCAGCGTTTGATCGAGGTTCGTGATGCGGTACTACTTTCTGCTCTAAATTAAATTTTCTATTACCTATTAACTAAATGGGCTAACTTAATTAAACTAGCGTTTTTATAAATATAGGTATAGTTTGTTGGTAATTGCTACCAATTATCAACCTCAGTGAAAAGTAACCCATTAAACTTACTAGGTCAGATCAGCTAGGTCAGATCAGACCATGAACATAAGAGGATGACGAAATGAGTGATAATGATCTTGATGATTTCGATGATGACAACTTTGAAGATGATGATGACGCAAAAAAAGTGGATGAAGTAGAAGCGGAAGCAGCGCGCTTAACCAGTTTAGAAAAACGTCGTCTAATCGACAACATGTTAGAAGAAAAACGCTTGGCTCGTGAGCTAAGAGATGGTTTTGATGATGATTTTGACGACTTCGACGACGAAGACTTTGATGATGAAGACTTCGATGACGAAGCTGAAGATGATTAATATTAGCGGTTAGCCCCAAGCTGACCGCTGCCCTTTTTTACCTACTAAGTTTTTCTACCTAACTTAGTACTTAGTGGGAGAATAAATACATCTATCGTTCATTCACACCACTCTCTATTTGCCACATCTAGCTCTAGCTGTTATTAGCGCCAAAAATATCCCGCAATCTTTTCAAATTACAAATAAATGAGAATATTATGACTTTAGAAGAGTTACAAAACTTCCTAGATTCTGACGCCAATGCCCATGGTCTAGACAGTGTGGCCACTCACGGGTTTTTGACCGCAACGATAGTTGGCAAGCCTTTACCTAACTGGTTATCGCTATTATTTGAAGGTCAAGAGTCGAAGGTCAGTGCTGAGGTAAAAGCGGCTATTGAAGAATGGCGTGCGGAGTTGTTAGAGGACTTACAAAGCGAAGAAGGTATCGCTCTGCCGTTAGAGATTGATGAAGACTCAGGGGAAATGGATTTTTCGCCAGAATCTGAATTAACCGCTTGGTCGATTGGTTTCGTTGATGCCATGTACGGCGATGAAAACGTAGACTGGTTTAGCGATGAAGAAAGCTCTGAAGATGTGGCCATGCTGACCTTACCGATGATGGTATTTAGCGGTATTGATACCGTCGATGGGGAAGAAGATGAAGACTTGGCAGCCATTCGCCGAGATGATGATGCGTTGGCGCAGATGGCCAATAGCATTGAGGGCAACTTAAGCGAGCTGTTTTTATTATTTAATACCGAAGAGTAAAACATGAGCATACAACTGTCCAATCTTGAACACCTGCCAGGCTATATCATAACCGAGCGATTGGATGTGGTGTATGGCAGTACCGTACGCTCTAAGCATGTCGGTAAAGACATCTTTGCCAGTCTAAAAAATATTGTCGGTGGTGAATTAACTGCTTACACCGAATTGCTGGAAGAGTCGCGTCAAGAGGCGATAGATCGTATGTTGGTAAAGGCAGAAGCACTGGGCGCTGATGCCGTTGTGGGTATCCGGTTTTCTACCTCGAGTATTGCTCAAGGGGCGTCTGAGCTGTTTGTCTATGGCACTGCGGTCAGGGCTATTGCTGATAATAATACTGGCTTCAATAGCCCCGTAGGGCATACAGTCAACCTGAATAGCGATCCTTTTAGTGCCACCTCTCAAACTGCACAGATTCCTCCATTGCCGCCGGAGAGCACAAAAAACCAATGAATTTGAGCCAGAGACAAAGTTCAATCGACATCCATTACTATAAGGGCTTACAGTAATGGATGCGGTTTTTGACTTTTTTATTAACAATATTGTTTTTATTGGCTTGTTTTTTGGGGGCTGGATATTCGGCCGCCTCAATGAAGGCGATCATATGAAATACCTTGATGTGGCTGAAAAAGAGTTGGGTCACATCGTCGTCTCAAGCGAGCGCTTTTATCAGCCCAAAATCAGTGAGGGCACCCAAGGCGTACTGGTAATGGGCAGCGTAGTCATTGCGCAAGATTTCTTTAAAATGATTATCGCTCGTGTGTTAAGTGTGTTTGGCAAAAACCTCATTACCTATGAGACATTATTAGAACGTGCCCGCCGTGAAGCTGTGCTGCGTATGAAGTTAGAAGCTCAGTTCTTGGGCTACAATCAGGTATACGGCTTGCGGTTAGAAGTGACCAGCATCAATCTTACCGGCAGTATGGTCGAAGCCATCGCTTATGGCACTGCCGTATATAGCGTGGATAATCCTCGAGTTCCGCCGCCTCTACCTATGTAGCCTTGCGCTTACACATTTGGCTTTACCATCTAACAAAATTGCGCCATCTGCGTTAAAATCATGGTATCCCATTCATTTATATTTTGTGTTTTATTTTAAACATCCATTATTAACCATTCATCATCAAACATAAGACATTTCTATTATGAGCAATCAAAACTTGACGGCATCTATCCAATCAGCATTAAAACAATTAGAAAATGCATACAACCCAGGCGAAGTCGAGCAGGGTATGTACCAAGGCTGGGAAGAAAAAGGCTACTTTAAGCCAACATATGACAGCGATGAGTCATTCTCAATCGCCTTGCCACCACCGAACGTCACCGGTAGCTTGCACATGGGTCATGGCTTTAACAACGCCATTATGGACTCTCTGACTCGCTATCATCGTATGCTAGGCGACAACACCCTATGGCAGCCAGGTACTGACCACGCTGGTATCGCCACCCAGATGGTGGTTGAGCGTCGTCTAAATGCCGAAGGCATTAAGCGTACTGACCTGACTCGTGAAGACTTTATCGACAAAGTATGGGAGTGGAAAGAAGAGTCGGGCGGCAACATCACCCGTCAGATTCGTCGTCTAGGCTCATCGGTTGACTGGTCACGTGAGCGCTTCACCATGGATGAAGGCTTATCCAAAGCGGTAAGAGAGGTGTTTGTGCGTTTGCATGAAGACGGTCTTATCTATCGGGGTAAGCGTCTGGTCAACTGGGATCCTAAGTTCCAAACCGCCTTATCTGATCTAGAAGTGGAGAACCATGATGAGCAAGGCTCACTGTGGCATTTCCGTTACTATTTCACTGACAAATCAGTTAAGACTCAAGACGGCAAAGACTATGTGGTAGTAGCAACTACCCGTCCAGAGACCTTATTGGGCGATACAGCGGTTGCGGTAAACCCAAAAGATGAGCGTTATGCACACTTAGTAGGCAAAACCATTACCTTGCCAATTACGGGTCGTGAAGTACCTATTGTAGCGGACGACTATGTTGATGTTGAATTTGGTACCGGTGTGGTTAAGATCACTCCTGCTCACGACTTCAATGACTATGAGTTGGGCCGTCGTCACAATACCCCGCTTATCAATATCTTCGATAAATATGCGCATATCTTGCCAGAGATGGAGATTTACCCCAATCTGCAAACCCGCAACCCTGAGCTTGAAGCTACGCCAGAAGCCTATGCTGGTTTAGATCGTTTTGATGCCCGCAAGAAGCTAGTTGAGCAAGCTACCGATGAAGGCTGGCTAGACCAGATAGAAGACTATGCCCTAAAAGCCCCTCGTGGTGACCGCAGTGGCGTTATCGTCGAGCCTTGGCTGACAGACCAGTGGTATGTCGCGGTTGAAGAGCTGGCTAAGCCATCTATCGAAGCGGTAGAAGATGGCCGCATTGAATTTGTCCCAGCGCAGTACAAAAACATGTATATGGCATGGATGAACGACCTACAAGACTGGTGTATCAGCCGTCAGCTATGGTGGGGTCATCGCATTCCAGCTTGGTATGACAATGACGACAATATCTATGTTGCCCGTGATGAAGCCGAAGTTCGTAGCAAGTACAATCTAGATGACAGCGTTGAGCTGCGTCAGGACGAAGACGTGCTAGACACTTGGTTTAGCTCAGGCTTATGGACGTTCAGCACCCTAGGTTGGGGCGACAGCTCAGATGATAAGCGTGTGCTTGAGACTTTCCACCCAACCAGCGTATTAGTGACTGGTTTTGACATCATTTTCTTCTGGGTGGCCCGGATGATTATGCTGACCATGCACTTCATGAAGAATGAAGATGGCACACCGCAAGTTCCGTTCAAGACGGTATACGTGCATGGTCTGGTGCGTGACAGCCACGGTCAGAAAATGTCGAAGTCCAAGGGTAACGTACTAGATCCTATCGACCTAATCGATGGTATCGACCTAGAAACCTTGGTCGAAAAACGCACCAGCAACATGATGAACCCCAAAGACGCGGCGAAGATTGAGAAGCAAACCCGCAAAGAGTTCCCAGAGGGTATCCCAGCGTACGGTACCGATGCGCTACGTTTCACCTTTACCTCTTTAGCCAGCACTGGCCGTGACATCAACTTTGATCTGAAGCGAATAGAGGGCTATCGCAACTTCTGTAACAAGATTTGGAACGCCAGCCGCTTCGTACTGATGAACTGTGTTGACAAAGAGGGCAACGCTCTACCTATCGACACCGCAGCCAACGTAGATGTCTGGGAATTACCAGAAAAATGGATTATGAGCCGTCTTAACTCAACCATTGCCAATATTCATCAGCACTTTGCCCAGTACCGCTTAGACATGGTTAGCCATGATATTTATGAGTTTATCTGGAACGAATACTGTGACTGGTATGTAGAGCTTGCCAAGTCGAGCCTCAATGATGACAGCGTCACTGATGAGCGCAAATCGCAAATTCGCTATGTGCTACTGCATGTCCTAGAGACCGCGATGCGCTTTACCCATCCGATGATGCCTTATATCACGGAAGAGATTTGGCAGACAGTTGCGCCGTTATTAGACCGCAAAAACAGCGACAGCATAATGGTAGCGAAGTTCCCAGAAGTGGACCAATCGCAAGTGAATGCGCAAGTTGAAGACGACATGACTTGGTTACAAGAGCTAATCGCTGGCGTGCGTAACATCCGCGGTGAGATGAAGCTGGGTAATGCGGTGCGTCTGCCTGTGCTACTTGAAAACATCACTGAGGAGCAAGTAGAGCGTCTAAACCGTATCGAAAACCAGTTCAAAGCACTGGCCAAAGTTGAGAGCCTAACCATCGTTCAAGAGGGTGACGAAGTGCCATTATCCTCATCAAGTATGGTCGGTAAGCTACGGGTATTAGTACCGATGAAAGGCCTGATTGACCCAACCGCTGAGCTGAAGCGTCTGGCCAAGTCACAAGAAAAACTTCAGAAGCAAGCTGATGGCATCGCCCGTAAGCTTGAGAATGAAGGCTTCGTCAGTAAAGCTCCTGCGGAAGTCGTTGAGGCGGAGAAAGTGAAGCTTGAGGAGCTACAAGGTCAGCTTAAGGTTATGAGTGAGCAGATGGAGCAGTTAAAAGCTTTGTAATCAAAACAGAGCAAAAACAAAAAGCCTAAAAAGCATGGCCTCAGTATCTACTGATTTAGACAGGGAGAAATATGCGGGTCATGCGTAGGCGATTGTTATTGGCTTTGCTCGGCGCTCGTCCCTCACGCAACAGCAAACATCACTTTATTAGCCACCATTTTTATGGTGGCTTTTTTATTTGTTTTAGATAAGTTTAAATTGTAGTATAAGTTATATATGGTAATGATTTTAAAGCAAATATTTAGAGGATATACGTCTACTTTTATCTAGAAACAGGCTACTAGCATCGCTCGTAAGTTTGATAACGAAGGCTTTGTCAGCAAATGCAGAAGTGGGTGAAGGCGAGAAGGCTAAGCTTGCATAGCTTGAAGGTCAGCTTAAGGTTATGAGTGAGCAGATGAGGCAGTTGAAGGAGTTGTAGATCATGTGAGAGAGGAAAGCATGTTGAATATTGACAAAGCAATTTTGGATACTGATAGAAACATTGGTAAGAATATTTCTGTTTTTGATGAAACAGAAAGAGGATTACTGTCACAAAATATTTTATCCCAGCTAAGAAATTTAATTGAGTATGTATTCCAAAAAATATATGTTAATGGTCAAGATGCTGACCCAAACAATTATGAACATAAGAAAAAAGCAATAGAGAATATAAAGTCTAAAGGACAATATAAATTTTTATATAAATTTCATAGTTTAACCCAAAAGTCTGTGTCTCATTATACAATTGATGAGAATGGCTCCGAAAGACTTATGCTCAAATACTATGAATATTTATTACGACTTAAAATATTCATGAGAGACACGTACAATCTAGAAATTTTGAGTAATATTGAGGATTTTCCATTAAACCTCGATATTACTTTCGATGAGTATTATCAGAAAATATCACGTCGGATAGTTCAGCCTAGCCAAGAAAATTATATGGATTACAACGATAGATATTATATCCAAAAGATAAAACCTATATTTGTTAATCAGTCGTAAGCATCCGACCATCCCATCTTTTTTTCTATTAAAAAATGCGAGATAGTGTCCATGAACAAATAATCGTGGACACTAACATGACAACACAATCTCCTAATACACCCAAACGAAGAAGTTACAGCGCCGAGTTTAAAGCACTTTTAGTAAAAGAAGCGACAGACTCAGGTCGATCAATTGCCAGTATCGCTCGAGAGCATGGCATCAACCAAAACCTTCTACATAACTGGAAACGCCAGTATCAGCGGGCACATGCTCAAGCTGACACATTACCTGGCGCTATAAGCAGACCAGATGATCCAACAAACCCGCACTTTATTCCAATTCATCTTGAGCCTGAAGGTGCGCAT
>NZ_JMKP01000033.1 GCF_000685805.1 Psychrobacter phenylpyruvicus DSM 7000 = NBRC 102152 | reverse complement strand
CGCTAAGCTCGGTCTCTGATAAGCCGCTGGCCTCTATGATGGTGGCAAGTTTTGCTTCATTTGACCAGTTATCGGGAGTGTTTTTATTGCCGGGCATGGGCTGTCCTTGTTCTCTAGCTTGATTACGCCAATTATATAGGGTTTGTACACCTATGCCTTCACTTCTTGCAACTTCTGATACACTTAAGTTATGTGGCGGCGATAGCTTGCTTAATATAGCTTGTTTTCTCTCTTCACTGTATCTGGACATCTTTGTTCCTTGTTACCCCCTTTTACTTGATTGTTAGGGGTGACAACTATCCTGACACAGGGGGGTATTTCAAGTTTATAAGTTCCGCAGTATGCGCGAAAAAGCGGAAGAAGTGTTAACTACTGAAAATGATAATCGTATCACTAGAGTCGGTAAATTTATCCGTAAGACACGTATTGATGAACTTCCACAATTCATAAACGTTATCAAAGGCGAAATGAGTCTAATAGGCCCTAGAGCTGAGTTTCTTGACTTCGCTGTTGAGTTAGAAAAAGAAGTCCCTTTTTTTAATTATCGTCACATTGTTAAGCCCGGTATCTCTGGTTGGGCACAAGTTAATCAAGGATATGCCACAGGTCCTGAAGAGACCAAAATTAAAATTGAATATGACTTTTACTATATTAAGCATATCTCATTCTCTTTAGACTTACTTATATTCTTCAAAACTATACACACTATGCTGACAGGATTTGGGGCTCGTTAGCCCCTACCCTTTATACAAAACAACAAACTTTAACTCCTACTTATTAAGATAAACTATCTGTTTATCACGATTGAGTATCTCCTATGCCAATATTAAACCCAACTTCTTCTAAATTATTAAACTTAACCGCTCTGGCGTTAAGCATAAGCGTAGCCAGTGTAGTAGCTAGTGCTCAAAACTTACAGATGAATGACATGAGCTTAAAATCAGAGCTTGACTGGTTACAAGCTCAAGGTGTCATTCAGATCAGTACCAGCACTTGGCCATTAACCACCAATGAGATTAATCGAGCTTTAGAGTCTGCTAATATTCAAACTCCTGAACAACAACAAATCGTTCAGTCTGTACGCTATACTCTAGGTAAGCAACCTAAATCTTTAGTGACTACTACTATCTCTGCCTATGGACAGACTGATAGACAACAACTGCCTCAAAGCTTCGCAGACGATAAATTAGCCAGCTTCGAAGCCAGTGCCAAAGCAGGTATTAGTGAGGAAGATTGGGAGCTTTATCTTCAAGCTCATGTCAAAGATGATGATATTGACGATAATGATTACAGCTTTGAAGGCTCTTATGTAGCAGGTAAATATGCCAACCAATGGTTAATTGCTGGCCAAATCCCTACTTGGTGGGGACCAGGTCACGATGGTAGCCTTATCCGTGGAGATGCCAGTAAGCCAGTTATGGGTGTTACTATGCAGCGTGATATTCAAGCTGCACCTGACAACCAATATTTAAATTGGATAGGTCCTTGGCAATATCAACTATTCCTAGGTCAGCTGGATGACTATAAAGCCATTCCTGATACCAAGCTTATTGGCACTAGACTTAGCGCTAGCCCTACTTCATGGTTAGAGTTGGGTGCATCACGTATGATTATGTGGGGTGGTGATGGCCGTTCAGAAAGCTTTAGCTCGTTTGTTGATGCCTTAACCGGTAAAAATGACAATACTGGTGACCCCGACACCGATCCTACTAATAGTTTGGCAGGTTTTGATGCCCGAGTGAATCTTGCCTCCTTAACTTACAGCAACCTCCCAGTAGGTGTTTATGCTCAATATGTAGGCGAAGATGAAGCAGGCTACTTGCCAGCAAAAAATATGTATTTAGCGGGTATCGACTTCGCTTCTGCCTTTAACTCAGCACGTCATGGTACTGTCCCCTACCAATTGTATACCGAATGGACAGATACACGCTCTAGTCGTGATGTTAGAGATATCTCGTATAATCATTATATCTATACTGACGGCTATTATCAGCATGGCTATCCGTTAGGTTACGCCTTAGGTGGTGATACCGAAAGTATCGCTGTAGGTGGCAAGCTTTGGCTTGATAGCCAAAACTTTATCAACGCCAAGGTACAGCATGCAAAAGTTAACCAATCTGGGATAGAGGGTAATCGCTCTTATACAAGTAATAAAGCCTTCCCAGAGTCAGACAAGCTAACAGTATTAGACGTAGCTTGGGAACACCAATTAAGCCCAAAAACTACGATTTCTAGCCGTGCTTGGGTATCTGATTCTGATATTCATTCTACAGATGTTGGTGGCGGTATCGGCGTTGAATTTGCTAATTTTTAATAATTAACTAATACCTCACTAAAAAAGCTCTAAACCATTGGCTTAGAGCTTTTTTAGATCATAGCACTTAGTAAACTAAGTCTATTCATACCCACTAGGATTCTGACTCTGCCAACGCCAACTGTCCTTACACATATCTTCAATAGTTAACTCAGCTTGCCAGCCTAGTAAGTCTTTGGCTTTATCGGCACTGGCATAACAAGCCGCAATATCTCCAGGACGTCTGTCAGTTAATTGATACGGCACGCTTTGACCGGTAACTTTTTCAAAGGCCTCTACTAATTGTAAAACCGAACTGCCATTACCGGTACCCAAGTTAATAGGTTCAAAACCTACCCCTGATTCTGAATCAGCAGCTTGTTTTTTAAGATAGTCAATAGCAGCCACATGACCCTTTGCTAAGTCCACTACATGGATAAAGTCGCGTACCCCAGTACCATCCACAGTATCATAGTCACTACCAAAGACACTTAGCTGCTGCAACTTGCCTACTGCCACTTGGCTAATATAAGGCATTAAGTTATTCGGGATACCATTAGGGTCTTCACCGATTAAGCCTGAACTGTGCGCACCGACTGGGTTGAAGTAACGCAGACAAGCAATGTTCCAACTCGGATCCGCTTTCGCTAAGTCTTGTAAGATATATTCAACCGTTAACTTTGACTGTCCATAAGGGTTGGTGCAAGAACGTGGGGCTGTTTCTGGGATAGGTAGCGTTTCAGGATCACCATAAACCGTAGCAGAAGAGGAGAAAACAAAGTTTTTCACATTATGGCTTTGCATTACTTCTAACAGTTCAAGGGTACCAGTAACATTGTTTTTATAATATCTTAGCGGCTGAGCAACCGACTCGCCAACGGCTTTTAGGCCGGCAAAATGAATTACCCCAAAGAAGTCATGTTTATCAAACACTTGGTTTAGTAGCTTACTATCTAGCACATCACCTTTAATAAAAGTAATTTCTTTGCTTGCCAGCTGCTCCGCACGCCTTAAAGCTTCAAGATTACTGTTAGATAGGTTGTCATAAACCACCACCTCGTAGCCCGCTGCAATCAGCTCGATACAAGTGTGCGAACCAATATAACCTACCCCGCCTGTTACCAAAATTTTATTATTCATAATATATCCGCATAGTTTTTTATTTTAAGAAGTGCTAGTTTTATTTTAGAAATACTGATTGTTTTTTAATTGTACTAGCTTAAGACTGCTTATCCAACCGACTAATAGTAATCCCACTAAACCCAAACAATATCGTTAGTAGCAGCGACAAATAACAGAAGAAAGCATACGGTAAATACTCTAATACCGGGACTTCCAACGCCTGGCTAATAAACACCCCACACACACTCCAGGGTACCAATGGGTTAATAACCGTACCCGCATCTTCAATAGTGCGTGATAAATTCTTAGGATGTAAGCTCAAACGTTCAAAGGTCGGACGAAATGCGGTACCCGATAGCAAGATACTTAAATACTGCTCTCCAATAAGCACGTTAATACTGAGTGCCGACATAGCAGCAGCGAAGATGGCCTGGCCTGCGGTGGTCAACTTATCCCTCATGCCCTCCAATAACGCCGGTAAAATGCCCAAAGTTTTTAATAATCCGCCCAAACTTAATGCCAATATCACAATGGTCTGGGTAAAGAACATACTTTGGATACCACCGCGGGTCAGCATACCCCCCACTTCACCCAAATCTAAATTCTCAGCAGGGGTATATCCGGCAAAGAAATAACTGCCTAACTCTGCAATACTTGGCGAGCTATGCATATAAGTAATGATTAACGCACTGATAATGGTACAGATAATGGTATAAATGGCATTCACTCGTAGCAAAGCCAATATCACCAATACCGCAAACGGCAGTACTGCATAGCTGTGTACCAAGCCACTCTCGATCAGTTGCCCTTGTAGTACCGTCACCTGGTATAAATTCCCAGCATGGGTCTGTCCAGACAACATCCAAAATAGCAGCACACTGATAACCCAGGCCGGCACCGTGGTATACATCATATTTCGTAAGTGCTCAAACAGATCAATACCCACCACCGAAGATGCAATGGTTCCCGTATCTGATAACGGTGACATTTTATCACCAAAGAATGCCCCAGAGACCACTGCTCCTGCCGCAATCGCCACATTGGCATCGAAAGCATTGCTCATACCGATGAACGCCACACCGAGGGTAGCCACCGTGGTTAAGCTACTGCCCAAGGCAATGCCGATAATAGAGGTAAGCACAAAAGCAGAGATATAATAAAATCGCGGCGATATCAGCTCAAAGCCAAAGTACATCAAGGTGGGAATGGCCCCCGACATCATTAACGCCGCGACCATTAAGCCAATAAAGAAAAACAGATAAATCGCGCCACTACCACTGACCACCCCAGCTGCCATTTCAGACTGCATGTGATCAAAGCTCAATCCTCGCAGTAGACCCATTAACAGCAAAAAGCAAATAGCCAATATTAAAGATAAGTGCGGAACCCAACCGAAGCTGATCATGGTTACGCCCATAATCAATAGCACGATGCCAGCCATCAAAAAAGCCAGCTTGGGGTCAAGTTGTGAGTTGTGAGTGGGAGAATTAGTCGACATAGGTCATCCATTTTTTTTATCAGGATAAATAATCAGACCATGATAACAATTTTTTTACAATTTAGATAAACTTTAGCCTTGAAAGCTATTAAAACCGTGATTTGTCATAAAATCTAGCATTGAGTTCACCGTAAATCTGGTTTATTCTAAAGGACTGCTTGACCCACCCCCTTGTTTAAGGAAAAAAAATGTTTGAACGTGTCGAATTCTATGCTGGTGACCCAATTTTAGGCCTAATGGTTGAGTTTGCTAATGACAGCAATCCTAATAAAGTAAACCTTGGCGTTGGCGTTTATTATGATGAAGATGGCGTATTGCCGGTGCTTGAGTGTGTGAAGACCGCTGAACAGCGCATCGCAAACCCTATTTCTGCCCGCCCCTATCTGCCTATGGAAGGTCTGCCAGGACATCGTAAAGGCTGTCAGAACCTATTATTTGGTAAAGATGCCCCTGTATTACAACAAAACCGTGTAGCGACCGTGGCTACCATTGGTGGCTCTGGTGCGCTAAAAGTTGGTGCTGACTTTATCAATACTTGGTTCCCACAATCAAAATGCTATGTGAGTGATCCAACTTGGGGCAACCACATTGCTATCTTTGAAGGCAGCGGCGTAGAAGTGGGTAAATACCCTTACTATGACAAAGCCACGGGTACTGTGAAATTTGAAGAGCTAATCGCATTTTTCAATACCCTAAACAAAAACGACGTGGTGCTATTACACCCTTGCTGCCATAACCCAACCGGTGTGGATTTAACACAAGCCCAATGGGATGAGCTATTGCAAGTGGTTCAACAGCGTGAGCTAATCCCATTCATGGACATCGCTTATCAAGGCTTTGGTTCAGACATGGACAGCGATGCTTATGCCATTCGTAAAGCGGTTGATATGGGTCTGCCTTTATTTGTCAGTAACTCTTTTTCAAAAAACCTATCGCTTTATGGTGAGCGTGTTGGTGGCCTATCTGTGGTTTGTCCAAATGAGGAAGAAGCCAATCGCGTCTTTGGTCAGCTTAAATTCACCGTTCGCCGTATCTACTCAAGCCCACCGTCACATGGCGGCCGCATCGTAGATATCGTGATGAATGATGATGAGCTTTATGAGCAGTGGGTTGGTGAAGTTTATGGCATGCGTGACCGTATCAAAGCCATGCGCCTGAAGCTTAAGTCAGTGCTAGAGGCCAAAGTACCAGGTCGTGACTTTGATTACTTAACCACTCAAAACGGTATGTTTAGCTTTACTGGCCTAACCCCTGAGCAAGTAGAACGCCTAAAAGCTGAGTTCGGTATCTACATGGTGTCAAACTCTCGTATGTGTGTCGCCGGTCTGAATAGCAGCAATATCGACTATGTGGCCAATGCTATGGCAGAAGTTTTAAAAGACTAACAGCTAATCTGATTTGGAATTTATTAACGAAAGGCTGAGCATTTGCTCGGCTTTTTGTTTATCTAGCTGTTTGTATTGTTAATTTAATTTATACTGCCAAGCCGATAGCCACTGTCCTAGAGCCGCCCCTACCCGAAAGACTTATTCCCTAATCCTAAGATTTCAGACAAAATATAGACTTAGCTTTTTTCCTATTAATGTATCAATGTAGGTTGCCTATGACCCCTAATTTAAAACTTATCGCTAGCCTGCCTGCTTTATTAGTATTAGCCAGTTGCTCTGGTAGCAATAACCCCGAGAATACCGACGCTGCACCACAGGCTACTGCCAATGACAGTAAAGCCGAATCAGCTCAATTATTGCGTATTGCCGCCGCAGCCAACTTAGCTGGGGTATTACCCGCAGTGATTGAAGCCTACCAAGCTGAAGACGGTCAAAATAAGAGTGGTCAAAATACCGATAACCAAAAACCAAAAATTGAAGTCACCTACGCCTCATCGGGTAAATTATTTGCCCAAATCAACTCCGGAGCTCCGTATGATCTGTTTTTATCCGCCGATCAAGACTTCCCTGCCAAGTATGCTCAGCAGCAAGCATCCGCCAAAGTGACCGTACAAGCACCTTTTACCTATGCCCGAGGTCAATTGGCCCTATATAGTAGCAACCAAGATATCAGCTCAACCAAAGCTTTAGACCGAGCCAGTCTGCAACAACTGTTTATCACTCAGCCTACCCAAAGCAACACAGCGATTAAAATCACCCTGGCCAACCCAGAGCTGGCACCTTATGGGGCATCTGCCAAAGCTTTTTTACAGCAGCAAGGTATCTATGATCAGTTAAAGGATAATAAAAAATTAATTCAAGCCGAAAACATCGGCCAGGCTTTTCAATATGCACATACCGCCACCACCGACTATGGTTTTGTGGCCTTATCACAATTAATCAGTGCTAAAGTTGAACCCTCAAAATACTTAATCTTACAAGCCGACAGCTACCCCGCCATATTGCAAGATGGCATTGTGGTCAGTGACAGTGCTGCAGCCACAGACTTTAGTCATTATCTGCAGTCTGAACCGGCACAACAGCTATTTGCTGATGCTGGGTATCTGCCAGTCACTACTCCCTAGCTGTGGCGTTGACTTGACAGTAAATGCTAATAAAGGTTGAAGAGTCAGATAAAGTCTAGGTAAAGGGTGATAATATTGCTATGCTTGAAGCTTAGTAAATAGGATTAGCTTCTATTGCTTCTTGTTATCTATCGCCCCCTACCATCTATCATCTACTGTTATTAGCCCTTTGGTATTGACCCTCTATGTCACTTCTTACTCCTCACCTGTCTGACATGTTGCTGCCACTGTGGCTGAGTATCAAGCTGGCCTCTATTACCACCTTGTGCCTGCTGTTATTTGCCACGCCGATGGCTTATTGGTTGGCAAAACCCTCCTCTAGCACTCTTATCGCCCGTGTCAAAATCATGCTCATGGGGGTTATTGCGATGCCCTTAGTATTGCCACCAACGGTACTAGGGTTTTATCTGCTGTTACTGCTTAGTCCCAACTTTGCCCTCGGTCAATGGCTCATGGCACATAACATTGGGGCTTTGGCTTTTACCTTTGAAGGCTTGGTATTGGGTTCAATCATTTACTCCTTACCGTTTTATGTGCAGCCGGTGTATGCCCAGTTTTTACGCATTCCAAAAAGCGTCAGCGATATGGCCCTGCTACTAGAACCGAGCCGATTGCGCCGCTTTACCGCCGTATCCCTACCGCAAGCAAAAACCGGCATTATCTTAGGCAGCCTAATTAGCTTTGCCCATACCATTGGTGAGTTTGGGGTAGTATTGATGATTGGGGGTAGTATCGCTGGAGAAACCAAGGTCATCTCGATTGCCATTTACGAGCAAGTCGAAGCGCTAAATTATGAAATGGCCCACACCATGTCGCTACTATTGGTAGTGCTGGGTATTGTGTTGGTAGGACTTATTGCCAGTATCAATCGTCAGGTTAATGAAGGCTTTGCTTCAAGGCCTAAATCTAAAAGTATGAAATAGTAACCAAAAAAATCCAGCCGAAGCTGGATTATTAGCAGTTATTAACGTTAAGGGTCAATTTTGTGAATTAACCCTTGTTATATAAGTTATGTAACCCTTACTACTTAGCCATTGTTGCTAAGCCATTTGGAAGACTGATCTTGGTAATACTCTTGCTTCCACACCGGAATATCGGCTTTAATGGTATCTAATATCCATTTGCAGGCATCAAAGGCAGGATAACGGTGCTTAGAGGACACCCCGACCCACACCGCCATATCGCCAATCTCTAATGCCCCGATACGGTGAATGGCTACCGCATTTTGGATATCAAATAAACGCTTGGCTTCCTCAACAATCAGTTTGCCCTGATTAATGGCTAATTTTTCATAGCCATAATAAGTCAGGCTAGTTACTCGGCTGTCATTATTATGATTGCGTACCCAGCCCTCAAAGGTAGCTAAAGCACCGCACTGCTCATCTTGCAACATGTCCTTTAAACGCTGGGCATCAATGGCCTCATCAAGCAGCGCAAAGCCTTGAGTTTGTGCCAGCTGATATACTTCATCTGCCGTATGAGAAATACTACTTGCCTGTTGATGTGGCTGATTGGCGCTGCCCAAAGCGGTTTGACTGTCCATGTGTTACTCCAAAAAACATTTATTTAAATAGCTTCTGCATAGCTATTAACTAACGTCTAACCACCAGCCACAGGCGGAATAAAGGCAATAGTATCGCCATCATTAATGGCATCATCCCAGCTGGCAAACTCATCGTTAATGGCCACTCTCACCTTCGCGGTGTCCAGCTCAAAGCCATGTTGCTGCTGCAGCTGGGTGTATAACTCAGATAAGCTTACGTCGCCTGCCAAACTCAACTGCTGCTGACCTTGTTGCGCTTTTTCCGCTAAGCTTGCAAAAAACAAAACAGTAATATTCATAATGTACTCAACTTATTTAGTAGCTTTTTAAATCGAAACGAATCTAAACCTTCTGATAGTCAGACTTGCCACCGGTCTTAGTCACCAAGCGCATATCTTCGATAATAATGTCGTGCGATAGCGCCTTCGTCATGTCATAAATGGTTAGGCAGGCGACGCTCACTGCGGTCAATGCTTCCATCTCAACCCCAGTTTTGTGGGTGACTCGTACTGTTGAAGTCACCTTAATGGCACACGCCTCATCATCATAACTAAAGCTTAAACCCACCTTATCTAAGGGCAATGGATGACACAATGGAATTAAGTCATGGGTACGCTTGGCGGCCATAATCCCAGCAATATGAGCGGTCTGCGTAATGCTGCCTTTTTTGGTCATGCCATCAGCGGCTTTAATCTGGCTATAAATATCTTTTGGAAACACCACATAGCCTTGTGCTACTGCTTCACGGGTGGTCACCGTCTTATGGCCCACATCCACCATATGAATGTCACCATCGGCATCTAAGTGCGATAGCTGATGGGGCTGAGTCGATAAATCTGGCATGTTTTGATCAGAGTTTGAAACTGATGTAAGTGACATAATGGGCATTGACCTAAAGTTTTGGGCTAATTTGGTGAGGTTTGATTGGGCTAGCGATATCTATACGCTAATGACTGTTCATTGCATGGACAGCTCAATGTATTTACAGCTGCTGACAGGCGGTTTGAAACTGTTCCGGGGTATTTAAATTGCAAAGCGTATACCAAGCTTGCGGCATAGGCAGCGACTGGCTAATAGGACTAATAAAGCGCATTACCCGTCGCTCTCCACTATCTAAATAAGCTTTCAATGGCTCAGCTAAACTCAGCTGATACAACGCCAACAGCGGATAGTCTCGCTCCTCATCGGCCAACCCATACATTTGCGGTTGGGCGCCCTCTGTATTCGTTGCAATGTTGGTTGCGAGTGAATTTGGTGCAGATACAGTTTGAGTGGCTGAACTTTGAGCCTTTAAATGTTGCCAAATATCCGTAGCATTAACCAAACTATCGCAACTGACCACCAGTAGCCATTTTGAATCGCCATATGACAGACTATCCGCATCACGAGCAAAATCGCTATCAGAATCAAGGTCACTGTCTGCTAACAACTGTTGCATGCCGGCCAAGATGGCACCAAGTGGCCCTGCTGAATGTTTATGCTGTGCCTGTGGATTACTGCTGTGTGGCTCATAATCCATAATATGAAGAATAGAACCAGCTAAATGGGCAATGTTATTTGTAGTCTTTGTCGTCTCTGCATCAGCCACAAATCCCTGACCATTATCAGCAATTAAAATTGGCACCCCAAGCCGTGCTGCACTGCGCACATGATAATCCAATAAGGTTTCTCCATTAGGCAGTGTTAACAGTGCTTTGGGCGAGCCCATACGCGTTGATAAGCCGCCGGCTAGGATAAGTACCCCAGCCAAGGACTGTGCTTCAAAGCTGTGTGGCAGTGCTGCTGTCATTTAATTAGCTGTCATTTAATTAAGTGCTATTTGACTAGTCGTGACCTGGGTTAACACGCATCAAATGCGGCACGAAGTTACAAGGGCCGGTGCGGCTGTCTAATTGTTCTTTGATAATCTGTGTCCAACCAGTACGGCAAGCCCCTGATGAGCCTGGTAGGCAGAAAATAACGGTGTTATTAGCCATACCAGCAACAGCGCGCGACTGAATGGTCGACATGCCAATCTCATCTTTGGAGATTAAGCGGAACATCTCGCCAAAACCGTCGATTTGTTTGTCAAATAACACACTTACCGCCTCCGGCATGCTGTCACGGATATAAAAGCCGGTACCGCCAGTGGTAATCACCGCATGTACTTCAGGATCGGCAATCCAGCCACTAATCACCGCACGAATCTTATAAATATCATCGGTAATTAACTGACGATCGGCCAAATTATGACCCGCCTCTTGTAACGAGTCCGCCAAGTACTGACCCGAGGTGTCTTCAGCCAAAGTACGGCTGTCCGAAACAGTTAATACGGCTACATTTAACGGAGTAAATACTTTTTCTTTTGACATAAAAGCGCCTTAAATAATAGATAAAACAGTTACGGTTTAAAAATAAAACTTCTGCAATATGGCCTTCTAACCGCCTATTCTTTTAGCCACCAATCATGGACAAATTATGCATAATGCCACTATTGGATTCAGCCAAATGGTGGTGTTCTGGTTTTATTGGCATAAAGTCATGCAGCTTTTGTACCAAACCGGCCACATCCTGCTGCTGTAGATAGTGCCGAATATCGTAGTTGCCTTGGTCAAACAAGCACAAATGCACCTTACCTAGGCTACTGACACGCAGACGATTACAACTGTCACAGAAATGCGGCGCATACGGCGCAATCATCCCAATACGGCCCACATAATCGGGGTGGCTATATTCTATCGCTGGACCATCATTCTGACCTCGGTGATGCGCTTGCCATCCTTTTTTTAACAAATAATTGATAATAAGATCTGACTGAGCATGCTGAGCAAAAAACAAATCGCTATTGTCCGTAGTCTGCATGAACTCGATAAAGCGGTAGGTCACCGGACGGGTTTTGACAAAATCCAAAGCAGCCAACAAGCTGTCATAAGCAGTGTCTTCCATCAAGATACCGTTGAGCTTAAGCTTAATGTCTGTGGTGGCTAACAGTTTGTCTATATCTTGCAATAGCTGCGGCAACATATCAAAGCCGGTCATCTTATGAAAAGTCGCCGGATCAAAGCTATCGATACTGATATTGAGCTGATCTAGACCCGCTTGCTGCCAATCGGCCAAATGTTTGCCCAATTTATAGCCATTGCTGGTCATCGCCACCGTTTCGATACCTGGTGTGGCTTTTACCTGCTCGATAATCTGGGTCACATCTTTACGAATGGATGGCTCTCCACCAGTTAGACGCACCTTTTTTGTGCCCACCTCAGCGAAAGCCTTGATCAGTACCTCAATTTCTTGCAGCGTCAGCTCATTGTCCGGGCGCTTGCCTTGATAACCATTGGGCAAACAGTAGCCACAGCGAAAATTGCAAAAATCAGTAATTGATAAGCGCAAATAGGTCAAGCGACGTGAGAAGCCATCGGTTAATAGATGGTCATCTTTGTCCGCTGGCGAGGTGAGGTTATTGACAGACCCAGTTGTTACTGAGCTTTTGGCCAATTTAGAAAAAACCGTAGACAGTTCAGAGTCGCTTAATGCAGAGTTGCACAGTGCAGAATTGCTCAGTGAAGAGTCGCTCAGTGCAGAAACAGTATTAACTGATGACATCAGACCATGACCAGCAAACATAACTGAATTGGGGGAAGGTGTGTATAGCCTAGCTTTCCCTAGGTTGGAATTAAGAAGGGTCATATGCGGTACCGTAGTCATTGATAGTTAATGTGCTCTAAGCGTTGCCTCAGGTTGTGAATGGATCTTATGAAAGATGGTGGAATAATAGGTATTATAACAGGTTGAGGAGCAATAGATACTCACCCTAAAGAAGGCCCTACTCTAGGCCATCTACCTCTTTAGTAGTAGGTTGTTTCTACTATTTCACAAAGTTATTCAGTAGCGTATCAAGGTAGATGACCGGCAGTTTATGTATATTGACAAGACAATTGCCATTGATTATTAGTCATTATTTATTGATTGCCAGTTATTAGCTACAAACAACCAATGACTTCATAATAAATAACGCTAATAATCAGTAATGCTAAAATCAATAGCAGTTAGTACCAAGGAAAAGGCTGTATCGTTACCTTGTCTCCTGCAACCAGACTGCCTGAGTCTTTTGGTAATACAATCAAACAGTTGGCTAAGCTTAACTGTTTAATACGATGCGAATCCTGCTTGCCGGCGGTAGTTACCACATACTCCCCTGCTGTATTTTGGCTAAAAACACCACGCTGAAAATCAGCTCGACCCGGTGACTTTCTGACATCATTGGCCAAACTTGCCGTCAGGGTTAACGGCTGTGGAATATCTGCCTCATTAATGCCTGACAAACGCCACAAAGCAGGAATAATAAACTGTAAACTGCCCACCACTGAGGATAAGGGGTTGCCCGGTAGACCAAAATACAATACTGGTACCTCTAGGCCTGCGGTAAGCTCACCAAACACAAAAGGCTTGCCCGGCTTCATCGCTACTTTATAGTGATTAATCTGACCCAGCTCTTCAATCACTGTGGTCAAAAAGTCATAATCACCCACCGAAACCCCAGCGGTAGAGATCAGCACATCACACTCCTGCATCGCACTACGCACCGCCTTTTTGGTTAACTCCAAATGATCGGGGATAATACCGTAATCCTGGATTACTAGCGGTAGCTGGGCAAACATACTCTTTAAAGTCGGGGTATTGGAGTTATAAATCTGTGCCAACGTTTGTAACGGCTCGCCCACCGCCACCAACTCATCCCCTGTGGCTAAGATCCCCACAGTAAGTGGCTTATAAACCTCAACCTTGGCCACGCCTAAGTTGGCCAGTAAGCTAATGTCGGCAGGATTTAGACGTTTTCCTGCCTCCAATACCAGCTCACCTTCTTCAATCTCTTCACCCTGCTTACGGATATTGCTGTCAACTTTGGCGGCTTGAGTCAGCTCAATAGCGTAGGTCTGCGACTTATCAATGCTATCTTTGATATCCGCAAAGTTGGTATTTTCCTGCATGACCACGGTATCACAGTCGCTGGGAACCACAGCCCCAGTAAAGATGCGCACCCCTTGCCCAGGTAGTAGCTTGCCACTAAAAGGTGAGCCCGCCTGCGACTCCCCAACGATGTCAATGCTTGTGCCTTGCTCAAGTGAACTGCCCTTAGCAATGCCATACCCATCCATGGCCGATAGGTTTTGGCGGGGTACATCAAAGGGCGAGACAATGTCGGTGGCTAAAATATGATTGTGACTGGCCAACAAATCCCGAGTTTCTGTGGCACGCTTGGCAAACGGCAAGTCTTGGTTATTATAAGCCGTGATACGCTCGGTAATAGCGGCTTGTAACTCAGCAACAGTAATCATAAATTCGCTCTCCAAGGTGATGGTTGTTGGGTTGGGTTGGGTTAGGTTGGGTTAGGTTGGGTTGGTTAAATAAGATTCGGATTCGGCTTAGATTTATGTTTAGACCTATATTTAGTCTAGCTCTACCAAAGCCTGTTGATCGGCTCGCACAAAGTGTAGTAGCAAGTCAGTTAATGCGGGATAAACCTGTGTTTTTACACGGATAGCTTGGCAACGTTCATTAAACTTTGGCAACCAGTTTAACAAAGCACTTTGCAAAAAGTCACTTTGCTCAGCGGCGATGCGGGCCAACTCTTCGCCCTCTGCTTCACTGCCATGCTGAATCCATAAGCTCAATACTTGCAGATAAATACTCAGGTGATCTTTTGGCTCTCGGAAATCAGGGTGTAGATCCAGCTCATGCTCCGCCAAAAATTGACTCATTTGCTGCGCCGGCTTGCCATACAACATCTTATCGGCCTCTAAATAATAAGAGGCATAAGGCGGAGCGCTTTGATGACCACTTAATAAAAACATATGCGCAAAATCTGCTGCCAATTCCAAGGCTCTATCCGCTTCCGGGATGACTTTAAGATTATTTAACGCCTTTTGCAGTCGCTCACTCTGCGCTTGCAGACCTAGTTCTGAAAAAGCTTGGTGCAAAGCTGGGTATTGTCGTTGTAACTCAGCTAAGTTTTGTTTATTGAACTCACGGGCAAAAATCTCCGCAAACCAGCGATACAAAGCCGCACGTGCTTTATTGGCTGCTTGCCATTGTTGTTCATTATTCATGTGAATTCCATTACTCTAAAGGATTATTAGAAGCATCTTCCATGCCACTACCGTATATACTAGCGAAAACACTCACTAAAATATAGAACAGGGGCTCTGCTCAAACTATAAGCAAAGCCCCTGCTCTGTATTGCTAAAGCTATTGAAGTTAGCAAAGTTATTAAAACTATCAAAGCTATTTAAGTTACTAAAGCCTGCCGGCCCGACTTGCTCTGCAGGCCGAAACTGGCTGTGTTCCCCTAGTCTCTAGCCTTTATCTTCACTAGCTGGCGAGCCGTCTGGATTGACATAAGTAGGACCACCAAAAGCAGTCACTGCAGGCGCTTTGCCCACAAACTTCTCAATCTCAACCAAACAAGTATTGGCACTTGGACCCTGAGCCAACATTGAAGTCCCAATGTCTAAGGTCAAGGTGTTGGGGTCACCATACGTATCTAAGGCCCCAATTTCCGGACCTGTAGGACCGTACCACGCCCCTTCTTGAATACGAATAACGCCTGGCGGGAAGTTGTCTGAAATCACTGCACCGGCTAGCAGTTGACCACGGTCGTTAAAGACACGAACCAAGTCCCCATCTTTAATGCCACGAGCTTTGGCATCTTCTGGACCAATGTAGCAGGGCTCACGGTCTTGAACGGTATAAGTCGCTCGGCGCTCTTCAGACTCACAAGTCTGGGAGTGCAAACGGGTGTCAGGGTGTACCGACTGCAACCACAGTGGGTATTTGTCAGAACCTGGGCCACCGTGTGAGCGTTCTGTTTTTTCCATCCAAATGGGATGACCTTTACAGTCCTCATAACCATAGCTAGCAATCTTACGGCTGCTAATCTCAATGAAGCCTGAAGGCGTGCCTAAAGCGTTGACTTCTGGATCTTCACGGAAGTCTGCGTGGCGAACCCAGTTGTCCCCTTCTGGGAACAATACATAGCCTTTCTCCCAGAACTCTTTAAATTCTGGCATGTAGAAATCTTTTTTCAAGTTCTCAGCACGGCAGTCTTCATAAAGCTGCTCAATCCACTGCATCTCATTCATGGCACGGCTGTACTCGATTTCACGGCCCATGCGCTTGGTAAACTCATACCAGATATCGAAGTCTGACTTTGAGTGATATAGCGGGTCTACTAGCTTGTGCATGGCGATAACGCCGCGGTTACTGTACGACCCATAGGCATCTAAATCATTGCGCTCATAAGGGGTACAAGCCGGCAACACGATATCAGCGAAACGACAGGTGGCGGTCCAGTTATAATCCACGGACACCACGGTCTCCATATTACGGTAACCCTTCTTCATACGGTTACGATCTTGGTGACGATGCCACTGGTTACTACCGGTAAAGATACCCATTTTCAGTGGTGGCAAGGTAACTTCGTGGCCGTTAAAGTTAATCTTTTTACCAGGCTCTAGTAGACAATCCACCATGCGCGCTACAGGAATCACTGAGCTGTAGCCATTGTAATCATTGTTATCGTATTTTGCTTTACGACCCGTATCTAAGTTCAGTGGGAAAGCCCCTGGCATAGAAGCACCTGAAGCCGGCACTCCTACTGAACTGTAATGGTGAGAGTAACTAATGCCGCCACCCGGTAGACCAATTTGACCTAACATAGCGGCAATGATCGCCCCCATCCAGTAAGGCTGCTCTCCATGTTGCTGACGCTGAATGGCCCAACCAAAGCAAAGCTGAGTACGGTTTTTGGCCATTTTCCGGGCCAGCTCACGGATTCTGTCCGCTTTTACGCCGCAAATTTTCTCCGCCCACTCAGGAGTCTTCTCAACCTTATCTTCGGTCTTACCCATCAAGTAAGGGGTGAATTCATCTAGCCCTAGGGCATACATATCGATAAACTCTTTATCATAGAGCTTCTCGGTGTATAAAGTATGGGCGATACCCAGCATAAACGCCACGTCAGTCATGGGGTTCACGAACTGGTGCTCACACTCAAGATAGTTTTGAGTTTTACTCTTCACCGGGTCAATACAGATGACTTCAATTTCTTTATTTCTGACTTTATCGCGTAAGATTTCAAAGTACTCATAAGCTTCATGAGTCTCAGTATTCCAGCCCACTTGTAAATTCTTAATCGGGTCGTTGGCCCAGAAGATAATTACTTTTGAATTCTCTAAAATCAGTGGCCAAGAAGTCCCTTGCGAGTACACCTCTGTCGATCCCAAGATATACGGCAGAATCATCTGACCGGCACCGGTTGAGTAGTCACCCGCGGTCCCCACGCTCTTACCATGCATGGCAATGGCACGTAACATGTGGTTACCACAGCTGTGAACGTTACCTACCGAGCGCCAACCAACGTTTGCTGTGTGTAGCGCCCAAGGGCCGTAATCCTTTTGAATACGCTCAAGCTCCTCATATACAAGGTCTAGAGCCTCATCCCAGCTTACCCGCACGAAACGGTTATCACCACGCTGTGAAGTATCACTCTTGTGGCGGTTTTTGTACCAATCCACTCGGACCATCGGATAGCGCACACGTGAGGGGCTATAAATAATGCCCGGTACCCCATCCAAAATCTTAGTCGGATATTGATCAAACTCAAAAGGTTTAATCTCTACCAGCTTATCGGCTTCGACTCGGGCACGAAATGCACCCCAGTGAGCGCCTGACATCTTCCAGCCACTCCAATCTTGCTCTTCAAGTTTGCCACCTTTAGCATTAGTTAAGACGCTGTCATCGGCCAGTAGTGGCATAGGTAGCATCGCCGTCCCAGACAAAGCGGCTAGCGATTTTAAGAAGCCCCTACGGTTTATAGTTTTCATAATATACCTCTTATTCTTAGGCGTAATGGTGGGTTATGGTCTTGCCATCTGGATGGTATTCTCCGGCGAACCTGGAGCGTGTTTACTGCTAGCAAAGTCTGATGAATTTAGCTGCAAGTACTTCAATACCAAGCCTCCAGTATCATCATCTAGGTTAGTAAACCCGACCATACCACTCCATAATCCTGGCCACTGGTTCGCATCATGCGAAGCTGGATTTGGCTGACGGTGACACACACTACAGTTGTCATCATAAGTTTGACTTGCAATGTCCCACGCCGGCTCTAGGCTGTTCATTAACAGACCATCTTCTACCCAGAACTGACCACTAACTTTTTGCCACTCAAGCCCTGTCATTGGATCTTCTTTTGACTCTTTTACAGTGACAACGCTCTCATCACGCGACAATTCTTTTTCAATAATGGCATCCACGATGTTCAGACCAAAGTGGGTATACCAAACACGGCCGAAGCCTTTATTTTTACGCCACATGTCCAGCTCAATTTGAGTCATGCCATTTTCATGAGCAATAACTTTGGCGGGGGCAGCCACTTCAATAGTCCCTGCCGCTTTCTTTTTATCAGCATCAAGATATAAGGTCTGAGGCACAATGTTGTAATAAGTCTCACCGACTTTAATTTTGGTGCTACCCGCTTCAGACACTAACGAATCAAACGCTGGGTTGTGCATGCCTTCCATAACTGGCAATTCGTGGGCAATCCCTTTGTGACAATCGACACAGCTAGCATCACGTTCGGCGGCACTACGCATAATCATCTGCGAGGTCACCCGCATTTTACTAAAGTCCATACTGTCATAATCGTGACAGTTACGACATTCTTTTGAGTTATTGGCTTTAAAGCGGGCCCACTCACGCTGAGCTAAGACACCACGATGGGCTAAGAACTTCTCACGGGTACCAATGTCGCCCATCACATGCGACAACACTTCGCGCGAGGCTTGCATCTTACGCGCAATCTTATCAGTGAAATCATGCGGTACGTGACAGTCCTGACACTCCGCTCTCACCCCAGTACGGTTTTGCCAGTGTACTGTTTTTTGGAGTTCCGGCAGCATATTGTCTTCCATAGTGTGACAAGACAGACAGAACTCTTCGCTGTTGGTGGCCTCTAAAGCGGTATTAAATCCCGCCCAAAACCAAACACCGCCAATAAAACCGATGAGCACCAATACTCCCAAACCGATTTTTGTTGCGGGCTGAAATAGAAGTCGACGCAGCCAATTAAATAGCCGTTTTATTGCATCCATGATGATTCCTTGCCGTTTTTTCAAAAAGTAAAAAACTTTTTTAAATCATTTTTTTTACTCTGATCCTAGTCAATAATGGGTAATTTGCAGGTCATAAAGCCATACAAAATAAGTGATATTGGGAGTTGCGCTTAGGTTGGTGGTCCCCAAAAGAACATTTGGCCAAACCAAACAATAAAGCCATAAGCACAAACAAGTAATATGGCAATTAATGGTAGGGCAATAAAAGACATAACCAACGCACTTAACCATTGGCGCTTAACGGGCTGCTCCTGCTTTACGGGCTGACTGTGTGTTTGCATAGGTTTCCCCTTACGGTAGCTTTACGAATTTTAAAAAATTTTGCTTTTATTATGAGAAGTATCATTCGATAATTTGAAATTGAGTTGTCGCTATTTATACTGTGACTTTGGCTTAGCAATTTGAATTAGCACTTTTACTTCGTACTTTGTGAATAATTACGTTGCCAATTATTTGGATAACCCGACCTTGAAATAAAAAATAATTAATAGTAAAAGGGCGTGGAACGTACTTTTTTTGTAAACAAAGCGAGTAAGAAAAACTAAATTAAACGAGGGCTGAACAACAAGTTGATTCTGGGCATTTGCCGTCGGTTGACCGAGGATAAAATTGGCTAACCTGAAATTAGCCCTAACAATAAGTTAGAAAAATTTAGCTGTTAAGCGTTATAGTTTAAGGCTTGTACTTAATAAGCCTAGAAAATGCTTACCATATCCCCATTATAATTAAGGTAATAGCAAATAGCCACCTAATTCGTGGTACTTCAAGCTATATTTATGTCTAAAGCTAAGCAATCAGACTCTTTTTTGATATTTCTAAATTATTAGCGCTTTGTTTCTGCAGCCTTAATACATATTCACCCAATAATAAACGCTGAGTTTAACCCGTGCTTTACTGTGCTTTGGTTTACTACCCCCTAAAAACTAGCCATAAACCAAAAAGCCCACGGGTTTGATCCGTGGGCCTTTCATTGAGGTTTTAATTTAGTAATTTGTTGGACAAGCTAGTCTATTAAAGACATAGCAATTACAGACATAAAAAAAAGCCTCGCTGCTCTAATTAAGAGAAGTGAGGCTATTTTTTGCTCTAAGAGCGAATTTGGAGCGGGAAACCCCGACCTTGGCAATGTCACCCACCAAAGTTACTTAAAATCACTTTAACCTATAACCCTTTATATTAAAGGTTTATAGGTTTTTTTATTTTTATTTTACTACATGCAATTTAAAGCACTTTAAAATATTTATATATTTTTTGTCACGTTTATTTTATAGTATATTGACACCAACCTAAAATTACATCGGCCCTCCCCTACCCTTTATTTTCGCAAATTAATATATGGCTATACTAAAATGACCAAAACTAAAAAGGCCAAAATTAGGCAGTCAGTGAAAACCATCAAAATTGATGATCGATTTTTGGTACACAAACTTGCTAAAGTGCCATACAAGATTTTCTGTGAATCAGTCCATGGTAATTTAGTTATGGCCAAAAATAAGGTTGAACCTAAAATACCGTTAATCGAAATAACTGAATATAGAAACAACTATCTTTTTTTTGATGACTTTGAAACGCTTAGTTCAATTTCGTATGGAGATAAACTATCTATCCGGCGTATAGATATCAGTAATGCTGATATTGAAAGACGGGCATGGGAGTATTTGTTGAACCACTTAGTAATGTCAGAGCCACTTAATTTCGAGCTTTTACATAGTTTTAAAAATATTATCCCGAAACATATTCAAGAATACTTTTTTGGTGGGAGCTTCACTATTCAGCACATATTAGATATAAGAGGAATGCCACGTTATAAATATGATTATCGCTTGCAAAAGCATGGTGGATTAAATACTCATCAACTCCCTTCTTTTTCTGATTTAATTCAAGAGGTACGTAATGATCTTAAATGACATGGTTAATACGCTAATACCTCCAACAGAAGATGAATATACTGACGACCTAAAAGGCTTTTTTTTAACAATTGCTAGCATAGCCCCTTCTGATTTTACGGGCATATCTGTAAGATTTGGTGTTGAAGTTAGACAACCCACTATCTTGACCAAAGACACGCTCAAAAATATATTCGAGTCCTACAGTGGCAATTTAACTAAGACTGAAAATCTAACTCGCACATTTTTAGCCAGCACGCATCAACTTCAAACACTTGATATAAAAAACCCTTCTCAAGAATGGCTATGGATAGCTAAACTTTGTCACCTGCTTATTTATTTTGTAGAACACGATTTACCACAGCGGATAAAAGAGACGACAACTGAAGCGAGAAAATGGATCAATCCATCAAGCCATAATCACATCATCTGGCAATATTGCTATAAGGAACTGCAAAGCGACACCTTAGAAAAAACTTATTATAACTTTGAGTCTTATCGTCAGCAGCTTGAAAAACAGAACGATCCAAATCTCATTTCATTTTTGAAGATATATAGAACTATCGATTTTGCATTCAATAAAAGAAACAAAATAACTCGCAATATCACTGGTAGAAAAAAACGTTCGATAAGCAAGCTTAATGAACCAAAAACTGAATATGAGTATATAGATAATATTGATGAAGATACTGATGAATTAGTATCGACAACTATCTATGAGGAAACTGATGATCATAATGATGTTAATCGTGAAAGGCTGGATAATCCAGTACCAGACTTTACCTATATAAAACAAAGCACAGTAACAAATACTGAAAAGTATTCAGCCAATCTAATTTATCGTCGTACTCAGTCTAAATTTGCTCATGCCAATAAAAATGAGCGATTTATCAGTAGTAATATTAGGCTACTACCAATCAGCGTTATACAAAATATTTGCACTAAATTGTGGCAGTGGTTTGAAGATAATGGTCCAGATAGTAAGAGAGAAACAAAAAGAGCGATAGTATATTTGCTTCTATCATTATATACAGGTCACTCTGTGTCACAGTTGGCGCAAGATATAAATGAAAATAGTAAAAGTATTATCGGAATCAGTGCGCGAAAATCAAATTTTGATTTTATTATTCATCTTGATATCACCCCACTTCGGATCAAAACACCAGGCGTACAATTAGTCATCGCTAATCGTGTGACTCAATTTCAACTGCCTATTCCTATAGCATTAGGTACATTCTTAACCTATAAGGGCTATCCAGATAACCATCTTATTAATGAAATTATAGCCAAATTAAAAAAGGAGTTAGAACTGCCTTTACTAAGCCTAGGTCGTATTGAAAAATCTCTATACACTATTCTCACGCAGGAGGTGACAACCACTCAAATCGCGTCAATCATTACCACTCGTAATACTAAAAAACGGGCGGACCTTTGGTACTGCTCACACCCTATTGAAGAAGTTAAGCAAGCATATGCCAAGGCCATTGATATACTAACTAAGCGCTGTCATAACCGACAATTAGCATTTAACTATTTAGATGAGGTTAAACTAACAAAAGATTCAATTGGTAGTCAAAATAGCCCAGACTACCCTATTGTAAGTTTATTTATCGAACATCTACGTAAAAAGGTTATCACCACTACTGATTTCATCAAAAAGTTTAACGCTTACAACTTATGGCTTTGGCATATCTCACTGTTATTAACCTCTGTAAGAGCAGTAGAGGGTGCGCCAGGATTTATAAATCAGTTCAACTTAACTGCTGGGTTAGCATGGATTTCGGATAAAGAGGAACGAGCAACTAGTAACTCTCAACGGTTGATACCTATTTGTTCTTTTTTAGCATCTGCCATTGAAAGCTTTATGTCGTATTTAGAACAGTTTGCAACCAGCTATAAGTATTTAGAGCCACAATTAAGAAATGACGTTTTAAAAATACTCAACTCAGAACGACCATTATTAAATTATATTGACTCTCATAATGAATTCCATTCACTACGTCCTGGTATTGTTGCAAAAGAACTGTCAGACAATCTAAGATTTAAAGTTGACTGGACACGCCATGTTGGTCAACGATTTTTGCATGAACAAGGAGTAGACGAGTCTCTTGTCCTCGCGATTTTTGGTCATGAAATGATGGGTCAAGAAGCATGGCGCAAACAATCCTCTCTTAGTATTGGTGACATCATAGCTGTTAAAGATATCTACCAAAAACTAGCCGATGAGCTTCAGCTTGAGCAGGTAGCTTTATGAGTTCAAATATAAAAAATAGTGACAATGAGTTGTTTGGTCATGAAAGACGATCATCCCAACGCAAAAAACAACGTCAAGAAGCAATAGAGCAGTGTAAAATTCTTTGCGAAACCTTATGGCAAACCTTTTGTGTTCAAAACACACAAGAAAATATCAGCGATGACGATATCAATCAGCTATATGATGATATTCTGGAGCAGTTAAAAAAATGCGTTCCAACAAAATTTATTCCGTTTGCTTTGTTTGAACGCAAACGTTTTTTCGAAAAGATAAATCAAAAACGTAAGACCCTTAATCTTCCTCCTTTCCCAGAGCCTGTCATAGCATCTCGAGTCAGTCGCCCTAAGAATATTAATGATTTAGATAGCTTTTTATATTTATCGCAAGCTCAAGAGGTAGCAAACAATGCCATTGACACGTGGTGTCAAAAAAACAAATTCTCATTACTTGATAGTATTAGCTGGTTTTTATTTTCATTAGTTAGTTTTGCTGGATACAGTGATGACAAAATACTTAAAGCCATTTATGAATATATGGCTGAGGACAAGCCTGTTTATCAGTTGTTTGATGATATGTTGTGTTTACCAATTAAAATTGAATCACCTTTTTATGCTAATGAAATTAAAATACTTAATGATTCACTACAACAGTTGTACATTACTCGATTAGTTATTATTGATGATATTAGTCGTTTATGGTTGTACAAGATACAACATCAAACAGGAAGTGATTCTTTCCCTAAGTATCATCAAGTTATAAAGCGATTGGGTGAGTTTACAGGCGAGGGATTTACAGTAAAGTCTATTCATAAGTCTGAATACCTGAAGCATAACTCAGTATACTGGCAAACCCTCCCAAAGGTTAGACTCGATATACAACTTGTTCAAGTTCTATTAGGCAATCAAAACCAAACATCCATAACTCAAGAACAGTTACTGCGCTATTTTCAAAAAATAAAACAACCTAAAGCTGTACTGTCTAACAATGATATAGAAAAACTAACTATTGAAAGCAAAGATGAACTGAGAAGTACTGACGATAATTCACAGCAATTCAAGTCAGATATCGTAAAAGATGTTCGAAGCATACTAAATTCTGACGCCAAAAAAATTAGAGCCAAACTAGAACAACTGCTAACTGAACCTTTATTTCCAAATCAAATACGATTAGTGACTTGGATAATAGATTTGCATACCACTGGTAATAAAATCAGTACTTTAAAAAGGTACTTATCAGACATAGGTAATGACTTTATTGCAAGCACACGTGATACTGATTTTTTTGGATGGTCAAAACATAATTATCACTTCATATATGATGAAATTCTTGCGAATAAAAATCAGAATAGGATTGGATATACAACCACTGTAATTTGCTCATTACATAGTAGTTTAAAAAGACATTTTAAGGCACCTGACATCGATTTACGAGGTGGTGGCGATCCTCAAATCGTCTCAAGCTACCTAATTCCATATCAGGTTTATCAAGTACTACAAAGTAGCATTTCAAACCAACATGGTATAAGCGATTATTATAAGCAGCTCTTAAATATAGTGGTGACACTACTATATCGTACTGGAATGCGAATTAGCGAGATACTCGGTCTTCAGGTCAAGGATATCGAATATGACAATCAAAGCTTTAGTGAGTACAATATTATTGTACGATCCAATCCATACCGCTCCTTAAAATCTGATGACGGTACAAGGCGTATTTATTTATCAGTACTACTGCTAGATGACGAGCTTGAGCAGTTTAAAAAGTTTTTAAATTCTAGACGTACTCAAAATATTAATTATTTATTTACTTATCAATATCAGTCAAAGATACTCTCTCGACATAGCATTGAGCAGCCTATTAAAAAAATATTAGCAGATACTATATATCGTGATATTACCTTACATGCCTTTAGGCATAATGCCATCTCTAATATGGCGGTTATTTTGCGTAGTGATTACAATATCGCAAAGTATTTTATTGACTATAATGAAAATCAACTTACTACCATTAGACAGCATTTTTTAGGCAAAGTGCGCAAGGTTTCAACAAACTACTGGGATGCTTTGATGGAATTTGCAGGTCATGCTGACTTAAATACAACCTTTAGCTCCTACATTCATACAGCAGATATTATTGCCAGTTATCAGCTACAACAAGCAAACTTAACACTTCCTTCACATATTGTTTACAAGTTGATTAATACTAATCGAAACAAGCTCTATCAGCATAATAAACTAGCTGTTGACGCCAAAGAAAATACAGTCGATTTAAGCCAAATCAGACATTACATAAATAGGAAGATTAAGCTTGAACAATTAAGTACAACCATAACTATTTGTAATAAGGTCAATAAAGACTCTCATGATTCAAATACTAGTAGCAACAATCAAAAAGTTTCGGCTGTTTTCGGCATTTATAATCGTGAAGTGATTGAGAAGCTACTTCATGATATTGAAGACGGACAGCCTGTTAGCGAGGCAAGTAGTTTAAACTTTAATTATGATGATGCACTTAGGTTATATGAGCGTGCGTTAAATTTAGTGACTGATTCAAAAGGTAATCTCAATCACAAACTAATATCTAAAGATCGCAAGCAGAAGTCAGAGCATATATTAATTGCCCCGACACCCCTCCATTATCGCGAAGATAATGCATTACTGCAATTATGTTTTGATAATCTTGAAACGCTATATGCTGACCCATCGAGCAGGCGAGATGTAAAAGACATGCTAAAAGTGTTCTATGACAAAGTGAATACCTCAAAAAGTGAAATTCGTTTTCCTTTTAAAGAAAAGCAATTGTTTTACAAGTACTTAAAGGTTATGTGCCGGATATTACCTAGTCATTATTGGCGAATAAATGTCTGTAGTATCAGGTATAAGTCTCAAAACAATGAAAAGAAAAAAAGAACGATGAGCTCTTTGGTTGACAGTGAAGATACACTTAATAAAACTGAAGATCTCAAAGCTAATTATCCAGATTTTAGAGGTACTATCACCACTGATGATAATTACAATGGCTATGCATTATCCGTTATTAGCCCTGTAAAATCTAAGAAAAATCAATCTTCAGCTTTAATGAAGTATGTGCTACATTTTTTATTGATAGTTGAAGGGTTAAGTGGTTAATGGATTTTTTCGTAAGCATCCGACCAACCCCCTATTGGCTTGTTTGTCTGCTTTAGTCAATGGATTATGCTTGCTATGCTTTAAGGGTAATACGCTATTTTTATGATATTGTTGAATGCCTTGATAGCCTAAATCTATTTTGAGTATTTTATCTTGGCTGATAGCTAAGTAAGTATGTTTAAACAAGGTAAAATCGTGGCAGCTTCCTGTCGAAAAATCGTTGCAAATAATCTTTTGGCTATGTTGTTTATCAACAGCCACTTGAGCCTTTAGGGTGTGCCTTTTCTTTTTACCTGAATAGTATCGTCTTTGCCTTTTTTTTGACGTTATACGGGAATTTCAGTGGCATCAATCAGTACAACCTCGGTATTTGGATTTTGCCACAACTCTTTTTTACTCGGTAGCGATAGGTTGGAGTCTTTAACTAAGGTGCTTTCAACCCATTTTATGGTTTTACAGACGCTGCTTTCTGATATTTCATAGTCTTGAGCAAGGTGAAACTTAGTTCGGTATTCTCTATAGTAGCTAAGAGTCATAATTAACTGGTCTGCTACGCATAGTTTGGGTTTTCTTCCCCCTTTGGCATGCTTTATGTTATAAGCTTGTTTGAGTATGCTATGTATAACATTCAAATACATCTGGGGTAATGCCTGTGTAACGACGAAATGCTTCAGGTGCTTTTGTTTTTAGGTTCTGGTACTTCATAACCCCTATTAGTTATTATGGGTTTATACCAGTTTATCATACCCAGTTTGAGGTTTCGAAAGAGGTCTAAAAAAGAGTTACTTGGTATATGGTTATCAGAGAATGAGGGCACTAAGTCCTCGCTAGGTATTCTAACTGAGCAACAGAACCGAGGGGTGCAAGACATCCTCTCATTGCCTGTATTGATGGTTTATGGGACTTCCTTATGCTATTAATACTGTTTACCCCAATGCTCAGGTTCAGCTATATATCGTACACATAGTACGTCACTTTCAATGGGAAACTTACGAGTAGAAATAAATAGTGAACACTAACAACATGAACCGCCCCGACTATATCGGAGAGTTGATTGCTTGAGTCAGGCAGCTTTGTCTGACTCATTAAGGCTATCATAGTATCGTCTCTCAAACTCAAAAGGCGACACATAACCAATCGTACTATGAATGCGAGTTTTGTTAAACCAATCGACCCATTCAAGGGTTGCTAATTCAACATCATACGCATCCCGCCACTGCTGTTTTAAATATTCAATCACCTCTGTTTTATAAAGCCCGTTAACCGTTTCAGCTAACGCATTATCGTATGAATCACCGGTTGTACCAACAGAT
>NZ_JMKP01000032.1 GCF_000685805.1 Psychrobacter phenylpyruvicus DSM 7000 = NBRC 102152 | reverse complement strand
CCTATGTAGTTCATCGATAATAGCTTGCTGGGCTTGTTCGTTGGCTTGCTGTTTGGTATTGAATGCCGTAGGGATAACTGCCAAAGCCTGCTTTTTCCAGTTGCTGATTTGGGTTGCATGAACCCCATATTCTGCGGTTAACTCGTTGAGGGTCTTGTGTTCTTTGATGGCTTCAACGGCGACTTTGCTTTTAAATTCAGCATTGTGACGCTTACGTACTTTCGTCATTAGATAGACCTCTTTTTCTAAAGGTTATTCTATCTTATTTGCTACAATTTTTTGGTCTAGTTTTCCGGGAGTATTATAATCCGTCAGCTTGAACATCAACTTAAAGCTTACGACGATGAAAAGATTGAGTTAGAAAAGACACTCACTGAGTTTTATAGCCTTCACACTCAAGAGTTAAAAGACTACATGCTCGAGCTTATACATTTGCGTAAACAGAGAGCCAAAGAGAACCCCGAGTCTTTTGCAAAAGAACTTGAGAACGAAAAAAGATATAAACAGCAGGTAGAGAAACAAGAAGGAATCGTTTTTAATAACCTTAGCGATGAAGATAGAAAAACCATTAAAAAGGTCTATAGACAAGCAAGCCAGATTTGTCATCCTGATCGTGTGAGTGAGGATATGAAGGACATAGCTCAAGAAATATTTATGCAGCTTAATGAGGCTTATAATGCAAATGATTTAAAAGCTGTAAAAAGAATAAAATTAGAGCTAAAAGAAGGTATGTTTAAACCACGCTCTGAAACAGTTAATGAGAAGGAGCAGTTAAATACCTTAGTTAAGTCATTAAGATATAAGTTGGAAAAAGCAGAAGAGTCTATTGTTTCAATCAAGAATAGTTCAGATTATCAGTCCATCATGGCAATTGAAGACTGGGGAAGCTATTTCGATATGAAGAAACAACAGCTGATAGCGGGAATTGAAAAGTTAAAAGCAGTAAGTTAAGTATATCTCCCTTTGCAAGTTCATTTTCTCTCAATGTTATCTAAGTTCATGAGTCTAGATATATGCTGCTAGACTCATTGTTTCAAAGATAATCTTCATTATTAAATGATGTCTTTGATAGCTCTATCAACAATAGCGATTGAATAAAGCTTCAACAGCCCCTCTATCCAAGCGGTTCACAAAGTTTTTATCAGAGCGATTATTTGGGTAAGCCATAGACTCTTTAAAGCTAATAGATCTATCCTTAAGAGGATCGTGTACGATATGAGATTCTATAGGGTTTTTGCAGTTAAGTTGAACTAGGTTTTCAAATCCGTCTGAGTAACCTTCTGAAGATACGTAAATCATCATAACTTCAGGCTTTAAGTGTCGTTTAGTAGGTGATAGGACAGCGTATGGGTTTGCATACCAATTAGTTGAATTAGTACTATTAACCACTGGACTACTGTATATCATAACCTTGTCTTCTTTAAGGAACTCATCGACGGTCTTTATTTTTGCAGCAGCAGGTGTATTAGACGCCAGACTGGCTATAAGTAGCCCTCCCAAAATTTTATTTAATACCTTCAAGTTAACTCTCCTTATTTTGTTAATTAACCCAATTAAGCACAAAGCTTTATTGTATTTATTGATAAGCATGCTTATCAGAATTAAAGTCAAAAGAATCTTGAATAAATTCTTCAGTATCTGCTTGTGTAGAGCTATTGTTATCTGAAAAATCCAAAGGTAAGTTTATTCTATGGACCTTCCAGCTAAGACCATCTCGACGCATAATAATATCTAAATTATCTTCATAATCAGGGTTAGACAAAGATACCTTGAAGCTTTTATAGGTTATATAGTTGGTTTTATAATCAAGTTTATTCTCGCCTGTCTGCTGCTCATCAGTTTGTTCTACAGCATCACCATTTAAATCTGGTTTTTGCCCTTGAACCATCATTGCTACACCATCGGGTGTAACAATGCCATCAACAGCTTTATCAATCATGGCAGTAGCGAGCATAGCACCTAAAGCTTCAAACCCATCAGCATCTTTCTGCGTTACCTGTTTCATAATCTGAGCATTAATCTGATCTTTTAAACCTTGCTTAACACTTGGAAAATCAATATATTCTGATAGTTTGTCTGCATCACCTGCTTGGGCTGCCTTTTTAATGTTATTCAAGGCCAAGTACGGTGAAGTGTATAAATATATTGCAATAATGACGATAAGGCCTATAGCTAAGTACACAAACTTCTTCATAGTTTAGTTCTCTAATTAACTCTAATTCCTTAAATAGTTGTGAAGCAATGAATTAGAAATACTAGTTGCAGAAATGTTTTTACAAAGTTTCTTAATATTATCCATTTGTAATATATTAAACTATAATGTAAATGGCAATAGATTTAAAAAATATTTAACTTCAGCTTAAAGTTTAATATTAAACGATAGGTGTGAAATACTTGCAAAAGCGAGCATGCAAAGCATTGAATTAAAGGTTTTTTACTAAAAACCTATTTTGATAAGAGATATCTGTTATTAGGACAATTGAAATAATGAATGGCATAGATATTAATGAAAATAAAAACTACTGGTTTGTAGGGGCATCTTTTGGAGGTACGAAAGATCAGACTAAGCGATTTATTCAAGAAGGTATATGGGAAGTAAATAACGATAAACAGGCTGACTTAGTTAAGTCCATTCAGTCAGGCGAAAAAATAGCTATTAAGTCAGCCTACACCCGTAAAAATAACCTACCTTTTGACAATATAGGTCATACAGTATCAGTAATGGCGATTAAGGCTATTGGCACTGTGGTTGAAAACTTAGGTGATGGCAAAACACTAAAGGTAAAGTGGGAAGAAGGCTTTGAACCAAGAGAATGGTATTTTTATACAGGACTTAAAACGGTTTGGAAGGTTGCACCTGATGAATGGCGCAAAGCTGACTTAATAGACTTCACTTTTAACGGAAAAGAGCAGGATATTAACAGATTTCGCAACCATCCTTATTGGCGTGAAAGGTTTGGAGACAGTGCTAAGGAGCAATCTCGATTTAACTGGACCAGTTTTTATGAGGCATTTGCAACTCAGCTTTTGAAATATCGCAATCATCGTGAAGAGTTGGTAGCAGGTATTCATAAAATATCAGAAAAAATAGCAGTAATGTCTGTATTGAATGACGAATACGAGGAGGGTGTTAAAGGTCCTCTAAAAGATATAGTCATAGCCCTTAAAAACAGTCACACAGCCAAAGAAAATAGAAGAATAACGTATCGATACAATCTATTCCCCAATCTTGACGCTTTTTCTTAACCCAAGCCCAAGTTTGCTCAATAGGGTTTAAGTCAGGACTATAAGGCGGCAACCATAGAATAGTGTGTCCTGAATCTTCAATGATTTTTTGAATATCAAGGCCCTTATGGAAAGTTGCATTATCCATAACGATCACGCTATTAAGGGGAAGTTGTGGTAATAACAGTTGCTGAGCCCAGCTATGGAATACATCACTATTAACACTACAGTCGTAAAGACCTACTGCGAATAACTGATTATTGTAAATAGCACCTATGGCATTGGTTTGGTTTTTTAGTTGCCAGTTATGCTCGCCAAAGCACTTCTCACCTTTTTTGGCATAGCCGTAAGGTCTGTAATCATGTGCCTTGAAGCCACTTTCATCTAAGTAAACGACAGGACGGTTATCTTTTTCATACCAGGCTAACTGCTCAGCGAATAACTGACGTTTTTCTTCATCTGATTTAGGATGATGCAGTGTCTTTTTTTTGAGTAATACCAAGTCGCTTCAGTGCACGACTGATGCTTCTTTGGCTACAGTTAAGACGTCTTGCTCGTTCTATTTGATAAGCATCTGGGTAAAGCTCAACATCTGCTTTAAGACGATCGCTATCCACCTTGTAAACAGTATAGACGTAAGCTTTACGCTCAATGTTCTTTTTCCAACGCTGAATTGTCGTTGTACTGATTTGATATTCTTCGGCAAGCTCTCGATAACTGTAACCTTCGTCAAGCTTGTCTAATATCATTTGTCTGTAGTCTTTTGAATATGCCATCTTATCAGTGTATCTTATTTATGGGGCTATGACTATATTTGCCCATTTACAGTATTTGCCTTATTTAATCGAGGTTTGACAGATGAAAATAGACAGAAGATAGCTAAAGAATTATCTAAATTAATAGGGGTTTCAGAGCCTATACCAACCTCGTTTGATGGCATTCCAGTGGTAAATAATCAGTCAACTTGGTTTTTTGGCTATAGCTATAAGCGTCAGCCAGATGATATTGATAACTTATGGGAAGTGTTTGCAAGAGCAATCTCATTGGCTGACCAAAATGATGAAGGCGACAGTGAAGATATTGTTAATGATTTTTCGATTGCCTATGACAAAGCTATGCAAGTGCATGGCGTTGGTTGGAATCTTACAATGGGCCTTTATTGGATTCGACCTTGGACGTTCTTAACACTGGATGGTCAATCTAAAAGGTATATTACTCATAAGCTTAATATTCCTATAAATACTAATGGACCAAATAAGCGGTGTACCTCAAAAGACTACTTGGAAGTAATTGATAAAATAGAGAGTCGCTTGCAAGAAGACAGCTATCCTGTTCATTCTTTCCCAGAGTTATCATATGCTGCTTATCAATATAAGCCTCAAGAGGCTGATGAGCTATTAGATGAGGAGGAGGAGGGTAGTACAACAAATACTACTATGCCTGACTCCTACTCTGTCGATCATATAATTAGTGATGGCTGTTTCCTTGAAAAAGTAGAAGTTGAGAGGATTTTAAAAAGACTGCGCACTAAGAAGAACTTGATATTACAAGGCCCGCCTGGTACGGGTAAAACATGGCTAGCAAAAAGATTGGCTTTCGCACTTATCGGTCAAAAAGATGATAGTAAGATAAGAGCGGTTCAGTTTCATCCCAACTTATCTTATGAGGACTTTATAAGAGGGTGGAGACCATCAGGCGCTGGCAAGCTTGAACTTGTAAATGGTCCATTTATGGAGATGATTAAGACTGCAATTGCCAATCCTAACTCTAAGTATGTGTTGGTTATTGAGGAAATTAACCGAGGCAACCCTGCTCAAATATTTGGTGAGATGCTCACGTTGCTTGAGACTGATAAGCGAACGCCAGAAGAGGCATTAGAGCTATCGTACAAGATGGAGAAAGGGGAGCGGGTTTATATTCCAAGTAATCTATTTGTTATAGGGACGATGAATATTGCAGACCGCTCACTTGCTTTAGTTGATTTAGCATTGAGACGACGATTTGCATTCATAGACTTAGAACCTAAGCTAGGAAAGTCTTGGTATGATTGGGTACATACTCAAAATGGCATTGGTTCTAATCTACTAACTGAGATAGAAAGAAGGATAACTGCTCTCAATAATGAAATTGTAGCAGATCCCAATTTGGGCCCTCAATTTAGAATAGGCCATAGTTATGTTACACCTCCTGTTGGTGCAAGTATTACAAATGACAATGCAAAAGAGTGGTTTTGTGATGTTGTCGATACCGAAATTGGTCCATTATTGGATGAATATTGGTTTGACAATATAGAAAAGTCGAAACAAATTCAAAAGCGTTTAATTGAAGGCCTACTATAAAATGCCTGCAGATGATATTGGGTACATAGGTGAGATACCTATTCGTAACCTTTGGCTTCTTATGCTGTATGCATCAGATATCTACAGAGAGCTGAATAAAGGTAGGGTCGCTGTTGAAGAAAATCCGGATGATATTCCAGACCTAATTGCTGAGATGCTCTGTCAACGTGTAGAGCATCGTATTCAGCGTAACTTGAGTTATGGTTATCAAAGTAGAGAAGCAGTTATCAGTAGGGTTCGTGGAAGGATTGATTTACTTAATACTGAGCGAAATCGTCTCTTAGATCGAGGTAAGGTTGCCTGTAGGTTTGATGAACTAACGGTTGATACTGCCCGTAATAGGTATGTTAGAGCGGCCCTAGAAAAGATTGCTAAAATAGTGCAGCGTAAAGAGCTAGCACATAGGTGCCGGTCGTTAGATATACGTTTGAGACGTATGGGCGTTAGTCAGGTATTACCTAGTAGATCAGAGCTATCTGTAGATAGGCTGAGTCAGCATGATGCCGAAGATAAGCCAATGCTAACAGTGGCACATTTGGCCTTTAATTTAGCGCTACCTACTGAGGTGACGGGTTCAAAGTATTTATCTAGTCCTGAACGACAAGACTTACCTTGGTTGCGAAAATTATTTGAGAAGGGTGTGGCTGGGTTTTATGAAGTAACTCTATCAAATCAGGGATATAAGGTAATGGCTGGTAAGAGAATAAATTGGCCAGTGACTGTTAGTAGTCCGGGTATCGATAAAATCTTGCCTAGCATGAAGACCGATATCGTTATTGATAATCTTGATTCAGGGCAACGTATTATTATTGATACTAAATTCAATGCTGTGTTGGCGAGAGGTTGGTATCGAAACGAGACTTTAAGAAGTGGATATATTTATCAGATGTATGCTTACCTAAGATCTCAAGAAGACAGTGGAGATTTTTTGGATAGGAGTGCCTGTGGCTTATTTATACACCCTTCAGTGGGCGAAGATATTAATGAATATGTGGTTATTCAAGACCATAAAATTCAGTTTGCTACTGTAGATCTTGCAGCATCAGCTAAAGAGATACGTAGACAACTTTTGGGTCTTATACTAAAGAAATAGGCAGCTATAATGAACTTAACGTATAAGAGAAGAGGAAGCATTACACAAGTAACACAACTTACTTAGACTAAAAAAGCCAGACAACCTAAGCTGTCTGGCTTTCTAACAATTAACAGTTAACACTCTACCGGCTATAATACGCCTGCTGCATGTCGTATTCGCAAACGCCACAAATCCAATTCGATTTAGAACGGAAGTAGGGTATATCTGCAGGATGCTGTACAGGACAGATATAGCCACAATAGTCACATCGCACATCATCTAAATAGGCAAAACATTGGCCTACCTCTTTGAACAATTTTTGAGTGCTAATGCCATATTTACGACAGAGCGCCTCGACGTGTGCAATATAATCAGACTTGTTGTCAAAAGCCCAATAGTCTTCACAGATTTGAAGGTCATAGGCATTTTGCGTTAGATTCAGTTGCAACTTTAAGCTCATATTATTCTCCTTATAGATAACCGTAACCAAAGCCTGAACCGCTAAGCAAATCATACAATTCACTCTCTAACTTGGCGCGCATTTCTTCAAATACATAAAGCTTATGGGCATCTAGCCTCATCTGAACCCATACTCTCAAAGCCATATGGTTATCAAAGCAAACATCAACCTCTAAAAACCTAGCCAAACCATGACCTACTTGGAGACAGTACTCACGAATAAGCTCATTAGCTAGCTTGTTGGCATCTGAACTAATATGCCCTTGGGGCTTATACTCATCAAGTAGTTGTTGATAGTTAATGATTTTCATTTTGAGTCTCCTTATCGCCCTTAGCTAATTGCATTTGACTGCGATTTACTAGTGCTTCAAAAGCACTGCCATCTTGACGGGTCATATTAGGCACGTAGCGACTGTAAGTATTGAACAGCATCTTGGTGGTTGAGTGACCCATCTGATATGCAATCCATTCAGGGCTTTCACCAGCAGCTAGCCATAGAGTGGCGGCAGTATGCCGAGTCTGATAGGCATTGCGCTTTTTAAGGCCTAACGCTTTGAGCGTAGGATGCCAAACACGCTTGTTGACGTTGTTATAGTCAAATGGCTCTCCAGTATGAGAGCAGAAAACATAGTCGGACTTACCATAAGTGACCTTGTGCTGCTCCTTTAACGCATCATAGACTAGCTGTGACATTTGTATGGCTCGATAAGACTCTTGTGTCTTAGGCGGAACAATCTTGCCTTTAACTAACGCTTGATTGATAACAATTTCTCGGCGGTTAAAGTCAACATTTTCCCAAGTTAAGCCATCAATCTCGCTGGTTCTCATACCCGTTAAAAAACGTACAAGATAGTAGTTTCGATAATCCTCCCTAACTCCATTGATAAACTTCCAAACCTCATCTAACGTGAAAGGTTGAATACTAACCTTAGGCTCTTTAAGAGCTTTAATATCCTCATAAGGATTTTCAAATTTGTAGCGTTTGGCCCCTTCTTTTAGTATCATACCTAAAGGTACCATAATCGAGTTTATGCGTGCCGCTGACAGATGCTTGTTAGTTTTTCCGCGCGTAACTTTGGCGAGTGATGAGCGGAAGGCTAATACATCTGTCTTTTTTATGACTTCAATAGGCCTGTTTTTAAACTCAGGCAGTAAGTACATATCCAGTATTTCTCTGACTTTGCGCCTTTGGGTAGCACGCCATTCAATCTCTTTTTCTGAAAACCAGAGCTCTGCAAACTGGGTAAATGATGGAACATTAGTGGTGATGCATTCCTTACGATCATTCAACGCCATCATTTGTTGTGCTTTATCGCTCTTAGGGAAGTACTGAGAATAATTGAAAGTACCTAAAACAATTTCGGCTTCCATTCTTTCAATTATCTTTTGCAACTTCTTACGGTTTTCAGGGGTGTCAGTCAGGTTGGTTGTTTCTCGACATCGGACTCCCAAATAGCGGAAGTCTACAACCAATTTTTTGTTTCGACTTCGAATGCTAGCCATAATAGCCTCCTTATTGTAATGCCATGGCGTTGATGCTGCCGGACATGCCGACGCGCATGTCTTTTTCGATTTCTTCCCAAACATAAAGAATTTTTCTACCACCAAAAGGTCTGATGTAGTGAATGCCTTCGATTAGGACACTGTCTTTGAGCTCGTTGCGAATAGTACGAGGGGTGTACTTGATGCGTTCAGAAAGCTCTTGGGTTGTTAGGTAAGTATGTGACATAATAGACTCCTTGTAAGTTAATTAAATTACTTTACCAGTTTATCGACTATAAAAGTACTTCGATAAGATAACAAAGTACTTCGATGGACTAAATATACTGCTATTTGTTATTCGATGCAAGTACTTTTTTAAAAATAAAGGCTTTTATTATGATTGTGTCTAATTTGCCAGTTTTATTAGCAGAGCGGAGAATGAAAGTTGCTGATCTAATCAGAATGACAGGCATCAGCAAATCTACAATGCATAAAATTTATAACGAGCAAACATCAAGGATTGATTTTGAAACGATGGATAAAATTTGTGAGGCGTTAGATGTAGGGGTGGGTGATCTCTTCACGTATGTCCCTAATGAGACGACTGAGCAAGATAAATAGACAAAGGAAAAGAGAGTTGGAGTAGAGGTCAAATATGAGGACTAATCAAATAGTAATATTTAAGGTTGGTCACATTTTGGTCACCATTTGGTCACCGCTGTTTTTTTGAGTAGAAAAATAATTGATTAGATGAGGGTAGTTTTGAAGGTTCTTATATAAGAGTTTTGTACTGCAGCCCTTATAAAACAAGCACAAAAAAAGCCCCAATCATAAAGATTGGGGCTTTCGAATTTGGTAGGCGTAACTAGATTCGAACTAGCGACCTCTACCATGTCAAGGTAGCGCTCTAACCAACTGAGCTATACGCCTATTGAGGTGATGTATTTTAGCAAGTTTATTTTGTTTTGCAAGCTTTTATTTGCACAAAATATTCACCCATTGAGTTAAGGGTCCAAAATTAATTGTGCCAATTTAAATAATTAATTAGAAACCATAAATTAGATGGTCTGTAATAAAAAGCCATGCTATACATGGAATAAAGAGCCTAGCTATATATCCATTAATAGAGGAAAGGCAATGAATAAAATATGAAGCTAAGTAGTATATTGATTATAGAATATTGAATAAAACTCATATTAAACTGAAAAACTTGATTTTTATTCACTAAAAAAGTGGCTTATGATGATTACATCAAAAATATTCAGCTTCCCATAAAATGAATGAATATAGCTAATGGAGTTCATCATGAGTCAGTCTAATATAACTAGCAGTTTATCTAGTCATGTACCCAGTCATATTCTGGGCTATCCTCGCATTGGTGATAAACGCCAAACTAAATTTGCCTTAGAGCGATATTGGAAAGGTAAGCAAGATAAAGAGACGACCCGCCAAGCCATAGATCAAGTATTTAATGCCAATATTCAACATCAAATTAATGCGGATTTGGATATTATTACCACTGGGGACTTTGCTCATTATGACCTAGTGTTAACCCAAGCCACCGCCTTTGGAGTATGCCCTGAGCGCTTTAAGGGTGCTAAACAGCTAGATACTTTTGACCGTCAATTTTATTTTGCCCGTGGACGTGATCATACTGGTAAATTGGAAGATGCTGCTGCCTGGCAAATGACCAAATGGTTTGACACCAACTACCATTATCTAGTACCTGAGTTGGCAGCGGATGAGGCATTTAGCGATTTAGATTTTAGTGAGATATTTAAACAAGTTGAAGATGCCAAAGCGGTATTAGCGGCCAATAATCTGCAGGACAAAACCCTTAAAGTGGTGTTAGTTGGACCAGTCAGCTTCCTATATCTAGCGACTTCTAAGCTTGAACATAAGCTACAGCACTTAGGGAAGCTACTACCTGTCTATGCCAAGCTGTTAAACGAGCTAGGTGAAAAAGGGGTAGATTGGGTACAGTTAGATGAACCTATCTTGGCCTTAGACTTAGACCCTACCTGGCAGCAAGCGTTTGAACGCGCCTACAACGGTTTGCAGCAAACGCCGCCACAGCTAATCGTAGCTTGTTATTTCGATAGTTTAGGCAATAACTGCAATATCGCTTGTAACTTGCCTATTAATGGCTTACATATCGACTTGACCCGTAGTGATAATCCAAAGCAATATGCGCTACAGGTGATAGATCAGCTGCCAATCCATAAAGTATTATCGCTAGGGGTGGTAGATGGCCGTAGTGTTTGGACCACCGATATTGCTAAGTACCAACAGCTATTAATCGAAGCCAATGAACGTCTAAACGGCACTAAGAGTATTGAGCATGAACGTCTATGGGTTGGGACAGGAGCTTCACTGCTACATTTACCAGTAGATATTAGCTTAGAACAGCTGCCCAGTGAGCTTGAAGGTAAATTAGCCTTTGCAAAACAAAAACTATTCGAGGTAGCGCTTTGTGCCGAAGTGGCTTCAGGAGAGGTTAGCTCAGAGCAAGTGGCTGCCCAGACTAAGGCTATTAATCTGACTCCACTCGCAGGAAAAGCTGAGGTTCGTCAAGGTCAGTTTGACGAGCGTTATGCCAAACAACAACAAGCGCTTAACTTGCCTCTATTACCCACGACCACTATTGGCTCATTTCCACAAACTTCAGAGATTCGTCGTGCACGTCACCAGTGGAATAAAGGGGAGATCTCAGACAGTGAGTATCAACAGTTAATTAAGCAAGAGATTGAGCGCTGTGTCCAAAACCAACAAAAGCTGGGTCTGGATGTGTTGGTGCATGGAGAAGCAGAACGTACTGATATGGTAGAGTATTTTGCTCAATATTTAGAAGGCTTTTGGTTGAGTAGTAATGGTTGGGTTCAAAGTTATGGCACTCGCTGCGTACGTCCGCCAATCGTAGTCGGTGATATTAGCCGCCCCAATGCGATGACAGTAGAGTGGACGACTTATGCCCAGAGTCTAACGGATAAGCCAATAAAAGGTATGTTAACTGGGCCGGTGACCATTCTAAACTGGTCATTTGCGCCTAGCGATACTGCGACACGCGATATTTTGCGACTACAAATTGCCGAAGCCATCAATCAGGAAGTTAATGACCTACAACAAGCGGGTATTAAAATTATTCAGATTGATGAGCCAGCGTTTCGCGAAGGTCTGCCGCTAAAAAAAGTCGAGCAAGATCATTACTGGAAACAAGCAGTGAGTGCCTTTAAACATGCGGCTAGTAGTGCCAATGAGCAGACACAGATTCATACTCACATGTGTTATTCAAGCTTCCATGACTGCTTACCTCATATCCAAAACATGGACGCAGACGTGATTACTATTGAGACTGCTCGCTCAGGTTTACAGTTGTTAGATGCGTTTAAAACAGACAAAGAACAGGACGGACATCAGGGCTATCGCAACGCCATTGGACCTGGTGTATATGATATTCACAGCCCGCGTGCCCCAGATAGCGAGGCGATGCAAGTAGTGATTGAAGCGGCGAGTAAATATATTCCAGTGGAGCGATTATGGATTAATCCAGACTGTGGGTTAAAGACGCGTAATTGGCAAGAGGTGACTGAGCAGCTTACCAATATGGTAGAGATGACCAAAGTTGTGCGTCAAAAACACCTAGTTTAACTGTCATATATGGCTTAACCTGGCTATAATGATAAAGAAATTAAAATAACATTCAGCCCTAATGTCTGACCCTAATGCCTTGATTGTATTAGGGTTTTTCTTTTTTTTATTTAATGCTTTTCTTATAACTGTCATATTTAACAGCTATAATTTCGGGTGTTAATAATAATGATTATCATATAGTTTCAATTTATTACATCAAAATCTTCCTATGATGTTAGCTACTTATTGTGTAATCAGTAAACGTTAAATTATTAACATTATACAAATTAAATCGTCAAAAATTAATTTCAAAAGGGCTAAACAAATGGGCATGTTTAATTATAAAAATTACTCAAGCAGTGAAGCTGCAAAGCTGGTAGAAGATATTAGTCTACTATCTGCATATACTAATACATTCAAAATTGCGGGATTTATACCTGGTGTGGATATAGTAAACGCAGTAGGTAGCCTAACTGGTGATTTTTTAGCCAGTGAACCTAACATGCGTATTCCTGATGGGTGGAGGGAATTAACAGCTACTGATTTAGGTCTGAGCCCAGATGCTGTTGATAACTCAGGATTTTTTACCATTCCTAGCTATTATTTAGGGACTATCTTCGAAGGACCTCAAGCTAAAATTTTTGGTCAATACAATGAACAAGGCGACTTAGTTCGTATTAATTTTGATGTTGCAGGTACCAATTCACCAGTAGATATTATTGATTATGCCAATCTTAATAGCCGTGAAGGGGTTGAGTTGTTTAATCCTATCCTTAAGGCAGTGCAAGAGTTTGCTGAAAAAAACGGTCTAACTGGTAGCGATGTTGTAATAAGTGGCTATAGCTTGGGCGCCGCAGTAACTAATGTATTGGCTGCCGAACGCGAGAATTTAGCAGATGGCTTCTTTGAAAATTCGGATTATCTAGCATTTGCGGTACCTACTATTTATGATGATTCTGATGTGGTGTTAAACGTAGGCTACGAAAATGATGTTGTACATCGTATCACCGGCAACGAGTCTAGTTTTCTTGGTGCATTACAGGCCACAGATTTCGGTTTGGTTAATCCAGATAAGGAATTTTCAAGCTCTGTTGATAACTTTGTTTTATTTAATGATGTGTATGCATCGCCGGTTATTTGGAATCTAAGCCCTTTTTCACTGTTAAACATAGCAACAGGATGGTTTGCCCATAATCAAGGGGTAGCTACCGATGCTATCTCCAGAGTAATTAACTCTTCTTTTTATGATGACACCCAAATGGACAGTACCGTAGTAGTAGCTGAGTTATCAGCTTTATCACGAGGAACTACGTGGGTTCAGGATTATAAGACAACTACTTCGAGTCATTATGGCTCTTCAGCATTTTTAATAGGCAGTAAGTTTGACGATTTAATTGCTGGGGGCAGTAATTATGATTATATTGATGCAGGCCTAGGAAATGACATTATCAGAGCAGGTGTTGGTGTTGATCATATTGATGGTAACTTCGGTATAGATGAAGTACGTGTAGAGGGTACACATAAAGATTGGGATATCTTCAAAATGCAAGATGACACCCTATTCTTTGTAGACAAAAACGGTATCAATCTGGTTGAAGCAGACAATGTTGAGTCAGTTAGTTTCCAAAAAGAAATCAACAGTCATATTAATAACTATGAAATTACCGATACCGGTCTTATTGACCATCGTGTAATAATGAAACACATAGATAATGGCGATACTAATTTCTTAGACCATGTTGAAGGCACTGCTGGTGATGATACTCTTAGTGGTCAAATAGTCTTTGCTCGTGCAGGAAATGACACAATTTATGGCACAGACCAAGCAGATATCCTACATGGTGGCCGTGGTGATGATGTAATTTACGGATCTGATGGTAATGATCGTCTTTATGGTGCCGAAGGCGATGACGTGTTAAATGGTGGGGCAGGTGATGATATTTTAATCGGTGGTGTAGGTAACGATATCTTTGTCATTGATGTTTTATCAGGTAATGACGTGATTGCGGACTTTAATAACGATGCAGGTTACAAAGATACGATACAGTTTTCATCAGAGCTATTTGCGGATATGGATAGTCTAATCAGCCAGACCAGTCAAAATGGATCTCATGTGTTTATTGCTTTATCGAATCAAAACTATTTAACGGTTGAGAACTGTTATGTTGATGACGTTATAAGCTGTTCTATCATTGCTTAATTAAGTGGCTTAATTAAGTTTTTAGACGGTTTACTAAAATAGTTTTTATTATTCAAATCATTAATAAAAAACTCAGCTTAAGTAGGCTGAGTTTTTTATTGAACATCTATAACTATCATTCACAACCCTTCATAACTAAAAAACTAACGGGATTCGTTACTAAAATAAGCTTCTTTTTTTGAATCCTCAATGACCAGACTATCACTAGTGAATGAAAAAGCTTTATTGTTGAAGGTACCGATCATAATAGATTCAATCAGCGGTGAAATATTCTTCGCTTCACTTTCAATAGCCACCACAAAGTTTGCGCCATCCCCGCCAGTATCATCATGTTTTTCAACGATATAGTTTAAAGTTCCCATAGGGGGTAATTCGATAGACTTGGTCAAATAGGAGCGCACAAAGTCGCCTTTAGTATTGTAATAATCAATTTTGGTGACATATAGACTGTTGTCTAAGCTAGTATTGCGAATGCTTAAAGTGGCAGACAACATCACTTTTGGACTGTCTTCATCCCCATAAATATTAGAATAAACGGGGACATAATATAGTTTCTGAAACGGCATATCATTGCTCGGGATAGCATCAACCTCAAGCTCTTTAATAGGGTCTTTGTGCTCATCACTATATAAGATATTGGGGTCATTCTCAGGCGGGTTACAACCGCTTAAGCCCATACTTGCAACAAGTACTGTAGCCATTAATATTGAGTTTTTCATAATTATCCTTACTCCCTTAAGGTGCAGAAGTATAAATATAGACAAGTATTTATACTTCCGTATAAATACTTAAATTACTATCCAACCAATACATTGGTTTCAGGATAGTGAATACGAGAGCTTTTGGGCATAGCGATTAGATAAGCTAAGGTCAAAGGTCCTACCCGTCCGGCAAACATCATAAACATAATAACAATCTCACCCGTTTGACTAAGCTTAGAGGTCAAGCCACGAGTTAAGCCCACAGTGCTTAAGGCAGAAACCACTTCAAACAGGACGTCATCTAAAGGGTGGTCAGCCTCTACAATAGACAGCACAAATACGCTCAAAAAAATGAGCATCATGGTAATACTAATTAAAGCCAAAGATTTTCTGACCAAACGATCTGGAATACGACGTTTAAAAATAACCACATGATCACGCTGACTTAAGAAAGCCCAAGTGGTCAGGATCAAAATAACAAAGGTACCCACTTTAATTCCACTAGCTGTAGATAAAGAGCCACCCCCAATAAACATTAAAAACATAGTTAGCAGAGTGCTGGCATCGGTTAGCTGCTCAATAGGGATGGTGTTAAATCCAGCCGTTCTCGGGGTAATTGCTTGAAACCAAGCTGCTGTCAGCTGGTTACTAAAACTCAAATTGCCTAGGGTATTGGGATTGTTGTGCTCGAGTAGCCAAAACAAAACGAAAGCGACTAAGTTTAATGAGGCAGTAGCAGCAATAACTACTTTGGTATTAACGCTCACTTTGCTCCAGCTACGTTTGTCGATCAAGTCTTTGATAACGATAAAACCCAGACCACCAACGATAATCAGACTGGTGATAATGATATTAATCGCTTTATTGTCTACGTAGGGCGCAAGGTTATCGCCGCTCAAGGCAAACCCAGCATTGTTAAATGCTGAAACTGTGTAAAAGAAAGCAGCATACAGCGCTTCAAATACTGGCATCTCTTGCAAAAAAGTAATACTCAAGGCAATAAAACCGACCAATTCAACGGACAAGGCGATCATGATTACTGACCTAGCGGTGGTAGTGATATTACCAAAGCTGGTCTCGGCAAAAGCTTCTCGGGCGATTTTTTGACCTACGATATTCAGTCGTCGTTGCAAGCTAATAAAAGCAAAAACTGCGAATGTCATAAAACCAAGCCCACCGAATTGAATCAGCATGGCAATGACGACTTGGCCAAGCTTTGTGAAATTAGCGGTATCGACAACCGCCAACCCAGTGACAGTAACTGCAGAGGTAGCGGTAAAGGCGGCTTGTAACCAGGAGATAGAGTCAAAAGTGGCTAAAGGCAGCTTAAGTAGACAGGTTCCCAAAGTGATAAGAAATAAGAAGCCTGTTGCTAAAATGGCTGGGGGTGAGGACACAAATTTGGCTGTCTTTGATGGCATAGTTCTTTTCAGACCTCAGTTATTTTATAGGGTCATATCTTGATTCAATATAAGTCAGAAGCTAAGTCAGCTTCTGACTTACTAGGGCGTCTTTAGCTTTGAGTAAATGACTTCGAAAGATACTTAAGGTCTTTAACCAGTCCGGTATATAACACTCGGTCGGGGTACTGAATTAAGGTATCATTATTGAAATCACGTAATATTTCATTATTACGAATAATCAGCAGTAAAGAGGTGTCTGGGTGGCGGCTTTTAATTTTGCCGACACTAATTGGGCGCGCATTTTGTGGCACATCAATGCGCACTACAAATTCTTCGTTACCCAGCGCCAAATACTGCTTCATCATAGGGTAGGCCATGGCCTGTGCAATACGAATGCCCATGTCCTGCTCAGGATGAATGATATTTTCAACCCCTAAGCTGTGCAAAATATCATGGTGAGCATCTGTTTTGGCTTTTACCCATAAGTTCTTAGCGGGCAGTTTAATTAAGTTTAAAGTACACAGTAAGCTGGCCTCTAAGTCTTCACCAATACTGACGATAACCCCATCAAACTGGCTTAAGTTTAGTTCTTTTAAAGTCTCAATATCGGTAGCATCAGCGATAACAGAGTGACTTAAGATATCACTGACTTTATTAACCTCTTGCACGTCCATATCGATGCCAAGTACTTCGTTGCCTTGGCTTTGTAATTCAAAAGCACAAGCTCTACCAAATACACCGAGTCCAATCACTGCAAATTGCATATATAACCTCTACGTAAATAATCCTATGGAGCGAGAGAGTAATCATTGCTATCCCTACCTAAAGATTAAGATAATCAACAAGGGTTAAGGTAATTTTAAATTTTAATTAAAACTATTAACCTATAAGCTAATTATACTCCTTATAAACAGCAATAAGAAAAGCCCCATAACCAAAAAGTACTAAAAAATCACAAAAAAAAGAGACCCTCAACTATGAGAGTCTCCTTTTAAGTCATGGCTTTAGCAGCTTAATCATATCTAGCTTTAACAATAGCAGATTAAGTTACTGACTAACTTTTGCCAATACTTCTTCACGACTAAGTAGCAGTTTTTCGCCATCACGGCGATCGACATACTCATACTTATCTTCGGCTAAGTTACGGTCAGAGACCACAATACGGTGCGGGATACCGATAAGCTCAAGGTCAGCGAACTTCACGCCAGGACGTTCGTTACGGTCATCTAAGATAACGTTTAAGCCTTTGGCCTTAAGCTCCTGATATAAAGCTTCAGCGGTTTGCATCACTGTATCTTCTTTTGATTTCATGGGCACAATGGCAATGTCAAACGGTGCGATTGAATCTTTGATATCTGGTGTTTTGGCCCAAATGATACCGTTATCATCATGATTTTGCTCGATAGCAGCGGCGATGATGCGGCTCACGCCGATTCCGTAACAGCCCATCATTAGCGTTACCGGCTTGCCATCTTCACCCATAACGGTACAGTTTAGTGCTTTTGAGTATTTATCGCCCAACTGGAAGATGTGACCCACCTCGATACCACGTTTGATGCTTAGCTTGCCTTTACCGTCAGGAGAAGCGTCGCCTTCTACTACGTTACGAATATCAACCACTTCGGTGATTTGGGCATCACGCTCCCAGTTCATACCTGTAGTGTGCATGTCGTATTCATTAGCACCTGATACAAAGTCGCTCATGGCAGCCGCTGCGCGGTCAACATAGACAGGAATGTCTAAGTCCACACCGATGAAGCCTTTTTTCAGACCAGCCGCTTTCATCTCTTCTTCAGTTGCGAAGGTTAGCGGGGTTGCCACTTCAGGGATTTTTTCTGCTTTAATTTCATTTAAGGTATGGTCGCCACGTACCACTAATGCTACCAATTGCTCTTCACCCTCAGAGCCGTCTTCATTGATGCGATGACCTTTAACCACCAAGGTTTTTACAGTAGTTTCTAAAGGAATGTCTAGGAACTTAGCCAAATCTTCGTTGGTTTGGATTTTTGGGGTAGAAACATCTTGTCTATCTTGGGTTGGGGCAGCGCGCTCATCAGTACATATCGCTTCAGCCAGCTCAACGTTGGCTGCGTAGTCTGAGCCATCAGAGAAGGCGATGGCATCTTCACCACTGCCGGCCAGTACATGGAACTCATGAGAAGCTGAGCCACCGATTGAGCCGGTGTCGGCCAATACCGCACGGAAATTTAAGCCCAGACGTTGAAAAATACGGGTGTAGGCATCATACATTTGTTGATAAGTTACTTCTAATGAAGGCTGGTCTACGTGGAAAGAATAGGCATCTTTCATAGTAAATTCACGGGCACGCATGATACCAAAGCGAGGGCGAATCTCATCGCGGAACTTACCTTGAATTTGGAAGAAAGTGACAGGCAGCTGTTTGTAACTACGTAATTCACCACGCGCCAAATCAGTGATGACCTCTTCGTGGGTCGGGCCTAGTACGAAGTCGCGATTGTGACGGTCGGTGAAGCGTAAAAGTTCAGGACCATAATCTTCAAAGCGTCCTGACTCTTGCCATAACTCAGCAGGCTGAGTCATAGGCATGAGGACTTCTTGTGCGCCGATATTTTCCATCTCTTCACGCACAATTTTTTCAACTTTTTGCAAAACCTTAAGGCCCATAGGCAACCAAACATATAGCCCTGAAGCTAGCTTACGAATAAGACCGGCTCGTACCATAAGTTGGCTAGATACGATATCAGCATCGCTTGGGGTTTCTTTTAAGGTAGCAAATAAAAACTGGCTGGCTCTCATAACTGACTCGACTTTACTCAATGTAGTTAAAGGGTGATTAACAATAACATTAACTTTAAAAAAACTCACTGAAACAATAAAAGCACCGTCAATAAACCCCGTCTCAAATTCGCTGTTAATCAGTATTTAGACGGTTATTACGGTGTTACATGATATTAGTAAGGAAAAATAATAGTGATAACCTGACTATGTTAGGTAAAGTCGGGCTGTGACGCAATCCTTTTTTAACTTCTTAGGGAATTTAGGCACAATTTAAGGCCGATTTGCATTCAAAGGCAATCAGATTGCATTAAAAATTGCTTTATTACCGCTTTAACTCAACAGACAATGCCTAATTTATTGGCTATATTTAACCGAATTTCTACTCTATTTATAAATAAACTGTATCAGAGCTTATATTACCTCTTAAACTCAATATCAAAGCTTAAACTGAAAATAAAAATTACACGAGGCGAACCATGAACAATACAACACAACCTGGGTCAAATCCCAATCCTACCCCTAAACCTACTGCCAAAAGTAGTGGAGTGCTGCTAAAGCTGGTATTTTTACTGGTTTTGATTCTGCTTAGCGTCTTGCTATGGCAGCACTTTAACCAAGATAATTCACCGCAAATTCAGACCGTTAGCCGAGAAGGGGTGGTCAGTAAGATTCAAGAGCTTAACCGCCTAGAAACTGTGGCTTATAACGTTGATACTGTAATCACCAGTGAGCAGCAAGGCACCTGGCAACGCTTGTGGCAAGATGAACAAAAAGGCTTGTTTATCGCTCGTGGTCGAGTAGTCGCAGGGGTAGACTTAAGTGACTTAAGTCCAGAGATGGTGCAAGTGACAGAACCGACTGAGGAGCAAATCGCGGCGGCGAAAGCCAAAGCTGAAGCACAAGGCAATGCTGATCTGCCCATCACTTTGATGCCCAATATCATGATTACTCTGCCACCTGCAGAAATTTTTACCGTCTATCTGGACGATGTTGAAGTTTATGATTGGCAGTCGGGTGGCTTTTTTGGCATGCTCAAAGCTGAGCCAGAGATTTTGGCTCAAGCTCAAGCCAGTGCTAAGCAAGAAGTACTTAAGCGTGCTTGTGCTGATGGGGTGATGCAACAAGCTGAAGATAATGCAAAAAAAGCGATGCAACAGTTGTTCGTCATGACTGGAGCGGAAGTTAGTGTGAATACTCAAGGAGCAGGGGCGTGTCAGCCAGCTGACTAGAGTATTATAGGTCATTAGGTTTTGTCCTAATCAATCCTATCTTATCCTTTAAACTGCTCAATGGCATAAAGGCGGGCTTGCTTATGTTCTACCATAGGTTGAGGGTAGTCAATATGAGCAAAGCTGCCTTTTTTGCTTAAAGCCTGTCTGAGCTTCGTCTCATCATGCAAAACACTGGCCAGGATATCTTTTAATTCAGGTAGCCAAGTCTTAATAAAAATAGCGTCTTTATCATGGGTCTTGCCTTGGCTGAATGGATTCATGATACGAAAGTAGGGTGCAGCATCGGTGCCGGTGGAAGCACTCCACTGCCAGCCGCCGTTATTGGACGCAAAGTCCCCATCGATAAGCTTTTGCATGAAGTAGCGCTCGCCCATTCTCCAATCAATAAATAAATCTTTGGTCAAAAACATGGCAGTTACCATACGCAGGCGATTGTGCATAAATCCAGTTTGGTTCAGGCAACGCATGGCAGCATCTACTAAAGGCACGCCGGTTAGTCCTTTACACCATTTTTCAAAATCTGATAAGTCATAAGACCAGTTTACCTTTTGGTCGGCGACTTTATTAAAAGCAGCTCCCTTGACGATGTCGGGGCGATCTACCATAACGTGGCGATAAAAATCTCGCCAAGCCAGCTCACTAATCCAGCGTTGTATGTCTTGTTCAGCACCAGCATCTTCATTCGGCTCATTGAAGTTATGGGCTTTGGCTTCATAAGCAGACTGGGCCGCTTGTTTGGCTTGGAGATAACATAAACGTGGGCTAATTGCGCCTATGGTTAGATAGGCAGACAGTTGACTGGTAGCCTCTAATGCGGGTTGGTCACGACCGATATCATATTGTTGTACATCTTCTGCTAAGAACTGCTGCAAGCGTTTATAAGCCTGATCTTCGCCGGCAGGATAGGTTTGACGTACGGTTTGCAATAACGACTGAGCAGTTGACTCTTGATCAAATTGTTTTTCTAAAAATAGCCTAAGCGTTTGTTGCTGCAAATCCTCAATAGTGGCTAAGATTTGCGGCAAAATATCTGAATCTGGCTTATTGTTATCAAGCTTTGCAAGTGGATGCAAATTTACTAGGCCTGTGTCCAAAATGCTTTGCCACTTCTTATAAAAAGGGGTAAACACTTTATACATAGAGTCATCATTGGTAGTGACTGAGCCAGGCGGTAAGATACACTGGTCATGATAACGATGAAAGGTGATACTGCTCTTGCTAAGCTGCTGTTCAAGTGCCGTATCTCGAGCCATCTCATTAACTTCATACTCATAGTTGCTGGCAATATGGCTAATGTTATGCTGCTGACAGAAGTTGTCGATGGCGTCTATACAAGTGCTGTAATTAGGAGTCTGTAATAGGTGCAACTCAATGTTTAATTGATTTAATAAAGACTCTGCTAATGTCTTTAAACTGCGAAAAATAAAGTCCACTTGAGCCAAAGACATAGCATGCTCAAGCCACTGCTCAGGGGTCACCACAAATAAGGCTTTTATATGGGGCTGTTCTGACCCTCGTTTTGCCATCTCGGTTAATTCTGAGAGAGCAGTATTGTCCTCAAGGCGTAGGTCACGTCGAAACCAAATAAGGTAAGAGGCTTGGGGAGTGGGGGCAATGGCAGTCATCGGGTATCCTTTGTCAGCTTATATTTTTTATAACTATTAATATTGGCAGTTATAGGCTTTAAATGGGGTAAGTTAGTGTAAGCACTGCTAAATTTGCCAAAAAGTATGCTACGATAAGTTTGATTTGGCAGTTTGAGTTTGGTAAAAGGATTACAGGGTCAATGCAGGTTAAATTTTGTGGGTTCACCCAAGCCAGTGATGTACAGCAAGCGATTGAGCTAGGGGCTGATGCACTTGGCTTTGTGTTTTATCCTCCCAGCCCTCGCGCTGTTACTGCTGAGCAGGCCCAGAGTTTGCTGCAGCAAGTGCCGGCCTTTGTTAGTGTCGTGGCACTGGTAGTGAACATGCAGCCCTCAGAGCTTGTGACCTTGGCCAATAGCGTGGACTTTGATGTGATTCAATTCCATGGTGATGAGTCTGCTGAGCTGTGTCAACAACTGGCGAAAAGTGTTAATAAACGCTGGATAAAAGCACTTCGTATCAATCAAGACACCCATGATTTACAAAGTATTCAGTCTCAAATTAAAGACTACGCTCAGGCCGGAGCAAGCAGTATATTATTGGATGCCTATCACAAAGAGGCTTATGGGGGTACCGGTGAGCGCTTTGACTGGTCGTTAATACCCAAAGGCAGTGTGTTGCCTATTATTCTGGCGGGTGGATTAACGCCTGACAATGTTGGCGATACCTTAAAGCTGCCTATTCAAGCAGTCGATGTCAGCGGCGGTATTGAGTCTGCCAAAGGAATAAAAGATGCCGGCAAAATGGCAGCCTTTATCCGCTCTGTAAAAAGTACCCGATGGCCCAGTTAACATTAGTATTTCCATTATCTAATATCTAGCTACTACAAACTAATATCTAACTACTGCCAAGCAGTCAGTTAACAATAAATCATTAACAAGACAGCTCATTGTTATAATTGTTATATAAGTAGGGTAAAACCAAATATGAAAACCTTTGATAATGTACCACACAATGATGAAGTAGAAAGCATTACCGATTTTAATCAGTATCCCGACCCAAGTGGTCACTTTGGCATTCATGGCGGCCGCTTCGTTTCTGAAACGTTGATGGCTGCTCTAGAGGAGCTGGAGACTTTATATTATAAAGTCAAGCAAGACCCTAAGTTTTGGGAAGAATACCACAATGATCTTGTAAATTATGTGGGTCGTCCAACGCCACTTTATCATGCCAAGCGTCTTAGTGATGAGATCGGCGGTGCACAAATTTATTTTAAGCGTGAAGACTTAAACCACACCGGAGCTCATAAGGTAAACAACACCATCGGTCAGGCACTACTGGCGAAGATGAGTGGTAAAAAACGTATCATTGCTGAAACGGGTGCTGGTCAACATGGCGTAGCGACGGCAACCATTGCCGCGCGTTTAGGCCTTGAGTGTATAATTTACATGGGTGCAGACGATGTAGAACGTCAGAAGATGAACGTCTATCGTATGCGTTTGCTTGGCGCCAAAGTGGTGGCGGTTGAGTCAGGATCACGCACTCTAAAAGACGCCATGAACGAAGCGATGCGTGATTGGGTTACTAACGTCGACACCACCTATTATATTATTGGTACCGTTGCTGGGCCTCATCCTTATCCGCTACTGGTTCGTGATTTTCAGGCCATTATTGGTAAAGAAGCGCGCATTCAGCATTTAGAAAAAACTGGCAAGCTGCCAGATGCACTAGTGGCCTGCGTCGGGGGCGGCTCAAATGCCATCGGATTGTTTTATGAGTTCTTAAATGACAAAGACGTAAAAATCTATGGTGTGGAAGCTACCGGCGATGGTTTAGAAACAGGACGTCATTCAGCTCCTTTGGCCAAAGGTCGCGTCGGGGTATTACACGGCAACCGTACTTATTTAATGGCTGATGATGAAGGTCAAATCTTAGAAACCCATTCGATTTCAGCAGGTCTAGATTATCCAGGTGTCGGTCCTGAGCACAGTTTCTTAAAAGATATTAAACGTGTTGAGTATGTGGGTTGTACCGATAAGCAAGCTTTGCACGCCTTCCATGAAGTGACTCGTAAAGAGGGTATCATCCCGGCGTTAGAGTCGGCCCATGCTGTATATTATGGTTTACAACTGGCTAAAACCATGACTCCAGACCAGAGTATTATTGTCAATATGTCAGGACGTGGGGATAAAGACCTGCATTCTGTCATGAAAGCTGAGGGTATTGAGCTTTAAGCTTTATTTATCTTAAACGGCAGTTTTTAAGGGCTTAAAGGCTTTAAAAAATGTCAACCACCTTCAGTTTTACTGAGTATCGACCCGTTTATTTATTAAGGGAATATCATGACCCGAATTGAAACCGCATTTGAAACTTTAAAAAAACAAAATAAAAAAGCACTTATTCCATATGTAATGGCAGGCGATCCCTCTCCAGACAGCTTTGTGGACCTGATGCACGACTTGGTACGTCACGGAGCGGATATGATTGAAGTAGGGCTGCCATTTTCAGATCCGATGGCCGATGGACCTACAGTTGCATTGGCAGGCGAACGGGCATTAGCCGGGGGCACCAGTACCCATCAAGCTTTACAAATGGTGAAAAAGTTCCGTGAAACTGACAGCACCACGCCAGTGATTTTGATGGGGTATTTAAATCCGATTGAGATTATTAGCTATGATGAATTTATTAGATTGTGTGACGACTGTGGCGTAGATGGGGTGTTGGTGGTGGACTTACCGCCTGCTGAATCGGGAGACTTTGTACAACGTTTAGCACAGCATAATATGAATAAGATTTTCTTATTATCCCCCACGACCTTACCTGAACGTCGTAAGCAAGTCATGACCCATTGTGGCGGCTATATTTATTATGTTTCGCTAAAAGGGGTTACCGGCTCTGCAAGTCTAGATACAGCAGCGGTTGGAGAACAGGTTCAGGCGATCAAAAAAGAAACAGACTTACCTATTTGTGTTGGCTTTGGTATTCGCGATGGTCAGTCAGCGGCTGCCATTGGGCAGTATGCTGATGGGGTAATCGTGGGTAGTGAGTTGGTGAAAAACTTTACGGGTTTAGACAGTAACTCCAGTGCCGATGAGATTGCAGCCGCTCAGGCCAAAATTATGAAAAAAATGGATGAGCTACGCCAAGCTTTAGATCAATTGGCTTAGCTCAAAAGCTTGCTGTAAATACTTTTTATTAATAATAATTTGATGTACTTATGACAAATAATAGTAACCCGACCAAGACTCAATCCAACAAAAAAGGGGTTGAAGCTACTATGGATTCTGGATCACAGTCTGATAAGAATACCGCTACCACAGAGCCTAAATGTGAGACTTGGCTGTCTCGTCCTGTGCCCAGAGTGAAGCGTCACACTCTACCGCAATTAACAGCGGTCGAGACAGAGCCTTCTACTCAGTGTCCGCAGTGTCATTCTATGACCACCAATACTGCTTTGATTTTTAACAGTTATGTCTGTCCGCATTGCGATCATCATCTGGCAATGACCGCTCGTGAACGCTTGGCTGACTTCCTGGATCAGATCGAGCAGGAGCTGGGTCAGCAGTTTCATACCGGTGACCCTTTAAGCTTTGTGGACAGTAAGCCTTATCCACAGCGCATGCAGCAAATGCAACAAAAAACCGGTGAAAGTGAAGCATTGGTTGTGTTTAAAGGTAAGCTGCGCGAGATGGATGTGGTGGCTTGTGCCTTTGACTTCCGCTTTATGGGCGGGTCAATGGGATCCGTGGTCGGCGATCGTTTTGTTGAAGCGGCAGAAGTGGCCCTTGAACGAAAAATACCGTTAATCTGTTTTGCAGCCTCTGGTGGCGCCCGTATGCAAGAAGGGGTGCTATCGCTTATGCAGATGGCTCGAACTGCAGCCGCTATTGAACGCTTGCGTCTGGCAGGAGTGCCCTATATTGTGGTGCTGACCAATCCTGTTTATGGTGGAGTAACTGCTTCTTTAGCGATGCTAGGCGATATCCACCTTGCCGAGCCGAAAGCCATGATTGGCTTTGCCGGTAAACGGGTTATTGAGCAGACGGTTAGACAGACTTTAGAAGAGCCCTTTCAGCGGGCAGAGTACTTATTAGAGCATGGAATGATTGACCAAGTGGTTCACCGTCATCAGCTAAATGATACGGTGCATCGACTACTGGCTAAGCTAATGCAAAGCTAAGCTGAATGTATTTGGTTTTTTTATAAGCAGGTTAATTGGACAAGCAGCTTAACTGGATAAATAGGTTAACTGTTTTTTTTATTTTATTTGCTGCTAGTTTTTTATTTTTTTGCTGAGAGGCATCGTGATTAATACTTCTTCAACCCCCACAACAGTTGTCAATCCCCCCAATCAATCCAGTCCTTTATCGGACTGGATTTATTACATGCAGCAGATACATGTCTCAGCAATAGACATGGGTTTGTCTCGGGTGCTGCCTGTAGCCAATCATTTAGGCTTGATACAGTCTGCCAAAGATGATGCTTATGTGTTCACTGTCGCAGGTACCAATGGCAAAGGCTCTACTACCGCAGTTATTAGTGAAATTTGCCAACAAGCCGGCTACAAGACCGCTCTTTATCAGTCGCCCCACCTGATAGACTTTAATGAAAGAGTGCGTATTAATGGACAACCTGTGGGAGATCAAGTATTAATTGAGGCTTTTTATGAGGTCGAACAAGCCCGTTTAACCTGTGACTTAACGTTATCATTCTTTGAGATGACCACTTTGGCAGCGATGCTGATCTTTGCACAAGCAGACTGTGATGTTTGGGTTCTGGAAGTGGGACTAGGGGGCCGACTGGATGTGGTCAATATTATCAATCCTGATTTGGCCGTTATCACCAACATTGGCATTGATCATGTTGATTGGCTTGGGGATACTCGGGAGAAAATTGGCTTTGAGAAGGCTGGTATTTTACGAGAGGGTATACCATTAATCTATGGTGAGAAAGATATGCCGCAGTCTGTGAGGGATAAGATCCAGCAACTAGGCTGCCCTTATTATCAAGTAGGTAAAGACTATGACTTTACTGAACAAGCAGAGTTCTGGCAGTTTAGTAGTGCCAGTATAAGCATGCAGTTGCCTAAGCCAAAACTGTCTTTGATTAACAGTAACAATGCCGTAGCTGCCGTGCTGGCTAGTGAGCTGACCATTACTCCTGAGCATATCAAATCTGGACTGCAAGCTGTTAAGTTAGCAGGACGCTTTGATGCTAGAGAGATTGCACAGCGTCATTGGTTATTTGATGTGGCACATAATGAGCGTGGAATGACCTTCTTATTGAGCCAGTTTCAGCCTCTGTGGCAACAGCACAAAGAAGACCATCCAGCAGCCAAATTACATATTGTATTCTCTATGCTGGCGGATAAAGACATCGACCACGTGGTTCAGTTACTGGTAGATTCAAAGCTGCCTATTAACACTTGGCATGTGGCAATGATTGATCACCCTAGAGCAGCAGAAACTGAGCAATTAATTGCAGTACTAAAAAAATACAATCAACAAAATATTGTTAGCTATAAAAGCTTAGGCGTCGTTGGTGAGAAAGTAATAGCTGCAACTGATACTGAAGATCTGATTTTGGTTTGTGGCTCATTTCACACCATAGGTGAAGTGCTACAGCCGCTTATTTAGCTACAGCCCCTTGTTTAAAAGTTAATGATTAGCAACTGCTGAGTAATTAAGGCCTAAGTGGTGATAAAGAGTTGGTTTTTTTATTGAAATTTGTTAGCTATTAGACTTACAGCATGAAGGTAAGAGGTATAAAGGCAAGAGCTTATAAGTCTCTTGCTTTTTTTATTTCTTTTTTCACTATAATTGCAAGTTTTTTATAAGGCTGAAATAACAGCAATAATTTTTGTATATGTTAAAAATATTACATTTCATATTAGATTTAATTGTTACTCAATGTTGAATATTAATCGATATATGTGGTAAGAATGTAGTAGTATTGCAATATAATCCTTTATAATAATACCCCACTCTCAACACTTTATTAGCAATTCAAACTGAAGAGGCGGGTTACCAAGTTTTTTTTTTAAAAGAAAACAGAAATTATGCGCCAGAATCTTACGCGTTAAACGATGAGACAAATGCCATAAATCTCTAGCACGTACTTTCTGTATATTAAAGCAGTCAGACAATTGACCAATAACAGTCTCAATATTACGTCGATAACGCATCAATCGATTAACATCAGACTTAGGTCTATTATCTGTCATATTGCGTCTTAGCGGTGTTTG
>NZ_JMKP01000031.1 GCF_000685805.1 Psychrobacter phenylpyruvicus DSM 7000 = NBRC 102152 | reverse complement strand
ATTTTAAATTGCTTAAAAGTGCAGGACTTCAGCTAGAGTCCTGGTTACAGCAAAGTGGAGACGCTTATTTTAAGCGGTTGTTGATTGCCTCTCAGGCTTGTACGCTCGTGTGGCGTATTATGCAAGCATCTGATAAACAGTCACAAGAGTTTGCTTTGTTTTTAGTGCGCCTCTCAGGTCGGCAAATGAAACGCAGCAAACCAATAACCGCACCTGCTGTGATGGCAGGATTGTTCCAGTGGCTTAATTTTACCGAACTGGTAAATCATTATCCCCCTGACAAACTGCGTGAATTCGCTGATGCCGCTAGTAAATTTGTGTAGATACCTATGCCTTAGAGGCTTGGATGAGCGTAAATGCCAGTAGTGAAACCGACTACTATGCTGCTTCTGCAACCCGCAGTGTATTTCAGTATTTACCCGTGGCCTATAAAGATGGCGAGAATTTAAAAGCCCGCGAAGAGATGGGTATTGCTGCTCATTACGGCGGTATTTCTTTTAACAAAGCCGGTTTAGGATACGTGCACGCTATTGCTCACCAGTTAGGTGCCTTTTATAGCATTCCTCACGGTCGTGCCAATGCCATCGTGCTCCCCCACATCCTTGATGCCAACCGTGATGTTTGTGAACAGAGACTAGCAACTTTAGCCAAAAAAACTGGGGTGGTAGACAATGTGCAAGCTAAAGCAGATGACGGTCAATTGGCAGATTATCTAATTGCTCAAGTCAGAGCATTAATTGAAGAGACCAACATTGATCGTAGCGTCGCAGGCATCAATGAAGATGACTTCGTAAAAATTGCCAAAGCGGCAGCGATAGAAGTAAGAGACACTTATTCAGTACCAAGATACTTTACCCAAGCTGAGATTGTTAAAATCTTACATGACATTAAAGATATCAGCGACTCGCTGAACCAATAACAAATTTAATAAATGGGCTTACTAAGCCTATTAATACCAATAGCCCCTTATCATGATGATAAGGGGCTATTTTTATTTGCTGCTCTTAGGTTGGATTTGAGAAGATACTTTAATCTTTAAATACTTAAATATTATCCCAGTAAGGCTCATCGCCAATCTGCTCAATAATATAATCAATTAATAATCGGCAGCGCTGTGACAAAAATCTGTTTTTTGGGTAAACCGCATACGCATTTAAGGTGGGAAACTGATGGTCTTCCATAACCGGAATAAGCTCCCCCTTTGCCAAGCTTTGATAAGCAATAAACGTCGGTGTAAAAACAATACCGTGCCCTTTAATGGCCATATCTACTAAAAAATTACCATTATTAGCCTTAAATCGTGAGGCCATCTCCACCTTATGTCTTTTTCCTGCAGGGTCTATCACCTCTACTTCGCCTTGCCTACCTGTTAATCCATACTGCAAAAAATTATGCTGCTTTAACGCCTCTATACTGTCAGGCATCCCCGCCTGTTTAATATATTCAGGACTGGCACAAAGTACCCGGCGGATTACCGTCAGCCGCTTGGCCTGATAAGAGGAGTCTTTCAGCTCACCAATACGAATAGCCAACTCATAACCTTCCTCTACTAAGTCAATGTGTCGGTCAGAGAAGTCAAGCTCAAAGCATAGCTGTGGGTGCTGCTGTGCAAAGTTATGGATAATCTCATCTAAGTGCATTAACCCAAAAGACAAAGGAGCGGTCAGTCTCATCTTACCCTCTAGATGCGAGGATAAGCCGCTGATTTGCTCATTCAACAAGTCCACTTCACTAAGAATACTACAGGCTTCTTGATAATATTTCTGACCTGCTTCTGTCAAAGTTGAGTTTCGGGTAGTCCGGCTAATTAACTGGGTATTTAAGCGAGTTTCTAACTCTTTTAAACGCCGGCTTACCGCAGATTTTGCGATATTCAGCTGGTCAGCAGCATTGGTAATACTTCCAGCATCAACCACTCTGATAAACATCGCCATGTCTTCTAGCTGTCCCATAATCTCTCCCTTTGTACCTTCATTTTAGCCTTATTGTTCTCATAATAAGAACTATCATTTGCAATTATCGGTGTTTATTGAAATCAAATCAACAATTATAATGGCCTCATTACTTAGCAAGTTCAAACAAAACTATTTTATATTTAAGGATTTCATTATGAACACTTCAGTAAACAATGCTAGCGCACTATTAGGTCGTTTTTTATTAGTAGCCATCTTTATCTTTTCAGGTATTGGTAAAATTACCGGTTATGCAGCTACTCAAGGCTACATGGAAGCAATGGGCGTACCTGGCTTCATGTTACCTCTAGTTATTATCTTAGAAGTATTTGGTGGTCTAGCAATCTTGGTTGGCTTTAAAGCACGTTTGGTAGCTTTCTTAATGGCGGGATTTAGCATCGTTTCAGCCATCATCTTCCACGCTGACTTTGGTGATCAAAACCAAATGATGAACTTTATGAAAAACTTAGCGATGGCAGGTGGCTTCTTAATGATTGTGGCTCATGGTCCAGGCGCTTATTCAATCGATGCACGTAACGATGTCGACGCATAACGATATCAAATAGCGACTACCACCAAATTATCTCTAGGTAGGTAAATAGGTAGATAGCATTAAAGCCTTAATTATGGGCTGGGACAGTCAAACCTCCCAGCCTATAAATATTTTTGTAATACAAGCACAACTATTTGGCCTTAACATATAGGCGATATTAAGCCCTCAGCGTAATTAAGGCGCTGCGTTGTGTAAGACCGAGTTATCTTGATACTCAGGGTGTTTATCAATATAAGATTTAACAAAAGGACAAATGGGTTTAACGCGTAGATTTTTTGCTGCGGCGTCCTCTAAAAGAGACTTCACAAAATAACCAGCTATACCGCGTCCTCCTAATTCCTTTGGCACTTCAGTATGCAGATAGGCAATACCAGGTTCACCACTACTGGTGGTGAAGTATTCATAGTCTTCAAAAGCCACATGGCCATCAATGTGTAGCTCAAAACGACTTGCCTCTTTATTATCGATAAGTTCGTAATTGAGTTGCTCTTTATTTGTCATGGTGATCTTCTCTTATTTTAGTTAACTCATAATGAGCTAACTGATTGGATTTAAAGTTGATTATGAGGATATTGCTAACAAACAATCAACCTTTATCAGCACTACTTGCAATAATAATTATAACCCTTATTATGTAGTCGTGTTAAATGTTTGTCCTGACTTATTAAGTTTTTGTTGTTCAGCTTAACAGTCAAATAAGGATAAGTTATGAAAACAATATACCATGCAGCTAATACTCGGGGTGGCTCTCATCATGGCTGGCTAAAAAGTAAACACACTTTTAGCTTTGCCGATTATTATGACCCACAACGTGTCGGCTTTGGCGCTTTACGCGTTATCAATGATGACCATGTTGAAGGTGGAATGGGCTTCGGTGATCACTCACATGCCAATATGGAAATCATCAGCATTCCACTATCAGGAAAGCTGATGCATGGTGATAGCATGGGCAACCATGGCATCATTAAAAGTGGTGAGATTCAGGTAATGTCGGCAGGCACTGGGGTTACCCATTCTGAAATGAATGGCGACGAGGTCGAGCCGGTTAAATTTTTACAGATTTGGGTGATGCCAAATAAATTGGACGTAACCCCGCGCTATCAACAAGTCAGCCTGGTTGATTTATTGCAGCGCAACCAGTTTAACCAAGTGCTGTCTCCTAATCCTGAAGATTCAGGCGTTTGGATTCATCAAAATGCTTGGTTTAGTGTGGGTGAGTTTGAGAAAGGAGTCACCACCACTTATGCTATAAAAGCCCCATTAAACGGTGCTTACGTCTTTGTTATTTCAGGCTCTGTGGTCATCAATGGTCATAACTTGGCCCCAAGAGATGGACTGGCTATCTCTGAGACCAAAAACTTTACCATGGATGTGATTGACGATGCCCAAGTGTTAGTAATGGATGTGCCCCTTAATAGCTAGCTTCTTGTAATAATTAACTGCTAGCCGCTACCCCCTTGACATAATAATAGGTGCTTTATGAAAACTGAAACATTAGATCCCCGTTTGGCAGATGTTGGCGGTATTCCAATCGCTCGCTTGTTACCTAATAAAGGCAAAAGGCCTATTGGTGCATGGTGCTTTATGGACCACGCTGGCCCTGCCGAATTTGGCGACGATGAAGATGGTATGCAAGTGGGCAGACACCCGCATATTAACTTGCAAACATTCAGCTGGATGATTGATGGAGAAGTACTTCATAAAGACAGCTTAGGGAATGAGCAAGTCATTACCAAAAATCAAGTTAACGTAATGACCGCTGGTACCGGCAATGACCAGGGCATTAGCCACACCGAACAGAGTGTGTTCCCTAATAGCGGTGGCTCTGCAGAAGCTTGGTGTGGTATGAATATGGTGCAGTTGTGGATTGCGCTACCGACCGATCAGAAGATAGAACGTAACTTCCATCACTACCCTGAGCTGCCAAGCTGGAAAGAGCAAGGCGCTGAATATGTGTTAACCACTGGGGAATACACCACAACTGAGGGAGAAAGCTATAGCGCTCCAACCATTCAATACAGCAAGCTCATTGGCTTAGATGTGCATTTGGTTGAAGACACCGAAGTATCTTTGGTACTACAGCCAGGCTTTGAATACGGTATGTTAATGGTTGTTGATGGTATTGAATACCAAGGCAAAAAGTACCAGCAAAATCAGTTAATTCGCTTCGATGAAGTTGATCAAAAGAGCGTCATTAGCGTTAAAGGCACCAAAGGCACCCGCTTTATGTTACTGGGCGGTGAGCCTTTAAATCAAAAGGTACTGCTGTGGTGGAACTTTGTCGCTGATAATAAACAAGACATCGAACAGGCCATTACTGACTGGAACAACCATCACCCTCGTTTTGGTAATGTCGATTCTGAATTAAAAAGATTAGAAGCTCCAGCATTACCAGAAGGCTTTAAAGGCTAATTATGTAATATATATTCACTATTGATAGTAATAGTTAAATAAATTTACAAAAGTCATATGGCAGTTTAGGTTTAATATTCTATAATTAATGTCAGTTAATTCAGATAGATATTAAGTAAGGCATAGACCTTAACTGCCTACAGTAGTCCCAAAAAAGTCTTATTAAAAAGGCTTTATAAAGGAGCAGCTACTGACAGTAATAACCGCTTAATATATCCATCCCATCCCTATAAATATCGGAGAATAGTTATGTCAAACTTACAAGATTTTCAAAAACTAGCTGAAGCACGTCGTTCAATTTATGCGCTAAACAATCAACTGCCTGTAGACAAAGATCAAGTTGTAGACTTGATTGAGCATGCTATCTTGCACACCCCTTCTGCGTTTAACTCTCAATCAACTCGTCTAGTGGTTTTATTCGGTGATGATCATAAGAAACTATGGCAGATCACTGAAGATACTCTACGTAAAATCGTAAATGACGACGAGAAATTTAAAGGTACTGAAGAGAAATTAAATGGCTTTAAAGCCGGTGCGGGTACTGTACTTTTCTTTGAAGACCAAAACGTTGTAAAAAACCTGCAAGAAAACTTTGCTTTATATGCAGACCGCTTCCCAACGTGGGCAGAGCATACTAGCGCAATGCATCAATATGTAATCTGGACTGCTTTAGCTAGCCTAAACATCGGTGCAAACTTACAGCACTACAACCCAGTAATCGATGAAGAAGTAGCCAAAACTTGGAACATCGACTCTAGTTGGAAACTTACTGCGCAGATGGTATTCGGTGGTGTTGAGCAACCAGCAGGCGACAAACAGTTTGCTCCTATTGATAGCCGTTTAAAAGTTTATGGTAAATAATCCAATAAACTAGACCTAAAAGTTAAACTTAGTCTAAATCTCTTAACTTAAAGCTTAAGTCCACTTCTGAGCTAAGCGTTAAGAAAAGAAAAAGCAGCCTCAGATTTGAGGCTGCTTTTTTTTATGATGATCGCTTTTATGACGATCACAATAAGACTATATTACTATTTACTTTTGGCTTGGCGCTTAAGACCCTGCTTCTGGAAAATATCAACAAATCGTCCTGAGGTTTGCGGAAAAATATTGGCAAACTTAGCCACCACACCGCGGCTTTGAGGCAGCATCATCTCCATAGGGCGACTGCGTAATGCCGTACCTATTATGGCCTCCACCACTTCATCGACCGTTAAAGTACGCTTACCAGAGAAAGTTAACGCCGCCTGCTCTTTGTCTTTTTGCTGATCAAGCATTGGGGTTTGAACCGCGTCAGGGCAGATCGTAGTTACCGCAATACCATACTGAGCCAATTCTATGCCAGCTGCCAATGAATAGGAGCGTACCGCGTACTTACTGGCACTATATAAAGACAGACCTGGGACAGGCGACAGTGCTGCCATAGAAGCCACATTAATAATATGTCCTTTACCCTGGTTGCGCATCGGCTCTATGACGCTTTGAGTCCCGTAGATGGTGCCTTTGACATTGATATCGAAGTGGAAGTCCACCTCATCTGGAATGACAATATCAGTCACCCAATTGTCTTTTAACACGCCCGCCACATTACACATAACATCGATGGTTGACCACTGGGCCAATACCTTACTTATTAGGCCTTGCCACTGTTCGACACGTCGTACATCGAGCGGATGTAGCATTAAAGTACCACCCTCCTCGGCCCTCTTATACTTGGCATAATGGCTTTTTAAAGCTTCATAATCGATGTCACAGGCACAGACTTGCTGTCCTTGCTCAAGCAAACGCTGACATAAAGCCAGACCAATCCCTGAAGCGGCTCCGGTTACGATATAAGTTTGCGCCACAGGCCACCTCGCTTGCTATTGCTTTCATTTTTTGGGGTGAATGTGCCGAATTCTAACTCTCCCATTCGTGCAGACGGTGTGGTTCCTGGGAACAAGTAATATCCCGCTGACTCAGAAGACAGTGCCATATTAAAAAAGCGTTCATCTTTTGGATAAGGTCCCGCCACGGTTTTTTCTTGAATCATAGACAGATATTGATCTACCCCAAACTCTAGGGTATTGCCATTCATCACCACCTCAGACTGCGTCAACTCGGCGTAACGGGCCAGTCCTTTGATTTTGGAGTGCTGCGGCGCATAAGAATCCATACTTACCCCATTCTCTGAGGTAACTAGCAGGCCTTGATCGGTATGAGCCACAATAGAATGATTGCCTTCGGTGTGACCTTTGGTACGCATTAGCGCTACAGAGCCGTCGCCTAGCAACACATCCCCATCTAGTAATTCAATGCGGCTGTCTTCAATACCCTCGATGCCGTTAGGACAATACCATTGGTTTTGCCAAGGTAATAAAGCTTGGGTACTCTCCCATTCCTCTCTCATCACCAACAATTTGGCGTTGGGAAATATCGCAGATTGCCCTGCTCCGCCGAGCCAACGGGTAAGATTCTGGGTGTGTAGGTGGTCATAAGTAATGTAGTCGACATCTTCCGGCGCCAGTCCTATGCTTTTGATAGCGTCCAATACTGTACTGGTTTCTTTGACTATCATTTTTTCGACCGGCTTGGAGAACATGCCCATGTCTTCTGACATCTGGTAGAAGTAAGGCGTGTCTCTTTGGTACTCCCAGTCAGAGGGACTGACCAAAAGCGTCTTTAACCCCTCTTCACTATCAAACTGAATAACAAACAGCTTATTACAGATGTGAATATAAGGGGTCGGCAGAGCAAAGGCATTAAGATAGCCATACTTGCTGGGATAAGGAATGCGAATTAGCTCAAAGGTTTTATAGAATTTAACCTTTGGGTTGGCAAGCATCGTCTTGCGAAAATCTTCGGCCGCAGCACGCACATCCTCAACCCTATCTAAGGGTTTGGCAGCATCACGGGCCGATTTAAAGTGAGAAACTGAGTGAATAATACTCATGATACAGTCCTTGTTATCAGTGGGTTATATACATCCCTATATAAAATACTACTTGTGACCAGCTATTAAAAGCCTAAATTGATACTTTAGCATTTTTTAATTGCAACTATTGATAAACTTCAGTCTAACCAGTCATAGCTGAGCTTCAACTTCAAAATGGTACCACACTTTCCCATGCCATCCAAGTATTCATAGTAGGATGCTTCAAACGCAGTTTATGAGCATGTAAATTCAGTCTTGGTGCCAATTCAAGTGCTTCGCCTTCAGCGTAGATAGGATCACCGATAATAACATGGCCTAAATGCACCATATGTACCCGCAATTGATGACTACGCCCCGTCACCGGATGCAAGGCAACACGAGTGACCGGCTTGCCTTTACGCAGCTCATGATGCAGCACTTCATAATGGGTCAAAGCATGCTTCTTCCAATCAGGGTCAACGACATGCTTAGGTTTAATGCTCGGCTCATAACGCACTGGGATATTAATCTCACCCTTTTTGCCTGGTACCGCAAGCGTGCCTTCGACAATCGCCTGATATTCTTTTTGGGGAATACGCTCAATAAACTGCTTACTAATGTGGGTCTGCGCCGGTTTATTTTTGGCAAATATCATCAGCCCAGAGGTGTCCATATCTAAGCGATGAATCAGCTTAACCTCTGGATTAGCGCGCTCTAAGCGAGAAAGCAAGCTAACCTTTAAGTCTTTGCCATCAATACTTAGCAGACCGGCGGGTTTATCTACCAACAGCAAGTCCTCATCTTCATAGACGGTGACTTCGGTCATAAAGTCTTTGAAAAACTGCTCATCACGCTCAGCTTCTTCAAGGTTTAATTGGTTTACAGTTTCGATTGATATTGCCATAACAGGTCACAAATTTAAGAATAAAAAGAAATAAGTCTAGAGGCTTTATTTGCCAAATAACAGTGTCTCAATAAAAATAACAGTACCTCAATAAGGCAGTGTCTCAATAAGAAAGCCGCAAAGTATACCATCAATCCAACTGATACCAATTATTAACCATACTTAACGGGGCAAAGACAAAACTTGATATAATAAGTGGTAATATAGTCATCATGATTCAGGCTAGGCAGTTTTTGGTGATAACTCTACAATGAGAATCGGTAATAAAAGTAGTAAACAACTAAAACTACCGCTGATGTCTGTGCTTATTTGCTAAGATTTTAACACCAATAAAAGGAATAAATTATGTCAGATTTAATTGTTAACTCAACCGACTCAAACTTTGAAAAAGATGTTGTACAGTCGGATTTGCCAGTACTGGTAGACTTTTGGGCAGCTTGGTGTGGTCCTTGTAAAGCCATTGCCCCTATATTAGAAGAGCTTGCTGAAGACTATAAAGATAAAGTAAAAGTGGTTAAGGTTGATGTGGATGAGAACCCAGAAACTGCTAGCCGCTTTGGTATCCGTAGTATCCCAACTTTAATGGTATTTAAAGGTGGCGAAAAAGTAGATATGGTTATGGGCCTACAGCCTAAAGCTGATTTAGCTGCCTTATTAGACAAGCATCTATAATTAATTTGTCACTTTATTTGATAAAAAAGTGACGTTGTTAATGAGTTAATAAAAGGTGCAGTTTATCAGTTGCCCAAAAAGCGGTTGTCGTTGACAGCCGCTTTTTTTGGGTCTAAAAGTAGTAAAATATATTATATTCCCAACATTAATAATGGTCTTAATTTGCTATAAACCCTGGTAATATAAACGGATTATCTTCGCCAAATCACCATTAAAATATACTTTAAGCTAACAAAACCATTGACATGACGCGGGTAAACACCGTATAGTTTGAATCCTAGAGAATATCTATTGTCAATTTGCGAATCTCAATGAAGAGTGCCCCGTATTTAAAAGGCCCTTTTGCTGCGAATATACGCTTATCTGCACAGAATCATCACTCAATCATCTCTGTCTTAATACCTCTGTTATTACTTGCGTATTAACTTACTGACACGCCTATTGAGAATCTATTGCTGATGATTTGATGTTAGATATTGACAACCAAAATACCTTTTCTCGCTTTCTAGTTTTACCGTATATCCTATCTGTATCCAATAACCGATTATTATTAACAAATAGGTTTGCCCTTATTTAGAGATTTATTTAAAAATTATCTGCTGGATATGGTTTGTCTTATCGAGTCTTCCTAGTCTCGATAATTATATATAGACATAAACTATATAGACATTAACTTACTCCAATCAGTTGTAGAGCATGGCTAATGCCGTCTACTACCATAAGAGATCAATCCTATTTAAGCTTAATACAGATACCAAAGCCTTCTTTATCTATACCCACTGTTCTGGCTGTTATTGAGCCAGTGGCTTTGGCTAGAAACCATAAATATAAGCAAAACCAATATAAACCCAAGCAGAAACAACAAATAGTAATGCTTCTAAACTTATACCTAATGGAAATTAGATCTTATTGAGCTAAGTAACCACTATTCATGTTAATAACGCACTCTTTTTCCTATCTTTATTTTTTATCAACTCTACCAACGTGTGGCGATATTTTACGATCGCAAGCACTTTTACAACCTATCGCATATGCTTAGTTTATATAGGCGTAACGGCAGCTGACTATGACTCAACAACCATCAAACGAAACCTCTATGAACCTCACTGAACTAAAAAAGAACTCCGTTGCTGAACTGCTAAATATTGCCAAAGAAATGGGGCTCGATAACCTTGCGCGTAGTCGCAAACAAGACATCATTTTTGCTATCTTAAAAAAACATGCCAAAAATGGGGAAGCCATTTATGGTGATGGCGTATTAGAAGTACTGCCCGATGGATTCGGTTTCCTTCGCTCTTCAGAAGGCTCTTACTTAGCTGGTCCTGACGATATATATGTTAGCCCTAGCCAAATTAGACGTTTCAGTCTGAAAACTGGGGACTCAATTGCCGGTACTATCCGCCCGCCAAAAGATTCAGAGCGTTATTTTGCCTTACTCAAAGTCGGTGAAATTAACTTTGACACCCCAGATCGCTCACGCCACAAATTAATCTTTGAGAACCTGACCCCGCTGTTCCCTACTGAGCAATTAAAGCTTGAGATGGGGAATGGCACTACCGAAGACTTAACCGGCCGTGTTATTGACTTGATTGCTCCGATCGGTAAAGGTCAACGCTCTATTATCGTAGCACCGCCAAAAGCTGGTAAAACAGTCTTATTACAAACCATCGCTCAATCCATTACCCGCAATAACCCTGAATGCTATCTGATTGTACTGCTTATCGATGAACGCCCAGAAGAGGTGACCGAGATGCAACGTACCGTACGCGGTGAAGTGGTTGCCTCAACCTTCGATGAGCCGCCACAGCGTCACGTTCAAGTGGCAGAAATGGTGATCGAAAAAGCCAAACGTCTGGTAGAGCACAAGCAGGATGTGGTTATTTTACTGGACTCTATCACCCGTCTGGCACGTGCCTATAACACTGTAATTCCATCCTCTGGTAAAGTGTTGACCGGTGGTGTGGACGCCAATGCCCTAGCCCAGCCTAAACGCTTCTTTGGGGCGGCTCGTAATATCGAAGAGGGTGGTAGTTTAACCATTATCTCAACGGCGCTGATCGATACTGGTAGTAAAATGGACAGCGTTATTTTTGAAGAATTCAAAGGTACTGGTAACCAAGAAATCACTCTTGAACGTGATTTGGCAGAAAAACGTGTGTTCCCAGCTATTAACATCAAGAAATCAGGGACTCGCCGTGAAGAGCGTCTGCTAGATGAAGACACGCTACGTAAGGTTTGGATTTTACGTAAGCTACTACAGCCGATGGATGGAGTACAAGCCACTGAGTTCTTATTAGAGCGTTTAAAAGAATCTAAGACCAACGATGAATTCTTTGACCAAATGAAGCGTAAATCACAAAACTAAACTTTAATAAGATGCCGACCAATAGCTGCAAAAAAAAGACTGCCTTTGGGTGGTCTTTTTTTCAAGCTTTTATGCAACCTCAAGCTTTTATGCAACCTTTCTTCACTATTGTCACATCAGTGTAACAAGCGTTACGTATCAGACGCAAAGGCCAGTCATATTAATACACTGAAGTGTTACAAATGGTCTATCATGAGATTTATGTAATCCGTGACTCACCAAAAGTTAAGTGACGTTCTTACTTATAGTATTTCAGCTTTTACTTATAGTACTTCAGCTTTTACTTGTAGTACTTTAGCTTTTACTTATAGTACTTCAGCTCATACTTACAGTAAGCGCGCTTATAATAGGTAAGCTCTCCTTTCTTTTTATTTTTTGTTTATCTTTTGACAAGGAAGACACCATGAAACTATCTAAATCTCTTGCTCTAGCAACCATGACAGGCTCTGCTCTATTATTAGCAGGCTGTAACTCTACAGGTGGCTATAACTCTATGAACAATACTGCTAAAGGCGCTACTGCTGGTGCAGTTGCTGGTGCTCTAATTAAATCTAAAGGCAACAGTAAAGATATCGCTAAGGGTGCCGCAACCGGTGCAGCTATTGGTGGTGTTAGTGGTTATGTAATTGATAACACTCAATAATTATATTGACTACTTAATAGTCCATAAAAAAAGAACCTGCAAAGCAGGTTCTTTTTTTATGTTTATTACAATATGGTTCTTACAATTTTTGTTATTTAAAATAAAAAGTAATAGGCTGTCTATCTACACAGCCACTAATTAAGCAGCACCTACGCTCTTTCTTTAAATGGCTCCAGAGAAAGTGTCGCAACTGCGGATATCGCCACTTTGAAGACCACGAGTAAACCAATTTACACGCTGCTCACTGGTGCCATGTGTGAAATTATCTGGCATAACGGTCCCTTGAGTTAAGCGGTCATCACCAATTTGACTGGCCGCATTCAATGCCTCTTCAATGTCCCCTTCTTCTAAGAACTGAACCCGTTGTTGGTTACGGTTGGCCCAAACCCCAGCATAACAATCCGCCTGTAACTCTTGACGTACTGAAAGTTGATTGCCTTGAGTTTCACTAAGCTGACGACGGGCTTCATTCACTTTTTGAGAAGTGCCTAACAAAGTCTGTACATGGTGACCCACCTCGTGAGCAATCACATAAGCTTGGGCAAAGTCACCTGCCTTGCCTTGGTTTTCAGCATCTCCAGATTCCTGTTGATCACCAGCAATCCCTAAGTTATTACTCATTTCAGCAAAGAACGAGGTATCCAAATAAACCTGCTGATCTGCTGGACAATAAAAAGGACCTGTGGCTGAGGTAGCACTACCACAAGCTGAATTCACTCGGCCATTAAATAAAACAAGTTGAGGCTCTCTATAGCTGCTGCCCATCTCCTCGAATATCTCCTGCCATACGGCTTCAGTATCTGCCAATACCACAGCAACAAACTGAGCATCTCTACTGTCATCATCTAAGGGCTGAGTATTGGTACTGTTTCCGGCAGTCATTGATTGACCAGTCTGTAAGGCAGTGATGGGATTAACCCCAAACACCAACCATAAAACCAATGCGATAATAATACCTAAAATACCCCCACCAGCGGCCTTACCGCTACTCATACGTACGTTTGAGCTACCACTTCTGTCACGCCATTTCATAAATCTTCGCCTTAATTATTACCTTAACGTCATGGGGATATTCATAGTAACCCCGATATTTTTGTTTAACTGTCAACTGATTTATGTGGTCATCATATAGCTTGGCAGGCTGACCGCATAGAAATTAAATAGGTTACTATCATTGGATAAGCTACTATATTAGCCAAACCTTTTTTAAAAATATCAAACCTTTTTATTGATACACTCTTTTATATTATTTTTTTGATGCGCATCTTTGTATTAATAAAGTATAATTAGCAAATACTTGGCAATTAGGCCATAAATTATTGCCTAAATCTCCATGTATTTACATTTAGTCACTTTTTAGCTAAATTATTTTGTAGCTTTTTACAACTAAATCTATATTATATACAACCGTATAAGATTAGAGTTTAGATCACCTGCCAATTTTATAAATAGCTATTTTGTATATTTATAGGGTTGGCAGTTGAAACATAATGGTAAATTAGTTCTAAGAGTTTCGTTAAAAATTGTATCTAAATATAATGTTTAACCAAATTTACTTTAACTTGTAATATTAGTGATGTATAATCGCTAACGAATTCTGACTCTACGAAATTATATTTATATAAAGTTAAATGACAGCAATACTTCCTATTTCTGCGTAACTTTTTATAAATTGTTGTGTCAGTTATATTTCACTTTCTTGGAGAAAATTATGAAACTTAAGCTAATTGCACTTTCAGGCTTAATGGCAGCTACTATGGGTTTAACAGCTTGTGATAGCAACAAAGAAAACGCTGTTGAAGATGTAAACGACGCTCAAGAAGAGCTACAAGACGCACAAGTAGAGCTTGACCAAGCTGCTGCTGAAGGCGAAACTGTTGCTGCTGAGCAAGAAGTTGTTGCTGACGCTCAAGACGCTGCTGCTGAAGCTGAAGTTGCTGCTGCTGAAGGCGACGCTGACGCTGCTGCTGAAGCTAACAACATCGATACAAACGCTACTGACGCTGCTGCTAACGAAGCAATGGCTGAAGCTGATGCAACTACTGAAGCTGCTGCTCAGTAATTTAGCTATAAAGCTCTATTGTCTAGTGAATCTACTAGCAATAGTACAAAAAAAAGAGAGCCTTTTGGCTCTCTTTTTTTATTTCTACAATAAGTTAATTAAATTATGGCAATTAACTACTGGCTATAAAAAAACCAATGACGGATAAACAGTACTTCTATAACAAAGACTCTTACCCTATCATTGGCTTATTTTGATTTCTAAACTTCAGACTGAAGCTGATAATCCTCTACTTGGCGACGTAGTTTTTGTCCCGCCTTAAAAGTAACCACGCGACGAGCGGAAATCTGTACTTCCTCCCCTGTCTTAGGATTACGTCCTGGTCGGCTTTTTTTATCTTTTAAAATAAAATTGCCAAAGCCAGAAAGCTTTACATCTCTACCCTCGACTAAATTATCATAAATCTCATCAAAGAATGAGTCTACTAACAGCCTTCCCTGCTGTCTAGTAAAACCAAATTTGCCAACTAAATGATCAATGATATCTGCCTTAGTCAACGTCTGTGTTTCTGAGTTTTTTACTGTCATTACGGCTTCCTTATCGTGTAAAACTCTTAAAATGGTCTAAAGAGACCCAGAACTATTATAAGCGCCTTTTAAGCTTCCTACTCGCCAGGCCTGCTCCTGATACGTCAATTAATTTCGACGCAAGATTTAGGAAGGGTGAACTCCCCCTTCCTAAAATCAGTTAACAACTAATTTATAGGGTTAACTGTAATCTACTATTAAACAATACTTTTGAGACTAAAGACTAGCTGTCTCTTAACTGCGCACCATGTTGACTCTGTAAGGCATCAATGACACGCTGCATAGCTTGATTGACTACTTCATCAGACAGAGTCTGAGCAGAATCTTGCCAGATTAAAGCGAAGGCTACTGAACGCACGCCATCTGGGGTGTGTTCACCTTGATATACGTCAAATAACCAGTGTTGCTGTAACAGCTCACCACCCGCTTCACGAATGGTTTGCGATAAAGCCTGACGCGGAGTTTCTGCATCTACTAATAAAGCAATATCACGACGTACTTGTGGGAATTTAGAAGGACTTGCAATAGCTTGAGTTACTCTCGCCTCTTCTAAAATAGGCGCTAAGGCTAATTGTGCTACCCAAGTCGTTGGTAAGTCAAGCTTTTGTGCCACAGTAGGATGAAGCTGACCTAACCAGCCCACTACTTCCCCATCAATTAGCAGCTCAGCACTTTGGCCAGGGTGTAAAAACGCCATCTCACTGCGCTGATAGCTGAGGCGTGACTCGTCTAGAGTTGCAGGCAATAACTGCTCCACATCACGCTTCAAATCGAAGAAATCCATCGCACGATTGCTATGTGCTTGCTCTGGTTTAATATCACCCGTTGCCACAATGGCTAGGCTTGGGGTTTGTACCAACTCATCTATTGTGGCTCCCACAAAACTCAGACCCGTTTCAAAGAAGCGGACGCGGGACTGCTGACGATTTAAGTTGTACTGCACACAAGGAATCAAGCTTGATAACAAGGTGCGGCGCATAACTGCCAAATCCGCTGAAATAGGATTGGCCAAAGCTAACAGATTACCTAGCTTAGCATCATCTAAGGCCTTCTCCATTTTTTCATCGCTGAAACTAAAACTGATCGCTTCCATATAACCGGCATCAACCATAGATAGCTTCAAGCGGTGGGTTAAATCTGCGCTATCATCGTAACGCATATCCACACCAAGATTTGGTAAAACGCTTGGAATATTATCATAACCGTAGATACGCGCAATTTCTTCAATCAAATCTTCTTTGATTTCAATATCGAAACGATGACTTGGTGGCAAACAGCTTAGCACGGTCACGCCATCTTGTTGCTGCTCTTCTACTTCAATTTCAAGCTTAGTTAGTATTTCAATAATACGCTGTTTTTCAATCTTTATGCCAATTACTTCTGAAACTTTATGCAGCGGTAACTTAACTGCTGCTCTTTTTGGCAACTTATCAAGATTTTCAACCGCAGTAATATTACCTGCTTTGCCGTTAGCTACGCTGCTAATTAGGTTAACTGCACGATTTAAAGCTTGCAATGGCAACTCAAAATCTACCCCACGCTCAAAACGCTGCGAGGCATCAGTATGCAGTCCAAAGCGACGGGCACGACCTGCTATGGCCAATTGATCAAAGAAGGCACTTTCTAACATAATATTGGTAGTACTGTCGGTGACACTGCTGCGCATGCCACCCATAATACCGGCCAATGCCAACGCCCCTTCGTCATCGGCAATAACCAACTCATCACCTTTGAAAGTAATGGTTTGTTCGTTTAGTAGCTCAAGGGTTTCGCCTTCTTTAGCAAGACGAACCTGAATACTGCCCACCACCTTATCAGCATCAAAAGCGTGTAACGGCTGGCCCAGCTCTAACAGCACATAGTTGGTCACATCCACTAAGAAGTTATGCAAGCGCTGACCACTTTGTAGTAAAGCTTTTTGCATCCAGTCTGGCGTCTCAACACTGCGATCAATATCCAACACAGGCTGGGCTAAATAACGGGGACAAGCTTCAACAGCGTCAACGGTTACCGCTTGTGTCGCCTCTACTTCGCCTTGCTGGGCGCTAATCTCTGGCGCTGTGACTTGCAGTCCATTAATGACGCCTATTTCACGAGCTATACCGCGCACACTAAAGCAGTCACCTCGGTTAGGGGTGATAGAGATGTCTAATACTTTATTGTCCAAACCGAGATAGTCACGGATATCAACGCCAATAGGCGCGTCTTCTGGCAGCTCTAGTAAGCCATCTACAACATCAGGTAAGTCAATCTCTGATGCGCCGCACAGCATGCCTTGTGACTCTACACCACGCAGCTTGCTCTTCTTAATTTTAAAGCCTTTGCCATCTTCAGTAGGTAGCTTGGCACCGATAATTGCCACTGGAGCACGCATGCCTACTTTGACATTGGGCGCACCACAAACAATCTGTAATGGCGCATCCGCATTAATGTTTACTTGAGTTACCCTTAGCTTATCTGCGTCTGGATGTGGCTCTACACTGATTACCTCACCCACCACCACGCCACTAAACTCTGCAGCAACCGCTTCAATATCATCAATTTCAAGGCCAGCCATAGTCAGTTGATCGGCTAGAGCCTGCGTATCATTATTGGGATTTACCCACTCGCGTAACCATTGTTCGCTAATTTTCATAGAATTCTCAAAAGGCTGTCAAATTATTATGTCTGTTATTGGTAGAGTATGATTGCAGAATAACTGTTTTGGCTTATCCAAACTGGCGCAAGAATCGCACATCGTTTTGGAAGAACAAACGCAAATCATCAATACCATAATAAAGCATGGCAAAACGCTCAATACCCATACCGAAAGCAAAGCCGGTGTATTTTTCAGAGTCAATACCACAGTTGGTCAGTACTTTGGGGTGCACCATACCGCAGCCCATCACCTCAAGCCATTTACCATTATCTGCTAGGATATCTACTTCTGCTGATGGCTCAGTGAATGGGAAGAACGAGGGACGGAAACGTACCGTTAACTGCTTACCAAAGAAAGCTTCCAAAAACTCGTTAATAAGCCCTTTTAGCTCTGCAAAAGTAGTGTGCTCAGTCACCATCAACCCTTCTAGCTGATGGAACATAGGAGAGTGTGTTTGATCCGAGTCACAGCGATAAACACGGCCAGGACAGATAATACGAATCGGTGGCTCACCCGCCTCCATAGTACGAATCTGTACCGGGCTGGTATGGGTACGTAATAAATAATGGGCATCAAAATAGAAGGTATCATGCATGGCCCGTGCCGGGTGATGTGACGGGATATTTAGTGCCTCAAAGTTATAGTAATCACTTTCAACTTCAGGGCCCGTTGCCACATTAAAGCCGGCTTGCATGAAGAACTGCTGCATACGCTGAGTGGTCATAGTAACCGGATGCAATTGACCTTTTTGTTGACCACGAGCTGGCAAAGTAATATCAATACGCTCTGCTTCCAGCTTGGCGTTAAGGGCCGCCTCTTCTAATACTTGCTGCTGGGCATTTAGACCGTCAGTGATCTGAGTACGTACTTGATGCAACCAACCCCCTAGCGTTTTTCTGCTATCGGCATCGAGTTTACCCATTTGCTTCGACCAACCGGTTAAAGCACTCTTTTTACCGGTAAGTGTCACTCGCATTTGCTGTAAGTCTGCGCTGTTAACAATCTCGCTAATCGCAGACTTAGCTGCCTCAGCATAGCCTTGTAATTCGGCTTCGGTTAACTCGCTTAAAACATCAGATAAACTGGGTAAGCTGGCTATAAGTTCAGCTAAGCCGCGCTTATTATCAGCAGCAGTGTCTGGGGCATTTGAGGTAGGATCAGATGAAACGTCAGATTGAGTCATGTAAGCATTCTCAGAGTTTGTTAGCTAATGGCAGCCTTGATGAAGCTTCAGGCACCTAGATTTTAAGGATAGCAAAGTCGGGGCTGCAACTTAAGCGTTTGTATAATAGTTATAAATGTTTAATTGCAGTAATTGTAAGCAAATAAAACAAAAAAAGCCATCATATGCGATGGCTTCTCTTATAACGATAATAACTACTTAGGCTTGGTTTTAATAATTAAGCCAAGGCAGCTTTTGCTTTTTCAGTCAATGCAGTGAAAGCAGCAGCATCATGCATAGCGATGTCGGCTAGAACGCGACGATCGATTTCGATGTTTGCTTTTTTCAGACCATTGATGAAACGGCTATAGCTTAAACCATTTAAACGTGCACCAGCGTTGATACGAGCGATCCATAGACGACGGAAAGTACGTTTTTTGTTGCGACGGTCACGGTAAGCATACTGACCAGCTTTAGTTACTGCTTGTACCGCTACACGATAAACTCTTGAACGAGCTCCGTAATAACCTTTAGCGCGCTTTAAGATTTTTTTGTGACGACGGTTTGCTTGAACACCACGTTTTACACGGGCCATAAAATACTCCTAATAAATTGATTTGCCTGAACTTATACCGGTTAAATAAAGTATAAGAACGTTAGAAATTAAGTGGGTTTATAAATAAGGGCACATACGGCGAACCGCAGCTACATCAGCAACATGTACCAGTTTCGTACCACGTAATTGGCGAATACGCTTAGGAGACTTCTTGGTCAGAATGTGACGTTTGAACGCTTGTTTGCGCTTGAAGCCGTTAGCAGTTTTTTTGAAACGCTTGGCAGCGCCACGCTTAGTTTTCATTTTAACTTTCATAAGAACCTCTTATTCTTTGTTGCTAGTCTATGCCATTATCTGAAACAGATAACTGCTGACTTAACAGCCAAGGGAAAACCTGTTCGTCAGTGGGATTATCGACCTTTATAAATAGCAACCAAATGCTCATTATAAAGAGGATTCCAACACTGCCTTGAGGTGGGAAGCGCGCATTATATCAGATACGCAGCTTTTAACCAACTAAATTCACCCTATTAAGCTACTTTTAGCCCCTATAATTAAAATATTAATCACTTTGATGGGTCTAACCCTGCTCTTTATTGTTTTTTTGTCTATTATTAGCCCAATCAGGCCTTACTATATAATGCTGACTGGAGGATAAACCTATATACTAAAGCTAGCTACTAAAAGGCTATATCATAAAAAGCTTACTATCCTCTAAGCTACCAAGTATTTCCGTGTCTGATTTACACTGTAAAACCAAATATTTAGCTTTCACTGATTAATAGGGTGCTGCCTCATGTCCAACCCCAATACACCGACTACTGATACTAGCGTTAACCTGAAGAGCGCTAACCCCAATAATAAAGCCACCTGGTTAGATGAGATTACCTTTACCGCAGAGGGGCTAATCCCCGCAATTGCTCAAGATAAGCAGACCGGTGAGATTTTAATGATGGCGTGGATGAACCGTGAGTCTTTACAGCTTACGGCACAGACCAAAACGGCGGTCTATTTCTCACGCTCACGCGGTAAGTTATGGCATAAAGGTGAGACATCAGGACATACCCAAATTGTGCACGACATTCATCTAGACTGTGATGCCGATGTTATTGTGTTGTCTGTGACACAAATCGGTGATATTGCTTGTCATACCGGACGCAAATCATGCTTTTATCGTAAACTGAATTTAACCTCGACCTCGCCTAGCTGGGAGGCTGTAGCCCCTGTTATCAAAGACCCTAATGAGATTTATGGCACTACTGTCTCGAAGGCAACGGATGCTATAATGGCAACAGGCAACAGTAACTTAGACTCTGCAGAGGCTGTGGCCACTATCGAGGCCAGTACCGTACTACAACAGCTAGATGCGGTAATGGCTGAACGCAAACAAGCGGACGCCAAAAGCTCCTATGTCGCTAGCCTGTATGCCAAAGGTATTAATAAAATTTTGGAAAAAGTCGGCGAAGAAGCCGTCGAGACCATCATTGCTGCAAAAGACTTGGCCTCTGCTAGCAATACTACAGAAGCTGTGGTCAATACAGATAACGACCTAGCTAATGAGCATCCGGCCCTGACTGATGATCTTATCTATGAGATAGCCGATGTCTGGTTCCATACAATTGTCACATTGGCTTGGTTTAATATACGGTCCGATCGCGTTTTGGTAGAGTTGGCAAGACGCTTTGGACTGTCTGGCATAGAAGAGAAAAATAGCCGTACTCAATAGAGGATATGGCTGGTTTGTATATATCGTTATGTATAGTTAGGTACATAAGTCTAATTGTAGACAGCACTAGCTTGAATCATAAACCGTTGAAAAGTTTTTACAAATTAATGAGTTAAATAAAAGGACACTATCATGAGCCTATCTCCAATGCAGTTATTAATTATTCTAGGCATTGCTCTGCTTATATTCGGCACCTCAAAACTAAAAAATGCCGGTAAAGATCTAGGCGGCGCCGTTAAAGGCTTTAAAGATGCGGTAAAAGATGAAGAAGAGGCCCATGCCAAAGCCAAAAACCAGCCAAAAGTTATCGATCATGAAACCTCTGAAACCCCAGAAGTAAAAGTGACTGTAGAAAAAACCAAGGCTGAAGACACTCATCAATCTTAGTTCTTATTGCAGAAGTCTGTGCTACTAAATACAGTGATAGGATATTAAGCGGTTATGTTTAACTTCAGTTTTTATGAGCTTATGGTCTTTGGTATCATTGCGCTCATCGTTTTGGGTCCTGAAAAGTTACCACAAGCGGTGCGTACGGTAGGTACTTATTATTCTAAGTTCCGCCGCACCATAGGCACTTTGAAGGCCGAGATGGAAGCTGAGCTGGATTTGGCAGAAACCCGGCAATTAATGCAACAAGAGTTGGCTAAAATCCGTGAGTCAGAAGCTGAGATGCAAAAAGAGATGGCTCAGCTGCGCGGCAGTATCCAAGAATTTGAACAACAACAAAACTCACAGCTAAAGCAACTGCAAACGGGCAAGCCTACGGACAATATTGAGCAAAAAGAGTGGGTACACCCTGTTGCCAATGCCAATCCAAATACCGATTATGCCTATGGCTCTACAAATAGCTCTGACTCATTAAAGGCTAATGCGACGCAGCCTGCTGAACTCTCTACGCCGCAGATGACTCGTCCTTGGGAGAACATGTGGTTTTTACTGGGAGACTACGATCGAGTGAGACGCTTGCCACCACCCCCTTTTTTACCCAACTATACCGCCAATCCTTTGTTATACGACACTGAGGTAACAGAAACAGACACTGGCTCAGCTAAGCCGACTGAGGTCAGACCATGAGTTTATTCAAAAAAAAGAAACAGCGCTTCGCCTCTACAGACAAAGAGTCGGTACCAGATAATAACTCGATCAACTCCTCTGATACAGCTGCTAATGAAGACGCTTTAGCAGATATGCCCCTTACTGAGCATTTGGTCGAGTTAAGAGCGCATTTGATTAAAATCATGGTGGTGGTTACGGTTATTTTCTTAGGCTTAGTGGGTTTTTCTCGTGAGCTATACGATATTATTTCTGAACCATTAGTAGAAATACTGCCCACGGCTTCTACCATGATTGCCATCGATCCTGTGGCCAACTTCATGGCACCTATTCGGCTGACGCTACTTACCTCAGCCTTTTTTGCGATGCCTTTTATCCTGTATCAGATTTGGGCTTTTGTTGCTCCAGGCTTATATAAACATGAAAAACGAATAGCAGTACCTATTCTCCTATCCTCTATAGTCTTGTTCTATACTGGGGTGGCCTTTGCCTACTTTATTGTGTTAAAAAGAGCACTTAGCTTTTTGATAGCTTTTTCTCCTTCAAATATCGTACCTATGACCGATATTGAGAGCTACCTTAGCTTCGTAACCAAGCTGCTGATGTTGTTTGGGATTACTTTTGAGATACCGGTAGTGGTTCTTATCTTAGTCGTTACCGGCATTGTATCCGTCGCTACACTGGCTGATAAAAGACGCTATGTGATTGTCGCTTGTTTTGCAGCCGCTGGAGTAATGTCCCCTCCTGATGTGCCCTCTATGTTCTTACTGGCGATTCCCATGATTTTATTGTTTGAGATTGGTTTGCTGTTAGCACGTATGTTAGTAAAAGAGAAAAAAGCTGCTCTCACTGAGGAAGAGGAATAATAAGTAAAGTAAAGAGAATAATAAGTAAAGTTCAGCTACTGTTTATTTGCTGCTATTAGTTACTGCTAAATACACCGTTTAAATTTTCAGCCGCTTTAATCTGCTATAATAATCTTCGACTCCTTGTGAGCAACTTGGAGTCGTGATTAATCACCCCAACTCCTAGCCAAACTTTGGCTCCTATATTTTTGATTTAACCGCTCTAGGTAAAGGCTCTATCGCTGTTTTACATCTATGCCTGTTTTGAAATAGACAGTAAACCGTTTGTAAGTAAATAATAGACCATTTTGAAACAGATAGTAGACCGTCCTTTAATCAATGAGCTTTGCCAGCTACCATTGCTTCGTCAATGGTTTTTTTAGCCCTCTTTTTTTATCCATAGGTAATAATATGTCTGTAACTGCTTTATCGTCAGCACCCATGCCGGCCTATATGAGTGATCCGACCGATGAGCAGTTAGCTGCCTTAAATATGGCTATGGACGGTAATTCTTTTAAAATAGTGGCCTATGCTGGGGCCGGTAAAACCACCACATTGAAGCTTATCGCTGAACGTCTGCGTGGTCGTGGCTTGTATTTGGCTTTTAACAAAGGCATTGCCAATGAGGCCAAACAAAAATTCCCAGGTCACGTTGATTGTCGTACTTTTCACTCCTTGGCTTACCGTCACGTATCTCGAGATATTACCGCTAAGCTGTCACTACCGCGCTTTTCGCCCAAACGTTTGGGTGATGATCTGGGACTACATACCGTCCAAGTGCGCCGTCAGATGGAGGGCAAAACCACTTATGTCAATTTAACCCCTGCCCGCCAAGCTAGGTTTGTCAGTGATGCCGTTAGCAACTTCTGTAGCACCCATGCCAGCTATCCGGCCCCGCGCCATTTGCAATTCCCTAGTTGGATTTCGGCAGCGGATGCAGAGCAATTGCGTGAGAGACTATATCCTGCTGTTGAGCAGCGCTGGCTACAATCGATAGATCCCAGACACCCAGCAGGAATTGGTCATGATATTTATCTAAAGCAGTGGGCACTGTCAAAGCCTATTATTCCAGCTGATTTTATTTTATTTGATGAAGCCCAAGATGCGGACCCTTTAATGATGGGCATATTGACCCAACAACCGCGCCAAGTCATCTACGTTGGGGATGCGCATCAACAAATTTATGAATGGCGCGGGGCAGTCAACGCCATGAAAAAGCTGCCTTTGCCGCAGACCCTACTGACTCAATCCTTCCGTTTTGGCGAAGACATTGCGGATGTTGCCAATTTATTTTTGACAGCGCTGCAAGAAGAAGTGCCCTTAAGAGGCAATCCTAAGAAGACTTCGAGTACCGACAAGATATCGACGCATGGCAAAAAAGATGCCATCCTATGCCGTACCAATGCCGCGGCAATGGCACAACTGTTATCGGGGCTAAAAAATGGCCATAAAGTGGCACTGCAAGCCGATGCCGATAGAATGCTCAAGTTCTGCAAAGCGGCGGAGAGTCTAAAGGCGGGGAAATCTGCTTACGGCGTACCTGAGCTTGCTTATTTTTATAACTGGGGTGACGTCCAAGATTATGCGGAGACCAATGAAGGTAGTGATCTTAAGACGCTGGTGAAACTTGTTGATGACCATGGTACTGAGGTGCTGTCACAAGCGGTAAATAGTCTGACCGATGTGCGCGATGCCGATTATGTTATCTCTACCGCCCATAAGGCCAAAGGTCTTGAATGGGACCGAGTACAACTTGATGATGACTTCTATTATGACGTTACCACGCATGGGATAAAGATTAGCCCTGAAGAGCTGCGCCTACTTTATGTCGCCTGTACCCGAGCCAAAGACAACCTCGATATTCACAATATTAGGGACTTAATCTCCGGCTTTAAATCGGGTAAAAAAGTTATTTATGGGACTTAACATAATCTGCTATCTTGTCCCAAATCATGAGGTGGTGGCTGTCTTATTACAGATAGGCTATCATGCCTCCTTTATTTCTGCGTCTGTATAATCGCCATGTCTTTTTCAGCCCAATTTTTCTCAAATCCTGTGCGTCTGCTTGCTCCTATGGAGGGGCTAACTGACCCGTTAATGCGTCAAATCCTGACCCAAATTGCCAGCGATTTGGGGCGTCCCTATGATTGGTCTGTCAGCGAATTCATTCGGGTGACTCAGCATGTGCTGCCGGATCATGTATTTTACCGCTTTGTGCCTGAGCTAAGAAATGACAGCCGAACTAACAGCGGCACCCCCATTCATGTGCAGCTACTGGGCAGTAATCCAGAATTGATGGGTGAAAACGCTTTAGCAGCCTGTGCCCTTGGTGCACCTGCTATAGATATCAATTTTGGCTGTCCAGCAAAGACGGTTAATAATCATCGCGGTGGCAGTGTGTTACTCGATGAGCCTAGCCTGATGCGCGATATTATTTCTGCGGTACGCGACAAAACACCGAGCCATATCCCAGTTTCGGCGAAAATACGTTTGGGTTACACCGACAGCAGTAATCTGCAAGACATTAGAAGTGCCATTGCCGACAGTGGCGCCGACTGGCTAACCATCCATGCCCGCACCAAGACTCAAGGCTACAAACCTCCTGCTTATTGGGAAAAAATTGTCAGCTTTACAGAGCTTAATATACCAATAATTGCCAATGGCGAGATCTGGAATCATGACCATGCCCTGCGTTGTAGCACGCAGTCCAATACCGCGCACCTTATGCTGGGTCGAGGGGCTGTAACCCGACCAGATTTGGTGGCCCAAATTGATAACCCAGACATTACTCTACCCTGGCAGGCACTTATTGTGCATCAAGTTGCCTTTTTGCAAGGTGAGGCAAAAAGTGATCTGGCGTTAATTGGCCGCTATAAACAGTGGCTCGGCATGCTCAGTAAAGGCTATGTAGAGGCCAAAGAGCTGTGGGAGGACATTAAGCGCGTGCGCGATAAGCAGAGCATTATAGATAAGCTTGAAGCACAAATTAGGTAACTTTAGCTTTCAAATTATGCTTGTAATAAACTGGCAACCAAAAAAAGGAGCTTGATTGATATCAAGCTCCTTTTTTTATTTTCTTTTATTTTATTTTATTTACAGCTTATCAAAGTGTTCGAATTATCTAAATATCGAATTATCCAATCTCTAAAAGGCCATTTTTACTGCCAAATAAAACAGCATAAAACAACAAGCCATCGATAATGCCCAAATAATAGAGCGTAAGGTTGGCAAGTTAACGATATAGGCAATGGCATAAATTAGTCGTAAAGCCACATACATCACAGCCAGATAGTTGACCACAATTTGGGGCACAAAAAACAACATGGCAACGATCACCGAGGCCAAGAATATCGGCAAACTCTCAAAGCTATTTTGCTGGGCAGCATGAGCGCGCGCTGCCCTACCACTAAACTTAGCGACAACCTCACGGGGATGACTATTGTCAGCCATACTAAACCCACCCAGTGCCTTAGCCAGCATGGCTAGCAAAAAAGGTAGGGCACTGGCAATTATCATAGTCCAGATAGCTACATTTGCAGTGTCTGGTATTAAGGCGAAGAACCAACTCATCATATCTTCCTTAGGTTTCGACTGATCATTTACTGCCTATTTGTTTTTTAGTTAATTATTAGGCTTGCCCTGAGAGCTGTGGCCTGAGATTAACTGGCAACCACCTCAAAGCTATGGGTAATATGCACCCCACCGTCCGCTAGCATTTTGCTAGCTGAGCAGTATTTGTCCGCAGACAATGCCACTGCTTTTTCTACTTGTTTTTCTTTGACGTCATTACCGGTCACTACAAAATGCAAATGAATGTCGGTATATACCGCTGGCACCGTATCGGCGCGTACTGCAGATAACTCACAGCGTACATCTTGAATATCTTGACGGCTCTTTTGTAGAATACCGACCACATCATAGCTGGCACAACCGCCTAGCCCTAATAAAACAAGTTCCATAGGGCTGGCACCGGCTACTTTATTGGCATCAATATCAACTCTCTTACCCGATGGCGCAGTACCAATAAAGTGTTTGTCCTCTTTCCAAGTCACATCGCCTTGTAGGGGCATAGATTTTGGATCTAGTCTTGGGGTGTCATTACTCATGATGCGGTCCTATTCATCTATTCTAACGGTTGTTATATTTTTATAATTAGCTGGCTTATTCGCCAAAAACAGAGTTAATCCTACCACGCTATGGGTGGGATGCAAATATGCTTCGCGTAATCGTTGCATTCAGTTTAGCTTATCAGCTACCTATCTCTAGCTTGCTTACTTTTAAAACTAAAAGGCTGAATAGTATTAACTATTCAGCCTTGTTATTATTTTATGGTAATCTAAGAAATTAAATCAGAGAATATTATCTAATTAGCTCGATAAATACGCTGGTGAGGTCATCCTCATCACTTGAAGCATATGACACGCCGGCATTGCCTAAGAATGATTTAAACTGACGAGACAATCCAAGGCTAGCTCCAAAGCTGTCCTCATCGAGACTGGCTTTTGGGCCGTTGAATGAGATATCAGATAAAGTATTGACCCGTGCTGTGACTTCTTTATGATTGTCGTCTAATAGCTTTTGATAATGGACATCACCAAATACATTTAAGTTGTTACTCAAGCGACTATTGGCCTTCACCCCTAACGTGCCATATACCGTATTATATTTCTGCTTATCGAACTGCATGGCAATAGGGTCATCTGATGAACCTTCTTTAATTGCATCAAGCTTAACGCGGTTGGCCGTAGCACCAAGATAGGGCGTTATTGTAGTATTAGTAAACTGTGCCATATTGCCCATCTGCAGCGGATAACCCGCTTGTAGCGACGCATAATAGCGACTGCCATCGATATCAGATTTATAGTTGTCAGTATAGTTATCTAGGCTCACTTTACGGTTTATTTCCATATCAATAGTGCTATAGCCTAACGCCCCATTTAACTGCACTTTGCCTAGATTATGGCTGTGATACAGACCTAGCCCCAGCTCATCAAAGTCAACCTTATCCAGACCATTACGCTGGTTACTGTCTAATTCGGATTGACTCAGATTGGCATAAACCCCTGTCATCGCATTCGGTAAGCCGCTATGGGTAAAGTCCAGCCCCATTAATAGCTGTGCATTGCCACTGCTCTCAAACCCAGCCACATCTAGCGAATTGATATTTGCAGATACCCATCCCTCAGGACTCATGCTTTGAGTGTTGTAATTTTGGCTTTGGCGCTGATTAATATGGGTTTGTAAGCGCTCGTTGGTGGCTAATCCCGACTGGGTGGCAATATGTGGTAACACACTGACCTGACTTGGTGCGGTTACTACTGCTGTGGCATAGTCGGCAATCATTTTATGAGCACGTCCTGTGGGATGCACGCCATCAGCAAAGAAATAGCTGTTTTCCGCCCCTGGCTTAGCTAAGTCTTCTCTTCCGCACTCAACAGAACTAACATCCTTACAGGCTTTGTCGGTCACATTGCTAAAACCATACGCTGAAAGGTCTGCTGCCACTTTTTGCAATAAGCTGAAAGTGTCTAACGGGATGACATTAGCCCCGCTATTTTTAACCCCTTGATACAATGCTTCATTATACTTGCTTACTAAGTCTGAACCGAATGAGGCAAAAGGAGTATTCACGAAATCTGGGGTTAACCCTACATCTGGAATGTTAGGTACCAAAATATAATTAGCCCCATTATCGTTAAGCTTTTTAATAGCGGACAACTCGTCAGAAACAGCATCTGAAATAATACTATCGGCATTTGCGACATTTTTGACCACAGCAAATAAATCATTTGCGCCGCTCCATACGCTATATAACCCCTTTGAATCGATGTCTTGATCGGCTAAATAGCGGTCTACTTGACTACGCGCTGAATAAACAGGGAGGGGCTTGCCGGTAGAATCTTTATATTTGTCATGTTGCACATCAATACCGGACCTAGCGCCACCAATCGCATAGTTATTACCCGTAGTCATTTGTTGACCCGTTACTTCATCATAAGTATTCGCTATTGAGGATAGCCCTAAGCTTTCTGCAAAAGGAGTGGCCCAAGTATTATCAGGGTTTGTGGTATATTGCCCCGATTGTGGATTCCCTAGAGCTTCAGTCGCTTCCTTAAAATAACCCCCATCAGTCAAGCTATCGCCAAAAAAAGTGACACTACTATAGTCACTGGCATGGGCCACACCCATACCAGATAAAGTAATGGCCAATATCGCTTTTGATAGGGTCTTTAATGCAGGGAATTGAACTCTTCTTTCGGAGCAATAAGTGGTGGGTTTATATGCAGACATCTCGACTTCCTTGTCGTTAATTAACGGTTAATCATTTACTAAATAAACATAGACTTATGGTGAACAAGTGTACACAATAATCCTAATAGAGGCAATAAATTCAGCATTTAGTTAACGTACTCCCCAATGTCTAGACCAAATTATCATAAAATTAAGATAGAATTGGGTTGATAAAACGATTCATTATCCGAACTATTGTTAGCCAGATAAACCTGTGCAGGAGTATGGTAATCGAGCGACTGATGTAAACGCTCATGATTGTAAAACTCGAAATACTCTTTCAAACCTGCTCTTGCCTGACTGACTGTCTCAAACTGTCGCAAATACACGCATTCATACTTCACTGACCGCCAAAGCCTTTCCACAAAGATATTATCCAGAGCCCTACCGCGACCATCCATACTGATAGCAATACCCTGCTCAATGAGCGGTCTGGTAAATCTTGGGCTG
>NZ_JMKP01000030.1 GCF_000685805.1 Psychrobacter phenylpyruvicus DSM 7000 = NBRC 102152 | reverse complement strand
CTTAACACAACTCATATCTATACCCCCTTTGCTGACGACAATAGCACGATGGAACCACCTGATCCCTTCTCGAACTCAGAAGTGAAACATCGTAGCGCCGATGGTAGTGTGGTTCGCCCATGTGAGAGTAGGTCATCGTCAGCTCCCTATACCTTAAAAGCCCCCATTCAATTCGAGTGGGGGCTTTTTCTTTGTCTGGATTTTAATTTTTCGCTAATGATAAAGCTTTAAACTCATATCGAATAACGAGCTTATTTCATTATTATGCTGAAATAAGTTACTATGACTGGTATTGAATCAGCTAAGGGATAAGTTTTATGACTACTTCTACCGTCGAATACCAAGGCAATTTACGTACTCAAGCCTTACACCTACAATCTAATAATCAGATTATTACCGATGCGCCGACAGACAATCATGGCAAAGGTGAGGCCTTCTCACCCACAGATTTATTAGCCACAAGTTTGGCCAGCTGTATGCTAACTATTATTGGTATTAAGGCTGAAAGCATGGAGATTGATGTCATTGGAACCAAAGCAGAAGTGACTAAAACAATGGCAGCAGACCCTAGACGAGTTAGCGAAGTAAAAGTGAATATTCAGTTTGCTAAAGACTTTGATGAGCGTACTCGTAAGGTATTAGAAGCCGCAGCTCTAACTTGCCCAGTGGCCAAAAGTATTCACCCTGATATCAAACAAGACGTAAGCTTTAGCTACTCAACAAGCAGCTAAAAAATAGGAGAGTGAGATGTCAGTCAAGACTTTACTTATTGTTGCTCATGCGCCATCGCCTAATACTAAGAAGTTAGCACAAGCGGCCTTTGATGGGGCCAATCACCCTGATATAAATGTGAATGTCATATTAAAATCACCGCAAGAAACGCAACCTGAAGATGTCTTGGCTGCCGACGCGCTACTACTAGGCACTACTGAAAACTTAGCTTATATGGCAGGCTTAACCAAAGACTTTTTTGACCGCTGTTATTATCCTGTATTAGAAAAAAAGCAAGGGTTACCATTTGCGCTATATATTAGGGCCGGACAAGACGGTACGGGGACTAAACTGGCAATTAAAACCATTACTACAGGTCTACGTTGGGAGTGGATTCAAGAGGCATTGATACTAAGAGGGGAGTGGCAAGAGGACTTTACTAATCAAGTAGAAGAGCTTGCCATGACGTTAGCAGCTGGAGTAGAAGCGGGTATTTATTAATTAAGTTTATCCCTTGCGGTAAGCTTTCACCTAAAACGATATTTAAAACAATTTGAAATGCTGAGACTAAAAAACGCGATAAGGCAACTTATCGCGTTTTTATTATCATATTAAAGCTATTTGATTAATCTTTTATTTATTGATAAAGCTCTCAAGATAAGCCATTGGATCATAGTTTGCTCTTGGATTGAAAGAAAAATCAAAACTATTATGAGTATTAGGTGTGCTCACACCAACCGTATTAACGTTACCGGCCACATTAAGTTGATCATTATTGGTTTTGATACCAACAGGTGTGTTTTGAGTGGTAGTGGAATCACTATGGTGAATATCAATATCCGCTATAGGTTTTACACCCGCTATAGTACCATTTTTGATATCAGAGACAAGCTGAGAGCCGGCGTTCTCTGGCGTATATTTAACGGGTGATCCCTGTGCACCTATAGCGATATTAACGTCTGTTTGATTGCTATGGCCTTGCAAGGTCTCATTATTCACATTGCCACCAATATTGCCTTGAATCGTACCAGTATTCACACTGCTACCAGTAACATTAAGGTCACCACCTACGTTAAGATTGGCATCTTTACCAATATTCACATTAGCAGGCGTATGCGATAGGCTGTCTCCGGTATTAACGCCAACACTGACACTGCCTGTCTCAGGAACAAGTACGTCGCCCTCTTTTTTTGCATTAAGCGTGCCGCCAAGATTTACTGAGGTATGTTGGTCAGTATTTACGCCTGCATTGATATTTAAATTGCCATTGGTATCAATATTGGCATTGTCAGCCGTTACGTTAGCATGGCTGATATTCACGCCTTGATTGGCGTTTATGTTCAGCTGACCTGACTTAACTTCGCTAGTACCAGTATGTTGGCTTTGACTGGTTCCAGCACTGATATTGCCGCCTAGCGCTAAGCTACTACCCCCTGAACCCACATCAACATTTATGCCCACAGAACCTGAGCCACTATGTGCTTTATCGATAGTACCAGCAATATTGGCGGTATTGGTGTCTATATTAAGCGTACCCGTATTAATATTTGTGCCTTGAACGTTGACAGTACCATTGGTACCTGATGTTGATAGATTTATGTTGCCTGCGGTGACCGTATTATTGACCCCTTCAATAGAGGCACCATTATGTCCATTGGCTCCCACTGATACGCCAACGGATGGCTGAGGAGTAGGTTTGTCTAAAGCGAGTCCACCCACTTTCACGCTAACATCGAAGCCACCGCCTGAAGAATTACTGGTATTATTAGATTGCACAAGGCTGACTTCTTTACCTGCGTCTATATTTAGACTACCAGGTGTGGTGATATCACTTTGAGAGACGACCGAGTTGTCGCCGTGTATATTGACGTTCGCACCGGTAATAGTCGCTGGTTTAGCAGTGGTAGTGCCTGTCTCATCGTGTTGGAAGTTGGCCGATACGCCAACTGAACCTTTAGGGCTAGCGCCTTCAAGACCGCCAATGCCAAGATTAATGCTTGCGCCACCTGAGTTATTAGTATTTTTGGTACTGTCATAACCTGAAGCAAGGGTCACATCTTTAGCTGAAAGGTTAACGTCACCTGTTGCTTGATAATGGGTGCCTTCATCATTAAGCGCGTTTTTGGCCTGTTCATTGATAGTACCAGCAGTAATTTTGGTACCTGACCCCTGTGTTTCAATGTTAGTGTTGCCTGAACCACTTGCGCCAATATTAAGACCTGCACTTAGTCCACCCTTATAGTCTGCTGAGGCAGAAAGTCCAATATTAACATCAACGTTCTTATCAGACTTAGTATGGGTAGCATGAGCTTGGTCATGAGTAATATTATTCGCTTGCTCATTAACCGTATCTTGTGCCGTAATCTGCGTACCAGAATGATGAATATCATTGTCTGCTGTAATATTGATATTTTTTCCGTTTAACTCACTGGCCACTGGAGCCGTGGTTTGGTCAGATTTCTTCTGATTATTAACATCAAGGCCTAATCCAACTGTGGCACCTGATGTATCAACGCTACCTTTCAGACCTAAAAATACATCAGTGTGGTCACTGGCAACTGTATGACTGTTATCTTGAGCAGAGGTAGTGACGTTATTTCCGCTAATATTAAGATCATTTTTAGAGGTCACTTTACTGCCTGCAATGTTGACATTACCTCCTTTTAAGTTGGTCGTTCCACCAGAAACAAGCGATCCTGCTACGGTTTGGGTGTTGTCAGTATCCACATTATGGGTAATACCCAAGCCTAAACGCCAATCTACAGAAGCATCATCTAAGGCTATTGCTTTAGGTTCTTCTTTTTTAGAGGCATCTGCTTTTGGATCAGCTATTTTGGCTTCGGCACCTTTAGTAGCAACAGCATAAAACGATGGTTTTGTGGTGATATCAGCAACAATACCTATGGCATCATGAACGGTAGTCACATCATGACTGTCATTTACACCAACGATATTAAGCGTTTTACCGGCCTCTAAATCTAGCAGTCCTGCAGCTTTCACTTGGCTACCGACCACGTTTATATTTTGATCAGTGACCAGTTGTAAGTTGGTATAGGACTCTAGAATCGATTCTTTATTTTTGGTATCGGTAGTCGTGGTAGTGGTCACATTGATGGGGATATTAAATATAGTGCCGGTACGGTGTAGGTCTACATTGGTTGTCTTTTCAGTGGCGCCTTTAATATTGAAATCGCCATGAGGTGAGTTCAAATAAGAGTGATTTACTGCCAATACACGACTACCAGTAAGGTTTAAGCCTTTGGCTGCGTCAATATATAATAGATTACTGGCTTGTACATCAGCGCCATTTTGGGTGATGATAGTGGTGTCGTTATTGTCGGTTTGTGAGCCGAAAAGTCCGCCCCAGTAAGTGACTTTATGATCTATATTGTGAGTGGCTTTACTGGTTTCGGCGGTAAAAGAAACAGTACCAGGAGTTTTAAATTCCATGTCCTTGGCGACCATTTGTGCCCCGGCATATTGTTGGTTACCGCCGCTAGTCATGGCCGCTTTATTGGCCAAAATGGCAGTTGGGATATAATAGTCTTTACTTGCGGATTCCGAATCAATAACACGTTTAAGGGCAATGGTACCAAGTCTTTCTTCATTGGTGATATTGTGAAATTCGTTGGCATTCCCTCCCGTCAATGCAATATCTTTACCTGCATTTAGACGGACGACAGGAGCAATCATTTGTGCCGAGTTACCAGTTAGGCTACCAGTTTTGGCATCGACATTAATAGTATTGCCACGAATATCAGTGCCGTATAAAGCGGTTACCTTATCGGTATGAAATAAGGTGTTTTCTTTCAGGCCACCTTTTTGGGTATTGGTGGATCGATAAATGGTGTTGATTGTTTTTTCACCATTAAGGGCCACATTTTCGGCGTTTAGATTTACCCGGTTACCAATCACTTGAGTGCCATTAAGTGATAAATTATGCGCAGCCTGCAAATCGACATTGTCCGCAGTAATCTTTGTTGGCGTATAGTGTTGTCCGATTTGCAGTGTGGTGGAGGTGATGAGTGGTGAGTCTTTTTTGTCGTATTGTTTTTCAAAGTCTTGTACCGCCCCATGTAGGTTTAAGTTGCCTACTTTGGCTTGGAAATCATTGGCTTTAAAATTCACTCCTTTCACATCTAACGTAGCACGATCATCGGTACTGTGAAGCTTAATTCGTCCTGCTTGCATGCTTCCTAGAAGATTGCCATCTAATACTCGGGCGTTAGCGCGGCCGATAGACTTAGCGCTTAAGCTTCCGTCTGGATTAATATCAACATCATTACGTCCGATAATAACGTTTACCGCATCAGCATTCTTAATATCAGCATCTAAATAAACTTGAGGAGCAATAAAATCCACAACTTTACTATCATCGAATGTCACACCACGGGCGATACGTAACCCCCGATCATTATTGGTGTTATAGCCTGATAGAATACCATTAGTAATCTCTGGCGTACCTACTGCCAAGCTTACTCTTGGTGTATTGATAAAACCACAACCTTCACAAGCAATACCATTAGGGTTGGCAAGTACATAATCTGCTGCCATACCGAAAACTTCTTGCTTGCCCAGTAGCAAAGAGGGGATACGGCTTACAACCTCATTTAAAATGACATTGGCTGCTTGGTCTTTGAAATTTGGGTTGGGGCCTAAGGTGCCTGCAAGGACCGATTGTCCACTTTGGGTAGCATTATTGAGTACAGCGCCTGGCTCATAAACGTTAAATTGATTGTATTTGTTATGAGACAAGCCTTGGGCATTTGGAGCATTGATTTGCACTACTTCAACACCATTTGCTTGCTTTTGTACTTTAACATCTCCCAATGCTCGGATGTCTGCCATCGCAGTACCCGACAGGGAGTAGATAGCCATTAATGCGGTTATACGTCCCGCAACAGATAATTTCATTGATTGCATCTTCTACCCTTAAATACTCATTCATTGTTAACAAAACAAGATCTTGGATTTGATAGAAATATCAGTAATTTATCTCTTGATACGATGCAATCCTTGTCTAAAAATACGATGCCCTTAAATTTAATAAATCCTGATAATATAAACCCTGATAATTCCAATTATCCAAAACAGTTAATGACAGCTAATATTGATGCCAAGGCTAAATATTTGCTTAACCATAATAATCATTATCGCTATCTCATCGCCAAAAATTAAAAATTTTAATGGAGATTTAGGGATGAGATAGCGATAGATACTGACCCGTCTTATAACTTAATGGTAAGTTACTAACCATTAATTTATATTATTTATCAGTAACATTTTATCAATATTTGTAAATATATCAGAGGTTTATGAAAGTTTGATTACTCTACTAACTATGTTTTAGGCCAATAGTACGTAAGGCGCCTCTATCGTCCACATCTTTGATAATCAGTGACCATTCATTATTAATTCTGACGGTATCGCCAGGAACCGGTGGGGCATTAAGGTTGGCTATAATAAACTCCGCAACCGTTTGTTGCCACATATTGATAGGAGAGCCATCTTTATGGTACCGAGCTTTGGTGCTGGGTGGGGTAGAAGAAGCACTTTCATCAAAGAAGGGTAGGTCACCCAGTTTTACATTAGGGGATATCATCCAGTCCCCATAGAAGTCCTCGACCTCTCTTCTATCTATTTTAATATCATTGTAAATACGAGCAATTTTGGCAGCATGATTGCCTCTAAGGCCGTACCAAACTCTATCACCATATTGTAAAGTGGTTTCTCTATCTACTACGACTATCTTTTCATTTCGGATTAAAGCAAAAACAGCAATTTCATCATTACTTATAGTGGGTGAAATGTCTAAAGGATGACGACCCATGGCGAAAGCCCCGGGTTTTACTTCAAATTCGTATAGGGTAATACTGGCTTGATCAGAAACCCAAATTTCCATCTGCTCATCAGGTTCGGGGGTATAAGGGACGCGAACCTTAAATAAAGTAGACATAAAGGGAATTGTACTGCCTTGAAGTATCAGAGATAAGATAACCACGCCGAACGCGATATCAAACAATAAGAAAGCATCTTCTAGACCTGCTATTACTGGCAAAATGGCCAGAGTAATAGGCACGGCTCCGCGTAGGCCAACCCAAGAAATAAAACCAATCTCACGATCTTTAAAACCGAAGGGTTTGATGCTTGAATAAACCGCAACAGGACGGGCAACCAGTATCATAAAGGCGGTAATTGCTACCGAATAATACCAAACATTCAATACGTTAGAAGGCGTTACTAGTAAGCCCAAAACAACGAATAGGACCGCTTGCGATAACCAAGCAAAGCTGTCCATTACCCTTAAAACATGCTCTGTGGCACGTACTTTATTATTGCCAATTAAAATACCAGCTAAGTAAACCGCTAAAAAACCACTGCCGCCCAGTAAGTTGGTGGCCGCAAATACCGCTAGGCCGGCTGACATAATCAAAATAGCGTACATGCCAACTGCCAGATGCAGTTTGGGAATTAATTTGGACAATAGATAGCCTGAGGTTAGGCCCATGATCATCCCAAAGCCAAGCTGTTGGGCCAGTAACCCAAAGAATCCTAAAATGCTTTGGCTCTCAGGATCAACATTTAAGGCAATTAAGCCTGTGACTAATAAGATAGCAAAGGGGTCGTTCGCCCCTGACTCAAGCTCAAGCGTAGCTTGAACGCGGTCGTTTAGCTTAACGCCACCATTACGCAGTAAAGAGAATACCGCAGCCGCATCGGTTGAGCCTACGATAGCCGCCATTAACAGTCCAATGCGCCAGTCAACATCTAGCAGCCAAGTAACGAAGATACCAAGGATAAGAACAGTGGCAAATACTCCCCAAGTGGCCAGTACTACTGCTGGCTTTAAGCCGACTCGGAAAGACTTAAAAGAAGTGCGCAGCCCCCCATCCAATAGGATACAAGCTAAGGCAGCTTGACCGACAAAGTTTGCTATACCATATTGTGAAAACTCAATGCCCAAAATCCCCTCATCACCGGCCAACATGCCAACGCCCAAAAATAGCAATAATAAGGGTAGGCCCAGTCGGGCTGATAAGGTACTGGCCATGATGCTAGAGAAAATAAGAATCGCACCTACCAAATATACAATATTTAGGGTTTCCATTTTTATTTGTGCCTAAAATCAATAATAGTTGGAGAGGGGAAGACAAGTCTTCAAAATAAGAGGGCTGGCAAAAAAAGCCAGCCTTGAGCAAGGCGGTGATTAAAATACTTTAGTTTCAGCTTTATTAAATTTTTGATGCTGTACGCCAATTAATAGTATAAAAGCAATTACCCAATAAATAGCCAAATGGTAGAAGTGCTCGCTAACTTGCGCTATCGAGGCACCCATTTGGTTCATTTGTACCGAAGCATGTATGCCAGAGGTAGTGGGGAACAACCAACGAACATATTGTAAAAGTTCAGGTAATTGAGTAGTTGGCCAAGGATATCCACTTAAGAAAAACATAGGCATTGAGCTGAAAATTAAAATCTGCATACTGCGCTCACGTTCTCTGAACCACATGCCTAGTAGACAGCCTAAAGTCGCAACGGTAACGGCAAATAGGGCATAAAATAGCAAGGTACCGGACATATTATGACCTCGAGGGTAGTTTTGATTAGAAAATACCCAGCCATAATAAAAACAACCCATCAAGAAAGAGACCACAGATAGCGCCATAATACGTCCTAACCAGCCCGTCGTAGTCGCATTTTGTTTCTTATTTTCGTACCAAGTACCAATAAGTAAAGCAGTGCCCATTAATAGCGTCTGTTGCAAAATTAGGATGGACACCGCGGGAACCACATAAGCACCATAGCCCTCTGAACGATTGTACATGGGGTCTATGCGTAGTGGAACAGCCTGAGTACTGTTTTTGGCAGTATCCATATAGGCGCCTTTGGCCACGCTCCTTTTTACTTCTACACCTGCCGAGACAGTGCCTATGGCTTTTGAAAAGCCCATTTGCACCTGCTTATTAAGCAAAAAGTAGCCATTATTGCCCAGCACAGAGACATAAGCTGATTTGTTAGAAAATACATTTCGCTCAAGCTCTCTTGGAATGATGAGATAGCCGGCAATATCGCCTCGATACATGGCTTCTATCGCCGCCTCTTCATCTACATATTTGTAGACAATCAAGTTGGGGCTGGCATCACTATAGCGAGTTATAGTACTTGATAATTCACTACGGTCATAATCAACCACGCCGACTGGAATCTCTTGGACAACTTCGGCTCTATAAGGCCAAGGGTAAAAAAAACCGTAAATAATAGGGGCGACGACCAACATCAATAACACGCCTTTGTCTTTAAAGATAGAGGCTAAAGTTTGCAAAAACCCTTGCAAAAAAGAGGTATGAACATAGTTGCCTTGGCGCTTAAGTTTTGGCTTTTTTATTAAGCTGGCATCAGGTTTGTAATCATTATCAGACATTATCGAGCCCCCCAACGCGCTGGATTTTTGAAAGCTCTTAAACATAGCAAGGCGGCAATAACCAAGGTCACCACCACCGCCGCTATTAATCCTAGAACTGAAGGCATAGCGATAGCAGGGGGTGCAGCCATTTGCAGTTGGGTTAAGTGCACTTTTAAGTAATGAGTCAGTGGCAACATATTGGCCCATCTCTGAGCGCCTTCACTCATTGCCATTAGCGGAAAGGTAACGCCTGCAAAAGCAAAAGAGGGCGCAGAGACAAAGCCAGTACTCGATAAACCCATACGTAAAGAGTAGCTTGTTAAACTAAAAATAGCGCCCACCCAAAGTGATATCATGATTAACGCCACATAAGCGATAAACACAAGCGTGAGGCCAATCCAGCTGGCAGGATGTATCGACACAATTAAAGCCAACATCAATATACCCCATATCATATAAGACAATAAAGCCCAAATCAGCTTGCCGTTAAGACCAATGACCAGTGCCATAATGGACACCTTAGTAGGCATTCTGGGTTTTGCACTTTTATTGAAATTCAAGTGATAACGAAGGTTAGGATTGGACAAGCTAAATTGTGATTCACTTACCGGCTCATACGTCCTAGAATTCATCAAACTATAATTAACAGGCTGTTGCCAGCTTTCATGCAAACTTGAATGCAGATAAGCCAATCTTTGTTCTGGCGGAATATGTTTTAACGTTTTAAAGTCAGGGTAGGGCATGTCTGGGAACACCATATTGTGATACCACAGAGAAAAAGTTTTGTCCCTAATCTCGCGCCCAATTGTAGTAGCGCCAATAATCATGGCTAAAATGTGTAATAAAGAGGGAATAACAGTCGACGCCAGAAACTTTTGATAGTTGGTGCCGATATTATACAAACCGATACGTTCTACGGAGATAGGCGTATGCGATATCATCGCTTGCTCGCCATAAGCCCCTTGTTTAATACTGCGTTTGATTTCAACCCCTGCAGACAGGGTCCCTGTTGCCGTTTGTACCCCTTTTTGGATAATGCCAGAGTGAGTACCATATTGAGCATTTACTTTTAGGATAACCGGAGAGGGTTGGCCTCTATTGATTTGCTCGTCAAAGTCCTCAGGTATATAAACTACCGCATAAATGTCTCTGCTCAAAATCGCATTTCGAGCACTGTTTGTGTCGTGATAGATGTGTTTGACTTGCAAATCAGGGCTGGCATCTAAATAACGGGTTAAGGTGCGAGAATAACTGCTGCGGCTTTCATCCATGACCCCAATTGGAACATCAACAATATAGGGTTTAGAAAACATCCACCAGATACTTAAAATGCTTAATAGGGGCAACCATACAAGCATGACATAGTCCCAGGGGTGCTCTTTTAGGAATTTAGCCTCATAGCTGGCACTCCGTAAAAAAACAAGCCATAACGATGCTTCGCGATTGCCCTTATCACCAAAGACTATCTGCGGGTTTTCATTATTATCAGGTTGTGACTGGGACATATGCTAGCCTATCAATTCCATAGAGATTAGTAAGCAATATTGGACTTTTTGTTTACTGCTTTGGGATCAATCTCTACCACAACGCTCATCCCTGAACGAATTTTGGTATCCGCTTTGGTGGGTCGTGCTTTAACTTCAAAAGTACGGACATCTAAATTGTCTTCAGTATTGGTAGCACGCCAAGTGGCAAAATCAGACAGAGCTGCGGTGTTAAATACTTTAAACGTCATTTGATAAGAGTGGTCTGGTGAAGATAAGGCGGGTACTTTGCCAACAAACTCTTTACCAATGCTAAATTGGTTTAATAAATTTTCAGTGACATTAATAACCACCCATTGATCGTTCGGATCCACTAAGGTCATGATAGGCACCCCTTGGCTGATAACTTCACCTGGATTGACGATGACATCATCAACAATACCGGAAATAGGGCTTTTTAGGTTGGCTTCGTCTTGAGCTGCTTGAGCTTCTTCAATTTTGCCATCCACTTGGGCAACTTGAGCCTTGGCTGCGTCTTTATCCTCTTCACGAGCTCCCTCTAATGCTAAGTCGTATTGCAAACGGGCGGCATCTGCTTTGTCTTGATTCGCCACATATTGAGTATAGGCTTCATCCCGTTTTTGGCGTGCCATCAAGCCCTCTTGATATAGACGATTGACTCGCTCATAAGTACTTTTTGCTAAATCAGCAGCCGCTTGGTTAGCTTGCCAGGCTGCTTTGGCTTGCCCAATCTCTTGCGGTCTTGCGCCGTTCTCAGCTTTATTTAGCTGACTTTGGGCCATATCTCGGGCAGCTAGGGCTTGATTCATCTTAGCAGTGATTTCTGGAGAATCCATCTCAATGAGCTGCTGACCTACTTTAACCGTGTCGCCTTCAGTCACCAAGATGTTTGAAATTCTTCCAGGAACTTTTGCAGCGATAGCCGTAGACTGCATCTCCATCTGACCTTGAACGACGATGGGCTTTTCTGTATTTTCTGCGCTCTTGTTAAGCCCATAAATAATAAGTGCGATAACGCCAACGGCAAACAGAGTGATAATAATGTTTCTGAGCATTATTGGGCTAGGTTTTTTTATGGCATTCATGCATTTATCCTAGAAGATAAAAAGTAATAATAAAGGGTCAGTATGGTTTAAAGATTAGCCATAGATTTTATCAACCATAGGCTTTTATAGGTTACAGGTAATGGATAATACAGGCTCTTAATAAAATACAGGCAATTAATAAACAGTGGGCAGCTTAATATCAGCCACAGCCATATACTCATTAAAGGCCTCTGGCGTGCCGATACTCTCCATCAGAGCAGCCAGTGCTTGGACATAATCATTGGCGGCAGCGGCTTGCTCGGTCCTAGCCTGTAAGTATTTGGTCTGAGCAGTGGTGACGTCTAGGGCAGTATTTACCCCTTCTTTCATACCCAGCTGTTTGTAACGCAATAGCTCTTGGGCAAGTAACACATTGCTGTTTAGAGATTGGAAGCGTACTCGAGCATTTTCGACAGATTGCCAATTTTTTTCTACCAATAATAAGATGTTATCACTGACATCAATCTTAGCCAGCTGTGCTTGACGCATTTTTGCCTGACCAGAGGCATGCTGTGCGCCTTTATCAAGGCCACCCCAAAGTTTCCAACTGGCTGACACACCAGCAATCCAGCTTGGATCTTTGTCTATTTCGTGATAACCAAAAACAGAAACTGTCGGCTTGAACTCGGTATCTGATAGATTACTTAAGGACTGCGCTTGTGCGTATTTGGCATCTACTTTTTTTAATCCAGGATGGTTTTTTAGGGCCAAATCCTGGAAGTATTGCAGTGAAGGCAGAGGCTTTGAAGACACAAATAACGGCGTGGTCGGCTTAATAGGCTTCGGTGCACGTAACAATCTTTGTAGAGCAGTCATAGCAAGCTGTGCATCATGGCGCGCTTTGATGGCTTCACTCTCAGCTTCCGCCAGAGCGGTCTGCGCCTCTAGTCTTTCCACCCCTGAAATAAATCCTTCTTCCAAATAGCGCTGTGCCATTTGATTGGTTTCTCTGACCGTATTGAGCGCATCGTCCCGTAAGTAAGCCGCTAGCATTGCCAATTGGGCGGTAAAATAACGCTCAACTAATGTGGTTTGGAGTTGATCTTTATCCAGTAAAGCGTCGGCCTGACTCTCTACTGTTCTTGCATCTGCTAGATCGGTAACTGCTTGAGTACGTCCCGCAGTATATACGGGCCATAGCATGGCGACCCCAGCACTGGTCGTTGAACCATCGCGTTTTAAATTATATTCATCAGGTAGGCGACCGGTAATGGCATTAGAAATATCCTCACCAATTGTAGGAGGAAGTGGGGGGAGGGTGTTATTTTGTAATGCCTGCTGCACACTATCGTTAATTCCAGTTTTTAAGCCAGTTAAATCTACATCTGCGTCTACATTATATCGAGTGGCACCAGCGCGCAAGAATACCAACGGTTGCTTTAGGCCTTTAGTGGCGTCAGAGGTTAATTGGTTTGAGATAATACCGGCATTGTTGCTGGCAAGCTTGGGAGAAACTTGAAGTAAGACATTTTGAGCTTGAAGCAGACTGAGCTTCTCAGGCACATCAATACGATAGACATCATCGATAGGCACCCCGGTAGTTGGATCAATGATACTTTGCAAGGGGATGGGCTGGTAGCTGCCTTTTTCTAGATCTTGGCTTATTTTATCGATATCAACAGTCTTCTGAGTAGACAGATCCAGCTGAGGGATTGCTGTTTCAGAGTAAATGTATTCATCGTTGCCATTGCTATTCATCTGTACTTGGTCTGCAGCATGCGCCGTTACAGACAAGATATTGCCACACAGAGCGAGTGCCAATGAAGCACGCAAAGCAAATGGGAGCAAAGAAGTTTGATCTAGCTTAAAGCGATAACCGGTTAGCACTGTAGGATTAGAGGGTAAAATACAGGAAGCTCTTGCCATAGTAACCTGGCTATCGAGGGTCTTAGATCGATTTAACTTAATTAATGACATATCGGCAACTGGCTATTAAAGAGATAAAGGAATAGAAATACATCAAGCAATGACCAATAGTAATATCCTGTCTCCTACTATAAACTTTTGGCTATACATTTTGCGTAGTTAGTTAGTCAAATTTTATGAGTAGAGGGGTGCTGCTATTTGCAGATAACTTCAACAGAATCAACCACTCTTATGATAGTTATGCTAGAGACATTTTACCGCTTGCTAGAGGCATTTATCATACAACGATTGCCTCTATAATTGAAGTTATAACTGCGACTGATTGATAACTTATTTGATAACATACGGGTATAACCTCTAATTTATAGACAATTAGAGGTTATAATCCCGTAACAAGACACAGATATTACAGCATGGCGGCAGACCCTGCTAGCAAACTTAGAGCATTAAATTGTGATAGGGTCAATCACCTTAGGCATTTTCAAGTTTAGGTCGTGCTTTTTCCACCGCTTTTAATAAGGCTGCTTTAAACTCACCGGCTTCGAATTGTACTAAATCTGAGTGAGCCGCACAGAAGTTACGAGTATCTTGCCATTTTTCGGCAATGGATTCTGCCCAATCGCAGTAGTCTTGACCTGCAGTAGGATGGTCGGTTAGGGCTTTTTTGGTAGTGGGATGTAGCCCTAACTCTGGTAAAACTGCTTTTAGAATCTTAGCAGGCGGTGTAACAAAGGTATCATCGACATGCAAGCTGCGACTGGCGGGATGATACGCAAGTAGTGAGCTGGCATGTATCATTTCGTTGGGTGAGATATAGTAAATGCCTTTAGGCAGTGAAAACTCTAATTCAGGATAGCGCTCTGCTACCGCTCTACTCTCTACCAAATCTTCGGCCCAAGTAACTTCTGGAACCTGCTGCTTATGACGTTTACTGCCATAGTTAATAGCTTTTGGGAAGTCCTTGGCCATTTGAGCACAGTGGACAGTATGAAAAGGATGTAAGTTTAAAATAGCTTCAACGTCCTCACCATTATTGGTTAAGGTCATAACCTGGTCACGTACGTCACCGCTTAAAGTATAGCTGTCTAAGAATATAAATGTTCCAGACTCAAGTTTGACCAAAGAGCACTGAGTGCCAATGTCTATAAGACCACCAATTTTAAAAGAGCCACGTATATTCCAGAATCCTGAACCTAAATCTATAATTTTATGAGACATTTTTTAATTCCTAGTTATAAGTATGGGTAAAACTATAAGATGATAAAAAGTATTCAACACAATTATGTGGGTGAAATAAAATTAGAAAGGTAACAATATTATGACGACTAACGGACGCTGGGTTTGTTATAAAAAGATATGAAATGTTAATAGATAGAGATAGAAGTAGGTAAAAGCAGGAATTTAGTAAGATAGTAGGCTAAGCTAGGCCTTCACTAAGCAGTTAATAATAAGCAGGATTTACAGCGCCAAGGGGTTTCAATAGTTTGTTTTAGCTGAAGCGGGGAGGTGACTCTTCTTAGCTGTCGACAGACTTGACACTGATAGCGGCTATCATAAACATAACAGTAATTTAATATGGCCAATACTTCGGATGCGTCTGGCAACTCAAACCAACTTTGCAGATAGTGTATTTGTTTTGCTATATCGTCAAACTCCTCAATTTCACATTTTTTCCAAAACATGCGGCACAGTAGACGCTGTCTAGATGTAAGCGTGGGGTCAAAGTACAGTTGAAGCGATGCCATATAAGCCTTTTTTTAGTAAAATTAATATTGTTGAACTAAGCTATTAACGTTCAAGATCTAAAGCTTCTTGTCTAAAATAATTATTATACGTTACTCAATCTGTAACGTCAGCTGTTGTTAGCTGTAGTCAGTTGTAAGCTATAATCAATAAAAGTCTTTTGTTTTCAGACTGCTATTAAACTGCTATCAAGCCGCTTGCTTTCAATAAGCAAAGCACCCTAAGTTGAACCTAGGGTGCCTTGTAGAGTCAGCTTCTAAGATTAAAGCAAATCCATTTGTCCTATAGCTGTGTTGTTGACAGTATTACAGTAAGCTGTCTAAATGACGCGCAGGGTCCGTTTCGCGAGCTGCTAGTGCGTCTTCGACAGTTAGACCAATGGCTTTAGCCACGCCTTCACCGTAGGCTGGGTCACACCAGTAGCAGTTACGAATATGACGATACTTGATAAAATCTGGAGTTGGCTCGATATCACGAGCGGTATTATCAAATAAAGTCTGCTTTTGCTCATCGCTCATTAAGTTAAATAAAGCGCGAGGTTGACTGAAGTAGTCATCATCGTCTTTACGGAAATCCCAATGAGCTGCATCGCCGTTGATTTTTAGGGGTGGCTCAGCGTATTCAGGCTGCTCTTGCCACTGCTGGAAGCTGTTTGGCTCATAATGTGGACGACCACCATAGTTGTCATCAGCGCGGCCTAAACCATCACGGTGGTTACTTGAGTATGGGCAGCGTGGTTGGTTAACTGGGATTTGATGGCTGTTAACGCCCACACGGTAGCGCTGCGCATCAGCATAGTTAATCAGGCGGTTTTGTAGCATTTTGTCTGGAGATACACCAATACCTGGTACTAGGTTGCTTGGTGCAAACGCTGCTTGCTCTACATCCAAGAAGTAGTTGTCTGAGTTTTTATTAAGCTCAAATTCGCCCACTTCAATCAAAGGATAATCGCCTTTTGGCCAAACTTTGGTTAAATCAAATGGATGGTAAGGGACTTTTTCAGCTTCTTCTTCAGGCATAATTTGAACGTACATCTTCCATTTTGGGAAGTCGCCTTTTTCGATAGACTCGAATAAGTCTCTTTGGTTGCTTTCACGGTCCCTACCTACTATTTCAGCAGCTTCAGCATCCGTTAGGTTTTTGATACCTTGTTGGGTGCGCATGTGGAATTTGACCCAGAAGCGCTCACCCTCTTTGTTCCAGAAGCTATAAGTGTGTGAGCCAAAGCCGTGCATATGACGGTATGAGGCGGGGATACCACGATCACTCATTACAATAGTTACTTGGTGGAATGACTCAGGTAATAGTGTCCAGAAGTCCCAGTTATTAGTTGCTGAGCGCATGTTTGTGCGAGGGTCACGCTTTACAGCTTTGTTTAAGTCAGGGAATTTGCGAGGATCACGTAAGAAGAAAACCGGGGTGTTGTTGCCCACTAAGTCCCAGTTACCCTCCTCAGTATAAAACTTTAAGGCAAAGCCGCGGATGTCACGTTCAGCATCTGCTGCACCGCGCTCACCGGCTACAGTACTGAAGCGGGCGAACATTTCAGTTTTTTTACCCACTTCGCTAAAAATCTTCGCACGGGTGTATTTGGTAATGTCATTGGTGACAGTAAAGGTACCGAACGCACCAGAACCTTTGGCGTGCATGCGGCGCTCTGGAATGACTTCACGTACAAAGTTAGCTAGTTTTTCATTTAACCAAAGATCTTGAGCCAGTAACGGGCCACGAGGACCAACTGTTAAGCTGTTTTGGTTATCAGCGACGGGCGCACCATTATTCATAGTTAGTTTTGTGGGGGCGTATGGGCATTTTTTATCACTCATTGCGGTCTCCTTAAATGAGGTGTGAGATAATTATTATTAAGCCGTTAATGCTTAATATATTAGCTGCTTTATAACTTTGGCTTTCTTGCTTAGTTCTATTAAAGCCCATGATTTATGTTTGGTAAAATATATTAATATCAACTTAGTGATTTGTTAATTATATTAAGCTTGGTTTAATTTATTTGCAGTCGCTTCTATTTATTTTTAGTCAACCGTATTACTATCTACTTTTAACCTACAGGGATTGCTCCCACTAAGGCGTGTCTTTTTTTATTAGGTCAGAATATCTATGTCTCAAACCCTTATTGCTTATAGCTTTTTAGCAGGTGCGATCCTCTTTGAAGTGATAGGCACAACTTTTCTAGTTAAGTCCGAAGAGTTTACTAAGGTAGGTCCAACTCTTGCAACGATAGTGCTGTATGCCTTTTCTTTTTACTTTTTGACTAAGTCACTAAGAGAGATCCCATTAGGTATAGCTTATGCCTTATGGGGAGGGGTGGGTATTGTCATGACCGCTGTTGTGGGATTGGTTGTCTTTAAACAGAGTATTGATACGCCGGCAGTGATAGGCATCGGCTTAATTGTGGCCGGCGTGGTGGTGCTAAACTTATTTTCAAGTTCTGTCGGGTGAGAGGTAGGGAGGTTTAGGCGAATACGCTAAACCCGGCTATCAATAATAACCGGATAGCCTTTATGCTCAATCACAGTGGCCTTCACTCCATATAAATCCTGTATGGTCTCTTGGGTAAGCACTTCAATAGGATGGCCGGTTTGGATAACTTGACCGGCTTTCATCATCACCACTGTATCGGCGAATTGTGCTGCTTGGTTGATGTCGTGCAGCACAATGACCACGGTCTTTTTTTGTTCATGCGCTAAGCTGCGTAGGGCACGCATCAGCTGACCTGAGTGGTACATATCTAAGTTATTAAGCGGCTCATCAAGTAATAAGTACGGTGTGTCTTGGCATACAATCATAGCAATAAGTACCCGCTGCTGTTGCCCGCCGGATAAGGTAGATAAATAACGATCCGCTATATCCTGTAACTCGAACTTTTGGATAACCTCAGCCACTTTCTGGTGATCCGCTGGGGTGGGTCGACCTTGATGATAGGGGTAACGGCCGAACATCAATAGCTCTCCCACGCGCAGACGGCCTTGTAACTGATTGCTTTGTGCCAATATGGCCACTGTCTTAGCCATAATCTTGCTGTCGGTATGTGCAATATCATATTCACCAAACTGAACCGAACCACTTTGCAAGGGTTGCAATCGCGACATCACACTAAATAAAGTGGATTTACCCGCTCCATTGGGCCCGATTAATGCGATCACTTGGGCATCTTCTAAGCTTAAACTGATATTATTCAAGATAGGGTAGTGATCGATGTGATGGCTTACATTATTAATGGTAATCATAAAGGTAGTCAGCTGCTAGAAATAAAGTAGGGTAAAAGTTAGAGGTTATAACAGGGCACTGTAAACCGAGACACTATAAGTAGGTTGCCAGACGTCTTATTTGCCATTTAAACTACTTGCTTACGATATTGTTTTAGTATCAGGCCAATAAATACCAGGCCGCCGAGAAGTTCAATTACCACCGAAAGCACACCAGCCATGCCTAGCACCCTCTCAAACAAAGTTTGACCCAATACCAAAGTAATCATGGATACTAAGCTGACCAAGACGATGCGTTCGCTGTGATACATACTGTGGCTGATGCGGTTGGTCAAAGCGCATACCAATAATCCCAAAAATACGATGGGACCGACAAAAGCGGTTGCGGTAGCGACTAATACTGAGATGACTACTAATAAACGCAGAGTTAGGCCTTGGTAATCAATGCCTAGACCAATGGCGTCAGAACGGCCCAGCATCAGCACATCGATTTGAAAGCGCCAATGCCAAACAAGCCAAGCACTGACAATACAAATGGCTAGGCTCAGCCACATCATATGTAGGTTGGTGATATTAAATTGAGCAAAGCTGGCGGCTTGTATCACTACGAAGTCTTCGGGGTTAATCAGGCGTGCCACTAAATTTGATAAGCTTCTAAATAACACCCCAAAGATAATGCCTACTAAAATCAGCCGAGATAAAGAGTGCTCAGTGCGATTAAATAATAGCCGAAACAGTAATAAAGAGGCGGCTACCATTAGCGCCACTTCAATACCAAACTTTAGTAACGGTTGACCGGTAAACATATTAACCGCACCCAAAAAAAACACTAGTAGGCTTTGGATGAGAATATATAACGAGTCAAAGCCTAGTAAAGCGGGTGTTAAAATAGGGTTATGGGTGAGGCTTTGAAACAGTAGCGTAGAAACTCCGATGCAATAACCCACAATCATAAGCGCCGCTAGCTTTTGCCCGCGGAACAACAACACAAAGTCCCAGTTACCATTGGACTGTAAGGTCATAAACAGCACGCAGCTAATCAATAAAGTCAGCAAAGCAATCCACACCGGTTTGCTAAACACCAAGCCGGGATTAATACGCAATTGGGTAGAGCTAATGACAAGGTTAAGTGGGTTTTCCAAAGTTTGCTTTTTTGAGGGCACTAACGGCGAGCCTGCATATTTCCTAATAGTGCTAGAGGACTTGGGTATTGAGTCGACTGATGCTTGCTTGGGTGAATTCATAATAAGCTTAGCTGGCAAAAAGGGTAAATAAAAGATAAGACTTAACGGCTGCTATAGTGAGCTTAAGCTGGGGCTGACGGATTAACTTCAAGTTTACGAGGTTGGGGTTTGCGAGGTTTACGTAATAACAGCCATAAAAATATCGCTGCTCCAATAACCCCAAATACGGTCGCTACCGGTACTTCAAAAGGATAGCGAATGCTGCGACCAATAACGTCGCACAGTAACACCAAACTCGAGCCAAATAATGCCACTGCAGGCAAGCATCGGCGTAGACTGTCGCCCATTAAGCGGCTGATAATATTCGGCACTACCAGTCCAACAAAGGGAATGGCGCCTACGGTGACCACCACCACGGCGCTAATCATGGCTACGGTCAATATCACAAACCAGGTCATCAAACGTTGGTTCACCCCTAAGTTAATAGCAATGGCATCGCCTAATCCCACAATGGTTAGTTTGTCAGCCAAAAAATAAGCCACCAGTGCTAAAGCACCGGTCGCATACAACAGCTCATAACGACCTGCCAAAATGGTGGAAAAATCCCCAAAACGCCATACTGACAGCATCTGTAAAGATTCTGTCTCATAGGCAATAAAGGTGGTGACCGCTTCAATAATGCCGCCAAACACAATGCCCACCAAAGGCACCATTAAGATATCCGTGGCAGGCAGGTGCTTAATCAGACGCATAAACAGTACCATGCCAGCGATAGCGCACAAGGTGGCAATTAACATCTTGCTAAATAGGCTACTTGTGGGCAAATACAAACTGACCAAAAGTAAGCCTAAACCTGCACTTTGAGTAGCACCCACCATAGAGGGATCGACGAAGCGATTTTTTAATACCACTTGTAAAATCATCCCTGCCACTGCTAGGGAAGCACCGGTTAAGATAATGGCTAGCGTGCGCGGTAGGCGACTCACCAGCAATAGTTGCAGGTCGTTACTGACGGATTGCTGGGTCAACGCTTGCCACAGCCCTTGCCATGAAAAATCTGCCACACCCAGCGATAAGCTTAGCAAGATTAAAGCCATCAACAGCAGCACACTTAAAATGTTGAGCAACATAGGCGATAGCAAAATAGGTCGAGCTTTGGGGTTGGCAGATGAATCAAACATGACCGTCTTTATTTTTACTGTAAGAAGTAGGGGATATGCGTTCGTTTATTGAGTGCTCTCAACTTTTTCGGCTTTATTAAAGGCGTCAGTGATAATCTTGGCATCTTTTAACCATTGGTAATAACCACCGAAAGCTAGATATGAGTCTGGGCTTAGGTAGACAATGTGTTTGTTTTTCCAAGCTTTGGTTTGATGCATTAATGGGTTATCCAATACCGCATCTGCACCGGCGCCTTCCTCGCCGATGGCTGAGCTTCTATCTAATACAAATAACCAGTCGGGATCGACCTTTTGTAAGTATTCAAAAGATACGGGCTGACCATGTCGACCCTCTTCAATTTGGGTATCAGCCGCAGGAATGCCGAAGACAGTGTGCAAAAAGCCAAAACGAGATTTTTCGCCATAGGCTGAGATTTTATTGCCATTGACTAACACAACCAGACCATTACCTTTACCAGCACTGGCTGCTTTGGCTTGCTCGATGGCTTGATCAATATCTTGTTGCAGCTGTGCTGCTTTATCGGCTTTATTAAATAGCTTTCCTAAGTCAGCTAAGCGCTGTTTGCTAGACTCGTAAATATTTTCGGTATCTAAAGTAAGGTCTAAAGTTGGCGCCATTTTGCTAAGCGCATCATATTTTTCTGCCATACGTGAGCCGACTAAAATGGCTTTAGGCTGCATTTGATTAAGTGCTTCCATATCAGGCTCGAATAAAGTACCGATATTTTTACTGTCTGGAGCGCCCGCTGCTTTTAAATTGTCTAGCCTTAAACTACCGGGTAAGCCGGCAACGGGTACTTCCAAAGCAGCTAAATCTTGCATCAAGGTCATATCATACACTGCTAGCGGCTCAGGATTAGTAGCCAAATCTACTGGACCACGTACAGTATCAATCGTTACCTGATCTTGGGACGGGCTCTTGGTGTTGTTTTTATTATTGTCTACTTTGATTGAAGAAGACTCTTCAGCCTGGTTAGTCTGCTCAACTTTAGGCTTAGCGTCGTCTTGTTGAGACGAGCAACCCATTAAAGCACTGCTAATTAAAAGTGGGATTAAAGCAAACTTAGTTTTTGAATAGATAGAGGGAAGGGAAGAATTAAACATAAAGAACTCGCTTCTTGTCACTTTGTAAAATAAATAAAACAAGGTTTAAAATAATTACTCAAAAAATAAGAGTTATTTAAAACTAAAGGCTATTTGAAACTAACGACTACGGGTTGAATAAATATTAAGGTTTATCAGTTATTGAAAAAGCGTCTATTACCAGCCAAGAAAACAGCCACATACTGCAAGGTATAAACCAAGAATTTGGCTATGATACCTTCATATTCTCAATAAGTAAACGATAATCATTAACATTTGATATTAATTTATATTATATCGTTTCACTTATTATTTTGAGCCAGACAGGGGAACCTGCCCCACGCTTTGCAATGTTTTTAATGAATGCTTATGTCAGTGATCATAGAATCGGAACAATGACTGACTCACATTATTAGTGCTCCAGTCTGGTATTTAGGACGTTGCTATCAGATTGTTAGACAGAGACAGCCTCAATAGAATACGTCACAATTGTGATACAGCATTTGGGAAAATACAGCGTTAACATAGCCATAAGATTCATTTGAAATGAATCTTATGGTAAAAAGCAACAACAATAGAGACGAAAACAAGGAGAGAGTTATGAGCCCTATAGTGATTCCAAGTCATTGGAGAGTGAAGCGCTCCACACCATTTTTTACCAAAGACAATGTACCGCCTGCTTTATTGACCCATCACAATACCGCCGCAGGTATTTATGGACAGATTTGCGTGATGCAAGGTACGGTAACCTTCTATGGCTTTGCGGATGAACAAGCCACTGAACCTGAGCAAAAAATAGTCATAGAAGCAGGGCAGTTCGCGGTAAGTCCACCGCAATACTGGCATCGTGTCGAGTTAAGTGATGATGCTCAATTTAATATTAACTTTTGGTCTAAAAAAGAGCACGAAGGCAGCAAACTTATGCAGCAGTCCAAAGTTCATAATCAACCGATTGATTTGCTAGATCAGTCTGCTCAATAAGCAGGTGATAAGAAGAAGGCGTATCAATAAAGTAGACTGAATGTTAAGGATAGCATTTGCTTAAGTGAGTCACATTTTATATGCTTGGCTCACTAATTTTCTTTGTTTTACGCTCTTTTCTGTAGCAATTACTTTTAGACGAATCAATAGGACTTAACGATGACCTCTACTATCTTACACAACCCAAAATGCAGCACGTCACGCAACGCTTTGGCACTTATGCAGGCTTCAGATGATACTGTTGAAGTAGTTGAATATTTAAAAACCCCGCCTAGCCGTGGGTATTTGGTTGAGCTGTTAGCTAAGATGCAGATGTCTCCGCGTGAGCTTATGCGTAGTAAGGAAGCGGTATTTACTGAGCTAGGATTAGACAATCCTGACGTAACAGAGGATCAGCTTATTGATGCGATGGTAGAGCATCCTATTTTAATTAATCGTCCTATTGTGATTACTGATAAGGGGGCGGTATTGTGCCGACCTTTAGAAAATATCTTTGACGTATTGACCACGCCGGTTAAAGAATTCACTAAAGAAAATGGCGACGTCATTGTGAATCCCAATGCTTAATCACGCCATAGCGAGCTTACAATATTAGTCTGAATTATACGAAAGGCTTAGCCCTCATAAGCTAATATTAAGCTTCTCAGCCTTCAGTTATTTACTGGGGGCTTTTTTTATTTTGTTTTTTAAAATATCTAAAAAAATTAGCTTGTTAGCCAAAAAGACTAGGCATATAATAGTTGTAAACGCTAAGTATTCTTATTTACATTCACTTTTAACCTAACTTTACTTTAACCGATAGGCATATGTATGGAACAAGCAATGTTCGTTTCTAACACAGCAGTTTCTGAAGCGTCTAAAACTATGGCGAATCGTCAAGCATATGCTTTGCTTGAGTTTGATAAAAACCAGCCGGTGGTTATTGAAGAAATTATAGAAAATCCGCGTTTTGGCGATATCGATAAGGTAGTAGAACAACGCCTTAAAGACTTAGGGTTTTTGCCAAATACAGCACTACGTATCGTAGCCAAAGGGCTATTTGGAAAACCTCCTTATGCGGTGCAATTGGCATCTGGGGTACAGTTTAGTCTGCGGATGGATGAACTAAAGAAAATTCGCTGTCGGGCGCTTTAATTTATCTCTAATTGTGTTTAGTGCTTGCTGCTCTTTGTGCCTATCTGTTCCTACTTGGCCCGTCTTTGATTTGGCTTCTTATTAAGTGATTACCGTATATGCCCAATCTTGTCATTGCTGCTCCAGCGGATACTGCTACCTCCTCTAACAATCATATTACCCTTGCCTTAGTAGGCGCCCCCAATTGTGGTAAGACCGCTTTATTTAACGTATTAACTGGCTCAAAAGCCAAAGTGGCTAACTACTCAGGGGTGACTGTCGATAAGCGGTCAGCAACCTTCATTCATGATGATACAGTTAAGATACTGGACTTACCAGGCACTTATAGCTTAGCGACCACCAGTCCTGACGAAGAGGTGACCCGCAAGGTATTGATGGGAGAGATGCCCAATGAGGCTGTGCCTGATGGTATTATCGTTGTCGCTGATGCCACCAATTTACGTATGTCATTGAGGATGATTCTTGAACTAAAAAGCTTAGGCCTGCCAATGATGGTCGCTTTGAATCTAAATGATGTGGCAGTCAGTCGTGGTATGGATGTTGATGAAGTGGCTCTATCCAAAGAGATAGGCTTGCCAGTGGTAAAAACGGTCGCCATTAAACGTAATGGCAATAAACAGCTACTGTCCTTAATTACTGAATTTTCAGCGACTCATAAAGGGCAGACACGTCCAGTGCGCTTTTCGCAAACGGCGCCCGATTCGCAGCAGCTCTATCAACAAGCCGATGATATTATCAGTCGTACGGTCTCTATTCCACACAGTTTGCCTAAATGGCATGAACGCCTTGATTACTGGGCTCTGCATCCTGTAGTCGGCGTGATTTTATTATTTCTAATCTTGTTTGTGATATTTCAAGCGGTATACGCTTGGGCGACTCCGATGATGGATGGCTTAGAAGCGTTAGTGACTACAATTGGCGGCGTAATAGCAGATTGGTTGCCTGAAGGTATCTTAAAGAGCTTAATCGTGGATGGTATTATCGCTGGCGTTGGTAGTGTGATCGTCTTTGTGCCGCAGATTGCGCTGCTGTTTTTGTTCTTGTTGATACTTGAGGATTCAGGCTATTTGCCTCGGGCTGCTTTTTTATTAGACAATTTGCTCTCAAAGGTAGGGCTGTCAGGCCGCTCTTTTATCCCATTATTATCAGGCTTTGCTTGCGCTGTTCCGGCGATTATGTCGACCCGAACTATTCCCAATCCTAGAGAGCGGATGGTGGCGATATCGGTATTACCGATGCTGACTTGTTCAGCAAGACTACCCATTTATGCGTTAATCATTGCGGCGGTAGTGCCCAGACGTTCGGTAATGGGGGTGTTCAACTTGCAAGGGATGACCTTGTTCTTCCTCTACATCGCTGGGATTACATCAGCGGCCTTAATCTCTTGGATAATGACTCGATTTCGGCAAGGTAGCTTACAGCAGGTTAGCTTTCCATTGCTAATGGAGCTGCCGACTTATCGGATGCCCAATATTAAGCACATTGTTACAGAGCTTTGGAGTAAAGTACGGGCGTTTTTGGTACAAGCAGGGACAGTAATCTTTGCCTTAACTGTAGTACTGTGGTTTTTGGTAAGCTTTCCGGCACCGCCAGTAAATGCGACAGGTCCAGCGATTGATTATAGTTTTGCCGGTATGCTAGGCTCGGTTATCGAACCTATATTTCGACCGATTGGGTTTACTTGGCAAATGTGTATTGCCTTAATTCCAGGCTTAGCTGCACGTGAGGTAGTGGTAGCCGCCTTAGGCACAGTTTATGCAGTGGGCGGTGCGAGTGAGGAGATGGCCAATCAGACCCTTATTCCTATTATTCATGCTGAATGGGGCTTGGCGACCGCTTTTGCCTTTTTGGTATTCTATATTTATGCGCCTATGTGTTTGGCAACTTTGGCAGTTATTCGCCGTGAGACCAAATCGATGAAACAGACAGTGTCTATTGCCGCTTATCTTTTTGTCTTGGCGTATGTTATGGCTTGGATTACCTATCGAGTTAGCGGCTCTATTTTTGGCTTTGATGTATAAACTATTTTAAGGAATAAGTTATGAGTCATTTTATCGAATATGGCATCGTTTTTATTATAGTTGCCTTAGCTGTATATTATACGTGGACTAGGGTGCTATTTAAAAAATCAAAAAAATGCTCGTCTGGCTGCGGGAAGTGTGGGTCATAGTACGTTGCTTTTAGCTTTATACCTGCTAAGGTTCTAATCAAATAAGAGTCTCATTGTTAGACGCCACTCCCATTTATTTCAGCCGCAAGGCCTATACGAAAATTCACTTAAGCTAATTCATACTGCGAATAGTTACAAAAATAATAATAGTAAAAATAAGGATGTCTTATGGTAGCTCAAACGCTGGACCACTTAAAATTACAAGCGCTGAAAAACGATCCTCTCATTGCTCAGCTGAGCCAAGCGCAGCCTGTATTTTGGCGAAGCGATAAATTAGCGCCTTTTGCTGAAGCGATTGAGGATGTTGGTCTTACTTTGGCAGACGTCGAGGAGGCTGAGGCTCGACTACAACGTTTTGCTCCGTATTTGGCCCAAGTATTTCCTGAGACAGCAGCCACAGGGGGCATTATTGAAAGTCAGTTTTATCATACTGAAAAGCTACAACAGGCGATGAGTCTCACAAAAGGCGAGCTGTATATCAAGGCGGACAATGAGTTACCTATTTCTGGCTCAATCAAAGCACGTGGCGGAATTTATGAGGTGCTGCAATATGCTGAAAAGTTGGCTGTAGAGCATGGGCTAATTCAAGAAGATAAAGATTATAGCCAGTTTGATTCTGATAAATTTAGAGCTTTTTTTTCTAAATATAAAGTTGCGGTGGGTTCAACTGGTAATTTAGGCTTATCTATCGGGATTATGTCGGCCAAGCTTGGCTTTAAGGCGCAAGTACACATGTCTGCTGATGCCAAGCAGTGGAAAAAGGATAAGCTACGTGCTAGTGGGGTCGAGGTTTTTGAGTATGAAGGTGATTATGGCGAGGCGGTAGAAAAAGGCCGCAAGCTTAGTGAAGCTGATTCCTATGGCTACTTCGTCGATGATGAAAACTCAAAGCATTTGTTTGTTGGTTATGCGGTAGCAGGTCTGCGTTTACAGCGGCAGTTTGAGCAGGCAGATATTCACATTAATGCCGAGCGTCCTCTGTATGTTTATCTACCTTGCGGCGTTGGTGGTGGTCCTGGCGGTGTGGCATTTGGTCTAAAATTAGCCTTTGGTGATCACGTGCATTGTGTCTTTGCTGAGCCTGTACAGTCACCATGCATGCTACTTGGAATCTATAGCGGACTACAAGATAAGATTAGCGTGCAAGATATTGGTCTTAGTAACCATACCATTGCTGATGGCCTTGCGGTAGGGCGGGCTTCCGGCTTCGTTGGTAAGGCTATGCAGCGCTCCTTAACGGCTTTTTATACTGTAGAAGATGAGCAGCTGTATCAGCTATTGCGCCAAGTGCATGAGTTAGAGGGATTAAAGTTGGAGCCATCAGCTTGTGCGGGTATCGCTGGCGTGCCTTATTTTGCTGAGGTGGAGAACGCCTTGCATCTGGTATGGGCTACCGGTGGTAATATGATGCCTGATGAAGTGTTTGCAGAGTTGTTAGCGCAGTAGCGGCACAAGTATTTTTAATCTTTAATAGATGTTTTTTAATTTTAACATAGAGCTATTATGAGCGATAAGTTTGCAATTTTGTACTCCTTTCGCCGTTGCCCTTATGCCATGCGGGCACGGCTTGGGCTGTTATTCTCTGGTATGACAGTTGAGCTGCGTGAGGTGGTATTAAAAAACAAACCGCCACAAATGCTTGCCATAAGTCCTAAAGGCACAGTGCCTGTGTTGCAGCTAACGGACGGCACTGTCATAGATGAAAGCCGTGACATTATGCTGTGGGCACTTGAGCAAAAAGATCTGCATAATTTGCTTGATGAGGCAGTGCAGGTGGAAGCCGATGCGTTAATTGACCAAAATGACAATGAGTTTAAATACTGGCTTGATCGTTATAAATATGCTGATCGTCATCCTGAGATGACCCAAGAAGAGTACCGTCAGCGAGGGGAGGTCTATTTGCGGCAGTTAGAGAAGCAACTTGAAAAGCACACTTATTTACTGGGTGATAAAGTGACTGTTGCTGATATTGGCATTATGCCTTTTGTGCGCCAGTTTGCACATGTCGATCGAGAGGTTTTCTATAATCTACCTTACCCCAACTTACAGCGCTGGTTGCAACACTGGCTCAATCACCCGTTTTTTTTGCAAGTAATGACTAAGTTTAAGCCTTGGGCAGAGGGTGATGAGGTTGTGGTTTTTGGTTAAGGTGTGTATTTTTTCAGTTGGGCCATTTGGGCATTATAAATCTAGTAAGCATCCTTTCTTCATCCTGAAAGCTATAACCCACTGCCATACCTTATCGAAAGAGGACCGGTGGGATTTCCATCTCCGGCAGCAGGCTATGTTGAAGCCGATATTGTAGAGCAATGATTTAATTTTTTATTGCTGATATCGGCATTATTATCCTTATGAACATTATTAAAAGCAAAACGTCTCTTTAAATCTCTCAATCAATGATATGTGGAATCTTTTTAATCCCATCATACGTTGAGTCTTATCTATTTATCTTAGTTTCTCATTTTCTTGTATTACTTTATTTTTAATCTCGTTAATCACTTTAGTGGGATCTAACTCTATTGCAGCGCAATATTGAATAAATTCAATGATATCAAGGCGCCTGTCTCCTGTTTCAACTTTTCCAATAAAAGAATAAATAACTCCCATACGATCCGCTAATTCGCGTTGGGTCAAACCTAAATCTTTTCGCCGATTTATTAAATACTGACGAAGAAACTCATGTTCAAACGAATGAATTGATTTTCTTAAGTTTCTAGATCTTTTTAAATCTTTAGGATTTATTAGATCTTTAGGTTTTTTTAAATTATTAATTGAACCCATAATAATCGCAGCTCAATATTTAATAGATATCAATGATATCAACACGCCTATCTCCTGTTTCAACTTTTCCAGTAAAAAAATTGTCATACGATCCGCTAATTGCGTTGGGTCAAGCCTAAGTCTTTTGGTCGATTTATTAAATACTGACAAAAAACTTATGTTCAGATGAATGAATTTATTTTCTTAAGTTTTAGCTTTTCTTAAATATTAAGACTTTATTAGTTCTTTAAAATTTATTCGAACTTTAGATTTCTTAAAATCATTATTGAACCCATAATAGGTTCATGATATCATGAACCCGTTTTAGGTTCAGAGTGGATTTAATAGAGCATAAAAGTTAGGTAAGACGGCATGAGATAAGGGGTAACACCTTAATTTCAAAGAAATATTATTTATTTTTATTTGTTATTTATTGTTGGGTTTATCTAATAAGTATTGGCTTTCTGTGAAGATGAAGACTAAAGATTAGTTTGATGCATGGAGGTATCTCATCAAGTTTAGCGACTAGCTATAAAGTCTAACAATAAGTAACAGCAATTCTTTAATTCTTGTCACCTGCTGATTTTTAAACTCTCTTAAATTTAATCAAAACTAATTTAAGTTTATCTTAAATAGCATGGCAGGAAATTAATATGAAGAATAAGCTATTTGCACTACTCTTTTGCACAGAAATTTTAACAGCATGTTCTATGAGTGCTGTTCCCATCACTAATGAAGTAAATAAAAAGTCTATTGGGAACGTTCAATGGTATTTACAACAAGAAATAAATTTACAGGAGCTTATTAATAAAGAAATACCTAAAGATGATGTCAGTATTTTTTTTATAAGACCGGAGGATAATGATCCAGAGCAAACCAGTGCCAATATCGCAATTAATGATAGATTTCAAGTTAGTTTGCAACCTGGTAGCTACACCCAGGTCTATTCATGCTCTGGTATAAACCGATTAAGTGCAGAAGTTACTGGAAACAAAACTAATGATCTTTTACTTAATGCCTCAGAATTTGAACTAACACCTAATAAAAACTACTTTTTTTATGTAGATGTAGATAAAGAAGGTAACTCTACTATCCAACAAATCGAAAGCGATAAGGCCTTCGATTACCTTAATAGTAAAAGGTATCAATCCCATCAAATAACTCGAGTTGTACCCAACTGTCCAGTGGCTAAACCTAAGCCCACCCCACCTGTATTACCTGCTCCAGTATTGGAAGAAGTTGTCAGTATTGAGTTAGAGGTATTGTTTGATAACGATAAAGCTATCGTTAAGCCTCAGTATTATAAAGAAGTCGAAGGGCTTGCTAACTTTATGACTAAGTACAGTAATACAACTGCTGTCATTGAAGGTCATACAGATAGTAATGCTAGCGAAAAATACAACCAAAAACTATCAGAGCGTCGGGCTAATGCTATTAAGTTTGTACTTATTAAAGACTATGGCATTGCGCCTGATCGTTTGAATGCAATTGGCTATGGAGAATTACGCCCAAGAGCAACCAATGCTACAGCAGAAGGTCGTCAATTAAATCGTCGAACAATAGCAGTCGTCCGTGAGCGTGTACGCATAGGCCAAGATGGAAACCAAATAATTGATTAATAAACCCTCTGAAAATTACTACTTGCAAAATTAATAAATTGAAGATTTTAGGTATACACTCATGAAGACAGTTAATGTAAAAATTCATAACAGCAAAGAAACCATACAAGAGATAAAAACAGTAACAAAGGATGGTCAGCCAGATGTCATCAAAGCTGTCAAAAATGTTAATTATGAGTTTTTTGATGAATCCATTGGTAGAGCACCCAACCATATTATCACTAGACGCGTAGGTAACGACCTTCATGTTTCGTTTGAGCGAGAAGGTAAAGAAACAGATTTAATTATCGAAGGCTTTTATCAATCTACAGAAAGACAAAACGAAGTAAACCAGATTGATGAGGACGCAGATAACAACCAGGCATTAATTGGAATTGCAGAAGACGGAAGTTATTATCACTATATTCCTGATACAGGGCAAGTATATGACTATGTCACCCAATTAGAAGTGGGAGCAGTTGAAGGTCAAGCACTAGGCGGTGAAGAGATACATGCGCCATGGTGGATAGCTGTGCCAGCAGGGTTTCCATGGTGGCTAGGATTAGGGTTAATACCTTTTTTAATTGATGATAACGATGATAACGATGATAACGACTACACCCCACCAGTTGAAGACAACAAACCAATAGCCGAAGACGACACCAAAGAAGGTAACGTAGGCGAACCAGTAGTCATTGATGTTGTTGGTAATGACACTGATCCAGATGGCGACTTAGACCCAACTACAGTACAGCTGATTGATCCTAAAACCGGTAAGCCAACTGATGAACCCGTAGAAGTACCAGGTGAGGGTGTGTGGTCAGTAAACCCTGAAACTGGCGAAGTGACCTTTACGCCTGAGCAAGGGTTTAGTAAAGACCCAACACCAATTGATTACACAGTAAAAGACAAAGCAGGTAACACGTCAGAACCTGCAACCATTACGGTTGACTATCCACAAAATCCACCAGTAGCCGAAGACGATACCAAAGAAGGTAACGTAGGCAATCCAGTAGTCATTGACGTATTAGCAAATGACAAAGATCCTGATGGCGACTTAGATCCAACGACAGTACAGCTGATTGATCCTAAAACCGGTAAGCCAACTGATGAACCCGTAGAAGTACCAGGTGAGGGTGTGTGGTCAGTAAACCCTGAAACTGGCGAAGTCACCTTTACGCCTGAGAAAGGGTTTAGTAAAGACCCAACACCAATTGATTACACAGTAAAAGACAAAGCAGGTAACACGTCAGAACCTGCAACCATTACGGTTGACTATCCACAAAATCCACCAGTAGCCGAAGACGATACCAAAGAAGGTAACGTAGGCGAACCAGTGATCATTGATGTTGTTGGTAATGACACAGATCCAGATGGTGACTTAGATCCAACGACAGTACAGCTGATTGATCCTAAAACCGGTCAGCCAACTGATGAACCCGTAGAAGTACCAGGTGAGGGTGTGTGGTCAGTAAACCCTGAGACTGGCGAAGCAACCTTTACGCCTGAGCAAGGGTTTAGTAAAGACCCAACGCCAATTGATTACACAGTAAAAGACAAAGCAGGTAACACGTCAGAACCTGCAACCATTACGGTTGACTATCCACCTACGGTTAATATTAATGCAACAGATGATCAAGCCATTGAAGGTGTTGATAACTTATTAGTTTTCGAAGTATCACAAAATCAGGTAAGTACAAAAGATACAACTGTTAAAGTTAGTCTTGGAAAAAACAGCACCATTGAAGCTGAAGACATTGCATCAATCAGCTACACTAAAGCCGATGGCACCCAAGTTACTCTAGATGACCAAGCTGCCATTGAAGCATTCTTGACTAATGGTGATAGCATAAAAATACCAGCAGGTGAAACTGCAGCACCAGCAATTACCGTTACAGTCGTAGACGATGATATCTATGAAGTGTCAGAAGACATGGTTCTTGAGATCAGCAACCCAAGTAACGCTGCATTAGGCACACCGACAGCCACAGGTGTGATTAAAGACGAAGCTGATGAGGATGGCAACCCAACAGAGGGTGACAGACCTGAAGTTAACATTAAAGCGACCGTCGCCGAAGCGGTAGAAGGCGAAGGTACAGCGCTTGAATTTGAGGTCAGTCAAACCAACCCAAGTAACGAAGACACCACCGTTGACGTTAACCTAGGCAGTGACAGCAGCATTGAACCTGAAGACATCGAGAAGATTGAATACACTGATGTAGACGGCAACCCAGTGGTGCTTGAGACGCCAGAAGAGATTGCTGACTTCTTAGAAAATGGCGCAACTGTCTTAATACCAGCAGGAGAGACCAAAGCGCCAGCGATCAAGCTGACGCCAAAAGACGATGACAT